>JAGBIC010000018.1 GCA_017935185.1 Alistipes sp. | reverse complement strand
TGCAGAATATGGCAGAGAGTAGAAATAAACTCCAACGACCTATAAACTCACCTCGTTATCGGGTAATGATTTGAAAACCGTCCGTCCTCATTACCTTTCATTTCCTTGCACTTTTACTTCGGTGAGGCTTTCAATATAAGTCCTCATAAGTCATTGAACACCAGTGCTGCCATCATTATTTCCCCTCATTCGTTAGATTTTTCCAGAGATAATAATTATATTCTATATATAGCGCAAAACAACTTAAATTTTTGCAAAAATATGGGGGGGGTATTTTCGGATTTTAATTTATTGTTTACTATCAAATAATATTTTGAAAGTAAGCATTGTTATAATGTGCGTTGTCCACATATTTATATATAAAGGTATTGGCTATGCTTGTTTGGGACTCGATCATCAAGGATGAATTGGCTTGCCTGAAAGTTTTGTATTGCTTTGCATATATACCTGTTATAAGTTCAGAAAACCGCACAAAAAAGCGGTCACCTTTTGGGTAACCGCCGATTTACAATTAGAAATCATAAATCCCCACCAAAAATATATGAAGTTTTACGGAGTAACATCACCCCCGAACATCGTCATAATTCTTTGTGAGATATTGAGGAATGTTGGACTTGGACTGGTGAATGGGAAGGGGGTGGGTAAGATTTTGTTCTCTGTATTACAACATTAATAAGACGAAATGATAGATATTTTGTTAGATTTTGTTTAATTTAGAGAGGTCATAGGATATTATAATTCTTGACTAATATATATGGATTATTGCTTGAATAATAGGAGATTATGACGCGTCTGCTTGCTGGATAAATAAAGCCTGCACTGGATTAGTGCAGGCTTTATTTATTGCAAGACTCTGAGAATCCTATATTTTTGGCTCCCAACCTTTTTCGTACTTGCGACCCCAAAGTTTGCCAATCTTGCCGTCTGCATTGAGTATACGACCTGTTACAGGATCGATTTCGAGCTGCTTGCCTGAGCGCAAGGCGATATTACCATATTGTACAAGCTGGGTACTGATGCAGGCATCAACGATATTTGAGTTGAGCTTCTCGCCCTTCTTCATTCCGGCAAACCAATTTCTGAAGTGGAAGACATCGAGAGCCTCTGAAGGATTGAGCAAGTTGCCCTCCTCGAATTTCAGATTGCTCTTAACCTCTTTTACAAGTTTACCTCTGATGTCATGAACCCAATAACCATTGCCACTACCCAAAAGCAATGTGCCGTTCTCTCCATAGAAGGCTACTCCGCAACCTATATTGTCAACGGGCTGCAAGTTACAACTGCGACCCTCCCACGAGCCAGAGGCCTTCTCTCCAAATTGATAAGTGATAAGTTGTGAGTCAGGGCACTCCCAATCATCCTCATAGCGATAGCGACCGCCCACAGACGATACCTTTGTCGGGTACTCTACATCCAAACCCCATCGCATCAAGTCGACAAAGTGAGTTCCGTTGTTGAGTGCTTCACCGGTTCCCCAGTGCCAGAACCAATGCCAATTGTAGTGTACTATGTTGTCGCGGAATTCACGGCGAGGTGCTGGCCCTTGCCATAAATCCCAATCCAGCCATTCGGGGACTGGAGCTGGCTTGCCCACGCCAATCGATGCGCGGTTGTTGGTATACCACGATTTTGCGTATTGAACTTTGCCGATAGTACCTGAGTGCACCTCTTCGATAGCGGCTTTCACGTTTGGCCACGAACGACGCTGGTTGCCAACCTGTACAACTCGATTATATTTCGATGCAGCGCGAATCAACATCTCGTTCTCGGCTGGGTTGTGGCTGGTGGGCTTTTCTAGATAGACGTGCTTGCCTGCCTGCATAGCCATAATGGCTGCGGGGGCGTGCCAATGGTCGGGCGTGGCGATGCATACTGCTTCAAACTCATCAGACTCAAGCATTTTGCGAATATCCTTCTCGCCTTTAGGCGTTTTGCCTGTAATCTGTTTTACGGTTACCTGACACTTAGCCAATGCTTTGGAATCAACATCGCAGATGTATGTGACTTCGCATTCTGGCAATTTAGCCAGGCATTGAGCAATGGCGCGACCACGTGAATTTACACCAATAATACCTATACGGATTTTCTCGTTTGCACCAACGATATTGTTATATGAGTTTGCCGAAAATACAGATGTGACACCGCCTACCGAAATGGCTGTCGCTCCTGCAAAGGCGTGTTTTAGGAAATCTTTTCTTGTCAACATAGTTCTATCTGGTTTAGTAGTTTTCTTTTGTAAAATTAGCAAAAATATGGTTGCTTACTCTATTTGTCATATTTTTTGATGAGTTTTTTTGCCGTTTTCTCGCCGGCACGCATAGCCTCGTCGATAGTCACAACGTCACCGTCTCGTTCCTTGCTCATATTCGAAGCCTTCATAAAGGCGAAGATTTCGATAGTCTCCTCCTTACTTACGGGAACTTTGCCTATGCGGAAGTAGTTCAAAATCTCCTGCAAAAGAGGCTTGTAGCCTACATATCCTCCCGCTGCAATTGCTTGTTTTGTAGTGTAGGCTGTTCCGCCATAGATATGCGGACCCTTAACGATTGCGCGGAAAGTTCCGATTCGTCCATCCTTCCACGCTCCTGTAACAACATCACCTTGTTCGGTCGAAATGCGACTTACGGTGTTGCAACCTGTGCCGAGAATTGTGTAGAGGGTCTCAACTCCGTGTATGCCGTAGAACCCGAAGTCGGGGTGGGTAGGCTCTGGTGAGTAGGGTGAGTAGCAATCTGCTCCGATGATTTCACCTGCCTCACCACGACGCAGTTGCTGATTTGCGGGGGTGAAACGTAGCGCCGAAGATGAAAAGAATGTAGCACCGTATTTATCGGCCATAGCATATATGGCAATAGCGTCGGCCAATGTTGCGCCCAGCGGTTTGTCGATAAAGCAGGGTTTGCCTGCGCGGAACACTTTAATTGCCTGTTCCAAATGAGGGTTGCCGTCGTTTGTCTCCAATAGTACGCAATCTACCTCTTTGAGTAGCTCGTCAATAGAATCTACTATTTTTACTCCGTGAGCCTTTACCTTCTCAATGTAGTCAGGAATGCGCTTGTAACTCGATTCGATTGTGCGAGAGCCATAGGGGTATGCAGCTACGATTTTGAATCCTTCTGCCCAACTCTCTTTACCGCCATTTATGAGTTCGGTAAATGCTGTAGAGTGAGATGTATCCAATCCGATTATGCCAATGCGCACGACTTGCTGAGAAAAGGCTGTACTGCAAAGCATTGCGATGGCGAAAAGAAGTAATAATTTTCGTTTCATATGTTTTGCTGTGTTGTTGGTTTATATTTATTTCCGAGCTAATAATTTTGAGCTGTCGTTATCGAGATAGAGCCTAGCTCCAGCCTTTTTTCGTAGTATACTTGCAGGACATACAGGGTCGATATCGCCCTCGACAGTGGCTTTTACAGCTTCGGCTTTTGAAGGTGCTGGTACGATGCAAAAGTGGTGAGAAGCTGCCATAAGGGCAGGAATCGTGAGTGTCATGGCATGAGTCGGTACATCGTCTATCGATGAAAAACACCCATCGTTTACCTGTTGTGTGCGACATTTATGGTCCAAATCAACTACCTTGACCATCTGAGGATCGTTGAAATCGGCGACGTGAGGGTCGTTGAATGCTATGTGCCCATTTTCGCCGATACCCATAAACACAATATCTGTGGGATGCGCTTTAAGCAGAGTTGTGTAGCTCTCGCACGCCTCGGTAGGTTCAATAGTCCCGTTTAGGTAGTGAACCGTACGGAAAGGAACTTTGTCGAATATTGCACGACGGAGAAAATTGCCAAACCCTTGCGGGGCATCGGCAGCAAGACCGATATACTCGTCCATATGAAATGCGTTCACCCTTGACCAATCAACATCCTTCATTGCAAGAGTCTCCAAGAACTCGTTTTGGGATGGGGCGGCTGCGAAAATAACATTAACACACTCTTTTTCGCTAAGCAATTTGTTCAGGCATGCGGCAGCCTCGGTGGCGGCAGCTTCGCCCATAAGTTGTCGCGAAGGGTATATCTTAACTTGCAGATTATCTGCGGTAAACTCTTTTGTCATTATATCTATTATTTGTGTTATATATTATTGTTGTAGACTATCTTTGAGTCAACGATTGTTGTGCGAACGTTGATATCGTCATCGAAAATCACGATGTCGGCATCGTATCCCTTTTCAATCGAACCTTTTCTATTGGCCAATCCCATAATTCGGGCTGGTGTTTCAGTTGCCGAGCGGATAATCTCTGGCAGTGGTCGCTGTGTCATATCCCTCACCGTACGCACCACTCTATCCATTGTGGCCACGCTTCCTGCGAATGCCGAGCGATCGAGTAATTTTGCCACCCCATCTTCAACTACAACCTCTTGCCCCTGTTCCATGCTGCCGAGCAGATACTTGCCGTCCGGCATTCCGGCAGCACGCATCGAGTCGGTAATGAGTGCTATATTTTCTGCTCCTTTTATTTTGTAGACGAGATTTAGCAGCGATGCAGGGACGTGAATTCCATCGCCAATAATCTCGATAGTGATATCGTCGTTGTAATATCCGTATTCGATGACTCCTGCGTAGCGATACGCGTTACGGCGGGTGATGGTACTCATACACGAGTAGAAGTGCGTCATATGAGTAAATCCAGCCCTATGTGCCTTCTGGCACTCCTCGAAAGTTGCTGCTGTGTGTCCCATAGCCATCAATATTCCGGCTTTTCTCAGTTCTGTTGCCATCTCAGCTGCTCCGTCCAGTTCAGGAGCAAGGCTCCAACGAGCAATATCCCCTTTGCCTGCTTCAAGCAGAGCCATATACTCCTGCTTTTGAGGGTTGCGCAGATGTCGTTCATCTTGCGCTCCGCGCTGCTCATAGGCGAAGTATGGGCCTTCCAGATGCAATCCCCCCATAGCAGCCCCCTCGATGTTGGCCTGCTTGGCTTTGCGATATTGTTCGATGGCTAAGTAGAGCGATTCGGTTGTGCTCGATAGGGTGGTGGGGTATAGCAATGTTGTGCCGTGTGCAGCGTGCATTTTCAATGCGCTTTCGTAGGCTTCGACTGTGCCGTCCATAAAATCAGCCCCTCCGGCTCCGTGAGTGTGCAAATCGATAAATCCGGCCGATATCCACGCTCCTTTGGCATCGATTGTGGTAGAGTCTTCGGGCATTTCGATGGGTTGAGAACCGACATAGTCAATTTTGCCGTTGGCAATCACAACGGTAATATTTTCGTGCCCGTCTCGGGTTATAACCTTGCCCCCGATTATCTTGATGGGTTTCATTGTGTAGTGAGTTTTATCTGGTTATCTCTTTCTCCAATGCTCGATTTTGTGACCGTAGGTGGCGTAGAAAATCATATATAGGAAACAAGGAACCAATACCCAATAGCCCATACGGAAACTCACTCTGTCAGCTATAGCTCCATAGATTAGAGGTAGTATGGCATTACCACACAAGCCCATAACCAGCAATGAAGAACCAATATTGGTGAAACGCCCCAGGTTGCGAATGGCAAGCGGCCAAATACCTGCGTAAATCAACGAATTGGGGATACCAAGTAGCACCAAGCACCAAAGCGACATGTCGGTGTGAAGACCAAATATGGTAACATCGCCAGAAATGAAGATAACTCCCAACGATAGAATAAGTCCCAAGGTGGTACAACCCAACAAGGCCTTCTGCTGGCTTAGGTATTTGGGAATTAGCGCGATTCCACACACGTATCCAATCAGTATGCAGGCTAACGTGAGCGAAGGAAGGATTTTCGCCTCGTCGAGTGTCACGCCCATCGTAGCGGCATATCTGATACTGGTATCAATAGAGATAACCTGCGAACCTGTGTGACAGAACATCGCAATTGCACCCAAAATCAGATAAGGGTATGATAGAATGCTTGTGCGACCGTTGTTTTCCTCTTCGATCGAGGCATTATCCTTTGTGGGATTAATATCGGGAATCGATGATTTGTAGAATATTATACCGAAGGCAAAGAGTAATATACCCAAACATATATATGGTATAATTACACCAGAAATGAGCTGATCCAAAGCTGCCTCCTTGGCAGCACCGACAAGTGTACCGTTGCCGACCTGTTCCATAATTATCTTGTCGCTTTGGCGAATGACTAGTGCAGAGAAGATAAGTGGCGATACTATGCCTGCAAATTTATTGCATATACCCATTATGCTGATGCGTCGAGCAGCACTCTCGATAGGGCCAATTATAGTAACAAATGGATTGGCTGCAGTTTGTAAGATGGCGAGTCCAGTGCCCAATGTGAAGAGAGCCAACAAGAAGAGTCCGTAAGTGCGAGTTAGAGCTGCAGGGGTAAAGAGAAATGCTCCGGTGGCCATAATCCATAGACCATATTTCACTCCACGTTTAAATCCAATACGGTTGAGCATCATTGATGCCGGAATAGTCATCACAAAGTAGGCAATGTAGAATGCGAAAGCCACCAAGTAACTCTGCAATTCATTCTTCAAATCGCAGGCGATGCGGAAATATGGAATCAAGATCGAATTGACCCAAGAAACAAATCCGAAAATGAAAAATAGACAGCCTGTCATAAGCAGGGCTCTCCAATAGCTTTGTGCTGAGGAGTTGGTGGTATTTGCCATACGATGTGTAGTTATAGGTTAGTACTTGTGGAAATTTTATAAAAGTATTCCAGCTCTTACAAAGATAAAAAAAATAATAGACGCAGAGTTCTATACGATAAAATTTTTAAGGGGATTTTGGATAATATATTGTTTCAGAAGTTTTTCGCCATTGTGTTCTCGGTTTAAACATTGGTTTAAACAAATGCTTCTAAAACTACCCGAAATGCTCAAAAATAGACACAAAAAAAGCGGTCACCTTTTGGGTAACCGCCTGATTTACAATTAGAAATCGTGACTCCGACAGGATTCAAACCTGTAACCGCTTGATCCGTAGTCAAGTACTCTATTCAGTTGAGCTACGGAGCCATTTGCTGATTGCGAGTGCAAATATACGGCTGTCTAACAGCGTGTTACAGAGATTGTCTTGACTGAAGATATGTCTTGATTTTAAGAGTGCATTACGAGTGGTTTACACGTTGGTTTACACATCTGCGTAAATTCAATGTTGGGTTAAACAATAAATTTATATGAGTTATTAACTCATTAGATTAAATATTAGTGGTTTGTCTTAGTGATTCTGTGGACAGACTTCTTCGAAGGGCTTAAATTTCGACCCTTCGGAAAAGTTTGTCCTCTCTATTTCTTATATCCAATCGGATAAGGCATCAATGAACGCTTACCACACTCTGCGTTTGAGGTCACAATTTGTGATCTCCATATGGTTATCAAATAGTTACCCTAACCAACTCCATAAAAACAACAGACCTCGCAAAGTTGGAGTTCTCTGCGAGGCCTGAATAATGCCGATTAAAGAAGGAATACGGTGTTAATGAGGCTAAAAACTGATGATACACAAGCCTTTTTTAGCACCAGATTCCGATTACAAATATACAATATTTTCTTGTAAAATGCAAATTTATGTCGCTGAAAATCAGTAAAAAACCTCCCGATACTCTCGAGAGGTTAATCGAGTATTTATCGCTTTTACCAGCCTCCTTCAACTTCGCCGCCAATATCCACGTGGATTTGATCGGGGTTAGAGTTAATGGTTAGCGAGATGGTATGCTGAACTCCCGCTTTGAAGTAGAAAGTATCTTCCAATAGATACGAGATGTTGCCAGCAATCAACTCAATAAATGGGCGACGAGATGTTACTCGCTGGGGAATGATAATAGCCTCGTACGTATCGTCTGCCACCTTGCGAGCCTTGATAGTTGTAGGCTCTCCGAAAATATCCTTTACCACTGCTCCAATCGTAAAATCAATCGTAGCCGTTGGCACCACATTGTGGATATATAACGAAGCCGAAGTAGGGAAGTCTCCATCATAGTCGTCGCCCTTAACTAACTTCACAATCAGTTTTGAGCAACTGTGCTTAAATTCCAACGCAACGGTTTCGTCAGCTTGTGATACGCCCGTAGCCTTTGCCCAAAGAAAGTCAGATGCTTCATATCCTCCCAACTCGCTATCTGTTCCCTCTGTCGATTGATCGAGAGCCACAGCGAATGGTTGCAAATCAATCGAAGTGGGTGTCATATAGGGATAGTACCCATATACATCCATCTTGTTCTCGCTCCAAAAAATCTTTTTTGCTGTACTCCACGCTGAGCCATCATAAGTGGTTGCTACGTTGTTTGCCCAGTTACCCGAAATTTGCAAAGGAGAGGCTACGTCCCCTGTATAGTCGGTCACATATACACCAATCTTGTTGCCAGACTCAAAACCTGTTGCTGTTGCTCGTGTTGCCGACGGGTGCGTGGCTGTAATCTGCATCACACTCTCCTCTGGTGCAATTATCTCTTCATTTTTACTGCAACTTGTCATCAAAAGAGTTGCAACCGCCAAAATCAAAATATTCTTTTTCATAGTTTTCCTCCTTTGATTAGTTGTTAGACTTCTTGAAGTTTGGCTTCTCGCCCATAAATACGGGTGCTGACTGTCCCTTAGCCGCGTATGGTACTCCGCTCTTCGAACGAGTTGAAACCATTGCTGCGGCCTCTTCGGTTGCTAACGGAATATCGTTTGCCTTGAACGTATCGTAAGAGTAAGTCAGGCCCGCATATTGCATTATGCGCTTTACTATAGCCTCACGCGAAATAGCAGAGAAGTAAGGCACATTATTGTTCATACAAGAGTTTGACTCCGAGCGGAATACTCCGCGAGTGTGGAAGAATCCGCCCTCGTAAATATCCACTGTACCTGAGAATTGCGGGTCAAAAATCATATGACTCCAAGGCACCTCATACATATTGCCCGAAAGCGAGAGGTTATCATAGAATCCGTAAGACTTCATTCTATTGAACTCCTCCACGTGTTCACAGCAGTTACAAGTACAAGTCTGAATAAATGCGTTGTGATAGATATACTCATCGCCCAACTTACCAAATGCGTGGCCACCCGCCTCGTGCTGTACGATACCACGATAATCGTATGGATACTCGTCCTCGCTCATCGGGCAGAGCGCAATAGCCGAGCCGTCACCCCACATATAGGTAATTCCGTCATAGTCGGTGGTGTTCTCAATCAACACAATAGGGGTCTGGCAGATGTTATCCTCCGTTACAGTTGGTACTTTGCAAGCATACTCGAAGCAGATTGTCTCATCCACACCTACCGAACCAGCAGCCTGCAATCCATACTGTGAGCCGAACTTTGCCTCGCGAATGGTATTTACTGAACCAACGCCACTATCAGCTGACAAACCAAATACGGTGTAGATATTGAAGTACTTCTTGTACGATTTGTAAGGCTCTACGGCAAAGAAATGTTCTATTGCCTCGTTTACAGCATCGAGATATTTGCCCGTTGCAATATCCTGTGCATCGAAGCAGTCGCCCATAAAGACAATGTTCACTCCGTTACCCTCGCTTGCGGTCTGGTTTGTTATCACCTTGCCGTCGTAGTGCTCATAGTTGTACTGCTCAACGGTTGTTGTCGAGGTGTAGTCCTTGCCTGTGAGGTGGAACACGACCTTTCCCGAACGACCAGCGTATTGGGTTGTAGTGGTTGAGCCGCTTGTGGTGTAAGATGTAACATCAAATGTGCCGACATCACCCGCAGCCATTTCGTTTACCGTAACTGTTACCTCTGTTTTACCTACGCCGCTTGATGGCGTTACGGTAATCCATTCGGGAGCCTCCACTGTCCACGCTGCACCAGCCTCGGCACGCAAAACGAGAGTCTTGCTGTCGCTGGCATTGAGCGTGCGGAACAAGTTGCGCGAGATAGAGAAGTCGCGGTGCGCCGCAAAGCGCTTAAACTCCTTCCATACGGGAGCTGTTGAGTACTCCGCAACGGCTGCCTCGGGTACCTCCACAGTAAAGTTATCCTTTGCTACTCCATTGAAAGCGGTAGATGCCACCGTAGGAGGAGTTGTTGCCTTGCAAGTGATAGAATTCAACTGATAGCAGTTTTGGAATGCATTTGCACCAATATTCTCCATAGTGCGAGGTAGAATAACACCCTGCAACTGCTTACAGTTACTAAATACGTCCTCTGGCAGTGAAATAATATCGTTAGGAATCTCTACCACTCCCGTAAGGCGAGAGCAAGACCTAAATGCATCAGAGCCAATTGAGGCCAGCTCAGCAGGAAGAATAAGTTCTCCGCCAAATTGATTCCCTGCAAACGCCGTCGAGCCAATAACCGACACATTTTCGGGCAGATGTAGTTGTCCTTTGAATTTGCAAGAGCCAAATGCCTCATTCTCAATAGTAACCAACCCCGAAGGTAAAGTAAGATGTCCATCAAAACCACAGCCGGCAAAGCAACTTGCTGGCACCGAGGTAATCTTATTGGGAATAGTTAATGAGCCAGTAAGTCCTGAGCATAAATTAAATGCCCTCGACTCCAGCTCCTCCAGCCCTTCAGGTAGAGTAAGATTGCCTGTAAAGCCACAACTACTAAAAGCTGTATTTCCAATATATACAACTGATTCGGGAATATTTAGAGAACCATTAAGGTTTTTACAATTGCAGAACGCATACTGCCCAATTATAACTAAATTTTTTGGTAGAGTAAGAGTGCCATTAAGACCAGAGCAGATATAAAAAGCTTGCATGCCTATCTCGGTTACTCCATTTGGAATAATAAGTGAGCCTGTGATGCTGGAACTCGAGAATGCAGCAGTGCCAATTGATGTAATATTATCAGGAAATACAAAACGGACAAGTGTCTTTTTACCTTGAAAAGCATTATAAGGAATTTCATTAGCAGGATATGATGATCCGTTTGCAGCGATTGTTACATCCTTCAGATTTAGCGACTGCAATTTGGTCATATCATCACGCATAAAAGCGAAATCGCGATTATTGATATAACCCGTAACCTTCAAGTTCTTAACCTCGGTGTAGTCATAGCCCGCAGCCTCAATGGCAGCAGCAAGAGCACTTGAGCTGGCATTTGCCTCGGGCACATCAACGATAATATACTCGCGTGTTGATGCATCGTGTGAAGTGTTGTCGGTCTCCCACGCAGTGATGCTATTGCTCAACAACTCAAACTCCACACCGTTCTGGCTCTTCTTCGATACTTTAATAGAGAATTTGTGGAGCTTCCCCGAGATGTATTCAAAATCGCTGTATGTGTCTTCTACCTTATGTTTATAAGAATAGGGAACTCCATCGACTGTGAGCGAGAAGATAGCACTGCCAGCCGCTACTGTCTGTGGAACAACTACTGCGCGGAAATCTTCGCCACTCTTGTAGGGGACAGTACCCGTAGTAGGTACATCGCCAGTAGCAGCAACCTCGCCCGTCGCAAGGTCGATAACCGCCTTGCGCTTGGTGTTGACCACAAGAGCAGCCTTGTCAATCTGCTCCCATTCGCCTTCGTCCCAACCTGTACCCTCGACAAGAGTAATCTGCACGCCAGCCATACGGTGGTTGAATTTGAGGTTGATGCGTGAAGCCGTAGGCGTAATATCGGCTGCCTTACCCCACAGAAAATCTGATGCCTCATAGCCACCCAGCGCACCATTGGTTGCGGCAGTAGATTGGTCTTTCTGCACCTCGAAAGGATATGCGCCAATAGATGCGGGATTAGCGTAGGGATAGTATCCGTAAATATCAACGTGGGTATTACGGTCACGGAAATACACATCCTGCTCAGGTGTCCACTTTAAATTTGCCTCATCGTAGATATACTTCACGTTATCGGCTTGGTTGCCCTCGACCTGCATAGTACCACTTGAGCCATTCTCAAAGTTCACGACATAGATACCTACGGCATCACCGTCGCAGAAGCCCTCATCGTTCACGCGCGTTGTTGGCACTTGAACAATCTCATTAAACAACTGTATCGGCAAAGAGGTATCAACCTCGGGAGCGATAAAGTCATCGTCTGTATGGCAGCCACTCAATGCGACTGCCATAAAACAAAGGATTGATAATTTTTGTATTTTCATCTTCTTGTGTATTATTCAGCTGTACCGCCGAAGTCCTCGGTTCCCCATCCATTTACATCCATCTCTACTCCATTCGATTGGGCAAAGCCTTGCTCAACTCTGATGCAGAGTATTTCGATTTGGGGTTCCTCGTAAATACGTTTCATAGGATTGGAGTTATTCTGCCGAACCACCATATTCATTGTCGTCAGTATCCCAGCCGCCGATACCAATATCAACGCCTCCTGCTGACTTATTGACTGTTACGGTGAACTTGTGCTGCTTGTTGGCTACGAATGTCGCACCTGATGCGAGAGTATAATCTACGCCATCCACATTAACAGTGATGAGGTCTGTGCCATCGGCTACTGTCTGAGGAACGATCATCGCACGATAGTACTCGCCTACATTCCACGGGGTAACGGCTGCTACGTCACCCGTTGCAGTGGCTACACCTGTTGCGAGGTTGATGGTTGCAGAGGTCTTGACATTCTTGATTGTAACAGACTTGGTTGCTGCTGCCAAAGTCTCTGCTGTAAAGCCATTGCCTGCCTCCAAATAAATTAGAATATTGCTGAATGAGTGGTTTGTGGTAATAGCAACGGGCTCTGCAGTAGGAGCCACGTTAGCCGCTTTACCCCACAAGAAATCGCTTGCAAAATAGTTTGCCTCGGTGCTCTGGTCAGTCTGTACAGAGAATGAATGAGCCGATGTGCTTGCAGATGCACTGTACGGATAGTAAGCGTAGAAATCTGTGTGAGTGGTTTGATCCTTCCAATAGATAGCAGATGCGGGAGTCCACGCAGAACCACCGAAAGAGAACTGCATATTGTTGACGTGGTTGCCAGATGCCGCAAGAGTTCCTGCTGTAGAGCCGTTGTAGTTCACAACGTAGATACCAACCTTGTCTCCATTCTCAAATGCGGTATCATTGGCACGGGTGTAGTTGCCAATAGAGAGATTGATAGGAATCTTTACCTGTGCTTCAGGAGTTGGTTCTGGAGTAGGATTAATTGTTGGCTCCTCACCTTTAGAACAAGAAGACAAAATTGTGCAGACCGTAGCTGCAATGAAAAATAGTTTTTTCATAGTTGTTTGTGTTATAAGTTATTTAAATTAGTTATAGCCTCTAATATGTGTATATTGTCAATAAATTTTTTTTCATGCGGGGAATAGTCTTTCCACACTCCAAATTCACAACTAAATTCTCCATTAGATATGAGATCTCCATATGTTTTATCTCCACGCTTTGCAGGTTTATTCCATAAAAACTCAACCAACGAATCAAGGTTATTATTTGTAATTTCAGCATTTTTCTTATTCCAATATATCTTACCCATTATATTTGGATGATAATCCTTAAGGTGTTGAACATAGAAAGGAGCTACTCTTGTTGATAAATATTGAAATACCAATTCATTACTTAAAGTATCACACTCGAATATCTTAACAGGATTCTCTGTTGATGAGAATCTCAATACCATCTCTAATACATATTTTATACACGATGAACTTGTCAAATCCACATCATTTAAAAATCCTCTCTTTTTATATGCTCCGATGAGAAATGGAATGGTGAAGCCGTATTGATAGCCTAAGAGATGTTTGTATTTTAGCATCATCGCCCATAGGTTTTGAGGGGTAATAATATTGTCTTGCATATAATTAAAAATATTTCCTTGCCACTCGGCTCCTATGTGACGGGGTATAAAAATAGAAAGTGTGGAGTCGTTCGTTTATCTGAGTAGGGGCTCTGGTAAGCCTGAGAACAAATAAACAATACCCCACACTTGTACAGTATGAGGTAGGCACAGAGTGTGCCGACATAACATACGGATACAAGATATGAGTGTTGCAGCTTCCTTGTTCTCGATGAAATTTACCAGATTTCTACTCAAGGTTAGCGAAACACTTTCACTAATAATATGTCAGTTGATTGCTCAACACCACAAAATTAGTAAACTTTTCGGAAAGAGCAACACTCATTAGGGGTATTGTAGTTATTTTTGTATCACAAAGTTCTACAAAACAATCTTCTTTCGCAATAGCCATTGCCATTGAAGTTGAATTTTGTTCTTTTTAGATTGGATAAATATTGATTACGGTATGTTGCAGATAACCAATGTAATTTGCAATATTTATTTTATTCGGGAAAACTTGTAATCTTCCACGCTAGTAAAGACTTACGGACAGACTATTGCAGGATACTCCACTCGTGGACAAACTTTCCGAGAAGCTGATTTAATAGGGCTTCGGGGAAAGTCTGTCCGATGAGTAGAGTAGCGTGCTTACTCGATAAACCAAGCGTATTCGCTATCTCCATCCAATGCTCTGCCTATGCCAGTGACAAGGTTTGTGGCATTGAGCGAACGGTCGAGGAACGTATCAATGTAACTCGATTTGTTTGCTCCCGTGAAGAGATTATAAACTCGCCAAAGGTCAATATCACTTGCCGTATCCACTCGTCCGAAATTCTCATCAGCGTAGTAGGCTCTCGCTATGGCATTGATATGGCTATCGGTAAACTCCATCGCAGGTAGTGCCTTTCTCTCCTTTGGTGGCAGAAACTGATACAATCTCGTCTTGCCTATCAACTGTGCAAATTGATGTTCGGTTAGCGATTGATTTTGCAATTGGCTCATTTGAGTTAGATGTTGTTGCGCATCATACTGCTGAAACAATCCCAAAGACTGCTCGAACAACTCCTGCACGCTCATAACTCGCATATCACTCTTTAATCCATCTGTCGAAACACACAGATTGCAACACACAAGATTCTTGAATCCGATAAACACTTTGAATCGCTCCATAGTCTTACGCGAATAGAGATTTTCGTGGTTATAGGCTCTCACTCCTCCAATCGAAAGATTAAGTCTGTTGCCCGCCACATCCTCATGTATAGTAGGAATCTCAAAGCAGAAAGCCATACGCTCATAGTAGATAGTCTTATCGCTTTCCAATAACTGCGATACGGGCTTGTGAATGGCTTCGGGTATTCTGCCCTTGATTATATGCGATACGACAATATCGGGAGCATCTATCGCCTCATTGGGGAACATACGGTATGCAGCACCTAATATGGTTTCGATAAACATCTGATGTGATATAGTAAGCTCGTTATCTTTTGAGAATACGGGAACAATACAATCCTCTCGCAGGTGAGATATATCTACGGATTTGGTGTTAGCCTCGATAAAGTGGCGAGAATGGAGGGTATTGCTTGTAGATAGAGGAATCACTCTATTCTCTGTTTGTTGCTGTGCTACATCGTGCCATATGGTTAGTGCCGATGTTGCAAAGTCTTGATTAGGCTGCAGGGCTGTGTTGTACATAAGGCATAGAGTTTTGAGGTTGAACATTAGTAGAGAGGTTACACCAACGCAGAATGGCTTGACCAACTTGTGGAGTAATCACAAACTCTGGTTTCCCAGTAAATAGCCCCGTACGGTCTTTTGATGTTGTGGCTTTGTGATTCATCGCTATATCCAATACTGCCGTAAACTCATAATCCACATTATCGCGCTGTACGGCTTTTAGGCCTACTTTCTCTGGCACCATTTTACCATTCTTGTCCGAGAGAACATAATCCTGCTTGGAGCGCATAGTGCAGATAATATGAGCCGATGATGTTAGGATACGCTGAATAAAGGCATTCTGTCGAGGCGTAACCTTTGCCCAATTCGCAAAAGAGTTGCCTTGAAGGTTAGCGTGGTAGTCCAATAGGTAATCCCAGCAATGCGAGATGCTGTCGATGATGATAACTTCTGCTCCCGCCTGCTCGCAAATGGAGATAGCCTCGATGTAGGTCTCGGGAGCAAAATTATCAAGCGTAAGGACTTGATAATTGCCCAAGTGAGCATAGAGGTCGGCTGAGCAATTCTCGGAGTCGATAACTGCGATTTTCGACCAGTCGCCCGTCATACCATAGGCGATAAGAAGTGATGAGTAGGTCTTGCCGCTGCCACTCGCACCAGCCAGAGCCAAGCGCATCTTCGCTGCTCGGCGCATTGATTGTCGTAACTGCATAATACAAAAACAATTAAATGGTTAAACATACAATAACTAACAACCGATGTTACGTCTTAGTGAGTTGAGTGGTTTTATAGTCTGCGGCAATCGTTTTCGGAAAAATCTATGGCAAAATCTCGCCAGAAAACCGCAACAGAAAACCCCTTCCTAATCAAACTATGGGGAGGGGTGATTGGGGGAGTGGCTGTGTATGCACAGAATATATAACCCCAAAAGTTTGCCGATAACGGCAAAATATATGCAAATAACTCGTTTGAACAAATAAAGTTTGCCGATTAAAGGTAGTAATATGGGCAGTCCTACCCGAATTATTTACCCAAATCCTACCCAAATAGAGAAAAATCTATATCTTTGCAGAAACAATTGCGCTATGGCATATCAACCTCCATATAAAATAACCCCCAAGATTACTAATCTTGTCTCGCAGATTAGCGAGGCTGTGGGTAGTTATGCATATGCTCACGAAGATTTACGACTTCACAGAGTAAATCGTATAAAGACCATCAAAGGGACTTTGGCTATCGAGGGAAATACACTTTCAACAGAGCAGATTACTGCGGTATTAGATGGTAAACTTGTGGTAGCTCCAATAAATGAGGTACAAGAGGTGCGTAATGCTATCAAGGCTTACGAATTGTTGGATACGCTTAATCCATATAAGGTCGATGATCTGTTAAAAGCTCACGCTACTATGGAAGCAGGACTGATAGATGATGCAGGTCGATTCCGAAAAGGAGGAGCGGGTGTTGTGGCAGGAGAGCAGATTATCCACTATGCCCCCGATGCTGATAGAGTGCCGTATCTTATAAATGACCTATTTGAGTGGCTGGCAAATACCGATGAACACCCTTTGATTGCGAGTTGCGTATTCCATTACGAGTTTGAGTTTATCCACCCATTTGCAGACGGGAATGGCCGTACAGGTAGATTGTGGCAGACTTTGATATTGAGCCGTTGGCGAGAGATATTCAAGAATCTGCCGATAGAGAATATTGTATATAAGCATCAGCAGGAGTATTATCGTGCCATTGCGGTTAGTGGTGGCGTAGATGGTTGCACTCCGTTTATCGAGTTTATCTTGGGCGTTATTGCCGAGGTTGTATCACCCCAAGAGCAACCGATATTATCTACTCAAGAGAGAATCTTACGTGAGTTGCAACGCAGTCCCCAAATTACCCGTAATGAGTTAGCCCAAATTATTGGAGTATCACCTGATGGCGTAAAGTATCATTTGCAGAAACTCTCAAAGGAGGGCATCATAAGGCGCATAGGTTCAACCCGAAGTGGAGAGTGGGAGGTTATTAAGTAATTTGCGGTGGACAAACTTTCCCATTTTTGCTATTTTAGGGGCTAGGGAAAATGTTTGTCTATATGATTGACACAGGTGTATGCCTTTGGTTATCAATATGAAAATAGGTAGCCTCCGAGCGTAGCGAAAAAAGACAGACTTCCACAAAGGGCCTCAAATTAGACCTTTTGCAAAAGTCTGTCCAAAAACAGCGAGACAGTTGCTATTTCAACTTTCTGTGTATTAACTTAAAATAACGTACACCTTTAATCTTAGCATCTTCTATATCGAAGAATAATTCAATATACCTCCTGTCAACCCTGCCAATGGGAACAATTCTATTTTCCTCAAGTAGTACCTTCATCATAGTGTTGATTTCATCTACTTTTTCAGTCATCCCCTCAGTGTAGAGTTCGTATACAGAATCTTTCAACTCTTTTCTAACAAGAGAAAAGTGCTCTATCTTTTTAACTTCGTCGGCGATTTGTCTGTCGTTATATTTAAGGATCTCTATTCTTTTAGGGCCAATGACGCGAATAGCGTGTACCATATCCTTAAACTGCTCTCCTAACTCGTTGGTAATACTCTCTTCTGGAATTTTACCATCGTTGCTATCTGTTAGTCTTTGCACTTGCTCAATAACCGTTTGCCAACGCTTTGGTTTTGTAATGGCTTCCGACTCACGGTGTAAACGATCAGAGTCGGTAAGGGTTCTATACCACTCTTTCGTATTTACGATCAGTGGCGCTCTATTGTATGCCTCAATTAACCTTGACGCATTAGTGTAATAATACTTAATACGTTCATCATCGTGAGCATTATCCCACATAAAATAATTTTTGTTACCAGATGTTGTTACAAACCTCTTGTATGGCATTCCATTTAAGGCATTTTGTTTAGCATCGTGTTCCCACCCATTTTGAGGAGCGATACGCGCGACCTGTAAGTATACGTTTTCTTGTGATTGAAGTTTAGCTTCCAATTGACTTCCAGAATAGTATGGCATTCCAGGATTCGTGTTTGATATATGCCAAACATCTTTTACGCCTTGTCGAAAACGTCCAATAGCCTGAATGACCTCTGTCGCAGGGTCAATAGACGAAAACGGCGCGTGTATTACGTCCGTTAGGAGTACAACGGTTGGTTTATACTCCAACTCAATATCTACCGCTGAATAGAAGCGGCTTGTAAAAAAGTTGACATCAGCCAAATCTTGTAGGTTCTGCTCTGCATTCATAAAGCCTTGCGCGCGTAATTTCTTAACACTCTTTTCACTGCAGAATACTTTACAATTATCTTGCAGCCCGAGAGTTCTAATGATACGATGAATAGTATCCGTAGAATTGATAAAGATACATATCTCCGATTTGCGATGCTTAAGTAGTTCGCGCAGTATAACTACCGTATTATTTGTTATACGGAGGTTTACCTTGTGCCTAAAATCATAATCAGGCATAACCTTACAGATAGTAAATCCCTGCTCTTCAAAACGTGGGTCACGAGGAATGATTGGTGTGGCTGACACCATAGCCTTACTTGAGAATGAGAAGAAATCGTCCACAGGCAGATATATATCGCCACGATAATCTACATCTTGTATAATCTTCTCACACTCGTCAAAAAGCAAGAAAAAAGATTCCTTGTAGTTCTTGATGTGTTTTGATAATGCGGGTTTTACCTTTTTGTCATAACCCTCAGGGGTGGTAACTATCTTACGATAGCCATCAATCTGCTTTTGTAGGTATGCTTCTACATCCTCGAATGTAACCTTCTCGTACACGGGAAATACATTAGGATGCTTTGTGGCCTTACCTACAATCACAGGTACATTAGGCTCGATAATAATTGAGTTGCGAGCCGCGTTGATTTCGAGCGTCGTCGCTCCACAACCAGTGATAACCTTATTTAGTATCACGTTCGATGGAATCTGATCCATCACGTCAGCCAAGTGCTGACCTTGGGCAATTTTTATCTCCTTTGCCATGTTAAAACAATTTTAATTAGCTGTGTTTTTGGGCATCACAGCATATCCCACAATCCGTCAGCGGCCGCTCTGTTAAGGATTGCGAGAGCAAAGGTATGGTATTAAAATTTGGCAAAAAAGGAATAATTACTGCCCAAAATTCAGTTAATTATTTCGGTTTTATCTTGTAGTATAAATATCTGCATATAGTTTGAATTTCTTTTTAAGGTCAGTATGCTTAATTCCAGGCAGATATGGCTTTGCCTCTTGTTTGAGGAGGTACTTAATGATTCCACAGATATTTTCGGGGTCTGCATAATCTTCTGTTACTAGACCTAAAAATAGAAGGTATCTGCCAATAACCTTGCAAATAGCAGTACTAGCCACTTTTTTATCCTTAGTAAGCGATTTTAGTAAACGATATGTCCCGTATATTATAGGAAAAACATATGGAGATGATTGCTTACGTCCACTTTTTGGAATTAAAAGCCTCAATGCGTTATTTGCGTCCTTGACAGACTTTATGTTGGGTAGATGTTTCTTGCAATATTCGCCAATCGCACATCTTAATATATGGTTGTCAAAATTGTTAAATGTTTCTGTACGGCTATAATCTTCATCACCCGAGATGCTTATCTTTATAGGATTACTATCAAACCTCCTGTAAGGCATCGCAAAGCATAACTTATAAAGCAAAAGAAGTTCTTTGTATATTTTATCGTGATAGAAAATTTCTGGATCGGGGTCGTTTTCGTAATCAATACTAAGTATCTGCGATTCAATAAGCCAATGTCCCACGAATAACATTGTCCATATGATTTCGTAAAATGTTTCTTCGGTTATCGGGGCTAACAATTTTTCTATATGTTTGTCATCCGTAAATAGAAACCTGATACTGCGAATATTATCATTGCTGTGTGTATAAATAGATAATTTTTTAGGAGCAGGGATATTTTTAAACGAGGTATATTTAAACTCTTTATCTCCTATACCGAAGAATTCGATAAGATGATTTCGCACTTTTAAATATTGTTCAGAGTCTACCTCGACTTCCCAAGCCTTATCATTCATAGTCGTATATTTTTCTCAAATATAATAAAAAAGGACAAACATTGCAAAGGGGTCTAAATTAAGCCCCTTTGCGAATGTCTGTCCGCAGTAAGTGTTCCATCACAGCAGATGTTTCATCGCCTCGTCAATCTGCGAGTTCTCGAAAGAGTCCAAGTAGATTTGAGTTATCTTTTCGGAGCTATGGCCGAGAGACTCGCTGATGATGGAGGTAGATACTCCCGACCTTTTGAGAACGGTTGCGTAGGAGTATCGAGCCACATAGGTTGTGAGGGGTATTGGGAGGTTTAGATGCTCTCCAATGACTTTGAGATAGCGATTGATTAGTCGTGTTACACGTTTGACCCTACCGTATTGTTGTGTTGCAGTGATATGGACTTTGCGTTTCAATACGGGAAAGATATAATCATCGGGGATGTGAGTCTCTTGGTAATACCTGCGTAGAATATCCACCGCCAACGGTTGCAGATGAAACGAAATCAGTTTCCCCGTTTTTTGCCTATGATAGGTTACACGCCCATCGAAAATATCTCGATAGCGCAGATGTAACATATCCGTAAGGTTTATCCCGCAACCGAGATAGCTAAACAGAAACAGATCCTTACTTAACTGCATAAATGGCTTCGGGTACTTCGACAATGCCCTTACATCCAATTCCATAATTTGCCGTATCTGTTCCTTTGTTAGTGCTCGTTTGGCTGTCGATTCCTTAAACTGACTAACCTTAAATGCGTCGAATGGGTAGTTTGTGCGCTTGGCGATGCCCTCCTCTATCGCTTGATTATAGAGTGCTCGCAGAGAACGGAAGCGTATGCCAATAGAGTTTTCTGATAAGTGAGCTGTTAGGCGAAACCAGCTTTCCAACCTTTTAAGCCACGCCACATCAATATCGCTAAAATAGAAATCGAGAGAGCCAAAACACTTTGTGAGGGCTGTTCGGAGATGGATAAATGTATCGGCATTGCCGATTCTTCCTGCACGTTGTAACATATCAATATAGGTGTCAAGATATTCGCCTACGGTTACTTTGGATGGTTGCTTGGAGGATTTGTCGATAAGTGTGTGGAGCGTGTACTCCTTATCTGATGTTTTGAACTCCATCACTTGGCTCTGCAGTTCCTCAATCTTGGTGCGGATGAGCCTCTCTACTTGCTCTCGGTTAGGACAATTGCGTTTCGGTTTACACTTTTCGGCATCCCAGTGCTCTAAAGAAAGAGAGATGTGAAGACTGATATACTTGCGTTTGCGATTCTTTGTTAGTCGTAACATCAATGGATGCAGACCGTTAGATAATTTTTTGGATGTGTAGAGTACCGCTTCGATTGTTGTATTCATCGTGATTTTCGGTTTACACATTGGTTTACACAAATGCCTCTAAAACTACCCGAAATGCTCAAAAATAGACACAAAAAAAGCAGTCATCATTTCTGATAACTGCCTGATAATCAAGTGACTCCGACAGGATTCAAACCTGTAACCGCTTGATCCGTAGTCAAGTACTCTATTCAGTTGAGCTACGGAGCCATTTGCTGATTGCGAGTGCAAATATACGGCAGATTTTTGTTTTGTGCAAATCTTTTTCGAGTTTTTTTACTTTTTTTGATGTATGTATGTGGTAAGTTACTGAGCCCCAGCATTAAAATACAAAATATGCATGTGTGTTAATTGCCGAAAATCTCTTCCAGCTTGTGGTGCAGTTCGTCAATGGTCAGGTCGCGTGCCACTATCTCGCCGTCAGGTGATATTACGAAGTTGCAGGGAATCATCTGCACGCCATATTGGGCAGAGGCAGAATTCTTATCCTCGTAAGGTTTGTCCAGAATATTGGTCCACAAAATCTTGTTGAGGGTGATGTACTCGCGCCAGCGGTCGGGGTTGCGATCAAGAGAGATACCCACAATCTCAAATCCTTGCAATGCGTATTTCTGATACATCTCTTGTAGGGCCGGCATAGTTTCTAGGCATGGTGCGCACCATGTGGCCCAAAAATCAAGCAATACCCATCGACCTTTACCGCAAATATCCGAAAGATTGATTTTATCGCCTGTGATGTTCTCTAGTTCAAGATCTATAAATTGATTACCCACCTCGCTTCGGGAGTATGCATCAATGTATTCCGATAATTTGCGCATCGCCGGCAGGCTTTGCATCTCGGGAGAGAATTGATTGAATCGTACCCTCATATCCTCGGCGTTCATGCTACGACTCTCCTGTGAGATAAATAGCTCAACGCCTGCAATATTGTCGAGGTTGTCGCTTACTCCGGTCGAGAGCGTCTGCATGTAATTGGCGGATAGCGACTCATATTCCTCCTGGGCATTTTCCGATTCGGCATCGATGGCTGATACTTGGCGTGCCAAATCCGAAAGACGCATCATAATCAGGTTATATTTGTCGTTTATGGGGCCTCCCTCAGCTATATACCCGCCATCTGCAAGCGGGCGCAGGCGCAGCTCACTCGGCTCGGTGAGCAGGACTGTCAAGGCGTTGCCGTTGTCGTCACATAGAAATGCAGTGGTGGGGAAATCGACCTTAGTCTTTAGATGGAAGGTGTTGTCGGCGGCAACCTCTGCCGATGCAAGGGTGTCGATTGCATTATTTTGGACCACCAGATAAACCATGCTTGCCGCATTCTCTACCAATCGACCCTGAACGTCAATCTTAACCCCGCTGTGGCATGAAGACAGCACGGATAACAGTAGAATATATATGATGTAATGTTTCATATGAATCGGAAGCGTGATTTTGCTCATTGCAAAGTTAATATAAGATTACTTGTAGTATGATTTTTCGTGGTCATAATATAAACGAGCTGGTTTGCTAATTATTTTGAATTATACGATTTTATTCGAAATAATTTGTACAGAATTCCAGTATAGCTTTCTCTACCATAAGAGTGTATTCTGTGTCGTTGCCTAATTCATGGCCAGAGTTGGGAAATACAAATAATTTGTTTTCAATGCCATTTTTGCTCAGGGTAGAAGAGATCTGTCGTCCATGTTCTGCATTCACCAACTTATCAATAGCACCATATGCAAGTATTGCGGGAGGAGTGGTTGTATTTACGTAATCAATAGGTGAAATGTTGCTCTTCAAACTGTCGAGATGTTCTTTGGTCAGGTTGTTTATTTCAATCTCATGTCCTATAATGTTGTGAATATAGTTCATCGCCCCTTTTTGACTTGCCGATTCTTGTTCAGACTCAGTTGTAGTTATGGCGGTGATAATTGCATCTGATGGAAATAGCGAATTCATATCTGATGGCCCCACCCAACTTATTTGAAACTTTATAGGAAGTGGAGAATCGTTATTGTGCTTCGTTGCGTATAACATGGCTAAATGGCCGCCTGCCGAGTACCCGCCTATGGCCATCTGAGTGAGATTATATCCCATTTCCGCACATTTGTTTTTTATGGCAGTTATTACCATCGTTATCTCGCTCATCATGCTGAATATGCTAGGCTTGTCGAATGTCTGTGAGTTAATAGTATCGGTGCCAAGGCGTGAATAATTCATGGTGGCTGTTATGTATCCATGTTGAGCATATCTGCGAGCCTCATATGCAATATCTTCTTTTTGGCCAGAGATCCATGACCCGCCATGAATGAATAGCATCAACGCATTAGGCTTTCCGACTTTAGGAATATAGAGATCGTAGTTGTTGCGTGCCTGCTCTCCGTATTGCAGATTTAGCAACTCGCGACCGTTGTTTTCACTCCATTCTACGATTTTGCCACCGTTATGTAGTTGGGTGTTTACTTTATATATGAGATATCCGCCTCCGATAATTGCGAGCAAAACTATGCTACAAAGAATCCATGCCATGATTATCAAAACTTTTTTCATGATGATGAGTTTTTAATTGGATACACAAATTGAGTATAAAATATAGAATCTTCTTCATGCAGATGTAAAGATATATAAAAAACTCTCGAAATTTATAATTCCGAGAGTTTTTTGTTGTTGAATTACATCGTAAACTTCAATCCCACAAAATAGCATCTGGGCATTGAGGGCCCATATATATATACAGAGTCGCGGAACGCGCCCTTGTCGATGTCGTTCTGGAAGTGGTCGAGGATGTTCTTAACACCACCATTCAGTTCCATAGATATAATATCGGTAAGGCGGAAAGTGTATGAAAGTTGCAGACCCATGTCAAGGAATCGCGGTGTGAGTTCATCTCGGTCGGCGGCGATGTAACCTGCGTTGTGTTGAACAAGCATACGACCTGTGTAGTTGCCGAAGAGTGAGAGGTTAAATTTGTCGGTAATGTAGCCTGTTGCATTGAAATAGCCATAGTGGTCGGGAGTGCGGAACATCTTGCGCTGAGGCTCAACGCTGTCTGACCACTCCTCGGGCTCGTCGTAACGGCTGCGCTGATATGTGTAACCCAGCTGTATTTCAAAAGCCTGAGGGATTCCAAGTTTGAGTTCGGCTGTGAGTCCGCGAACCTTCGCTCCAGATGCGTTATAGCGTGTTTGGATGATATATCCTGCCTCATTCTCACCTGTTTTTGCAAGGGCAAACACATCATCCAGGATGGTGTAAAATCCCTCTACAAGCAGGTTGGTCTGCAAAGTACCGAAGTTGTGATATAGGTCGGCAGAGGCACTGAAACTATGAGAATATTCCGGCTTAAGGTTGGGGTCAAGTTGTATGATTGAAGATTGGTTGTTTACTGCATCAATGTGCAAGTCCTCGTCAAAAGCCTGTGGAGCGCGGTAGCCGCTCGAGTAGCTTACTCGCAGACCAATATTCTCGTGCGGTGAGTAGCGCAGGTTGGCGCGAGGCGAGAAGATGAGGTTCTCCATCATATTGTGCTTGTCAAGGCGGGTTCCGAGAACAAAATTGACCTTTTCACTGTTCCATTCGTTTTGTAGGTAGAGTCCGGCGGTACGCACGGTCTGCTGGAGGGTGCGATCGAATCCGATTGAGTGATCGTCAAGGTCGTTAAACGAGTACTCACCACCCACAGTAAGCTGTGCAGGCATGAATAGGCACTTGTCAAAAGAGTAACTGTATTGAGCGCCGGCAACGAGCGTTAAATCTTTTGTTTCGCCGTAGGCATTGAGATCCTTGCCTGTGCCATAATAGCTGTCGCGAGATATAGCCTGAGCCGAAACATATACCTCGGCAATGTGGCGAGAATCGGGCGAGAAGTAGTTGAAACGAATACTTCCGCCATCAATGTCGTGTGAGGTCTGCTCGGCAATCTCGGCCATGTGCGGGGGGAGGTCAATCTCATCGCCACCACGGCGGAACTCATGAATATGGTGATATTCGGCTGTAATTTTTGAGTAAGCCGAGGTTTTGTAGTAACCGCGGAATCCGATAGTCTCCGACTTCATTTTGGGAATGTCGGTAAAGGCGTCATCGTTGCGGTCGTAAGCGTCGCGGTCTTTAATCATGCCAAAGAGATATACTCCTGCGCGGTTGTCATCAGATACAAACGAGCCGCCCAAAGAGGTGTTGAATTCCGCACCTCCGCCCTCAATAATATTGGTTATATTTGATAGCGAAAGAGAGTTGCGCAGCGGCTCTTTGGTGATGATATTAACCACGCCTCCGATAGCGTTTGAGCCGAATAGGGCAGAACCTCCACCGCGAATAACCTCCACACGCTCAATCATAGCTACGGGCAACTGCTCAAGGCCGTATACAGCTGCGAGCGAGCTGAATATTGGGCTTGAGTCGAGAAGTATCTGCGAATATTGTCCGTCAAGACCATTTATTCTCAGCTGCATTGTTCCACAGTTACCGCAACTGTTTTCGACGCGCACTCCCGATTGGAACTTCATCGACTCGGCAAGGTTTGTCGAAGCTGTATTCTCGAAGAGTTTGGCTGAGGCGACATTTACGATTGTCGCAGAATATTTTTTGTTTGTCTCGTTTCGTGTAGCCGACACCACAACCTCATCCATAGATAAGGCCTCCTCCTCAAAGGTGAAGTTTATCTCGACAGATTGATTGTTGCGCAATGTGATGTTTTTCTCTATTGTTTTGTATCCCACGCCCTCAGCTACGATGGTGCAGTTTCCGGCAGGAAGATTCTTGAGATAGAAATGTCCTGTGGCATCGGCAACCGTTCCGATGGTTGTCCCTTTTATCGAAATTGTCACATAGGCTATGTGGTCGCCACTGCTTTTATCGAGGATATGACCATGTATATTGGCATCGCTACGTTTGCGGTCTTGGGGATTTGCCGGCTCATCGGCATGAAGCATTGTTACGTGCGCAATCAGCACGAAAAATATTGATAGTAGAAGTTTTATTTTCATGATTTCGTCGTTATATAAATATATCAATTCATTCTCCCTATGTCAATAATAGGGAGTTTTGAGGTCGATTAAAACCTCATGCGGATATTTATATAAACGCCGGTGGGGCTCGGAGCAGATTTAGCCCCTTGATGGATATATTTTGGAATGTTTTGTCACAAACCAGGTAGCAACAAATCAGATTGCGCCTTATGGCGATAAAGGTGATGGTTGTTGCGGCAACAATCACAATATGCGATAGGGCGGCAATGAGTTTTGCTTGTTGCTGTGTGTGGCTGTGATTAGGCTCTTCGGGCGAACCTGAATAGACGTGCGAATGGACAACCTGACGACCATCAATTGTATGGTTATGCAAAAAGAGTGTCGAACTACCTGCATACTCCATAAAAAGCAACAGCAGGAAGATGGATCCAATTTGCTCTAAATATTGTTTGATTTTCTTGTCCATTTGCGGTGCAAAAATATAACAAAGTTTATAAAAAACATCATCAATAGACAATAAATCACTAACAATTGGGATGGTATGAGGGCCGATTTCACTATTTGTGATTATTATATTGGCAAAAAAAGAGGTTGCAAACCAAAGTTGCAACCTCTATATATGAAGAATCGAACAATTAGCGGATACGCTCCTTGTATTCGCGAGTGCGGCTGTCTACGCGAATCTTGTCACCTGTGTTAACGAACAAGGGAACCTTAACAGTTGCGCCTGTGTTAACAGTTGCGGGCTTCAATGAGCTGGTAGATGCGGTATCACCCTTGATGCCGGGCTCGGTGTAGGTAACCTCCATGTCGATAACGGGAGGAAGCTCAGCTGAAAGAACGCTCTCCTTCTCGGTGTGGAACATAACCTCTACGATCTGACCATCGGCCATAAGGTCGTAGTTCTCGATAAGGTTCTTGTCGATGTTAATCTCCTCGAAAGTCTCGGTGTGCATGAAGTGTGCGCCCAAATCATCCTCGTAGGTGAACTGGTAGGGACGACGCTCAACACGAACCTGCTCCAACTTCTGGCTTACAGAAGAGAAGGTCTTCTCGAGAACGTAACCGTTCTCAAGGTTCTTGAGCTTTGAACGAACGAAAGCGGGGCCTTTACCGGGCTTGCAGTGCTGGAAATCGACAACCAAGAAGGTCTTGTTGTCCATCTCGATGCACATACCAATCTTGATGTCAGATGCTGTAATTGTCATAATATTTTAAGTTTTTATTAGTATTTTCAATTTTTTACGGCGCAAAGATACAAAAAAATATGCAATCCCAATCTTTTATATCTATTTTTTAACCTCTTTACCCTCAAACTCATAGTGGGGCATTGCAATGCCGGCTTGAGCAATTACCCGTTCGGTGATTGTGGCAGCAAGTTGCTCAATGCTCTCGGGCCGAGAGTAAAATGATGGTGAGGCTGGGATGATAATGCCTCCTGCTTCGGTGATGGTTGTCATATTACGCAGATGAATCAGCGAATATGGTGCCTCTCGCACAACTGCTATAAGGCGGCGGCGCTCCTTGAACATCACATCGGCGGCACGTTCTATAAGTGACGAGGATATGCCTGCCGCAATGCGACCCACAGTACCCATGGATGCAGGAACGATAATCATCGTATCCCACGATGCCGAGCCGCTGGCTACCGACGAAAACATGTTGTCATTGCCGAAACGTACGATGCGTTTGTCGGATGGTAGGGTGATGGCCTCATGCGAGAGTACCTGCTCGGCTGTTGCACTCACAATGAGGGCAATTTGCTCAACCTGTTCTGTGGCGAGCAAGGCGTCAAGGCATTGGCGGGCGTATATCATGCCGCTGCCGCCTGTTATGGCTACGATGATTTTCATCTTACAACTCTATGATTTTGCACTTGAGGTTTAGTTCTTTCACACGCTCAAGAACGCGGGGTAGAGCATAGCTCATATTGCGGAAAGATTTGTCGCTATCGTGAAATGCGATGATGCATCCCGGCTCGATATATTTAACCACTCCTCTGGCACATTCGGCAGGCGATATGGCCGCAGTATAGTCGCGCGAGAGAATATTCCACATTATGATTTTATATCGTTGCCCCACTGCTCGCATCTGTGATGGAGTGACGCGAGCGTAGGGTGGGCGGAAAAGTTCGGTGTGGAGTATGCCATCGGCAAAATCAACATCTTCGACATACTTTTCCAATGACATTCCCCAGCCTTTTTGGTGGGAATAAGTGTGGTTGCCGATTTTGTGACCGTGGTCAATGATTTTCTGATATAAATCGGGATACATCTCGGCATTTTTGCCGAGAACGAAGAATGTAGCTTTTGCATCATAACGCTTCAAAGTGGATAAAATCCACTCGGTAACGCCCGGTGTCGGACCGTCGTCGAAGGTTAAAAATACCCCATTAGGATCATCAATTTCCCATATCATGTCGGGGAATAGTCGTTTGATAAATCCCCATGGCTTAATCTTCATATTGCGCTTTTTGACAGGACTGTTTTTGTCCGATATAAATGCAGGAGCAAAAGTAATGCTTTTTTATGGAATTGAGGTATATATTTTGTATAAACTCTTTTTTTGGTTATATTTGCATCTATAAGTAATGGGTATAGAACCTTTATAATAATCGAAGTATATGAGAAAAATAATCTTAAATATTATGCTTGTGACCATTGTCGGAGCGATGAATGTCGGATGTAAGGCGTTTGGCGAATTGACCGCAGGAGATACAGCCACAGGCAGACCTTATGAGTTGATTGTAGTATGTCCTCAGCAGCAGTGGGGCAGCGAGTTGGGTGATACCTTAAGTGCAGTGCTTAATCAGCCTGTCGAGGAACTTACCTTGTATGAGCCTGTATATAATGTCATGCGTATTCTGCCCAATAATTTCAAGAGTCTGACAAAACATCATCGCAATATTATTATTGTTCAGGTTGATCCCTCTTATGCCGAACCGGCCATTAAGGTGCAGTATGATGTTACAGCAAAGCCGCAGGTGTATATAACCATTCAGGGCCCCGATAATAGCAGTGTGGCAAAATATCTCAGCGAAAATGGCGATAATTTGGTGCGTGTTATCGAGATGGCTGAGCGTGAGCGTGATATAGCCTATGCAAAGCAGTATTATTCACAGCCCCTGCATCAACTTTTGCTTGAGACATTCGGTATTGATATGCGTATCCCCGACAATTTCAAGTTGCGAACCCAGAGCGAGGATATGGTCTGGATCTCACAAGAGTTTCCGACAGCGAGTCAGGGATTTTTTATCTACAAATACCCATACGAGGGTCAGCAGTCGCTCACGGCCGAGGCGTTGATTGCGGCCCGTAATCGTTTTGCATCTCGTATTCCGGGGCCAAAGGAGGGGTCTTATATGATAACGGTGGACAAGGTTGCTGATGAAACAGGCGAGAATTATGTCCCATATCATCCCGAGTATCGTACAATCCGCATTGGCGAGCAGCCGTGGATTGAGATGGTTGGATTGTGGGATGTCGAGAATTACTTCATGGGCGGCCCGTATGTGAGCTATACCACGGTCAATAAAGCCACCAACGAGGTGATAACCCTCGATTGTTATCTCTACTATCCAAAGATTGAAAAACGCAATATGCTGCGTGAGTTACAGCATTTGGTATATATGATAAATTTCCCTGCAACAAATGCTGTTGAGGGTGCGGCAAAATAGTATTTCGCTTTTGAGATGTGGAAATGACTATTTGAGAACTAATTATATCACAAACAGTTGTTTCGTCGATTTTTGCATCAAAGTTGTCGGGAATAAAACACTTTGTGCTGAAAAAAATTGGTAATTCAAAAATTTGTGCCTACCTTTGTTAGCACAAGTTTAAGCAATAGATATTTTCGGGATTCTGATTACGGGGCCGAGCCTCGAAGTTGGAATTCTGGCTTTTTTTACTGTATTTAAGAAAGATTAAGGATATGGCAAACGAAATTATTTATCTTACGGCAGAGGGTCTGCAAAAACTCAAGGATGAGCTGCAACATATGCGCTCGGTAGAGCGTCCTGCCATCTCAGCTGCTATTGCTGAGGCTCGCGACAAAGGCGATTTATCGGAGAATGCGGAGTATGATGCTGCGCGCGAGGCGCAGGGCCTGTTGGAGATGCGTATAGCCAAATTGGAGCAGACGCTGACCAATGCCCGTATTATCGATGAGTCGAAGATCGACAAGAGCAAGGTTCAGATTTTAAGTAAGGTTACATTGCTCAACCACAACAACAAAAAGCAGGTGACTTATACAATCGTATCAGAGAATGAGGCTAATTTGCGCGAAGGCAAGTTGGCTATCGGCACACCTATCGCCAAGGCGTTGTTAGGCAAGAAGAAGGGTGATGTGGTAGATGTTACAGTTCCTGCCGGTGTGATTAAGTTTGAGGTGGTGGATATAAATATCTAGTGGTATTTCATATTGTCGTGAAAATCACAAAAGTCGTTCCGAAATGGTTAACCCCGATTTCGGAACGACTTTTTTCTGTCTGGCAATATGCTCGTGGAATAATCCCAAGAAATAGAGCCTCTTATTCTATCTCTATTTCATCGGCCTTTATATGCGTAACTTTTCCATCACGCATAACCACCAACTCACCATCCTCTTTTTTTACGCGCTCTTTGAGTCTTTGTTGCGCTAGAAGGATGCCTGCATCTATCTTTTCTTGTAATTGCTCAAGCTCCAATTCGCTCATATCTTCTACATTTTGCATATTTGACGGTAAGATAACGAGTCAACAACCTCTCTTATTTCACGGTGGGTACCATACGCCACTTTCTTGACGCCTTCGACCGATGAGTTGTCGTATATCACCCAATAATCGCATATAGGTGTGTAGAGCGATGTTAAATATCGCAATCCACGGTAATATCGTCGCCGTACCACTTCGGGCGGAACATTATGTCCCCCTTCTGCGACTCTGCGCGCCACACGCTCCACAGCCTGATCGGGTGTGGGAAGCCAAAAATAGAGCAATGAAACAAAATAGCCCTTTTCTTGTGCCATTCGTATGAAGCGGGTGTAATAGCGAGTTGCCAACGTGGTCTCAAAAGCAAAATCTGCGCCAGCCTCCATAAGGGCATCCATTCGTTTGCGCATCAGGCGGCCTGCTTCGATTGAAACGCGGGCGGGATTAAAGGGCGATAACCCTTTGGCAATCTCGTCGGCATTGACAAAGTCATGACACTCCAACATCTCGGGTAAAACGGCATATGAAGCCGTTGTTTTACCTGCGCCGTTGCATCCGGCTATGATATATAGTTTTGGCATAACTTTGCTTTTTTATGTTGTTAGCGGGTGTTTAAACGCCTAAATCACAATAAGCTCACGCACTATCACATTGCAAAGTTAAAAATATTCTTTTAATTTCCAAAAAGCACCAGTCGCGGCTGAGCGTGAATGGTGGTTCGACATGCAGATTGGGCATTTTATTTGTATGGTAAATCGATGCCTGAAAGTTTAATATTTAAAACAATCTATTATGACAACAGTATCAATTATCGAAAAAATTATGCTGGCATTGTTGCCGTATGATTATGCCGCTCTGGAGCCGTATATCTCGGAGCAGACCCTGCGTTATCACCACGACAAACACATGGCAGCCTACGTGGCCAAGACCAATGAGCTTGTTGCCGGTACGCCCTACGAGAATGCAACTCTGGAGGATATAATCACAACTGCAGACGGCCCATTGTTCAATAATGCGGCGCAGGTGTGGAATCATGAGTTCTATTTTGCGCAATTTTCACCCACGCCGCTCAAGGAGCCTGAGGGGCATCTCAAGGAGGTTGTCGAGGTTGAGTATGGAGGACTTGAACAGTTAAAGGAGAAGATGAGTAAGGCCGCCATGGCACTTTTTGGCTCAGGCTGGGTGTGGCTGGCGTGTGATTCGCATGGTAAACTGCATATCGTGAGCAGTCCCAATGCGGGCAACCCATTGAGAGATGGGTTATATCCACTTTTGGCCATAGATGTGTGGGAGCATGCCTATTATATCGACCATCGAAATGTGCGTGCCGACGGAGTTAAGGCTTTTTGGCAGGTGCTCGATTGGCGAGTGATAGACAAACGCTATGATGAGGTGGTGCATGCCACGAAAAAACAGTAAAATTAAGCCCCGACATATTAGAGTATCGGGGCTTAATTATTACAAATTCTGCAACGTGTATGCAATCATTTTTTCGCGGATGTGTCGCGAGTATGATGGATACATCGAGTGGTTCTGGTCGGGATATATCATCATGTCGTAGTGCTTGCCGGCGCGGTTTAAAGCGTGGCACATCTCCATTGTGTTCTGAACATGCACATTGTCATCGGCTGTGCCGTGCATTATGAGCAATTTTGTGCGGTCGCTCAAGAGATTGGCAAAGTTTATGGGAGAGTTGTCATCGTAGCCCTTGGGGTTGTTTTGCGGCAGGTCGTTGTAAATCTCGGTATAGATGGTGTCGTAGTAACGCCATGATGTTACGGGAGCCACCGCGATAGCCATCTTGAACAGACCCTCACCCTTGAGGGCACAACCCAAAGCCATAAATCCACCGTATGACCATCCGTATATACCTATTCTCTCGCTGTCGACCCACTCTTGTGCGGCCATGTGGCGAGCAAAAGAGATTTGGTCTTCAACCTCCAATGCACCCAGGTTACCATAAGTCTGCTTCTTGAACTTCTCGCCCATGTAACCCGTACCTCGGCCATCACAGCAAACAACTATATAGCCGTTGCCGACCATTACATTCTCCCAGCCCATGCCAAAACTATCGGCAACCGATTGTGAGCCCGGGCCTGAATATTGGGTGAGCAATACGGGGTATTTTTTTGCAGGGTCAAAATCGATGGGTTTGATGATGTAGGCATTCAACTTATCGCCACGCTCGGTTGTGAATGTGAAGAACTCCTTGCGGGGAAGGCTCTTAAGACGCTCGGTCAGTTCGCTGTTGTCAACCAATGTGCGAATGAGTTTGCCCTTGCCGTTGCGAAGCTCTACCTCGCGAGCCGAGTTGGCTGCTGTGTAGTTTTGAATGTAATATTTCATCCCCTTGCTCGGCGAGATTGAGTATGTGCCGGTCTTCTCCGTTAGACACCTCTTCCCGCCACCTTTGTAGTCGATAACGTATAGGTCGCGACATAACGGAGAACGCTCGGTAGAGATATAATAAATATTCTTGGGCGTTGTCTCAACAATACTTGTAACCTGCCACTCGCCCGAGGTGAGGGGCGCTATAAGGCCTTTCTCTGTCGAATAGAGGTAGATGTGATTCCATCCTGTTGTAGTCTCGTTCTGAACAATAAATCTCTCGCCATCAATAAATCGTATGGTGTTGAGTGCCGGTCGCTCAACGTAAGTGGGTGATTGTTCGTCGTAGATAGTCTTTTGTGAGCCATCTTTGCGGCAAAGAACAATCTCCAGATGATTTTGCTTGCGATTTATGCGGAAGAAATATAGCTCGCCGTTGGGTGTCCACTCAATAAAAGGAATGTATTGGTCGCTCTCTTTGCCTGTGTCGATCAGACATTTTTCGCCGCTGGCAATATCGTAGAGCCAAAGCTCGACGGTCGAGTTGGTGTCACCGGCCTTGGGGTACTTGAATGTGTAGGGTTTGTTGTATAGCTCTCCGTCGAAACGCATCATCTCGAATGTGGGAACTTTGCTTTCGTCAAAACGTAGATATGCAATCTGCTTCGAATCGGGCGAGAAGGCGTACGCTTTGGTGAAGCCATACTCCTCTTCATAGACCCAATCGGCGGTGCCGTTTATAATCTTGTTCCATTCTCCATCGTTGGTGATGGCTTTTGGCTCACTGCCCAATTCGGCAACAAAGAGGTTGTTATCCTTGGCAAATGCCACCATCTTCGAGTCGGGAGAGAGGGTGAGATCGCGCACATCTTTTAACTCGGCAATTTGGTGGCTGTCGGCACTGCGGACAATTCGGTAATCGGCGTATGATGAGTGACGGTATATGGGGCGGAAATTTTCACTCAAAACAATCAGTGACTCATCATCCGAGAAGCTATAACTGCCAAAGCGGCCGTTGTAAATTGTGTCACACTTGTTTTCGTCTGCGTAACTATGACGGATTATTGCTCCGCCGCGGCTTACAGTGTAGTGCTCACCGTCGTTCATCGAACGCAGGCCTGAAATACCGCGATTCAGGCGGGTGATCTGCCCGAGCTCATCGTAGCTTTTTTGGGCAAAAGTATTGGCGCATAGTGTGGTAGCGGCTGCGCAGAGGATAATTTTTATAGAGGTTTTAATCATCGTTCTGACTTTATATTTAATTAAATATCATCAACATTGAAATCGTAACCGAGGCGCTTGCCGGTGATAAATTTCGAATTGTCCATCTTTGAGTTGAACTGATCGACGGTAACACGCTTGTTGTCTTCGTACGGTGGGAGCAGCGGGTCGAAATTTATTGCATAGTTTATTGCGGTCTCCATGATGGCAATAAGCGCTTCGCGCGAGATTGTCTCTTTGCCAAAAGCCATGGGGCGTACAATGTTCTGACGCTTGCCCTCAACAAAATAACACTTCTCGCGGTTGATGAAGATGCGGCCGATAAGGTAGCCTTCGTCGGCGTTACGGTTGAATTTGAATGAGTCTGACAAGAAGTTGTAGATATCGATCACACCGCAATAGGAGTTGTCGTGGCTCTGACGGACATAGTCATTTTGCCAGATGATGTGGTTTGAGTCAAACTCAAATATGTCGGTGTGCATGCGGAAGATTAGCAGGTCGCTGGCAATTTGCAACTGCGCCTCAAATTTTCCACGGTCACGATACTCGATACGAACTCGCTTGTCGAGTTTGCCGTCAAGCTCGTCATCCATCTCTGATGCGATCTCGAAAAGTACATCTTTCAGCTCGTTGAATGCCGCAAACGTGTTATCGAATGTATGCTGCTTAAGAGCCGATTTCTTGATTATTGTTGCGAGAATCTTCTCGCGTAAAGGTGAATTATCCATGGTTGTAAAATTATTTTAATCTGATATTTTGTCCGGCCTGAAGCGTTGCATCGGGGCGGATACGGTTGAGGCGCGCGAGGCTCTTTTTGTTTATGCCATACTCTTGTGATAGCGAGGTTAGCGTTTCGCCGTCGCTGACTTTATGTGTGGTCTGCTCGCCCAGCCAGTGCTTTGGTTTCTTCTCTATGTAGATAATCTCTCCCGCAATAGGGTCGGCGTTGCTCTTGGGGTCAATTTCGTTGTATTTGCGCAGGGTGCGTTCTGTTAACGAGAATGTTTTTGCTATGTCGGCAAATTTGTCGCCATCGCGTGCAATTACATAGTGGGTGCCATTCCCTGCATAAACGCTGTATCCATTATATGTGCGCTCCACGACACGATAGTTGTCGGGATCGATACGGCCCTCAACTGTAGTAATCACGTCAATGCTGCTTTGGGCTGCAAAGTTGTGGTCTATTCCGGCTTCTGCCAATTGGCGCGACTCATATAGCTTCGAGCCATTGTCGTTGTCAAGCAGATAGAGCTGATTATCTTCAATGATGCGAACCAGACGTTGCGCGTAGTCGGGAGCCGTAGCGTAGCCGGCAGCCTTCAGACCGCGAGCCCAGCTGTGGTAATCGGTTGTGGAGTATGCGAACAATGAGTCATATCGGGGCGATTGATCCAAAAATTCGGCGTGATCGAGGTAAGACTCCTCTACGGTATCATACTTGCGGAAACATTCGTCGGGTGCATCATCGGTGTGGTAAACCCTGTCGCCTTTCCAATCCTTTTTGCATTTTATGCCGAAGTGATTGTTCGAACGGCGGGCGAGGTTGCTGTTGCCGCTGTCAGATTCGAGAATTCCTTGCGCCATGGTTATGCTGGCAGGGATGCCGTATCGTTCCATATGGTCGATGGCAATATGCTTATAGCGCTGGATATACTCCTCTTTGGTCTGTCGTGATGCTTGTGCCATAGCATCAACTGCCGAGAAGAGGAGTGCAAAAACTATTATAATAGTTGCTTTTCTAGAAAAAATCATTATCTTTGTAATTATAACTCCAACAAAGATAGACTATTTTAAATAAATAACCAATAAAACATCATTGATTATGTTTACCTCACAAGCAAATAAGATTTTCGAGCAGGTAATTGCCGATTATCATAAGTTTGACGACGTTGATCACAAGTTTGAAACCCCATATCCCGCAGGCTCATTGGAGGCTTTGCTTTATGAGAAGAATTTAGTTGATACAGTTCAGTGGCATCTTGAGGATATTATTCGAGATCCCGCCATTGACCCCGTTGAAGCGTTGGCGATTAAGCGTCGTATTGACAAGTCGAATCAGGTGAGAACCGACATGGTGGAGTATATCGATTCGTACTTCCTTGATAAATATAAGGATGTTGTCACTGCGCCCGATGCAAAAATCAACACCGAGACTCCTGCATGGGCAATTGATCGCTTGTCGATATTGGCTCTCAAGATATATCATATGCACCAGGAGGTAATCCGTACCGATGTGGATCAGGCTCACCGTGATGCTTGTCAAAAGAAACTTGACACACTGCTTGCGCAGCAGGTTGACCTCTCGACTGCTATTGAGGAATTGATTGAAGATATTGAGGCTGGTCGTAAGTATATGAAGACTTATAAACAGATGAAGATGTACAACGACCCCTCGCTTAACCCCGTATTATATGGAAATAAACAATAAGGAGGTAGCTCCCAAATCCAAACAACCCAAACATATCATAGCCATACGTCTCTCAGCCATGGGAGACGTGGTTATGCTTGTGCATGCATTGAGAGCCTTTCGGGCAGCGTATCCCGATGTGAAGATAACAGTGGCAACACGCAAGTTGTTTGCTTCGTTTTTTGATGGGCTTGGCGTAGATTTGTTTTTTGTCGACACCAAGGGTCGCCATCATGGTATGAAGGGTATATGGCGATTGTATCGCGATTTGAGTGCGCTCAAGGCCGACGCTATAGCCGACATGCATGGCGTATTGCGTTCTACTGCTGTGAGGGCTCTATTCCGATTGGCCGGCAAGCGAGTTGCAGCAATCAATAAGGGCAAGGTCGAAAAATGGTTCCGTGTTGGATATAATAGCGCCAATAGCGTGCCGTTGAAGCATACGGTCGTGCGTTATTGCGATGTGTTGAGGGGTCTGGGCTTTGAGTTTGAGAATCCTTCGCCTGCTGTGAAGGTTGTAAGGGATAATCCTATGGGGGAGAAGCGTGGTATATGGGTGGGCTTCGCTCCTTTCTCGGCGCATGAGGGGAAAACCTATCCTGCCGATATGTGTGTCGAGGCGATATCGCTTTTGAGTAAACGATATGAGCGAGTATTTGTCCATAGCGGTGGAGGCGCCGAGGCGGAGTTTGCAGCCCGCATGGAGTCTGAATTTGAGAATGTCACAGCACTGTTTGGTAAAATCGATTTGGCAGGCGAGATGAATTTGATATCGAATCTTGATGTTATTGTTTCTATGGACTCGCTGGCTATGCATATGGCTTCGGTTGTCGCGACCCCCGTTGTATCGGTGTGGGGCGCTACGCATCCTGCATTGGGCTTCCTGGGTTACGGATGTTCCGAAGATGGAATATTGCAGGTAGAGATGCCATGCCGCCCCTGTTCGGTATATGGCGAGAGGGCTTGCAAGTCGGGTGATTATGCATGTCTGCGTGCCATTACACCAAAGATGATTGCCGATAAGGTAGAAGAGCTGATAAGTAGAGCAAAATAGGGCCTTGAGGCAAAAAAATGACCGGAGTACCTGATGGTGCTCCGGTTTGTTTTTGTAGTATGACTCGATTTACTCCTCTGTCGCAGGCTCTACATCCTTAAGTGCCTCACGAATCTTGTCGCAAACGCGACTCTTGATATTACGCTCCATTGTCAGGATAAGGCTGCATATAGCCTTCGCTGATGAGCCTCCGTGACCAATCATGACGGGAGCATTAACTCCGATGACGATTGTGCCACCGACACTCTCGTAGTTCATGGCGTTCCAGAAATTCTGATGGTAGTAGAGTTTGGGGCATACAGGCTCAAGCATGGGGCGCAACAGATTCAACAGCCATGGCTTGAACGGAGTGAGGCGGTTGTTGATGCGATACATGGCCTCGGCCTTCTTGAGGATTACGTTACCCACAAAACCGTCTGCAACCACTACGTCGCAATATTTGCCTGTGAAGATGTAAGACGACTCAACATTTCCAACAAAGTTGATATTCTTCTGCTCCTTAAGCAAATCGTATGTGGCTTTTGATTGGGCATTTCCTTTGCCCTCCTCTTCGCCGATGTTCAGCAGTGCCACACGGGGATTCTTGATACCGAGTACCGACTCTGCAAATATTGAGCCCAGCAGACCGTATTGTGCCAAGACCTCGGGTTTTGCATCAACATTCAAACCTACGTCAAGCAAAAGTCCGCGACGGTTCATCACAATGGGCATAAGAGTCGATATTACAGGGCGAATAACACCTTTGATTGTCTTAATAACCATCTGGCATCCAACCATCATGGCACCTGTAGATCCTGCACTTGCGAAACCGTCGATTTTGCCCTCTTTCAGATAGTTGAAACCTACGGTCATGCTCGAATCCTTCTTCGATGCGAAGGCTTTGGCAGGATGGTCGCCCATCTCAATTACCTCGGTAGTAGCCACGATATCGAAATTGTGGGCAGAGCATTTGTGCTTTTTCAGCAACTCCTTTATGCGCAGCTCGTCACCGAAGAGTACAATGCGACTATCTGAGCCAATCTTCTTCAGGGCCATAACTGCACCTTCGACGGCTACTTCGGGCGCAAAATCGCCACCCATGGCATCAATACCAATTCTTATCATAGTATATTTATTTTATCGTGAATCTTGCTGCTGGTGATGAGTAGAAATGATCCCGCAGCCGAAACCCGAAATTTGGGTCGTTGGATAAAAAATCAAGAGAGAGCCAATCCTATTGTGGAGGCTCTCTCTCGGGTGTTTTACACTACTCGGCCTTCTTCTCGATAGCCAACTTGCCACGGTAGAAACCGCACTCGGGGCATACGCGGTGGTAAAGTACCGCAGCGCCACAGTTAGAGCAAGTAACAACGGTAGGAACTACCGCCTTGTAGTGAGTTCTTCTCTTGTCACGTCGAGTAGACGAAACTTTGTGTTTAGGATGTGCCATTTTACAATATCAATTTTAAGTTATCGTTTTGTTCTATTTCTCTGTTCTAATCGTTTGCCTTCTCCATTTGAGCCTTCAATGCTGCCAACTTATTGAAGTCACCCTCGTTGATGCCATGTTTGTCATTTTGCTCGGCTTTGGCTACCATAGCCTCGAATTCCGAGCCGCTGACCTGTGCGAAACGTGCCATCATATCGGGGTTGCATTCACCTTCGGGATGAACTCTCTGATAGGGCAACGAAAGAACTATGCTTTCATAAATATATTGGGTTAAATCAACGGCATCTTCTGCAGGGTTGAGCCACATAATCTCACCATCGTATTCACCCTCTTCCTCCGATATGCGCACAACCAAATGACCCTCATAATCGATGTCGATGTTGCAATCTTCAAGACAACGGTCACATTCGCAAATTACAAATCCCGAAATAGCGAAATCAAAGTCAAGTTGTCGCTCATTCTTCAGCATTGTGGCCTTGACCAAACATTTTCCGCCGCGAATTTCGCGACTTTCGTAGGCTTCAAATAGAGCATTGTCAACCTCAAAAGTGAAGTCGTATGCGCTGTTTTTCAGGCCTTTATATTCGATCGAGTAATGCTTGTTTAGCTCCATATCGGTACAAAATGCAGGCAAAATTACAAACTTTTCCCCAAAAAAACAAATAATTACTATTTTTGTGGTGCGAGATAAAAGTTTATTCTTTTGTAACGCGATTTATTTAGCTGAAAATAATTTGTCTTTATGAAGAAATATACCATTCAGGTGAAGAGTAGTTATGCCGAACTTTGGCGTTATAATATCTCGGTAATGTGCGGAGCTTATAATGCCGCAGGCGAAAAGGTGGATTTTGTCTCGGCGCAAAGTCTAGTAGCCCCAGTAGGAACAACCTTGACTGCCCCTCCTGCGGGGATGGAGGGCCCTCGTGAGGTCAAAGTCGCCACTTGCCCATGTTGCTCGATAACGGCCTATGTCTATATTGTCCCCGTGGTGTTGCCCTTGACACGTGACGTGACCGACTATCCACCTTTCGATTTGCGTGTTAAGGTCTGCTGTGACAAGGATGTGATATATAACGAGGTTCATAAAATCTGCCAATGGAGTGGCGATTCGATAGAGTTGAAATTCCCTAAAGAGTAAATAGAAAGAGGTTGCCGGAAGCAACCTCTTATTGTCTTGATATTTATCTTCTTTTTGTTTTCCCGGGCGCAGGGTAGCGTTTTGTCGCATCATCAAGCACCAATACCCAATCCGTGGCTTCGCCCGGCATGGGAGGTGTAAATGTGAGTCTGTCGCTATTCTCTATCGTGCCAATCTTTTCGGCTTTGCCTGTGCGTGGGCAGTACCACCAAGCGGTCAGTGTTTTGGCTTTCAGCATTGAGCCTTTAACCGAAAATGTTCTCCCTATAGGCGCATATACCATAGCATAACTACCATCTGCATCCATCGTAGCCATAAAGCGGTAACGACCTGCTCCTGGGACAGAAGATTTAATATCGTCGGTTACGATAAAGTCGGGTGCAGGTGTGCGGCTGAAAAATGGTCGGGATTCGATAAGCCGGCGCAGATATATAGTCTGACCTGCTGCGGGCTGGTCGAGTGCTTCGTGCCATGCCATGAGCGGGCGGTTTATTGGTTTGCGCCCCTCCTGTTTGTCATACATCTGCCAGATGGAGTGGTGTCCATAGGTGATTCCGGCCGAACCATAGAATACCGACCAGTACATTGCACGTCGTACATCCCATGAAATTGAGTGGCCATATTCGTCGGGTTTGAAATCTAATGGATGGTCCTCATATAACGGTTCAATCTCCAATATGGGTTTAGCCGGAGTTAAATTATAATTGTCGTAAATCGCCTGATTTACTTTATAGTTATGCACATGCCCACTTTGGCGACTGTTGAAATCGAGCCATGTGTCATGGTGAAAATATTGTGATATATTAAATCTCCCTGATGGATGAATAGTTATTAAACTTGTTTTATCTACACTGCGTATTCCTCTGGCCATGGCTCTGATAACATCCTGATGCTCTTTTTTGCTGGGATTGCGGTCGCCGCCTAGAATCCAGATGATATTGTAATCTTTGTATCGCTCGGCTATCCATCGGCCATACTCTTCGGCATTCTGCTTGTTGAAAATCACATCGTTCATCCACCATTGTCCCCATGTCGGCAGCAAGCCCATATACATGCCCAATTCGTTACAACGCTTAACGATGTAATCAACGTGATCCCAATAATCGTTTTGCTCGCCCTCTTTCACGGCGGGGCGTGCAGGGTTGCGGTCAATGAGTGGCAAATGTCCATAGGCATTGGGTGTGCCAATTCCGTCAAGCTCGGCAAGGGCTACGGCCTGAATAACGTTGTATCCCTTTGCTGCACGGTTTTTAAGGTACATTTCGGCCTCCTCTCGGTCAAGGCGGTGGAAAAGCTCCCATGCGGTGTCGCCTTGATAGAAGAATGGCGCTCCGTCGGCTTGTTGAAGGTAATGCCCATTATCGGAAATTTTGAGCATGGGAAGCTGTTGAGAGCTGGCGGTAATCGCGATAAATAATAGTGGAATGATGATAAACTTCTTCATATTTGTCGGTGTTAATGTGTAATACTATTGTAAATATACGAATTAAATCAAGTTGTGTAACATAAAAATGTTAAATATCATATTAAAATGTCGGGGTTTTGCGTATTTTTGTAGTAAATAAACCAATACTTAATAATCATGGAGATTAAATCTGTTATAAAATTACTTGTCAGTGGACTGGCTGTTGTGACAATAGCATGCCAATGTTCTTCTAAGGAGGAAAAGGCTGGTGTCCCGTCTGTGGCCGAGTTGCAAAAACCGTTTGGCCGTAGCGATCGCAGCAATTTCCAGAGTCCCGCAAAAATTCACTATCCCGAGACATGGTTCCATTATATAGGTGGCAATGTGTCGTTGGAGGGTATTACTGCCGATTTGGAGGCCATTGCCGATGCTGGGATCTCGGGTGTGCAACTTTTCCATGGTAGTGGCGGAAAATGGCCTGCAACAGGGGAAGATATTGCATGTTTGAGTGAGAATTGGGATAGCGCAGTGAAGTATACCGCCGACGAGTGTCGCCGTCTGGGCTTGCGTTTCACTATGCAGAATTGCCCCGGATGGGCAATGTCGGGTGGCCCGTGGATTAAGCCTGAAAATGCTATGCGCACTCTGATATATAGCCGTGTGGATGCGACAGGCCAGAATATTGAGGTTGAATTGCCGCAGCCGCAACCCAGTAGCGAGGAGTGGCGTGATTATAAAGATATAGCCGTACTTGCTTTCCCCCGTGCAAAAGATGATACCGGCGAGATGCTTGCTGTAAATAGTGTTAAGGGCAGTGGTGATTATGACTGGAAGCGCGTTGTTGAGGGTAACCAGCGAGTGTCGTTGAAACCTACGGGTGATGGCGAGCCTCATTGGGTCGAGATGCGTTTCGCCAAGCCTTCAATAATTCGCTCTTTAGAGTTCCCCGGAGTAGAGAATCTTAATCATAATATGTGTTATGAGCCCGGAGTGCATTTGAATGTGCGGGCTATTAAGGCTGATGGCTCTAATGTGCAGATTGTCGATGCCGATTTGCCCATGAGCGCATGGCAGGGTGATAAACCTCTCACATTTGCATGTGTGGAAACAGAAGATGTGGTGGCTTGTAAGATTGAAATTCGTAATGCGCAAAACATCAATCTCGGCAAATTGAAATTCTATTCTGCTTCACGCAAAAACAGTTGGGAGTCGGAGGCCGGATGGACCTTGCGTGCATTCGAGCGTACGGGAGATGATGTTAAGCACTCTTCGGAGGCTTATGTGGCGGCTGCCGATGTGGTGGATATCTCCAAATTTATGACCCCTGATGGTAAGTTGCAGTGGAAAGCCCCCAAGGCCGGTGATTGGACCATATTGCGAGTTGGTCATGTGAACGAGGGTAAGAAGAATGCTCCGGCTCCTCCCGAGGGCACAGGATGGGAGTGCGACAAACTCTCTACCGAGGGCCCCGAGGCGCACTTTGCAGGTTACATAGGCCGCTTGCTGGATGGTGCATTGCAGGGCGGTGCATTAAACGGTATGTTGCTCGATAGCTGGGAGTGTGCATCGCAGCTGTGGACCACAAATATGGAGCAGGAGTTTGTGGAGCGAAGCGGCTATGAGTTACGTAAATGGATTCCGGCTCTGTTCGGATATGTGATAGACAGCCCCGAGGTTACATCTCGATTCTTGCTGGATTGGCGTAGGGTAAGAGGTGATTTGTTTGCCAATAAATTCTATCGCCGTATGGCCGAACTCGGCCATGAGAATGGTCTGACCGTGGCTTACGAAACAGCGGCCGGTGATGTCTTCTCGGCAGATATTATGGAGTATTTTAAATATGCCGACATCCCGATGTGTGAATTTTGGCATCCTTATAGTACAGGATATGTGGGCTCGATAAACTTCAAACCTATTAAGCCTACTGCCTCCGCAGCCCGTATGTATGGCAAGCCCCGTGTTGCGGCAGAGTCATTTACATCATTCGATCTTAATTGGGATGAGCATCTTGAGATGCTTAAGGAGTTTGCCGACTATCATTTCGTTGAGGGAGTTACCCACAATGTTTTCCACACCTATACTCATAATCCCCAGATTGACTATCTTAAGCCCGGTACATCATTTGGTCAGAAGATTGGAACTCCGTTCCTGCGTGGCCAGACATGGTGGCCTCATGTTGGTGAGTTGACCACATATTTGGCTCGATGCAGCTATATGTTGGAGCGCGGTCGCTCGGTGTCGGATGTGCTTTGGTATTTGGGTGACGAGATTAGCCATAAGCCCGATCAGTTATATCCGTTCCCGCAGGGTTATAAATATGATTACTGTAATCCTGATGTATTGCTTAACCGCTTGTCGGTGAAGGATGGTATGGTTGTAACTCCCGAGGGTTTGAGCTACAAATTTATTTGGATTCCCGAAAATAAGCGAATGTTGCCCGAGAGTATTGAGCGTCTTTACTCTCTTGTCGAGCAGGGAGCTACCGTAGTGGCTAATGCTCCCACCGCTATTGCAACTCTTGCAGGTGGGGAGCAGATGCAGCAGCGTTATACAAAGGCCGTAGAGGCCTTGTGGGGTGCAGCGCAGAATGGCAAGATAACAACTATCGGTCAAGGTCGCTTGTTGTGTGGCGTTACTATTGAGGAGGCTTTGCAGATGTTGGCCGTTCAGCCTGATGTAAAGGGCAATGTGCGTTGGTTGCATCGTCAGGTCAAGGGTGCAGATTGGTATTTTGTAACTCCCGAGAAGCAGTCTGCTTTCAGTGGTGAGGTTGAGTTCCAGGCAGATGGTGCAGCCGAGTTGTGGAATCCTGTTACAGGCGAGATTACTCCGCTTGCAGTCGAGCGCCGTGGCGAATATGCAGTTGCTCGCCTCGATATGCCGCAGTCGGGCTCATGCTTTGTGGTATTTAACCATAATGCAAAACAAAAGCAACCCGAGGTAAAGAATTATGCTGCCACCATGCCGTTGTCGGGCGAGTGGACGGTATCATTCCCCGAGGGTTGGGGAGCTCCTGCCGAGTTGAAAATTTCGGAGTTGAAGCCGTGGTGCGAGTTGCCTGTATCAGATGAGGGCAAGGCCTTTTCGGGTACAGCCAAATATACCACAACATTCAATATTGAATCGAAGGTTGAAAACGTTATGCTCGATCTCGGTAAGGTTGATATGGTGGCGTGTGTGAAGGTGAATGGTCAGCCTCTGCGTAAATTGTGGTGCGCACCATATAGCCTTGATATCAGCGATGTTGTTAAGCAGGGTGAGAATACTCTCGAGATTGAGGTTACAAGCACGTGGTATAACCGTCTTGCTTATGATGCGGCACAGCCCGAGGCCGAGCGCAAGACTTGGACTATCAGCGGCCCTGCTGCCGGTGCAAAATTGCGAGCAAGCGGGTTGATGGGCCCTGTGGCTTTGCGTTACTAATTTAGTCAAGCATAAATAGAAAACTCATCTCTGTGGGGTAGCCCTCATGGAGATGAGTTTTTTATTATAGGATATTCTCCTCGATAAACAGCCTCCGGTAGGCGGAGGCTTTTTTCTCGAGCGATAGAGGGTAGGCTCGCGATGTTGAGGGCATACGCCAAAAGTGCAAATCCCTGCCTTGTAAAGATATTTCCATCCTCGTTCCTACAGCAGGAATCGGGCATTGGAATTGGTGCGCTACTATTTCAGAGGCTTTCTCACCTGTTGTTACAATGCTGCCGCACAAAGGTAGCTGCTGAAGCAGTTCTGCAATATCGGTGGGTGTTACAACCTCAAGGTATTTATCGGAGGCGTTGTCCTTCAAACGGCGTACTTTACTTGCGGTATCATATAAGGCTATGCCTCGCTCTTTGCAAAACTCTGTAATACGCTCTTTGTCAAAACGCTTTTCGCCCGAAAGTTCAAAGTGGTGTTTATCTTCAAAGAAAATCAGCCCCATCAATCGCCACATGTCGTTAATCCAATTCGGGTAAAACCACTCCATCGACCATCGCTCCTGTTTGGGTGGGAAACTGCCAAGCATAAGAACCTTTGCATTTGCCGGCAGAAATGGCGTGAGGGGATGGCTCTCACATTGCAGGTTTTGGTCGTGGTGAGTCATGCGGGATAATTGTTATGCTGTTAAAATCACTTCCAACCCATCATATGCGGCACGAAGAGGTTGTGGCAGGGTGGCGTCAAGCTCGGCTTGTGTGCCATGCAGTGTGCGTGCCATGTGGGTCAAGTATACGGGTTGGCCTGCGGGTGGGGTATAACGCTTGGTTTTCGTCAGCATCTTAACCATGCGCTCCACATCTCCAACGCTTGAATGTGTGAATCGTCGGAAATCCAAGTCGTGATCTAATCCCATTGTCGCTTCCATTATTATAGCTGTAACCGGTTTGCCGGCATTGTGGACATCAAGTCCCGAAAGCTTCGCTGCCGCGGCTGTAATGCCGGCAGTGTCGGTGGCGTATAATAATCTTACAGAGGCTTTCTCGATGAGATAAATCAGAGGTTGCTCATTTATGTAGCCTGTAACATGGTTTGCAGGCAGAGGGGTAATAGCGATATCTCCTATTCTGACAGGTTGGCCGATGTATAGAGCGTGAATTTGCGGCATTGGGAGGGAGAGCTCCTTTGCGGCGCGTTTGAAATCGGCAACGGCTATGTCGTACCATGTTTGGCTAATATACACATCTTTGATGCCTACCTTCAGTGCTGTGGCAGGGTGGTAGTGGTCACCATGTGAGTGTGTGTAGAATATTGTTGCAGGATTAGCCCCCTGCGGAATCATCTCTACACATTTTGCTGTGAGGTCGAAGAAGATTTTTTCGTCAACCAATAAACTCGACAAGCGACGCAATTCGCCACGCTCATCACGTCCATTCCAATCGGCGGCTCCTGTTCCCAAAAATCTTATTTTAAGACCTTTGGTTGGGGCGGTCTCAAGTTTTAATGTTTTAGACATAACGCCATCGGCGCTCATTGCCAGCAAAGAAGATGCTGCAACCTTCAAAAATGAACCTCTATCCATGTGCGTAATTATATTGTTATATACAAATATAGGAAAATCTCGGCATCTTACAACCCAAAGAAGCAACTTATGTAGGCATAGCAACGATTTTTTGCGCCGGTCATAGATGGAATCATCATGCGGAAGTTGGGTGCAATTTTAACATATTTGTGTACCTTGAATTGCAGTCCTGTGATGATGGCCTTTTCGTCAGATGCGATATTCCAATCATCTTTCGAGAAGAGTTGGTCGTAGCGGGCAAATAGTTCGATAAGGTTGCTCGCTTTTACAGTAGTGTAGAATGAAATACCGCTCAAATCGTGATTCTTGACATGCTTGGTGTTTTTCATCAGGTTGTATTCGGCCGCAACTGTGAATCTCTCGTTCTTGTATCCCGCCATGGTTGCGAGGTTATATGTATCGCTGGCACTATCGTTGGCAGCCCCGTTTATGCTGCCATATAAACGGAACTTAAAACCTTTGTATGGGGTGATGGTGGCACCTACACCAAACTGCATACCGTCATCAAACTGAATCTTTTTATATCCCTCGCCATTTACCAGAATGCCATCCATCGAGAGCCAATTTGCTACCTTATATGCAGCCGAAAACCCCAAATCGGCACTGCTGCCAAATTTATATTGGTCTTGAAATGACATTAACATATAGCGATAGTTCCAAAAATCCTCCTGTACCTTGAATAGGGTGGTTGATATAAGCCCCAAATTCAAATTCCACCGGTCGTTTTTCCATGTGGCTTGGGCGTTTTTGATAAAGACTATGCGCTGAATGTCATCGACTTTGCTCGATTTGCCGGCATCCACGACCGCCTTGAACGATACTCCCTTTCCCACATTGTATTCATAGCCGAAATAGCTCCTGTCCAAAGAGAATCCGCGTTCATTGTTTGCGATTCCGAATCCGCTGTGCAGATTGGTGAAAACCCTGATTATTACTTTGCCCTTGGGCGTTGATGATTCTGTGGTCTTGCCCTCTTGTGCTGCTGACGGCAACCATAACAGCAGAGCCAGAATTATTGTGTAGAATTTATAGGAATGTATCATGAAATAATTTGTTTTGATACAAAAATACAATAATAACCCAAAGTTAAAAAAACAATATGAAATATTTTATGGCAGGTTGGTTGGATGATTACGATATTATTATGATGAGACTGAATTTTACAATAATTGCTCTTTTCAATAATAAAAAACCGCCATTGTCTTGAAGAATACCTTATAAAACCTTAACTTTGTATATGAATAAAACCGATGTGTTATGCAAAAATCGAAAGTATATTTTACGGATTTCCGCACAAAAGCTCATGGCGATGGTCTGCCTACAAAACTAAAGAAACTGATTCTCAAGGCCGGTATCGGCGATATTGATATGGATGGCAAATTCGTTGCCATCAAAATGCATTTCGGTGAGTTGGGAAATATCAGTTATCTGCGTCCCAATTATGCCCGAGCAGTTGTGGATGTAGTAAAGCAGTTGGGTGGAAAACCCTTCTTGACCGATTGTAATACGATGTATCCGGGTAGCCGCAAAAATGCACTTGAGCATCTCTATTGTGCATGGGAGAATGGCTTTACTCCGCTAACGGTGGGTTGCCCTATCTTGATAGGCGACGGCCTTAAGGGTACCGACGATGTTGATGTGCCGGTAGATGGAGGTGTTTATGTCAAGAGCGCAAAGATTGGCCGCGCAGTGATGGATGCCGACATCTTTATCAGTCTTTCGCACTTCAAAGGTCACGAAATGACAGGCTTCGGAGGTGCTATTAAAAATATAGGCATGGGATGCGGTTCGCGCGCAGGAAAGACCGAGCAGCATAGCGGCGGTCAGCCTCAAATTGATGAGGAGTTGTGTCGTGGTTGCAAGAAGTGTATGGCGCAGTGTGCCAATAATGGTCTGGAGTTTGACGAGCAGAGTCGTAAGATGAGGGTGAATACCGATAATTGTGTCGGGTGTGGCCGTTGTCTGGGTGCATGTAATTTCGATGCTATCAGCTTCGAGAACGAGCAGGCTCCCGAATTGCTCAATCGTCGTATGGCCGAGTATGCCAAGGCGGTTGTGGATGGACGCCCTCATTTCCATATCTCGTTGGTGGTTGATGTGTCACCCAACTGTGACTGTCATGCAGAAAATGATGCGCCGATTCTTCCCAATATCGGAATGTTTGCCTCGGCCGATCCGCTTGCGCTCGATCAGGCGTGTGTGGATGCTTGTTTGGCTGCTACTCCTATGCCCGGAAGTCAGCTTTATGACCGTATCCATGCTCATGGATTCTGCGACCATCATGATCATTTCAAAAATTCAACTCCGGAGTCGGAGTGGCGTTCTTGCCTTGAGCATGCCGAGTCAATAGGGTTGGGTAGTCGAGAATATGAATTGATAAAGTAATTATATTTAAAGTATAAAAAAACGGTCGCTCTCGTGAGCGACCGTTTGGTTTTATTCCTGAATGGATGGATTACTTGTTGTAAGCCTTCATTACTGAAATAAGGTCAAGAACCTTGTTTGAGTAACCCCACTCGTTGTCATACCATGAAACAACCTTAACGAAGGTATCGGTAAGAGCGATACCAGCCTTTGCGTCGAAGATTGAAGTACGAGCGTCACCAAGGAAATCTGAAGAAACAACAGCCTCGTCAGTGTAACCCAAAACGCCAGCCAACTCACCCTCTGAAGCAGCCTTCATGGCAGCGCAGATCTCGTCATACTTAGCAGGCTTAGCCAAGTTTACAGTAAGGTCAACAACTGATACGTCCAAAGTGGGAACACGCATTGACATACCGGTCAATTTGCCGTTAAGCTCGGGAAGAACTACGCCTACAGCCTTTGCAGCACCTGTTGAAGATGGGATGATGTTGCCAGCAGCAGCGCGGCCACCACGCCAGTCCTTCAAAGAGGGACCGTCAACAGTCTTCTGAGTAGCAGTAGTAG
>JAGBIC010000017.1 GCA_017935185.1 Alistipes sp. | reverse complement strand
TACAACTATTCGAGACACTACACGGAGCCGTATTATACGGGGAGAAAGGAGTCCCTGACTATTGATCGGGGATGGATAATTCCGACCCTGCCCAAGGAACGGGCGCTCCAATCTCCAGGAAGAATGGGTAGCTACCCCATTCTTCCGTCTCCGTGAGTCCGATTATACATCGGACGAGGGAAATATACCACAACAATACAATAGAGCCCAATAAAAGAATTGAGCATGGAGGACAAAAGTCCTACCATGCCCTATATGCTATTAAGGAACTTCAGAGTACTACAAACGCGTCCCACAAGTCAAGGTCAAACTTCGTATTGCGAATATTATGCGCCCAATCCTGTAGAATGTCCTGGCTGTGAGGCGAGAGATGTCGTGTTTTATGATTATTACAAGCGCCGCGCCATGTTTTTGTTGAGAGGCTATGAGAAACGCAACCTTGTAATTAAGGCTAAACGTTATAGGTGCCCGCATTGTGGACGCGTCTTCCGTGAACCGATAGAGGGATTAATGGCCTGGCAACGCAGTAGCATAGACCTCAGAAAACACATAGCAGCAAGGTATCGGCAGGGAGTCTGCAATAAGAACATCGCCAAAGAGTTCAACGTCTCTGAAAGCACAGTGGAGCGAATCATCCACGAGCGCTACGAGGCAAAGGTCAAAGAGATACTCCATTACCCGGCGCCGCTTGTTATTGGCATTGATGAGCATAAAATCCACAAACGACGTTTTGCCACAACGATTGTGGATTTGAAGAATCACCGAGTATACGATATCATTGAAGGTAAAAGTGAAACATCTATAGGAGCCCGCATTCGCAGCTACCCGGGCAGGATGCAGGTTAAGGTGGTATGTATGGATTTGAGCTCCCCCTATCGCAGCCTAGTACAGCGCTGTTTCCCCAATGCCAAGATAGTTGCAGACCGTTTCCATGTGATAAAATTAGTGCTGAGTACCTTCATGGAGTTTTGCCGGGAAATGCAACCCGACATTCGTTGGAATCGGCCCATAACCGGAGTTCTCCGAACTCATGGAGCGAATCTGACCACAGCACAGAAAGCCACGCTCAAAGCGTTCCTGGCAGCAAACCCAATCATCGCAGTGGCGTATGAGTTTAAGGAAAAGTTATGTAATCTACTTAACAACAAAAAGAAAACAAAAGCACAATGCCTGCCTCTCATACGAGAACTCAAGCACTGCATGGAGCAGATGCGAAGCGAGGCCACAAAGCATTTCCATGCGTTGGCCAAGACGCTCAGCAAGTGGTTTGAACCCATTATCCGCATGTTCCGTTTCTCCAAAAATAATGGAATCACCGAGGGCTTTCATCGCAAGATAAAAGGAATTCAGCGCCGAGGATACGGCTACAGAAACTTCGAAAACTACAAATTAAGGGTATTAGTAGAGTGCTCACATGGTCGATGACTCAAATAACAGCGTTTCCACACATTTTGGTGTTGACCCAAAATGGATTGACAGGCCACACTGTCTTATGCTATAAAGCACTTGCGCTCAACCGGGCATCAAAAAAAACAAGAAGAAGAGGTTTATTTGAGTCAAAAGGAGGGCGACAGCTTAATTAATTATTCCCACGCGTTCTTACTATGAAAGCTATGAACTTTTTCATTTGTTTCGTACATGCCCCACAGCTGCTATTATATATTTTGGTTGTGATTTTGTGTTCGTGCGATACCTTAGATGATGAGACCAGTAAATTAAAAGGAAACTGTTACAATAAGAGTAGCTCCTCCATCTCATCTCAGAATCTTCATTGTGTCCCGGGGATATCCGGTATGGGTGCCCCTACAGGTGCCGAAGTTGACTTAATGATGAAAAATCTTCACCACGTCAAAAAAGTTGAGGAATGATGAACTGATATGCACCGGACACTTCCTGATTCGGTATAATGTGGTAGAAATAGCGTATCACCATCGTGTGCAAAGATATTCTACGTCTGAATAATCTCGGGGATGAAGTTAATACATT
>JAGBIC010000016.1 GCA_017935185.1 Alistipes sp. | reverse complement strand
TATTATAAAGACTACATTGATTATGTAGAATATGACTATTTTTGGTAGTAATAATAAGTGATAAAAATGGATAGTTATGATACAACCACAGAAACGTATTTACCGAAACGATGTCTCACAGCAGACACGTGAGAAACAGAGCATTGCTCACCAAGGACGAAAGCACTCGAACGACACCAAGCAGAAGATAAGCAAAGCGATGTGCGACTATTGGGCGAAACTCCCGATGAAACCGATTACCAATAACGAAACCTCAACGACTGATACCTATGGCAAAGAGAATTGATTGGGCGGTGAACGTAGATAAACTGCGAGTGTGCTACAATATGCCCGAGAACCTGTACGACTACCTACGTGAGCATTATACACGACACGATGAGATGACTAATGCCCGTATATTGGATGAAGACGATTTCAGTCTCGTATTCATCGAAGAAGATGATACAAAGATGTCCGCAGTCCTTAACGTAAGAGACGTTGAGGGGTTCTTCCGTCTCGGTACATTCACATTCTCCAATAGTGCTAAATACGAGGGAAAGGCGTTCTTTACATTCGAGAACGGGGCGTTATACCGAGTATATACAAGAGTGCCGAACGGAGAACCAACTAACCATATCTGCGACTTGCTGTATGTTGCAGACTTCTATGGAATGACATTCAACAACATCACAGAACTCGAACTTGCATTCGACAGCAACTACAACTATATCAGTAAAGTCCGCAAGATGATTAAGGACGTTGATACTTATGACTTGTACCTCAACGGCAAAAAGGTATCAGATGACGAGACGTTGGACGGATATGGCGAGTATTACACCCGTAGTCGTATCAAGATGTCTAAACTGCCTACATTATACTTCTCACAAGCGAAAGACACTGATATGAAGATGAGAATTTACGACAAGGCACGTGAACTGAACGAGAGCAGTCCACAGAAGACTGAACGTCTGAAAGAGTGGTTAGGATGGGAAGATATTGACACCTTGTTCCGTGTAGAGGTAGTCCTCCATAATACCAATGTCCGTGAATTCATAGAGCGGTACGGGGAACGCCTATATAGTGAAGTCGGGGAACACTCGAACGTCTTGAATTTGCTCGGGATGTCCGAGTTCCGAACAGCGATGTTCCTTGATAGTTCCGACAGACTGATATACTTCCGAGAGAAGAAGACACGTGAAAAAATCAGTCTTGTTGAGGTATGCTCGGGTATATAACCAATATACCTGAGCGAACAATGAAATGTGAGCGTTAGCGGGGGTAGCAAGCCCGATTGCGAGGGGTGCAACGCCCTTAAATCGGCAGACGAAAAAGAAAAACTTTACTTATCTTTGCAGATAGTTACTGAAAATACAATAGAAGATATTGTAAACCGTAGTGTAAACCATAAAAATATGAATAATCATAACGATTTGAATATCAATAATAAATACAAAGTTCTTTTCGTGTGCCTGGGAAACATCTGTCGCTCGCCGGCGGCACATGGGCTGATGGAACATTTTGTTGAGCAACAGGGCTTGCAGCACTTTATCGAGGTGGACTCGGCCGGCACATATGGCGGTCATGCAGGTGATTTGCCCGACCCGCGCATGCGACGTGCTGCAGCAGGCAGAGGCTATCAGCTCACCCACAGAGCCCGCCGTTTCCGCGAGGAGGATTACTACAACTTCGACAAGATAATCGTCATGGACGACATGAACTACGAAGATGTGTCGCGCCTTGCCCCCGAGCGCAAATACCTCGACAAGCTGCATCGGTTTGTCGAGTTCTGCACCCAACATCCCGACCGCAGCTACGTTCCCGACCCCTATTACGAAGGGCGCGAAGGCTTCGAGCTGGTACTCGACATGCTGGAAGATGGCTGTCAGGGTATAATCAGGGCGTTAAACGACGAATAAGAAAATCCCCATAGGCAAAAACCTATGGGGATAGTTATTGAATTTCGACAACAGACTCTCTATCGTAGCTCTTCGATATTCCTGTCGTCACGACCGCCCACCGACAATTTGCGATAGCTGTTGGGGGTGGTGTTCGTAACTCGCTTGAATGTCGAGAAGAAATGCTCCGTAGACTTAAATCCCAGCGAGAAAGCAATCTCCTTTATCGATATGTCGGTATTGGCCAGCATATACTGCGCACGACGCAACTTCAGCTGCATGAAATACTTTGCAGGAGGGTAGCCCGTATAGTCGCGGAATATCTTTCTGAACCACGAATAGCTGACATTGAGCTGTGTGGCCAACTCTTCCAAATCGATATTGTTCATCACATTCTCATACATAAGCGTCTTGGCCTGCTCGATAATCTGATCGAAGTGGTCGGCCGACGACGACTGATTGCGCACAACCAGATTGAGCAACCCCAACATGTGCATCACAATACCGCACAGCAACTGCTGGGTCGCCGGCTTGTTTATCGACGCCGTTTCAATCGCCTGCAGATACAAATCCACCAGCGAGCTGTTCATGCCCACATTGAAAACGCTCTCGCCATCGGGGAACATCATCGAGACAAATCGCTCGGCCATCTTGCCGCTGAAGCCAATGAAATATTCACTCCAACCGAAACTCTTGACAGGCTTATATGTATGCCAGCAGCCCGGGCGCAGCAGGATAACCGTGCCTTTATATACCTCGCAACTTTGCTTATCGTCCGAAAAAACACCTTTACCGCCGACAATATATATCAACTGATACTCTTGCAGCACGCGCCCGCGATTCGGGTCGAAGGCATATCCAGGAGGGTGAGCATCGACAGGATAGTCATCTTCAGGCGAAACAATCTGCGTACCAACAGTATTGACCGTACAACCATATTGCTCGTCAACCTTATTTGCTATCAGATACTGAAACCTTATATTTGACGTCTCTTGTCCCATAATCGGTTGGATTTTATTTCAAAATTTCAGGGAGGAATGAGCTGATTACCAACACAGCGATACCGATAATCAGCACTGCAATGGTGCTGCGTGAGCAACCCTTCCACTCTTTGAGGATTATGCCCCACACATTCGAGAACACCACGTTGAGTGCCATCAGTATACACCAGCTGAATGTGAGCAGTGCAGGCGAGTCGGCCAAGAAGCCCTTACCCAAACTCAAGCCAAAGAATTGGCTGTACCACAGCACACCCGCCAACGCACAGAAGAGCAGGTTATTGAGCCACAACGAGCCCTTCGAGTAGTCCGAGAAGCTCTTGTTGCGGCTGTTCTGATAGAGGCAATAGATGGCGTTGGTGGCAAAACCGCCCAGCGTAACCATAAAGGTGGCAGGCAGAGTCATGAAGATGTCGGCTGTCTGGTCGCCGAAGTTAAGCTGCTCGCCAAAGCCCAAACCTATGTTGAAGCATGCGCTCATAAAGCCTGCAAGCAACGCCACAGCGATACCTTTGGTGAAGTTGAAATCCTTCACAGCCTTACGCTTCTCCTCCTCAGAGAGCGACTGCGACTTCATGTGACCTGCAACACCGATGATGGCAATACCGATAAGTGTTACAACCACACCCGCTACAACCGCGGTGGTGAGGTCGGCGGCACGGCCCAGCAGCAGGGGAGTGAGTATTGTGCCCAATCCTGCACAAGTACCCAGCGCCAGCGACTGACCCAGCGCCACACCCAGATAACGCATCGAAAGGCCGAAGGTCAAACCACCCACACCCCACAACACACCAAAGAGCGCAGTGAGAAGGCTCTCACGAGGATGTGCGGCATAGAGTGCCCAGAGGGACTCACCCTCGGGCACCGCCAACATAGCTCCTGCGATGGGGAATATCAGCCATGCAAAGACACCCTGCACCAGCCAATACGACTCCCAGCTCCAATCCTTAATCTTATTGATGGGCACATAGCTGCTCGACTGGCAAAATGCACCCACGGCAATAATCAACAATCCAATGATAATCTCCATAACTACTCGTAAGCTATTTCATACAATTTCTCAATATCCTCCACAGATGTGGGGCGGGGATTTCCGCCTGTGCAGACATCGTTAAATGCCGCCACAGCCAAATCATGCAAATCCTCACGCTTGACACCTATCTCGCACAAATGCTGCGGGATACCAATCGAGAGCGACAGCACCTTCACAGCCGCGATAGCAGCCTCCACGCCCTCGTCTACCGACATACCCTCGGTATTCACGCCCATAGCCTTTGCAATGTCGAGATACTTCGCACGCGAAGGTGAGTCGGCGTTATACTCCATCACATAGGGCAAAAGCAGCGCATTTGCCACGCCATGCGGGGTGTCGTAGAATGCTCCGAGAGGGTGAGCCATAGAGTGAACAATACCCAGACCCACATTCGAGAAGCCCATACCTGCGATATACTGCGCCTCGGCCATACCCGAACGAGCCACCTCGTCGCTACCGTTCTCAACAGCATTCTTGAGGTGTTTGGCAATAAGCTCGATAGCCTTGAACTCAAACATATCGCTCATAGTCCATGCACCCGGAGTGATAAAACTCTCGATGGCGTGGGTGAGTGCATCCATACCTGTTGAGGCGGTGAGGCCCTTGGGCATAGAGTACATCAACTCGCAGTCGATAATCGAACACATGGGAATATCGTTAGGATCGACACATACCATCTTCTTCTTGGCCTCCTCGTCGGTGATAACATAGTTGATTGTCACCTCGGCAGCCGTTCCTGCGGTTGTGGGAATGGCAAAGGTTGGCACAGCACGATGCTTGGTGGGAGCCACACCCTCCAACGACTTCACATCCGAGAACTCGGGGTTATTGACGATGATACCCACAGCCTTGGCTGTGTCGATAGATGAGCCACCACCCAAAGCGATGATAAAATCGGCACCCGAAGCCTTGTAGGCCTCCACACCACGCTGCACATTGCCGATGGTGGGGTTAGCCTTCACATCGCTGTAAATCTCATAGGGAATAGCGGCATCGTTGAGCACCTGCTCAATCTTGGCAGCCACACCAAACTTAATCAAATCCTTGTCGGTCACAAAGAAAGCCTTCTGAAAACCACGTTTCTGCACCTCGTCGGCAATTACCGAACGGCAGCCTGCACCGAAATACGATGTTTCGTTCAATACGATTCTATACATAATTAGCAGCGTTTTGAAGTTACCTCTTTCTCATACTCATTTACGTCGGCGATAAACTCCTCACCAACGGGCACACCGTTACGCAGGCAGAACATATCCCACACAGCGTTCCACGGCAACGACTTACACTCCTCCAGAAGAGCCAGACGCTCGAAGCCCTTACCCGCAGCCTCATACTCGCGCAGAGTCTTCAAAGGCTCAAGCAACGCCTGCAACAAACACTTCTGTGTAGCGCGAGCACCGATTACATAAGCACCGATGCGATTGATTGAGGCATCGAAATAATCCAAACCGATGTGAACACGGTCGAGTGCATCGCAACGTACAATCTCCTTGGTCAAATCGAGAGTCTCGTCGTTGATGATTGTCACATGGTCAGAGTCCCAACGTACGGGGCGGCTCACGTGCAACATCACCTCGGGGGTAAAGAGCAGCAGCGACGACATCTTGTCAGCAATAGACTCGGTGGGGTGGAAGTGACCTGTATCGAGGGTTACAATCTTACCCTTCTGTGCAGCGTAGCCGATATAGAAATCGTTGCTGCCCACAGTGTAGCTCTCCAAACCGATACCGAACACCTTCGACTCGACGCAATCCTTCATATTGTCATACTTCTGCTCGAAAATCTCGTCCAGCGACTTCTTCAGGTTGGCACGATACGCCATGCGGTTTACGGTGATATCCTTCGAGCCATCGTGTACCCAAACATTCAAAATTGCGGGATCACCCTGACGGCGACCCATCTCCTCTGCAATAGCACGGCAACGCTTGGTATGCTCAACCCAGAATTTGCGGATATCCTCCTTGGGGCTTGACAGGGTCAAATCCTCGCTCTTGGGGTGAGAGAACGATGTTGAGTTAAAGTCGAGCTTCATGCCACACTTCTCGGCCCACTGCATCCAGCTCTCGAAGTGCTTGGGCTCAAGCTGGTCACGGTCGACAATGCCTGTCTGGCGGAAATCGGCATAGTTGGCATGCAGACTCAAGCGGTGCTTGCCGGGGATGAGCGAAGTAACCTTCTCGATGTCGGCCTGCAACTCCTCGATATTTCTTGCACGACCCGGGTAGTTACCAGTTGCCTGAATACCGCCTGTGAGGGCACCTGCATCCTCAAAACCCTTCACGTCATCTGCCTGCCAGCAGTGCAACGAGAGCTGCACACCCTGCAAAGTCTCCATTGCAGCATCTGTATCAATTCCGATAGCGGCATAGCGCTCCTTGGCTATTTCATAAGCCTTCTCAATAAGTTCTTTTTTCATTGTTTTAAGTTTTATTATAAGTTATACATCTATATTTTATTCACGAATAATCTTCACACCTCGCGGAGCATCAATCTTCGACACCACCTTACCATCTACACCTCTCTTGTGCGACACCTTGATATCGCCCATAGGGGTGGGGAAGCTACCCTCGGCCCACTCCAAATCGCCCAGATGGGGCACTATTTTCACCACCTTGCAGCCAGGCTCCACAACCTCGAAGCCCAACACATGCTGGCTCAACCACGATGTGGGACCCGAAGCCCAGCCGTGGCAGAGGCTATGACGGAAACCCTTATAGCAATATGCACCGAAATCACCATGGATATCCTTCTTACCCTCGGGGACAAGAGCATCGATGGGGGCTGCATTCTCCAGCCAATCGATATTGAAATCCTCCCAGAATGAGGTAGCTCCCATATCGAGCATGCCGCCCCAGAAATCACGAATAACCTGCATAGCACCCTCATAATTTCCGGCCTTGGCCATGGCCTGCAACATATAATAGCCATAGAAAGTCGAGAAACCGCGAGCACCCTCCACCTGCAAAACCTCATCATTGGCCTTCTTGGCATCCAGCGCACCAGCCAGAGCCAACAACGATGCGCCCTGCTTGCTACCCGGCGCGGTAGGCTCCTGCGCCTGCTTGAAATACTGCTCGCACACCGCAGGGGCTGCTGCCACCATTTTGTTGTAGCACTCGGCACAACGCTTTGCCAACTCAACCTCACCCAGACGCTCACACATATCGCTACCGGCCTGCATTGCCATCATCATCAAAGCTTGCGTTCCTGCACGCATGGCGGGCTGATTGGCCTTCGATGGCCAATCGAGGAATCCGCCGCCGCTTGTCTCAAAACCATTCTCGTCAACTTTGGTGAGCAGAATCTCCAGCAGCCCTGTCAGATATTCGCGCTGCTGCGCAAGATACTCCTCGTCACCATGGAAATAGAACCAATCACGCTGCACGATAACCCACCATATAGAATAGGTATACATACCGCTCATCCAATTTGGTAGCGGAGTGATATCGCGTGCCAAATCGAGGCTCTTGGGTACAACGTCGTTATAGCCGAACACATAGCTTACGGTTGTAATTTCGGGGTGCAAATCGCCCATCCACACCAGACGGTCACGCTTGATGCCATCCCAGAGATACTCCTGCATATTAAGATGTACGGTGTGGGCTCCCGTCTGCCAAATCTTGTTCAGACGCTCGTCATTGCAAGCAAACGAGCCACGGTAGGGGATATCGCGCATAACCGAAATGGCACGCACCTCCTTCAGATGCAGCTCGGCATTGTCGTCGAGCAAGTCGATACGCACGAAGCGATAACCCGAATTTCCCACCTCCTTTACGCCGAGCCACGGCAGGGTAGTCTCGAAATCACGAACAGCGTGGTCGTTTGTAGCGCCATTTACGCCATCTATCTCGCACATGGCCTCGCTTGCCGACTCGCCGAATCGCACACGGATCCTGACAGGGGTATGACTGGCCGGCTGACCCGTAACAATCTGCAAACCGCCATGCAGCTCACGGCCAAAGTCAAACAGGATAGCGGGATGCTCCTTCTCGGTGCTCTTCATCACACAGATATGGCTGTTGGTAAGGTCGGCCTGACCATTACCCTCACGCAACAACACATCGGCATTTGATATGAGTTCCTGATTCTGTGTCCACAAAATCTTCACAGGCGAGAGATACTCCCTCACACGACTGTCAATCTGACGAGCATCAGCCTCTTGCTGCACTCCATCACACTTGCGGCACTCGCCACAGCCAACGCACATCAACGAGGCGAGGGCGACCGATAAAATAGCGATATTTGTTACTATCTTCATTCTTTATGCTATTAAATTTACATCTCTTTATATACACTCAGGAACTTCTCGTATGCCTTATTCCAAACCTCTGCATCCTTCGGCTCGTAGCTCTGGCTGTCGTCGAGCGAGGCTCTGATCATTGCACGCATATCGATTATAGTCGAAACAACGCCGGCCCACTTTGCCTGCATCATGATGTTACCGATGGCTGTTGACTCCGACGAGCCTGTCTCGACCGAAACACCCACAGCATTGGCTGTGTATTGGTTCAACATGGCGTTACGCGCACCTCCGCCAATGACATACAAACGATTGATGGCAACGGGCGAAATCTCACGCAACATCTCGACAACCTGACGATAGCGTAGCGCCAAAGAGTCAAAAATACAGCGCACATATTCACCCACACTCTGGGGCACAGGCTGGTTTGTGGCCTTGCAGTAGTCGGCAATAGCCTTCGTCATCGATTGCGGGTTGGCAAAGCATGGCGCATCGGGATTTATCAGCGAACGGAACGGCTCTGCCTGCTCGGCAGCGGCTATAAGCTCTGAATACTCCATCTTGGGCCACTCGGCACGACAACGTTCCAGAAGCCACATACCGCAGATATTCTTCAGCACTCGGATAGTACCCTCAATACCGCCCTCATTTGTGAAGTTCAGCTCGAAGCTGCGCTCCGAGATTACAGGCTCATGCGACTCCACGCCCATTAGCGACCATGTTCCCGAACTCAAATATGCAAAATTCTCATCCGCAGCAGGCACGGCAGCCACCGCCGAACCTGTATCGTGGCTTGCAACCGCCACCACAGGCACACTGCCCAAACCGGTCAATCGCTGCACCTCGGGGCTAAGAGTACCAATCTTCTCTCCAGGCATAATCATACGGCCGAAATTCTCGGCTTTCAAACCGAGCATGGCCAGAATATCGTCATCCCACTGCTTGGTGCGAGGGTCAATCATCTGTGCAGTCGAAGCAATTGTGTATTCGGTAACAGCCTCGCCCGTAAGCAGATAAGCCAACGCATCGGGAATGAAGAGAATCTTTTTGGCAACCTTCAACGCCGAGCAGTTGTTGCGGTGAAGCGTGTCGAGCTGGAACACCGAATTGAAGTTCATTATCTGGATACCCGTCTTGCCATAAAGCTCCTTGCGTGACATGCGCTTGAAGAACTCGTCGGGAGCCCCAACGGTATGGGGGTCACGATAGCAGTAGGGCAGACGCAGCATCGCGCCATCGTCGCCAAACATCACAAAATCGACACCCCACGTATCGATTCCGATAGCCTCGACCTCGACACCCCTCTCGGATACGACCTGCAAGCCCTCCAACACCGATTTATAGATAGCGGGAAAATCCCAATAGAAGTGGCCCTGCATCTCAATAATAGGATCGACAAAACGATGAATCTCTTCCATCTTCAACTGTCCGTCAGACAATGTTGCCAGAATCACACGACCACTGGTGGCACCCAAATCGATAGCCACAAAGTTATGAATTGCCATAATGATATAATGTATTAGAATTTTTCTATTACAAAATTACATTATATAATCCATACTCCATATAGGCAATTGATATAATTTATATATATTTTGATTTAGATTTTTTTTAATAATTCACCCATATAACTTTTAATAATCTTTATTCACTCACTTATAATAAGCGCCTTAATATACAAAACCGCTTTTTCATCAATTATAAAATATGACACTATCAAAAACAACATACTTTCCAACCATATTCCGCGCTGACCACTCCTGCTGCAAATCCCCTCACGCGCATCGCCACAGTTGCGGCCAAAAAATTTCCTAAAACAAACATGTTTTTCTACCTTTGCAGACAATTGTAGAGATGGAAGCCGACAAGATAAAAGCCAAGCAAGAGGAGGAGTTGCGCATCGTACATTTCATGATTGCACTCTACTGCCGACACCACCACGGTGGCAAGGAGCTATGTCCCGAATGTCAGCAGATTGCCGATTATGCCGAGAAACGCACCTTGCACTGTCCCCACATGGCCACCAAAACATACTGTTCGGCATGCAAGACACACTGCTACGAGCCCGCCATGCGTAAGCGCATCCGCGAGATTATGCGATACTCGGGGCCACGCATGCTACTACACAGGCCCTTGGCGGCATTGCGCCACCTCTACTACACCAAAATCAAAAAGGCGTGATTTAGAAATAGGTTAATTCAAATTATAATAGACGATGAAACAGGACAATCAAATCTTTGATCTCATCAGCGAGGAGCGTGCACGACAGATGCACGGCATCGAGCTCATCGCATCTGAGAATTTTGTGAGCGATCAGGTTATGGCAGCCATGGGCTCTGTTCTCACCAACAAATATGCCGAGGGTTATCCCGCAGCACGCTACTATGGCGGTTGCGAGGTTGTCGATAAAGTCGAGAAGCTGGCTATCGAGCGTCTTTGCAAGCTCTACGACGCCGAGTATGCCAACGTGCAGCCTCACTCTGGCGCACAGGCCAACATGGCGGTATTCTTTGCCGTATTGCAGCCGGGTGACACCTTCATGGGATTGGATTTGGCCCACGGAGGCCACCTCTCACACGGCTCACCAGTAAATATGTCGGGAAAATATTTCAAGGCCGTAGGCTACCAGCTCAACGAGCAGACCGGCACAATCGACTACGACGATATGGAGCGCAAGGCCTTGGAGCACAAGCCCAAGCTTATCGTTGGTGGCGCATCGGCCTACTCACGCGAGTGGGACTACAAGCGCATGCGCGAGATTGCCGACAAGGTAGGCGCACTCTTTATGGTAGATATGGCTCATACAGCAGGCCTTATCGCCGCCGGCATTCTTGACAACCCCGTCAAATATGCCCATATCGTAACCTCTACCACCCACAAGACCTTGCGTGGTCCTCGTGGAGGTATCATCCTCATGGGTAAGGATTTCGAGAATCCATGGGGCTTGACCACTCCGAAGGGTGTAGTAAAGATGATGTCGCAGATTCTCAACTCGGCAGTATTCCCCGGTATTCAGGGCGGCCCGCTTGAGCATGTTATCGCTGCCAAGGCGGTGGCTTTCGGCGAGGCTCTGCAACCCGAGTACAAAGAGTACCAGCAACAGGTGCAGAAGAATGCGCAGGCCATGGCCGAGGCATTCGCAAAGCGCGGTTACAAGGTTGTGTCGGAGGGTACCGACAACCACCTCATGCTCATCGACCTGCGCACCAAGTTCCCCGAACTCACAGGTAAGCTTGCCGAGCGTTGCCTCGTAGCAGCCGACATCACCACCAACAAAAACATGGTGCCGTTTGACTCTCGCTCGCCTTTCCTCACATCAGGACTTCGCTTCGGTACTCCCGCAATCACCACCCGTGGTGTTAAGGAGGATAAGATGGACTACATCGTCGAGCTTATCGACCGAGTATTGCACGACCCCGAGAACGAGGAGAACATCGCAGCCGTTCGCAAGGACGTAAACGCCATGATGGCCGAGTATCCCTTGTTTGCGTGGTAAAAGCCATACAACAATAACGCAAAACCTCCGATTGATGTCGGAGGTTTTTTTTGTAATTCATTTACTTCCAAAAATTCTCCCCGAGAGATGCCAATCCTCAAGCCTCCCTTCGCATCACTCCACGCCTCTCATAAAAAAAATTCCACACAAATGAAACAAAATCGGGAGAGAATACGTAATAGTATCAGTATGCCCGAATGAGGTATATATAAAACCTGATATTAAACTTTTATTAAATATGCGTCAATTAAAGATTACAAAGTCGATTACCAACCGCGAGAGTGCATCACTCGATAAATATTTGCAGGAGATTGGTAAGGAGGATTTGATCACCGTAGAGGAGGAGGTAGAACTTGCCCAGCGTATCCGCAAGGGCGATCAGGAGGCCCTCGACAAGCTCACAAAGGCTAATTTGCGTTTTGTGGTATCGGTTGCCAAGCAGTATCAGAATCAGGGGCTCAGTCTGCCCGACCTTATCAACGAGGGCAATCTCGGCCTTATCAAGGCCGCCGAGAAATTCGACGAAACCCGAGGTTTCAAGTTTATCTCATACGCCGTATGGTGGATTCGCCAGTCGATTCTTCAGGCATTGGCCGAGCAGTCGCGCATCGTTCGTCTGCCACTCAATCAGGTTGGCTCGCTAAATAAGATAAACAAGGCTTTTGCACGTTTCGAGCAGGAGCATGAGCGCACCCCCTCACCCGAGGAGCTGGCCACCGAATTGGATCTCCCGAAGGAGAAAGTATCAGACACACTGCGTGTTGCAGGTCGCCACATCTCTGTTGACGCACCCTTTGCCGATGGCGAAGACAATAGTTTGTTGGACGTTTTGGTAAATACCGATTCGCCCAATGCCGACCGTGGTCTTATCAACGAATCGCTGGCCACCGAGGTGGATCGTGCGCTTGAAACCCTCACCGAGCGTGAGCGCGACATTATCAAATACTTCTTCGGCATAGGTTGCTCGGAGATGACATTGGAGGAGATTGGCGAGAAGTTCGACCTTACTCGCGAGCGTGTTCGCCAGATCAAAGAGAAGGCTATCCGCCGCCTGCGCCACTCATCACGCAGCAAGCTGCTGAAGTCGTATCTCGGATAAGGTTACAAGCGGATTGGTAAGGCTACATGCCGAAATGATAATGAAAAATCATTTGTCACTTATAGTCATTCTACTGACAACACTTTTGACAGGATGCACCCCCAAAGATATAACAATCGAGTGGGATAGTGCATCCTGCCACTTTATCTGCTCGGGAGTCTATGCCCGCATAAAACCCATCGACAAGAGCTTTGCTATGGTTTACAGCGCAGGCCCTGCCGCCTTTATTCGTTTCAGCAATGACAACTGCAAGAGTTGGAGCGCGGCTTCGGTCGTGGCGCAAGCCGAGGGTTACAACTACACCAACTGCGAAATATTACAGCTCCAAAACGGCACGATTCTATATATGTGGAACGCACGTCCCGCCAACCCGCAGTTGCCATTCAAAATAATGTACTCGTTGTCCCACGACGGCGGCAAGAGCTGGTCGCCGGCTCAAGATTTGTATGTCGCATCGACAAAATTTCAGGATGGCTGCTGGGAGCCTGTTGCGCTGCAACTTCCCGACGGCGAGGTGCAGATATACTTTGCAAACGAATATCCCTACACCTCAAGCGACGAGCAGGAAATTTCGCTCATGCGCTCGCATGACAACTGCGCCACATGGAGTAGGGCCGAGAAGATTTCGTTCCGTTCAGACTCAAGAGATGGCATGGCTGTACCCATCTATCTACCTCACTCAAAGGAGATTGCCGTTGCTATTGAAGACAACGGGATAAGGGGTCGTTTCAAACCTGTAATCGTACGCACCACCGAGAATTGGCACGACGGACATGTTTCTGCCGCCGACCCTCGCCGCGAGGAGGCTATATGTGCAACCGAGAAGTTACACGACACGATATATGCAGGTGCGCCATACCTGATTCGCCTCGGCAAGAGCCACACCCTGCTCTCAATCCAATCCACCGAAGGACGCAAGGGTGGCAACGAGCGATATGCCAATATGCAGGTCTATGTGGGTGACCGCAACGCCCGCCATTTCCACAACCGCACAACCCCCATGCCCGACCTGCCACCAAACGGCAATGCGCTATGGAACTCCATAACACAGATTGACGACAAGCATGTCATAGCCGTAATGTCGGTGAGTGGCATGCCTGATGGCAAAAACGGCATCTGGACAGTAACAGGCCAAATAACAAAGAAGTAGGTCGCCAAACCTACTTCTTTGTTTTTGTCCCCCACTTGGGCGTTATGCCAATAAAAATCTCGAAATTTATTCCGGGCATCGGGCGCGACAACACCGACATATACTCCTCGTCAAAGAGGTTGTTCACTGCACCCTTGATATTCAAATCGGCCCACGACAACGAGATAGCCTTTTCAAGAGACACATTATTCATATAATATGTCGGCAGCGAGCCCGACAGCGTAAGGTCGTTGCTCGACATGGTATAACGGCGGCTGTAATAGCACCATTTATAGAGCAGCTTCCAGCTCCGCCACTTGAGGTTTGCTGTGAGCGATGCCGAATATTCAGGCACATAGGGCAACTGCTTGCCCACCGACATATCGGCAGGCGACATCGGCTCGCCATTGTTAATCGAAGGAGTCCACGAGAAGTTACCATCAAGTCCCAACGATAAATCCTTTGCCAATGCCACACTCGACTCCGCCTGAAGCTCAACACCATAGGCATGCACATCCTTCACATTTCGGGGCGAGAAGAATCCCTTTGGCGTAGGCAGCCACATAATCCAATCCTTAACATAAGAGTCGAACCAATTTGCCGAGGCCGACAACGAATAGACACCCTTTTGCCCCACGCCGAACGAGAGCCCCGCATCGTAGCTCCAGCCACGCTCCTTGCGCAGGTCGGGATTACCGCCTGGAAGGAAGTAGAGATCGTTCAGGGTTGGGAATCGGAAATTTCTCGACACAGAGGCCTTGGCCATAACATTACCCCTCTTGCTCAACACGCCATCCACAAACAGCGCAGGAATAACAGGAGTCCACTCCCGCCCAAACATCTCCTCACGCAACACAACCGACACTCCAAACCTCTCGGTGGGTCGCCACTTGGCCGACAGCGAGCCCGACAGCTCTATGCGACCCTTGTCGTATCCCACAACAGCCTGATTGCCATCCTGACGAATAATATTCTTGTCGTGGCTCTCGACAAAGTGCTGATGCGCCGATACATTTGCCGTAAAAAGCCACTCTTCACCGACATAATATTCACCCGCAGCCTCGCCATAGAATGTGTTTACACGACTGCGGGAGCGGGTCATCACCATCATAACGCCATTACCCGGGTCACGCTTGTAATCATAGGCCATATTGGTGTGGATATATCCCGCCTTGGCCGACAGTTTCCACACGCTGCGCAGATGATCCCACGAGAGCATTCCCCTGAAGCTCTGCTCGCGTTGCATATTCTCGAACTCGGTATCGTCGGCATAATCGGTGGTGAGCATCTGAAGCTCACGATTTGAATTCACATACCACGCATTAAGGCCGAATCGGTCGCCACGACCCGTATTATAGTAGGCCTCCTGCAAGATATGCAAATCACTATATGCGCCGCTGCGATTGCGTTCGGTGGGGTAGTATTGACCGACGATATTCATCTCGTCATCGTAGATATTCTCTTTCTTGTCGCGAGTACGGTATTTATAATCGTTTGGCGAAGAGGAGTAGACCGCTCGTGTCGAGAGTTGCCAACGCTCATTACCATAGGTCAGACGCAAAAACTCATCAAAGGTCTTGAACGAGCCAACGCCCTGAACATATTGCAGGCCAAAACCATCGGCTTGGGCGGGCTTGGTAGAGAGCTTCACGGCTCCACCTATTCCGCCACCCGTCTCGCCCACCGACGATGTGCCGTGCAGTAGCGAAGCGTCATCAATAAAATAGGATGGGATCATCGAGAAATCGGTCATTCCCAACATCGGATTATTTATGCGCATGCCGTTCCATGTAACCTGAGTGTGTGATGGCGAAGTACCACGAAATGCCACCGTCGAGAGGGTCGCACGGCCATAGCTCTTAACAAATACCGAGGAGTTGAACGTAAGCACATCGGCCATCGACAAAGCAATATTCTCCTTCAGCACCACCGAGTCGAATTTTGTCTGCTGCACGCCAATCTCCTTCATCGGGCGACGGCCATACACCTCCACCTCGGGAATATCAATCTCGCGGGCAACGCCACCTTGTGCCATACCACACAGAGGCAAGCACAACGAAAACAACATTGTATAGAGAATCTTCTTCATCGCCAACAAAATGCCCCGGGGGTAATTCCCACATAAAATTCATCCAACTTCTTGCCCGCCGCCGAATAGCGATACACCTTGCCGGGCTGCACATAATCTATTGCATCAGCCACATATACATCGCCGTTGCGCGGATTTACCGACAACCCGTAATATATCGTACCATCGTAGGGCAGGAACGGCCTTACGGGCAGACGCTCGGCATCTACCGACATCGCCCACACATCGTCATTTATCCAATAGACGGTATCCTTCGTGCCATTTATCTGAATCTCCGAGGGCGAATCACCCAATGCGAACTTAAAGATTTTCTCTATCGCAAAACTCTCGGCATCAATCCTATACAGAGCAGGAGCCTCATAACCATAGGGCGACTCGGCATAACCACCATCGGTGACGACCCACAATTTGCTGTTTTTATCCATCACGATGGATGTGGGCTGTATTCCCACCTCCAACTCGGCCACCACCTCGTCGGTGCGGCTATCGATTTTCAGTATGCGGTTCTGATACGACCAGCAATTAACATAGATATAGTTGCCATATTGCACCATCTGCTCGGTAGAACCACTCTCCATAGTCATATTGGGGCACTCGATATATCCCGTCACCTCGAATCGTTTGGGATTGACTATAAATATGCGATTATCCCACAATTGGGTCACATAGGCCTTCTCATCCGACACAAAGTGAATGTATCGTGGTGAGGTGAGATTGGTGATGCGGCCGACCTCCTTGAAAGTATTTACATCGACAGCAAAAATCACATGCGAATTATTCACCACAATCCAGCCCACGCCATTGCGTATTGTCATCGACTGTGCTACATCGCCCAGCTTCATGGCATTGGCACGGTAAAAAACCTCGTTCTCGACATGCTTTTTCTCGGGATCGTAATACGATAGGGTAGCATTGCCATATTGGAAGTTACCCTCGCAGGTGATAAACAAACCCTCACCCGAAACAGCAAAATTCTCCTCATCGCCATACTCCCACTTCATACAGCTTCCGAGCAGCAGACAAAGTACAAACAGCAATATTTTACCGAAATTCCTCACCTCTGAAAAAAAACTATTTCGCAATTATCAAATTATAATCATACACCCCCAGCACCTCGGCCGAAAGCTCTCCCAACCAGCCACTCTTGGCATTAACGGCTGTTTGTATCTTCACAAAATCGATATATTTCAACTCCACCGACTCTCCATCGTCGCCGATGGCATTCGCAATATCCAGCAAATTGGCCTTCACATCTCTATCGCCAACCTTATCAACCCAATCGACGGCACTGTAATTGTCGGCATAGCCCCAGCCATACGATGGTTGTACCCAATGTGTGCCATTGCCCGAAGTATCATAATTTCGAGCCTCCAGACAACTCCCCGACAGGGTATAGCTATCGGAGGTAATCCACGCAGGGTAGTAGCTCGGCTGCGAATGGTATGCCGCCAAATAGTCGATAGTCCCCTCACCACCGAGGTTATCGCTCCAATGCACTGCGCTGCAATCCTTTTTGGGTCGATAATAGGTAACAGAGTAATTACGCAAGGTCTTATCACTCTCAAACTCACTTCCCTTTAGCTCATACCAGCCATCGTTGGCCTTGCCATCGCCATTTTTATCCTGCATAACCCAAACCACAGCAGGCTCCGACGAGCCTTCAAAAGCATTTCCCGCCACCGCAATATCGTAGCCCTCGCTATTGTCTATGCTATGGTCAAACGCCACCACCATGTAGCCGCCAAAGCCACCGAGCGACACAAACTTTTGCTCGTCAAGGCGAGCCGCAGCATACTCGTTGGCAGCTGATGCGGTCAGCTCCTCGCCCGTAAATCCGCCCGTCTTCTTATCGCCGATAAATTGGCCCGGGGCGGGCATATACTCCAGCACCGCACTGCACTCCGATGCGGATGTTTGCGTTGCAGCACGATAATACTTATCATCAAAATCGATTGTAATCACATCGTCTTTATTGCAAGACGATGCGACTACAATCATCATACACATACACAAAACAAATTTCCTCATTTGTTTTTACCTTTTTCGGATGCTACTTCTTAAAACGCACGGCCACATCGTCATAAGCAAAGTAACCCGGGGCTCCCAAACCATAGCCACTCTCGTACAGCTCCTCGCTGCCAACAAGGTTAAACTCCACACGAGCTACCTCGCCGAGGCTTGCCATATTCCACTTTGTCCACTCCTTCACGCCCTTGCGACCCTCGTCCCAAAGCTTGAACTCGGCTTCGCCTGTTTTATTGCCGTCGGCATCGTAGCCATAAGCGACAATCTTAAACCAGCAATCATCCGACACACCGCCCGCAGGCACCATCCAGCCGTCGCCGTTAGTGAGAATATTATACACATAGGTTGTGTTGGTCACCCACATATGGTCAATCACACGCTCTGCGCCATCCTCAAACTCAAAAAACACAAGCTCATTCTGCATTCCCAGACCCGAATCATCAACATATCCGAAATGCACACAGAAATTTTTCGAGCCATTTGCTCCGCCATCCACTGCATAGGCCTGCAAATCGTGCATATAATCACCTTGAGTCAAATCCTCGCCGACATAGTTCGACACAGCATGGCCGCCATAGCCGGGGAATAGCGCTGTGGTGGAAGGCGTGAACGAAAGTTCGGTGTTATTCTCATCCCACCATGCATTGTGGCCGTTGCCGTTGCCATACTCCGAATCGGCAATCAAATCCGACCAATAGGTGGCAGCATTTGAAGCCGAGCCCTTATAGGCTGCATCCTCGAATGTAAGCACTCGCAAATCGTAGTCAATAGCAGGAATCTTTATCACACGGCCATCGGCCAGAGTGATGATTACCATACCATCCTTCTCCTCGATAGATGTAAAGAACGAATCACCGTCTTGGCCATTCTTAACCTCGACAGTTGAGCCATCATTGAAGGTAAGGGTATAGCCATCCTCGGTCTGCTCGGTAGAGGTAATCACCTTGCCCTGATTCAGAGCATCCACCAAAGCCGACAGGGCAGCGATATCTTCGCTGTTGGCCTGAACCTGCTTCTCCAGCTCATCCACCTTACCCCAAATTGCGGAGTCATCATACTCACAGCCGACAAGTACCACACTTGCCAGAGCCACCATCATAAGAACAAAAAACTTTTTCATAAGTATAAATTTTAGTTAATTAAAAGTGTTCCTATTCCGTGGCAGGATCATCTAAATCGACTAAAATTTCCACTCGTTTTTTGCCTCACACAGCTCTGCAAAGAGTATGACACAGACACAACCTCTTCCAAAACGGATTATGGTAATATGTAAAAACTATGAAAAATAATAGTTTCGATTCTTACCCGTAATCCTGCAGGGTCGAAATCTGTAAATCACACAGGCAGGTCTTCTGACTTATCCCGCTTGTTGCGCCTTCCCAACAGCCAAAGCCGTCAGTGGCAAAGAGAGCAACAAGACTAAATTCCTTATGGAACAGGGAATTACAGCAACAGGTATTGTTCCGGATTTGCACCGGATTTCCTTTTCACTCCTTGCATTGCTCAAACGCTCGGAGCACCTTGTGCACCACAAAGGTAATAAAATTTTCTGTGGTTGTTCTGCAAACAACAACTTTTTTGTAGAAAAATTTCGATACCTATATATAAAGAAAAAGACTGCCTGACTTATTATTGTCAGACAGCCTTATTGCCTCTTTTAGGCAAGCGACTAAAGGAGGGCGTCGATTTTCGCCTTGAGAGTCTCCTTGCTGGTCGCACCTACAACCTTATCTACAACCTCGCCACCCTTGATAAATACAATGGTGGGGATATTGCGCACACGGTATTGAGCAACAATATCGTCGCAAGAATCAACATCGCACTTGCCGATTGCAACCTTACCCTCATACTCCGCTGCCAACTCCTCGATGATAGGAGCTACCATACGACATGGGCCACACCACTCGGCCCAGAAATCGATAACAACAGGCTGACCTGATGCCATCAACGACTCATAGTTCTCGTTTGTAATTGTTAAAGCCATAATATTAAAATTTTAAGTTTATGATAATGAATATTTTATCTCGTTTCTATCCAGATAATCTATCAGTTCCGGCGTAAGCCCCACCTTATATCGCTTCGAGAACATATTAAGCGACGTCGAGCCGGCAGCATCGAAGAGCGTCATACGCAAGATTATCTTGCCCTTGTTCTTTTTGGCCACCTCGGCAAACTCATCGATAAAGGTCTCTGTCAGCTCCTCGACAGGCATGGTCATGTGCAACTCGTGAATCATCGTATCACGTAACTCCGAGAGCTGCATCATCGACAAAATCTTAAACTCCAGCTCGGGAGTATCACGATAGGGCCGCTGCTGCACCTTACCCTTCAAAAAGAGGAAGTAGTTGACAAACAGATAGGGGCGGAATTTCTCGTAATCCTTACCGAAGAGAGCAAACTCGTAAGTGCCATCATAATCCTCCAGAGTGAAGCGACCCCAATGGCGACCCGTCTTTGTGGTGAGCTCCTGCACCGACGTAACCACACCCGCAACGCCAATCTCCTGACCGCTATACTGCTCCAAATCGGTCAGATTAGCCACCGACGCCTTGCACATGTGCTTGATTATTATAGCATAATCATCAAGCGGGTGCGCCGAGAGATATAGTCCTATCATCTCGCGCTCCTTGTTAAGCACCTGCAACTGATTCCAATCCTCGGCCACAGGCACTGTGGGAGGCTGGATATCGACCATCGTTCCACCGCCAAAGAGGCTCTGCTGGGCATTCTGGCGCTCCTGCTGCACTCGCTGGCCATAGCGCATCAACATCTCGATGAACTGAATCTGTGCCGTACTGCGCGAATCAACTGCAAAGAACTTGCTGCGATGGAAATCTATTATCGAGTCGAAACCGCCAGCATAGGCCAGATTCTCCATACATTTGCGATTTATCACACCGAAGTTGGCTCGCTCGACAAAGTCGTATATATTTTTATATGGGCCATTCTTCTCGCGCTCCTCGATAATCGAGCGCACAGCCGCCTCGCCAACGCCCTTGATTGCTGCCATACCAAAACGAATATCACCCGCCTTATTTGACGAGAAGTCGAGCATCGACTCGTTGATATCAGGACCCAAAACGTTTATTCCCATGCGCCTACACTCGGTCATGTAAGCGGTGATATTCTTGATATCACCCAAACTTCGGCTCAGCACCGCCGCCATATACTCCGACGGATAGTTGGCCTTGAGGTATGCGGTCTGGTATGCCACCCACGAATAGCATGTTGCATGCGATTTATTAAACGCATACGAGGCGAACTTCTCCCAGTCGGCCCAAATCTTCTCCAGCACATCGGGATTATGGCCATTAGCCTGACCTCCCTTGATGAATTTAGGTTTCAGCTCGTCCAGCTTCGACTTAATCTTCTTACCCATCGCCTTACGCAGGGTGTCGGACTCGCCGCGCGTAAAACCACCAAGCAGACGCGAAAGCAACATGACCTGCTCCTGATAGACAGTGATACCATAGGTATCTTTCAGGTACTGCTCCATGATATCAATATCGTAGACAATCGGCTTGCGGCCATGCTTACGGTCAATAAAATCGGGGATATAATCCATCGGGCCCGGGCGATAGAGGGCATTCATGGCAATCAAATCCTCGAAAGTAGAGGGCTTGAGCTCACGCAAATACTTCTGCATTCCGGGCGACTCAAACTGGAATGTTCCAACCGTTCCGCCCTCGCAGTAGAGCTTATATGTGGTAGGGTCTTCGATACTGATGGTGTCGATATCTATCTCTATACCCTTTGTATGCTTGACATTGGCAACCGCATCTTTTATAATCGAAAGGGTCTTCAGACCCAAAAAGTCCATCTTGATAAGACCTGTATCCTCAATCACCGAACCCTCATACTGCGTCACGAGCATCTTCTCGCCCGTCTCCTTATCGTCGGCCGTACTCACAGGCACCCAATCGGTGATATCATCGCGGCAGATGATTGTTCCGCAGGCATGCACACCCGTTCCACGCACGTTACCCTCCAACATTTTGGCATACTTGATTGTATCGCTCATGATGGGGTCGTCCGACTCCTCGGCCTCCTTGAGCTCGGGCACAGCGTTAATCGAGTTCACAAGGTTTATCTTCAGCTGCTTATCCTTGTCATGCGGGTCGGGAATACGGTCGGGCACGAGTTTACACAACCTATCCGACTCCTTCAACGGCAGTTTTTGCACACGTGCAACATCCTTCAGCGCCATCTTTGTGGCCATAGTACCGTAGGTGATGATATGCGCAACCTTCTCCTTGCCATATTTCTGGGTAACCCAATTCAGCACACGACCACGGCCATCATCATCGAAGTCGATATCAATATCGGGCAGCGATATACGATCAGGATTGAGGAATCGCTCAAACAGCAAGTCATACCTAATGGGGTCAATCTGGGTGATACCCAAACAGTATGCCACAGCCGAGCCTGCCGCCGAGCCTCGACCCGGGCCTACCGACACATCCAGCAACTCTCGCGCCGCACGGATAAAATCCTGCACGATAAGGAAGTAACCCGGGAAACCCATCGTCTTCATGATATGAAGCTCGAACTTCAATCGCTCGGCCACCTCGTCACTCAACGGCGAGCCATAGCGCTTAACCGCACCATCCATCGTCAGCTTGGCCAGATAGTCGGCCTCGAGTTTGATACGATAGAGTTTATCATAGCCACCCAGCTTATCTATCTTCTTATGCGCCTCGGCCTCCTCCAGCACCACATTGCCATTCTCGTCACGGGTGAACTCGTTGAAGATATCCTGCTCGGAGTACTTCGCACGATAGCCCTCCTCCGTACCAAAATCCTCGGGTATCTCGAATGTGGGCATGATGGGGGCGTGGTCGATAGAGTAGCTCTCAACCTTATCGCAAATCTCAACCGTATTACTCAACGCCTCGGGCACATCCTCAAAGATGGCATTCATCTCGGCACGGGTCTTCATCCACTCCTGCTTCGAGTAGAGCATACGCTTGGGGTCATCCAAATCCTTGCTCGTAGAGAGGCATATCAAACGGTCGTGTGCCTCGGCATGAATCTCGTCGATAAAATGCACATCGTTGGTGCAGACCAACTTCACGCCACACCTCTGCGACAACTCGATAAGTTTCTCGTTTACGCTCTTCTGAATCTCGTAGGTCTCGTGGTTAGCGCGCTCAACGGTGGCTTTGTGGAGCTGCAACTCCAGATAATAATCTTCGCCAAAGAGATTCTTATGCCACATTACAGCCTGCTCGGCCGCCTCCATATCGCCCTGCGCAATCTTCTTCGGAATCTCACCACCCAAACAGGCCGAGCAGCATATCAGACCCTCGTGATACTTCTCCAACTCCGCATGGTCGGTACGGGGACGCTGATAATAACCCTCGGTCCATGCCTTCGACACAATCTTGATGAGATTGTGGTAACCCTTCTCGTTTTTAGCCAGTAGAACAAGATGCCAACCACTTTGATCGAGCTTCTTATCCTCCTTAAGTTTCATGCCGCGGCGAGCCACATAGACCTCACAACCGATAATACCCTTGAAATCCTCCTTGGGCAACTTATCCAACTCGGCCTTCAGGCGAGCCAGCTCCGAGGTTTGCTCCTCTGTGGGGGAGTCGGCAGCGTTCACCGCAGCCTGCAACTCGTCGATTTTCGATTTGAGGTCTTTAATCTTTCCCCGACGCTCCTTATTCTTCTTACCTACATAATTCCAGAACTCTTTCACGCCGAACATATTACCGTGGTCGGTGATGGCAATTCCCTTCATACCATCAACAATAGCTTTATCGACGAGCTTGGGTATGCTCGCCTGACCATCCAGCAACGAATACTGGGTATGTACGTGAAGATGTACGAAATCCTGCATAAAATCTATATTCTATTTACATTGCCGAAGCAACTATATTCGATATCAAAGCTCTCACTCTGCCCAGCGACCCGTCATCATGGGGATGCACACGGTTGGTAAGCAGAATCACCGCCACACCACGCTCGACATCAATCGCAAGTGATGTACCTGTGTAGCCGGTATGGTTCACAGCGCCTGCCGACGACAAATCGCCAAAGAATCCCGAATCCCAACCCAGCGCACGCCCATGCTCGGCATACAACTCGGGGACGGTGAAAAAACGCTCTATTGTTTTGCCGCCATATAGGCGCATATATTCCTTAAATCCCAGCAACCCCAAAACACCATCTTTACGATGCGCAATAACGCCGCCATTCATCAGCATCGAGGCTATCACCGCCAAATCCTCGGCCGTAGAGAAGAGCCCTGCATTACCCGACACACCACGATTGACAATTCGTGCCGTGGGGTCGTGCACCTCGCCCCATAGAAGCCCTCCGTCAGCCATAACCTCTGTTGGGACAATGGGTGTTTCGGCAGAAAAGGGCTTTGCAGCATTATCAATATAGTTATACCATGTGTTCTTCAGTCGCAATGGCTCAAAGACGCTCTCTCGGGCATATTCATCAAGACGCATCGAGGTCGTTTTCTCAATTATAGCCTGCAACACTATAAAATTCAGGCAGCTGTATCGGCACTTTTCACCCGGACGCGACAAACGCGGCGCATCCACCGCCAGATAGCTTATCAACGAATCCCTTAAATTCATCTGCATGGGATCGCCAAACTTTTCATATCGTTTCATCCACGATGCAGGATTGATTCCCGCCGCAAGCCCCGAAGTGTGGGTCAAGAGCTGTTCGATAGTGATGCTCTCACGCTCGACTCTATCGCCACGCTTTTTCGGCTTCTGCTCCCACGGCTTGAAATCGGGGATATATTGTGCCACATTATCACTCAAACGCACCTTACCCTCCTCCAGCAGATGCATAAACGAAAGGGTGGTGCCCACGCACTTGCTCAGTGAAGCCAAATCAAAAACCGCATCGGTTGTCATTGCAATGGTATCGGGTATGAACTTCCCGCTTGCGGCATCACGTCCCGACACAACCTGACGGTTGCCATAGGCTTTCATGTAGACCACATCGCCATGCGAGACTCCATCCTCGGCCCTGCGCACCACACACAGCACCGCACCCGGGAACTGACCATCTGCGATGGCTGTATTGATAACGCTGTCGGCGAAGGCCATCCGCCCGATATCGAATTTTTGACCACGCAAAAAACCACCACCGCAACCGCCCACAAAAAAGGCCGCCACGGCAACGATAGATATTGTCGCAATAGTCAAAAATCTCTTCATGTTGAAAATCAATATTTTAGAAAAACAACCACATTCGGTTATTCTTCCTTACAAATATAGAAATAAAAAGTTGAATAATTTTGGTTTGAACATTGCAAGTTATTAACAAAATTCCTAACTTTGTTTAACCTCAAAAATCTAGAACCATGAACAAGGAGAAACTCATCGTACTCAAAGAGTATGATTCGGTGAATGATGCCGAATGGGACAAGTCGTTACTTGAGAGTGCCGGCATATGGTCTACCATTCAAAACGAGTTGATGTCGGCAATATATCCGACAGGGGTGATGCCTGCACAATTGATGATTAAATCGGGTGACAAAGCGCAGGCCGAAGAGGTGTTAAACGCCTACGCAAACGAGTAACTCCTCTGCGGATTACTCATTCCATATCTTCCATGCAGCCTCGGCTTGCGCATAGAGCATATCGAGGCCCGAGAGAGTATGCGCACCTTGCGCTGCGCCAAACTCCATGAAACGGGTTATTTCGGGATTATATACCAAATCAAACAGGAAGTGGCCATCCGACAATGCGCCATAATCAATGACCGGAGCTTGCTCGACAGCAGGGTACATACCAACAGGTGAACAATTGACAATAAGTTTCGATGCCGCCACCACCTCCGACGTAAGCTCATCGTAGGTAACATCCCCTCGTTCTTTATCGCGAGAGACAATCTTATAACCGATTCCCCGCTCCGCCAACACATATCGTACCGCTTGCGAAGCGCCACCCGTGCCAAGTATCAACGCCGACTCAACCGCCACATCGCCCAGCAGACTCTCGAGCGAGGAGCGCACGCCAACAACATCGGTATTATAGCCCACACGACGGCCATCCGAGAGAATCTTCACACAATTAACCGCCCCGATATCCCGAGCCTCGTCACTCAAATCATCGAGATAGGGTATAATCTGTTGTTTATATGGGATAGTGACATTAAAACCGGCAAGTGATGGGGTAGAGGCGATAAACTCCTCCACACGCTCTATCTCGGGCAACTCGTACAACAAATAGCTGCAATCCGACGACAGGCCCTCACGCTCAAACTTCTCGGCAAAATATTTTGCCGAAAACGAGTGGCCCAACTTACGCCCTATAAGACCGAATTGTCGCATGCTACAAGAATTTTCCGACCAAAACAAACGAACCTATCAGCAAGATAGTGAATGCAATAGCCAACAGATTGAAATATTTCTCGATAAAGGTCTTGATTGGCGCGCCAAACTTCCAGATAAGGCCTCCGATAAGGAAGAATCGCAAACCTCGAGATACGATTGATGCCAAAATAAACATCACAAAATCAATCTTGAACAGTCCGCCCGTGATTGTAAAGAGTTTATACGGCAGAGGGGTGAATCCCGCGGTAAAGACAATCCAGAAATCGTAAGTATCGTAGAGACTCTTCACCTCAAGGAAACTCTCCATGCTGAATACATGATTATAGAACCAATTTGCCAGAGCCGTATATTCACCCGCACCATTTTGCCAGAGATAAAAACCTATTGCATACCCTCCGACAGCTCCCAAAATAGAGCCGGCAAGGCATATCGCCGCATAGCGGAACGAGCGGGTCACAGCACCCAGACACAGTGCGATAAGCAACACATCGGGTGGGATAGGGAAGAAACTCGACTCGGCAAAAGCCAACACAAACAACGCAAGTGCCCCCCAGCGAGAGTTACTCCACGAAAGCACCCAATCATATAGACGTTTTACGATATTCATAGCTAATAATTTTCACCAATTCTGTCGCCGACACAAAAAATGCCGTATTTTCATACGGCAAATATACTCTCTTTTTGAATTAAATCCAATCTGTTCAACACAAATATACGCCACTAATAACAATTACTCAAGAATCCGCCACCAACAACTCTTCTTCCATGATACAGCACAATCGGCTGACCCAAAGCGGGTGCCCAAGCCGCATCATCAAGGGTGATGCGATAGCCACCTTCAACAGGTTCTATGCATCGGGCAAACCCCTGCGGATTGCGCCCCAAGCCTCGCACCACAACCCGAATATCAGTAGCCGAAAGCAGCTCCTCTTGAGAAATAACATTGCAATTATGCAGTTCAAGTGTTTGTTTATATAAATCGCTGTTATCTCCAACAATCAGCAAGTTATGCCCTGCATCAATATCCACAACAGCCATCCCCTGCACCTCCGTTTCAAACCCTCGTTTCTGGCCGATGGTATAAAACGCCACACCATCATGACCTCCGACCTTTCGCCCGTCAGCCGTCACGACATCGCCCCTGCGAAACGATTCGGGATAGTGCTGCATCATAAAATCCCTGTAACTCCGCCCCGCAAGAAAACAAACACCCATACTCTCACGCTTGTCGGCAAAATTCTCTTTCACACGCTCCTTGATGAGATTACCCATCGGAGTCAGCGCTCTCACCAGAACCGACTGTGGCAAATCCCACAGATAATACGATTGGTCTTTCGCTGCATCCCCCGCCTTGGCAACATAATACAAATCACCCTCTCGCTCCACATTAAAATAGTGGCCTGTGGCAATCTTCTCAATCCCCAGCGCATCGGCCTGCTCGACCAGAAAACGCCACTTTATCACAGGGTTACACACGCTGCAAGGCGCAGGGGTACGCCCCGCCATATAGCTTTGTGCAAAATAGTCGATTATCTTCTCCTTAAATTCGTGACGAACGTCACACGTGATATGTTTTACGCCTATATTTTCGGCTGCCGCCTTTGCCTTTACGAGCAGTTCGGTATCACCCGTCATATCAAGGGTAAGAGCTGTTACATCACACCCCTCGGCGAGTAGTTTTGCAGCAGCTGTGCAACTATCTATACCGCCACTGAAGGCCAACAGAACCCGACACATCCCTACTCCTTTAACATTGATTCGATACCGCCATCCGCCGAGCGGCGCGACAGCACCTCCATCGCCTTCTTGTAATACTCGCTCTGGCGAGGATTCATCACCCTATAAAACTCCGATGTAGAGAACAAACGCTGTGCTATCATAGCTGTAAGTTGGTCGCAGATAAGCCCTTTCGAGCGCTCAAAGCCTTCGCTATCGAACTCCACACCCATCTTCGTCGCCTTATCGACAAAAGCCTGCAAATCGCCGTCCGAAAGCCTGAAACCCTGCTCAAAAAGCTCAAAAGTGGGGTATTGCGCATCCAGCTTCTCGCGATTGGCATCCATATAATCCATCATATAATCGGCATAGACACCTCGCGCCACCACCTTCACCAGATAGTCGCTCACCTCGGTAGTATCGCTCTTAACAACAATATCGGGCTCGATACCGCCATTGCCATACACCTTTCGCTGCAACTGAATTGTCTCAAACGCAGGCCTTTCCTCATGCAAAGAGTCGGTCTGCTGACCCGTCATGCGATTGACGTAATCCTTATAATACTGCTCCTTTTGACCCTTCTCGTAGGGGCGCTGGATAGCTCGACCTGTGGGGGTATGATAACGAGCAACGGTAAGCCTTACCGCCGAGCCATCGCCCATAGGAATCTGCCGCTGCACCAAACCCTTGCCAAAGCTGGTAGTGCCGACAACGACACCACGATCCCAATCCTGCAATGCGCCAGACACAATCTCGCTTGCCGATGCCGAGCCGCCATCTATCAGCACGACGACACTTCCGTCAAAGCCGCCACCCTCTGCCGCGCGGTAATACTCGGGCTTTATTGCCCGCCCCTCGGTGTAAACGACAAGAGCCTGCGGAGGCAGGAAATATCCCGCCATCTCGACAGCTTGATTCAGCAGACCTCCGCTATTGCCACACAAATCGAGAATAAGGGCATCAATATCGCCCAAACTCTGCATCGCATCACGAAACTCACGCATAGTGGTGCTGGCAAAGCGATTCACCTTGATATAACCGACCCCCTTGTCGGCAATATACGCCGCATCAACGGTTGTTATGGGAATATTATCGCGGGTAATCAAGAAATCAATCAGAGAATCAATCCCATGACGTGCCACACCAACCTTCACCACGCTCCCTTTCGGGCCACGCAGCTTTGGCGCAACATCGTTACGCTTTATGCCGACCACATTCTCGCCATCGATAACAACAATCCTGTCGTTAGGCAACAGGCCGACACTCTCGGCAGGGCCTCGGGCAACGGTATTGACAACCATAATCGAATCGTTATGGATATTATACTCTATGCCGATACCGCTAAACTCGCCTTCGATAGACTCTCGCGAGGCATTCATCTCCTCAATATCGAGATATGTAGAGTGGGGATCGAGCTCCGAGAGCATGCTGCGCATGGCACTCTCAACAAGAGGAGCCATAGCAACAGAGTCGACATACATGGTTTCGAGGTAACGATAGAAACGGTTGAGCTTCTGCAACTGCATCAACGACTCGCGTGCCGACTGCGCCATCGCCACACACGGTATCAATGCCATGACACACAGCATCAATATATTTAGTCGTCTACAATTCATCGCCAAACCTTATGCAACGCAACTACTTCAAAAACTCCGCCACATCATTAAAAGCTACACGAGTTTGCTCGCCGTTACGCATATTTTTCACTATTGCAACGCCCTCCTGCAACTCATCGCTACCGATAATCACAACATAGGGAATCATACGACGATTGGCATACTCCATCTGCTTTTTCATCTTCACCGCCTCGGGATAAATCTCGGCTGCAACACCATTATCACGCAACGAACGGATAATATGCAGCGACACCATCTGCTCGTCAGCTCCGAGATTGGTAAACATAACCTTGGTAGAAAAATTCACCTCCTCGGGGAAGAGGTCAAGACCCACCATCACATCGTAGATTCTGTCAGCACCGAACGAAATGCCTACACCCGAGGTGTTGGGCAGACCAAAAATACCTGTAAGGTCATCATAACGGCCACCACCGCAGATTGAGCCAATGGCAAAATCCAACGCCTTCACCTCAAAAATAGCACCCGTATAATAGTTCAGGCCACGCGCCAGCGAGAGGTCAAGTTCGACAGGCAACTGCAAGCCCAACTTCTCGACATAGCCAAAAATTTCGGCCATCTCGTCAATACCCTTAACTCCGACCTCCGAGCAGCCTATAACCTCTCTCAACTTGTTAAGTTTGTCGTTATTATGACCGCTCAACTCAAGAATCGGCTGAAGTTTGTCAATCGCCTCCTGCTCGAGTCCCCGCTCGGCAAGCTCAGCCTTCACGTTATCAAGGCCGATCTTCTCGAGTTTATCGATAGCAACAGTGATATCCATCATCTTGTCGGCATGGCCGATTGCCTCGGCAATACCATAGAGAATCTTGCGATTGTTCATCTTCAACACCACACGGATACCCAGCTTGCCGAAGACTCGCTCGACAATCTCGATAAGCTCCACCTCGTTCAGCAGCGAACGCGAGCCGATCACATCAACATCGCACTGGTAAAACTCACGATAACGGCCTTTCTGGGGACGGTCGGCACGCCACACAGGCTGCACCTGATAACGCTTGAAGGGGAACGAAATCTCGTTCTGATGCTGCACGACATAGCGGGCAAAGGGCACAGTCAAGTCATAACGCAAACCCTTCTCGCAAATCTGCGACGCCTGACGCACCTGCTCATCCGAGAGGTTGGCGGCATAATCACCAGAATTGAGTATCTTAAACAAAAGCTTATCACCCTCATCTCCATATTTACCCAGCAGGGTAGAGAGATTCTCCATCGACGGAGTCTCAAGCGGAGCAAAGCCGTAAGTGCGGAACACGCTCTTGATGGTTTCAAATATATATGTACGACGCATCATCTCGGCAGGCGAGAAGTCGCGTGTACCCTTTGGTATAGATGGTTTTTGTGCCATAACGGTTATAATTCAAAATTCAAAATTTCGACAATTTATTTGTCGTTTCCTCCTCGCGGCTCGGCAAAGTGAGCAAAACGTGCTATTAAGTGGAGGATTCCCTTCGCCACCTTCGGTGTCGGGGAATGACGTCACAGAGTTTTCCGTTAGAGATGCCAATCCTCGCCTGCGCTCGGTGGCATGACGGCAAGGGGTATTCAAAAAAACAGTCTCTACTGGTTCTCTGTAAGTTTACGATACTTCACTCGCTTGGGAGCTGTATCCATTCCCTGCAACTTCTTCCACTCCTCATACTCCGAATAAGAGCCCTCATAGAAGACAACCTTCGAGTCGCCCTCAAACGAAAGAATGTGGGTAGCAATACGATCCAAGAACCAACGGTCGTGTGAGATAACCACCGCACAGCCTGCAAAATTCTCCAGGCCCTCCTCCAACGCGCGCAGAGTATTCACATCAATATCGTTGGTCGGCTCATCGAGCAGAAGCACATTTCCCTCCTCTTTGAGTGCCAGCGCGAGGTGCAGACGGTTACGCTCACCACCCGACAACATGCCGCACTTCTTCTCCTGATCTGCTCCGCTGAAGTTAAAGCGGGCGACATAGGCGCGCGAAGGGATCTGGCGGTTACCCAACGTAATCAAATCGCTATTCTGTGAGATTACCTCATAGACAGTCTTTTCGGGATCTATCGACTTGTGCTGCTGGTCGACATAAGCAAGTTTTACGGTCTGACCCACAGTAAAAGTACCCTCGGTAGCCTCCTCCAGACCCATAATCATGCGGAATAGGGTGGTCTTACCTGTTCCATTGGGGCCGATAACACCCACAATACCAGCTGGGGGCAGCGAGAAGTTCAAACCCTCATACAAAATACGATCGCCAAAAACCTTCTTCACATCGTGAGCCTCGATCACCACATCACCCAAACGCGGACCGTTGGGGATGAAGATTTCGAGCTTCTCCTCTTTCTGTTTAACATCCTCGTTCATCAACTTATCGTATGCCGACAGACGGGCCTTGCTCTTGGCGCGACGGCCCGAAGGTGACATGCGTACCCACTCGAGCTCACGCTCAAGGGTCTTTCTGCGCTTCGACTCCTGCTTCTCCTCCATGGCAAGACGCTTGGTCTTCTGGTCGAGCCAACCGGAATAGTTACCCTTCCATGGAATACCCTCACCACGATCCAACTCAAGAATCCAGCCGGCCACGTTATCGAGGAAGTAACGGTCGTGGGTAACGGCAATAACAGTACCCTTATACTGCTGCAAATGCTGCTCCAGCCAATCGATACTCTCGGCATCGAGGTGGTTGGTAGGCTCGTCAAGCAGAAGTACGTCGGGCTGCTGCAACAGCAGACGACACAGAGCCACACGACGGCGCTCACCGCCCGACAACACCTTCACGCTCTGGTCGGGATCGGGGCATCGCAAAGCATCCATAGCTCGCTCCAGCACACTATCCAGCTCCCAGCCGTTCACCTGATCAATCTGCTCATACAATTCACCCTGACGCTCGATAAGACGATTCATCTCATCATCCGACATGGGCTCGCATAGCTTCATATTTATATCCTCATACTCCTTCAGCAAAGCCACCGTAGCGGCGCAGCCCTCCTCGACAATCTCCTTTACGGTCTTGCTGTCATCGAGTTGAGGCTCCTGCTCAAGATATCCCACCGAATATCCCGGAGCAAAAACCACCTCACCCTGATAATTCTTGTCGATACCGGCAATAATCTTCATCAAGGTAGATTTACCCGAACCATTAAGACCTATGATACCGATTTTGGCACCATAGAAGAATGATAGATAGATGTTGTTCAATACTTTTTTCTGGTTGGTAAAGGTTTTCGACACACCCACCATCGAAAAGATAATTTTTTCGTCTGCCATATTTATTCTTTATAATTTAATTTTCAGCAATAATTCTTCGTAAAATCCTACAAATATACAAAGTATTTGGCGAACCACCTCTTTTTAATGGCTTTTTTTCATCTTCGCATACATATATAACTCAACAAGGCCGACTAACACCATAAGTCTTTTTTATCGTATTATCAATTTTTAATATAATAGACCTATTGACATGTATTGAAAAAACACTATATTTGCACTTGTAAAACAGAAATATTCATCAACACATAAAACAGACAAAACTATGAAGAGTGTTAAAGGTACAATGACAGAGAAGAACCTGCTCAAATCATTCGCTGGTGAGAGTCAGGCACGCAACCGCTACACTTTCTTTGCAAGCGTAGCAAAGAAAGAGGGATTCGAGCAGATTTCAGGTGTATTCATGGAGACCGCCGAGCAGGAGAAAGAGCATGCAAAGCGTTTCTTTAAATACCTCGAGGGTGGTGATGTTGAGATTACAGCCACATACCCCGCAGGCAAAATCGGCACTACCGCCGAGAACCTTGTAGCTGCTGCTGCAGGCGAGCACGAGGAGTGGGATATCCTCTATGCCGAGTTTGCAAAAGTTGCTGACGAGGAGGGCTTTAGCGAGATTGCCGAGACATTCCGTCAGATTGCCAAGGTTGAGGCCGAGCACGAGCGTCGTTACCTCAAACTGCTCGAGCGCGTGACAAACGGTACAGTATTCGTTCGCGACAACGAGATTTGGTGGCAGTGCCGCAACTGTGGCTACATCATACTTGCCAAGGAGGCTCCCATCAAGTGCCCCGCATGTGCCCATCCTCAGTCATTCTTCGAGCCCAAGAAGGAGAATTACTAATAATAAATACATTACACATCAAGCACCCCATAATTACGGGGTGCTTTTTTGTTTTTACAGCCTTATATTTCCATGCTATAAATTTGTTTTTCTTATCACAAAAAATTATATTTGCATCTATATATCCTTTAAAGGATATTTTTAGTGTATAAAACAAACAAAAAAACGACAATCATCATGTTGCGAAAAATCAGAATTATCGCTGCCGCCATTTTCTTCGTGTTGGTGACGCTGCTATTTCTTGACTTTACCGGCACTATTCACGCATGGATAGGGTGGACTGCCAAGGTGCAATTCCTGCCTGCTCTTCTCGCCCTTAACTTTGGCATAGTAGCCGCATTAGTGATTTTAACACTCATCTTTGGCCGTATATACTGCTCGGTTATCTGTCCGTTGGGTGTAATGCAGGATATTATCTCGTGGTTTGCAGCCAAGAAAAAGAAGAACCGTTTCCGTTACTCTCCCGCAAAGACGTGGTTGCGTTACGGACTCCTTGTGTTATTTGTCGTTGCCCTCGTTGCCGGCCTAAATGTGGTAGCCATGCTGATTGCACCATATAGCTCTTACGGTCGTATTGCACAAAACCTGCTTGCTCCGATTTGGGGCTTCGGCAACAACATTTTGGCATATATCGCCGAAGTATTCGACGGCTATGCATTCTATCCCACCCAGGTTGTCATTCGCAGCTGGGCAACATTCGGCATCACCGTTACAACATTCGTAGCCATCTTCATTCTCGCATGGCGCAACGGCCGAACATATTGCAACACCATCTGTCCTGTGGGCACATTATTAGGCGCCATTGCCAAATTCTCATGGCTCAAGCCTGTTATCAACACCGAAAAATGTATCGACTGCGGACTCTGCGCACGCAAGTGCAAAGCTTCGTGCATCGATGCCAAGAATCATAAGATTGACTACACACGCTGCGTTGTCTGCATGGATTGTTTGGAGTCTTGCAGCAAAAATGCCATCAGCTACACCACCCGCCGCAAGGCAAAGCAGAATGCCACAGCCAAAGCCGAGCCTGCTGCCGCCGACAACTCTCGTCGCAACTTTTTGATTGGTGCAGGTCTGTTGGCCTCTTCAGCAGCAAAAGCCCAAGAGATGAAACTCGATGGAGGTTATGCCACCATCATCGACAAGAAGGCTCCCAACCGTAAAAACCCCATCATGCCTGCCGGCTCGCGCAGCGCACGCAACATGGGTCAGCATTGCACCGGTTGTCAATTGTGTGTTGCAGTATGTCCCACACAGGTATTGCGCCCCACAGCCGACATGAAGTTTTTCATGCAGCCTTCGCTTACATACGAAAAGGGTTATTGTCGTCCCGAGTGTAATAAATGTTCACAGGTATGCCCCACAGGAGCTATCTCGCCCATAACGCTTGCCGAGAAGTCGTCTATACAGATTGGTCACGCCGTCTGGGTAAAACAGAACTGTATTGTAATCACCGACGATGTAGATTGCGGCAACTGCGAGCGTCACTGCCCGACAGCGGCCATCACCATGGAGCGCATCGACCCCAACAACCGTCGTTCACGCAAAATCCCCGTGGTAAACAAGGAGCGTTGCATAGGATGCGGAGCTTGCGAAAGCCTCTGCCCCTCACGCCCGTTCAGCGCAATTTATGTTAAGGGCTACAAAACTCATCACACAATCTAAAAACCGAACAAGTATGGACTTCAAGCAGACAAAAAATATTGATCGCCGTGAATTTCTAAAGCGCATGGGCGCAGGTTCATTGCTCACGGCAGCAGCCCTTACAGGATGTAAAAACGGCACTCTGAAGCTCGGCAATCAGCTTCAGGAGATTCCCGAAGGCAAGATGGAGATGCGCACCAACCCCAACACCGGCGACAAGGTATCGTTGCTCGGCTATGGATGTATGCGTTGGCCGACGATTCGAGAGGATGGCCGCACCAAGATTGACCAAGAGACTGTAAACGAACTGGTCGACTATGCCATTGCCCACGGCGTAAACTTCTTCGACACAGCCCCCGTTTATGTTCAGGGTCTTTCGGAGGAGGCTACAGGTATCGCCTTGAAGCGTTATCCTCGCGACAAATACTTCATCTCAACCAAGATGTCAAACTTCTCGAATTGGACCTTCGAGAACTCGGTGGCTATGTTTGAGGCTTCACTGCGAAAGTTGCAGGTGGATTATATCGACTACTATCTGCTTCACAGTCTGAACACCATCAGCAATTTCAACCAGCGTTTCATCGACAACGGTGTGTTGGATTATCTTGTTGAGCAGCGCAAGCAGGGCCGCATCCGCAACCTCGGATGGTCATTCCACGGCTCGGCCGACCAGTTCGACCAGATATTGGCCTATCACGAGAAGGTACACTGGGATTTCGCTTTGATTCAAATGAACTACTCGGATTGGCGCAGCGCACGAGGCCGCAACACCAACGCCGAGTATCTCTACACCGAGCTTGAGAAACGAGGTATACCCGTACTTATCATGGAGCCCCTGCTCGGTGGTCGCCTCTCGAATGTGCCCGCCCACATCGAGGCGCGCCTGAAGATGGAGGAGCCCGACCGTTCGGTTGCATCGTGGTCATTCCGCTTCAACGGCTCACACCCCAACGTATTGAGCATTTTGAGTGGCATGGTTTACGAGGAGCATCTCCACGACAACCTACTCTCGTTCTCGCCGCTTGTACCGCTGAACGACGAGCAGAAGGAGTTCCTTTACGAAACTGCCGAGCTCATGTTGCAATACCCGACTATCCCATGTAATGATTGTAAATATTGTATGCCTTGCACATACGGCCTTGATATTCCGGGCATCCTCTTGCACTACAACAAATGCGTAAATGAGGGTAATCTGAGTAAGTCATCGCAAGACGAAAACTATCGCAAAGCCCGCCGCGCATTCCTTGTAGGCTATGAGCGTGCTGTCGAGAAAGACCGTCAGGCCGACCACTGCACAGGCTGCGGACAGTGTAATGAGCATTGCCCCCAGAATATCGACATCCCGAAGGAGATTCGCCGTATTGACGAGTATATCGAAAAGTTAAAGCAGGGCAAACCGTTCTAACAATGACCAGAGAGAGCCGAGATAGGGTAGTTGATCTGCTGCACGAATTGCAATGCTCGTGTGTTATTTGCAATGGCGAAGAGATACGCTCATTCAATCAGCGAGGCATAAAAGACCTCTTTGAGCTACTTCACTCCGAACCTCATCTGCTCAATGGCGCATTTGTTGCCGACAAGGTTGTTGGCAAAGGTGCTGCAGCGCTGATGATATTGGGTGGCATTGCCGACCTGCATGCCGATGTATTGAGTCGCCCTGCGGCAGAGTTGTTGCAGAATGCCAACATAACTTTTACCTATGGCAAGCTGGCAGACAACATCATCAATCGTCAAGGCGACGGAATATGCCCTGTTGAACGCTTATGCAGCAAGTGCACCACAGCGCAAGAGTGTCTGCCTCTTATAACCGACTTTGTAACGCAATTACGATGAAAAACATTTTAATACCCCTTATATCCGTAATGGCAATAATACTGGGCAGCTGCACCGCAAGCGACCCCTGCGCCGACATAAGAGCCTCGGTGGAGCGTCAGATGAAGATGTATCCGCACTCTACGCTGCGCGACCTTTATAAGAACTATTTTCAGGACTATTTTGGTCCCGGGCATATTATCGCCGACAACTCTTCGGCCGACAGGTACCTGCGCTACGAGCTGAACAACTCATCCTCGTTTGAGGGAGCAGACTACGAGCCAACGGGATACAAGGGTCGGTTTTACAGGGTAAACCTCTCGGTAATAGCCGACGGCAGAGTGCCTTACGAGGTCTACTTCGACGCCTTTGTCCGCAGCGTGAACGGCATTAAACCCATCGCAAACGACATATGGCAGCAGGAGTGGGCAAAAATCGACTCGGTGATACAGGTCATGGGCGTGCTTCCGCAATCGGAGGCAACCGATGCCGACAGAGCAATGATATCGAAAATGCTTGGCGAGGGCAATGTAGTGATGCACCATAGCGAAGAGTTCAGCAAGCACTACCAGCCGCACTACCGTATCATCGAGCGCTCGATTTTTGAGCAGGAGATTCTGCCGCTTCTTAAGAAAGAGTAACCCAATTTGCAAGAATAAAACTAAAAACACATAAAATTATGAAAACATCAAGCATCAAACTCTATTCACTTAACTACCTCGATGCAAAGACTTATCTCTTTGCAGCTTTGTTTATCGCGGGCAACATCGTTCTTCCGCAGATTTGCCACATGATACCCCGAGGAGGTCTTATTTTGTTGCCAATATACTTTTTCACTCTCATTGGCGCGTATAAATACGGCTGGCGTGTAGGTCTGCTCACCGCCATTCTCTCGCCTCTGGCCAACAACCTGCTGTTTGCCATGCCCGCCGACGCCATGGTTATGCCTATCCTTATCAAATCTACCATTCTTGCCCTCGCCGCAGGTTTCGTAGCTTCACGCACAGGCAAGGTGACCCTTTCAACTTTGGCAGCAGTGGTGCTGATGTATCAGGGCGTAGGCACAATCGCCGAGTGGATTATGTCGGGCAGCTTCGCCGTTGCCATGCAGGACTTCCGCCTCGGCATCCCCGGTATGGCTTTGCAGATCTTCGGCGGATATTTGTTCATTAAATACCTTTTGAAGAGATAGTCAAGAGCATATAAATATATAAATAGGTATAAAGCATACAAATGGGATATTCCATTTGTATGTTTTTTTTATATCATCACATCCACAAACATTGATTGGAATGAAATTTGAGCAACACAATACCGCTATAAAGTTCCGCGCAGCACAAGTTTGACAAAATATTATAAAAACACTATAACATGGACACAATTACATACACACATTACGAAATAACCCATTACTGTCAATAGATTTTGAATAAACACGTAAATTACCTATCAATAAAGCAAAAAAGCCACGGCATAGCCATAAACACGCCGAATAAGGTTAAAAAATCGATAAGAAAATATGATAGTACAAATATTTTTACAAATATAAAACGATAGTTTTAGCAGGTTAAAGCCATAGCCAAAACGAGCTAACTTACTGATTTTCAGGAGGGGGGGGGATTTTGACATCTTGACTGACAATCTGCAATACGCAATATTGGCATTATTTGTGCTATTATTCCACCACGTTTTTTCAACGAAATAACCAATTTTATCAACCAGCACACGTAACTACAGAAAAATATACCTACCTTTGCTAACGAATTATTACGACTACCCACCTCATTGGGGTGCTATTATATTCACACACACAAAAATGTCCTGCATTAAATATATCATTTTAGCTATCTGCATAGTTATAGCTCCTATAACCATTGCTCAAGAACTTCGCACAGAGATCAAAATTGATTTCCGAGTGAATAGTGCCGCCATTGATGAAGGTTATAGAAACAACAACAATCAACTTGCCGACCTAAATTCACTTATTCAAACAATCAAACAGGACAGCACCATCCAAATCACCCATATCTCTCTGCGTGGTACATCTTCTCCCGACGGCAGCTACCAAATCAACCGCAGGCTGGCTAACGAGCGTATAGCGTCAGTGGAGAGAATCATACGCAGCAAGATTGACCTGCCCGACAATATCGTCAGCTATAACGACAACTATATTACGTGGGAATATTTGGCCAAACAAGTTGCCGAGTCGAACATTGCAAACAAACAAGAGGTGCTGAATATAATAGCTATGGATGCCGAATTGGTTCCATACACAAACGGTACACAAATCGACCATCGCATCTTAAAGCTCAAGCAATTAAGGGGGGGGGAAATATGGCAACAACTAAACGCCATATTCTTCTCGGCCATGCGAAATGCGTTTGTGGTGTTTGTAACCTATAAAAAACAACCCGCACCGCAAATCGTTACCGTTCCGGAGCCGCAGCCCGAGCCAGAGCCCGAACCTGAACCCCAACCGGTAGCAGAGCCCGAGCCGGCTGTTGAGATTGTTCCCACTCACACGCCCGAGCCGGCTCCCGCCATCGAAACATGGAATCGGAATCTACATATTAAAACCAACGCTTTGGGATGGGGTCTTCTCATCTCGAATGTCGCAATCGAGATAGATTTAGCCAAGCACCTATCTCTCTCGTTGCCATTCTACTATTCGGCGTGGGACTACTTCACATCGACTATAAAGTTCCGCACCATCGCTTTCCAGCCCGAAATGCGATACTGGCTCAATTCCACCAACCGAGGCTTGTTCGCAGGCGCTCACTTCGGCATGGCATACTACAACCTTGCCGCCAATGGTGAGTTCCGTTATCAGGACCACAATCGCCACACACCCGCTTTGGGTGGCGGTATCAGCATCGGTTACCGCATGCCTTTGGGCAAAAAAGAGCGCTGGCATGTGGAGTTTGCCATCGGTGCGGGCATCTATTCGCTCGATTACAATGTTTACGAGAATACGCCCAACACAAAGCAGGGCCTATATCACCATAGCGAGAAAAAGACCTACTATGGTATCGATCAGCTCTCGATAAATTTCTCGCGCTCATTTAATCTCAACAAGAAAGGGGGTATGAATGAATAGTCTGCGTTCATATTTCCGTTCTGCAATCATGCTCTTTGCGGCCGCTTTTGCGCTCGCCGCATGCGATGTGCATGAGATTCCCGAGCCGGAGAAACTGCGCAATCTCACCATTGATTTGGACTTCAACACCGAGTTGCCACTCTATCAGGTTCTGGAGCATCAGGCGACCCGTGCCGAGCAGGCCGAGAACTACGATATCCGCTACGTTGTAAACATATATAATGGTCTGTTCTACAACGCATCCACCGAGCGCCAGATCTTGCGTCAGATAGTCCGCACCCAGGACGATATCGACGAGTTGGATTACAGCTTCGAGATTGACAACCTGCCTTACGGCTACTACACCATCATGGTGTGGGCCGACTATGTTGATGCGGGCAGCGACGACGACAAATTCTACAACACCGCCGACTTTGCCGCCATCAAACTTCATCAGGAGCATGTCGGCAACAACGACTATCGCGACGCTTTTGTCGGCCGCACCTCTATCAGGGTGAGCTACGCCACCTCGAGGATTCCCATCCACATGAAGCGACCTTTGGCCAAGTATAACTTCATCACCACCGACCTTAATAAGTTTGTAGAGCGTATCATCGAGATGCGCGCCGAGGCCGAGGCCAAAGACAAGGAGGCCAACAACAAAGACAAAGATGGCTCAAACTCCGACAAGGAGGCCAAAGCCCCCATTGTGCTGGGCAAGAATCAGGTTTTGGGCACTACCAAATCAGGCGAGACCCGCGTTGTCGATCTCAACGATTTCAACATCGTCTTCACCTACCACGGCAATATGGCCGACGAATACGAGATGTTCCTCGACAACCCCATTGAGGCCCGCGCCACCACTTTCAGCTCGACGCTCACCAAAATCAGCGACACCGAGGCCGAGCTGGGTTTCGACTATGTTTTTGTTAACGGCGATGCGTCGGCGGTGAATGTGTCGGTAGACATCTACGACAAGGATGGCACACTGCTCTCCACCACCGATGCCTTCAAAGTCCCCATCAGCCGTAGCAAGCTCACCACCGTGCGCTCGAAGTTCCTCACATCAGAGGCTTCGGGAGGTGTGGGCATTAACCCTGGCTTCGAGGATGACGAATATATTTACGAACCATAAATTTTTTTAATACATAACCAATTATTTTTTAACAAAATCCTAAACAATTATGAGAAAATTATTTTTCTTCGCAGCTGCGGCTGCCATGCTTACCACAGCATGTTCAAAGGATGAGGCTCCCGAGGCATCGGGCGCGGCTGAATCGGTTGTGACCTTCACCGTTACAGCTCCCAACATCGGCACTCGTGCCGCATCTACTTATGGCAACGGCCATGCAGTAAACAAATTGCACTATGCTGTTTACCTTGACGGCCAGACCACTCCGTTGATTTCAGCGAGCGAGGTAGACGCTTTCGCAGGCAACGCTCTTGAGGACAAGGTATCTTTCACTTTGGCCAACGGTAAGAGCTACGACATCCTTTTCTGGGCAGACAACGACACTGCTCCCTATGATGTAAACTGGAACGCACAGACCGTTACTATCAACAACGCAAGCCTTGCTGCACAGAACGAGAACATGGATGCTTTCTTCAAGAAGATCGACATCAACAACGTTCAGGGCCCTATCAACCAGACTGTAGAGCTTAAGCGTCCTTTCGCACAGCTTAACATCGCTACCAAGGATACCGCTGCCGCCAAGACTGCTGGCGTAGAGGTTGGTAAGACTGCTGTTACCGTTAAGGCTTACAAGACCCTTAACCTCGCATCAGGCGCTGTTTCAGGTCAGGAGGATTTCACCTACAATATGGCTGCTATCCCCACCGACACTCAGATTACTGCCAAGGGCACTCAGTATGACCTTCTTTCAATGAACTACCTTTTGGTTAACGCCAAGGAGTTGGTTGATGTTCAGTTCTCATACGCTGATGCAAACGGCAACGCTATCGATGACGCTACTTATGAGGCTGTTCCCGTTGAGCGCAACTACAAGACTCACATCGTTGGTGATTTGCTCACCTCTGCTGCTGAGTTCCAGGTTGAGATTAAGGAGGGCTTCGATCAGCCCGACAATGTAGCTGACGATCTTATCATTGCCGCTGCTCTTGGTGGTGAGGTAACTTTGACCAAGGATGTTGTATTGAATCAGCCTTTGAATATTCAGGCAAATATGGTGCTTAATATGAACGGCAAGACTATCAGCGGTACAATCGAGAAGGGCGATGGTGCTATTGTAAATGTTGCACCAGGTGTTTCTGCAAAATTGATTGATGGTACAATCAAGAACACAGCCGAGAATGGTGATGCAGCTATTAACAATGCAGGTGACCTTGTTTTGAACGGTGTTACAATCGAGGGCGCACCTCTTGCTGATGGTGGTTATTCTGCTTATGCACTTATCTCTTCTGGTAAGATGACAATCGAGGAGGGTACTAACATCAGCGCTGATCGTGGTAGCATCAAACTTTCTGGCGCAGGCGAGACTGTTATCAATGGCGGTACTTTCACAAACAATGATATTGGCTCACGTACGCTTACATCACACGTTGTTGATGTTGAGGACGGTGGTACCCATAAGTTGACTATTAACGGTGGTACATTCCAGCATCTCCACGCTACAACCAGCGGTGGTGTTGTTATCTGCAACAGAACAACAGGTACTGTATATGTAAATGGTGGTAACTTTAGTGGTGGTAACTACTATGGCAACGACAACCTCTCTGACTACGGTTACGGTGGCACATTCGCTGTAACAGGTGGTACATACTCAGCACAACCCGCTGCTAAGTACATTGCCGATGGCTACAAGGCTGAAGAGAAAGATGGTAAGTATTATGTAGTTGCTGAAGGCGTTGCAGTTGCTAAAGATGCAGCAGAAGTAGCTGCTGCAATTGCTAGCGGTGATGAGGTTGTATTGGTAGATGATATCACATATAGCAGTGCTATTAACAAAGATGCTAACATTGATTTGAATGGTAACACATTTGAGGCAACTGGTACAATCAATCTTTCAAACAACGCAGATCTCACAATGGTAGGCGGTAGCTATGTTGTAAATAGTACATATGGCCACGTGGATGTTCGTCCAAGCACTGCTGAAGGTAGCGTGGTAACTTACGAGAATGTTGACTTCTCATTCAATAAGTTAGGCCCAACTTATGGGCCATCTACCAATCGTTTGGGTTCAGTGGTTGAGGTTTGTGCTACTGCGACCGATGCCAATACAGTAATCAAGTTTAAGAATTGTACATTCGACAATGCTCAGATCTTGTTTGAAGGTTTGAGTGGCACGGTAGGAACATTCGAAGCAGAGTTTGACGGTTGTACTTTTAACGCTCTTACATCATCAGCTCCTATATATGTTCAGAACTATGTTAAGGGCTCAATTAAAGTAACAAACTGTACTTTCAATCTTACATGTACATCTAATACGGCTTCTGCTATATCGGTATCGTCTAGTTCAAGCACTGCCGTGACTGTGACTGCCGTAAACAATACTTTGAATGCCGTAGCTGCAACTCCTTATACTTTCGACCCCAGCAAGGGCGAGACTGAGGTACACAATATTAAGGTAAATGGCACTGTTAATACAGCTAAATTTATCAGTATTAGTGGTACAACAAGTTCAGCTACCGAGACTGGTACAACAAAGACTGGTATTGCTCTGTAATTACTACTATTTTTGATTTTTCTCTGATGTTATTAACGCAATACGTCATGTAATTTTCAGAGAATATTTCAAAAAGTTGGACAAGTCTTATTTATACGATTTCACCCCTGCCAAAAGAGTTTGGCAGGGGTGATTCTGTTTTAGGCATGTAAGAGAGTTTTTTGCCTTATACAACGTCATCCCCCCATACAACAAAAAAACAAGGCACGTGAACGAAGCAGAACTTCATCACGTGCCTTGTGTCGTTTTTGACCGATAGTGCGCCTAATCGTTGGGATATGCCGCAATAAAGACGTTGCGTTTACGCAGCTCGTCCTGAATGGCGTGAAGGTCACGCAGCGACACACGGCCGACAACATATTTATACTCATCCGAGATATAATTCTCGCTAACCGACTCGAAGTGTACCAAATCCAAATCGGCATAATCCGAATAGCGGTAGTAGACACGGAACGAGTGGTCGGTGGTGTAGACCGGCAGCTGCGAGTCGTTGCGCTTCTTGTACTCATACTTATAGTCATACAGACACGCGGTGATATCGCTCAACACAGCCGAGCCGGTGGGGTAGGCTCCCGCACCTCGACCAAACATAAACTGCTTGTCGTAGAACAGGCCCTTGATAACCACGCCGTTGAACTCGTCCTCGACGCTATAAATATATTTATTACGTGAAATAAGCTGTGGCATGACACTCATAATCAGCTTATTGTCCTTCAGCTTCTCGACATGCGCCACGAGCTTGAAGCGGCGCTCCTTCTCGTTGGCAAAGCGGATATCGTCGTCGTTCATATTCGAGATTCCATAGGTGAAAATCTTCTCGGGAGCGACATACAGACCAAAGGCATGGATGGTGATGATAATCAACTTAAACAGCGAATCCCAGCCGTCGATATCGAGCGTGGGGTTGCTCTCGGCAAAGCCCAAATCCTGCGCCAGCTTAAGCGCATCGGCATACGACATCTTCTCGTTGAAAATCTTCGAGAGGATGAAGTTTGACGAGCCATTCAAAATACCCTTAACCGAGGTGAGCAGGTCGTTGTCGTAATACTCCTCGAGGTTGCGGATGACGGGGATACTGCCGCAAGCCGAAGCATCGTAAAGCAACGCCACATTATAGCGGGCCTGCAACTCGATAAGCTCCTCGATATGGTGCGCCAACATCTTCTTGTTGCCCGACACCACAGGCATCTCCATCTGCAAGGCACGTTTTACGATAGTGTAGGCCGCATCGGCATCATCAATCAGCTCAACGATGAAGTTTATATCGGGGTCGTTAAAAATATCGTCAGGATTATCGGTAAACTCGGCCGCAACAGAGCGCGGCTTCGACAAATCACGCACGCAAATACGCTTTATCTCGACATTTTTCGAGCCAATGCGCTTCAGCACATCATACAGACCGCAGCCCACGGTGCCAAAGCCGAACAGACCGATATTTAGTTTCTTTCCATTCATAACTTATTGTTTTATTATTTACTCTTTCAAAAAGTTTAAAATTATATCATTCAACTGCTTATGCTCGACCAAAAAACCATCGTGCCCGAAATCGGAATCGATGAGGTGGTACTCGACATCGGGGATATTATCCACCAGAATATTATGATCCGAGGGCGGGAACAATATATCCGAGGTGATGGCCACAACCAAGCTCTTTGCCCTGATTTGCTGTAGTACATCCTCGACACGCCCGCGGCCGCGACCCAGATTGTGGGAGTCCACCGCCTGCGAAAGACGATAGTAGGAGTAGGCGTTGAATCGTCGGCGCAGCTTCTCGCCCTGATAACGCTGGTACGACATCACCCTGCGATTAAAGCTCGCCTCGTTGGGGTTTTCATCCTCCTGCGTCTTGTCGTAGGCCATACCGCCACGATAGCTCAGCAGGGCCAAGCTGCGTGCCGTAGCCATGCCATTCAAGCCTGCCTCGGCGCTGCGCTCACCGAAAGTGGGGTCGCCCTCCATTATCATGCGCTGCGACTCGTTGAAAGCTGACGCCCATGGCTTTGTTCGGGGTGTGGTGGCGATAAACGCCGCACGCTCGGCAAAGTCGGGCTGCATGACGCACCACTCAAGGCACTGAAAACCGCCGATAGAGCTGCCGATAAGCAATTTCACACGCTCAATGCCCAAATGCTCGGCCAGAATCTGATGGCAACGCACCATATCGCGCACCGTCACCAACGGAAAATCGCCATACCACGGCTCTCCCGTAGCAGGGTTTACCGACAGCGGGCCCGTAGTGCCATAATGCGAGCCGAGGAAATTGGCGCAAACGGTGAAATACTTCTCGGGGTCGAGGAAACAACCCTCTTCAACCGTATGCGGCCACCAATCGGCCACATCGGAATTGGCCGTAAGGGCATGGCAGACCCATATAACGTTGCTCTTATCGCTGTTGAGTGTGCCAAAAGTATCGTAGGCAATAGTCAGCGAAGGCAGCACAGCGCCACTCTCGGTCTGAAAAGGTTTGTCGTATGTGAAATATTCAGTCATTACTCTGCGGCTGCAAATGCCTGTTCAAAATCATCGATAATATCCTCTACATTCTCCAGTCCTAGCGATATACGCAACAGGGTAGGAGTCACTCCCGCAGCCTTCAAATCATCGTCGCTCAGCTGCTTGTGGGTGGTCGAAGCGGGGTGGGTAACCACAGTAATAGAGTCACCGATCATGGTCATGTTGGCCGCCAGTTTCAGAGCCTCGACAAAACGCACGGTACTCTCAAGCGAGCCCTTCAGCTCGATTGTAAAGACACTCGACGAGCCGTAGCGATAATATTTCTTGGCATTCTCGTAACCATTATGATCCTCAAAGCCCACGAAGCTGACACGCTCGACCTTGGGGTGGTTACGACAATATTCGGCCAAACGCCATGCCGACTCAACCTCATGCTTCACGCGCAACGACAATGTCTCAAGGCCTATCATCATCAGATAGCTGTCAAACGATGAGGGGCAGCAGCCGAAATCGCGCAAACCGTCAACACGGCACTTGACGATGAAGGCGGCATTGCCAAAGGTTTTATACATATTCAGGCCGTGATAACCCTCTGACGGACCATCTATCTGCGGGAATTTGCCATTTGCCCAATTATAGTTACCGCCATCCACAATTATACCGCCCATAGCCGTTCCGTGGCCGTTAATCCACTTTGTAGCAGAGTCCACCACGATATTTGCACCCCAATCGAAAGGGTTGCACAGATAACCTGCCGCACCAAACGTGTTATCAACCACAAATGGCACATCTGCACGCTTGGCAAGTGCTGCGAGAGCCTCCAAATCGGGCACATCGCAGGTGGGATTACCCATACTCTCGGCATATATAAGCTTGGTATTTTCGTCAATCAAAGCAGCGAAATCCTCGGCACGCTCGCTCGCTGCGATACGGCACTCAATGCCCAAATTGCGCAACGAAATGCGGAATTGGTTATACGTTCCGCCGTATAAGAAAGGTGAGGCTACAATATTCTCACCTGCCTTGGCCAGAGCTGTTACCGTAATAAGGATTGCCGACATTCCCGACGATACAGCCAACGCTCCGACAGCATTGTATAGCGACGCCACACGCTCCTCGTAAGCGGCTGTTGTGGGATTATGCAGGCGGGTATAGATATTACCACCCTCGCTCAACTCAAAGAGCTTTGCAGCATAATCGCAGCTCTTGAAGTGGTAGGCCGCAGTAGGGTAGATTGCCACACCTCGCGAACCTGTATGATCGACATGATATCCGCCATGTATCTGACGTGTTTCAAAACGTAGTTTTTTATCTGACATAATTTTCGTTATTTATCGCTTGTATATCGCACAATCACAAAGATAAAACTAACACACAATGTGCGACTCAATAAACCGTTAAATTTTGATTGGATAGGATTTGTGTCATCGACACCGGACTGCTCATGACTGCCCAAAATATATAACGTGCCTAACGGCACATTCGCATGGCCATCATATAGATTTGTGATATGAAGAGATAATTTACCATTTGCATACCATTATACAATTGCAAAGATAATATTATTTTTTAAAAACGCACCAATTTGACGGAGCAAATTTGCTTTTAACACAATTTATCTTTATTTTAGCACATAATTTTAAATAATGAAACTTGTAATGAAACGATTTTTACCTCTTATCGGAGTATTGTTACTATCATGCTCCGGCAACGAACAGGTCGGTGATGTATACCGCGGATGGAAGAGCGGCGAGATGGATATTCACCACATCTACACCGGTCATGGCGAAGCCAATTTCCTGATTCTTCCCGATGGCACCTCCATGCTTATCGACACCGGCGACCACGACCCTGCATACGAAGTTTTCCCATACATGACAAAGCCCATGCCCGACAATTCACGCCGCGCAGGAGAGTGGGTTGCACGTTACATCGAGCGAGTAAATCCCCACAAAAACAAGGTGGACTACATGATGTTATCGCACTTTCACGAAGACCACATGGGCAGTATGAGCTCCAATGGCGAGATGACATCGGGCCGAAACCCCGACTACAAGTTGGTGGGATTAGCTCAAGTTGGCGAGTGGATTCAGTTTGGCAAGGCCTACGACCGCGGCTACCCCAACTACAACTACCCAAAGCCCATAAGCGACACACATATCGAGAACTATCGTGCTTTTCTGAAATATCATGCCGCAAAATACGGTATGCAACAAGAGAAATTCGAGGTGGGCGCACTAAACCAGATTGCACTCTGCCACAAGCCCGAGAAATATGCCGGCTCATTCTCGATTCGCAACCTTGCCTCATCCGGCGAGGTCTGGGATAGCAAAAGCAACACCACAACAAAATATTACGACCTCAACCCGGGCAATATCGAGGGCAGCCTAAACGAAAACACATGCAGCATGGCCATAAGAATCGACTACGGCAACTTCAGCTACTACACCGGCGGTGACCTGACTTGGGGTGTTAATGAAAGCGAGGGCAACTATGTTTACCTCGAGGCCAAAGCGGGCGAGGCGTGCGGTGAGGTAGATGTGTGCAAATCCAACCACCACGCATATGCCGACTCGATGATTGAGGGTTTTCTGGATGCCGTAAAAGCAAAGCACTACATCAATTGCACATGGGATCTGCAACACACCCAACCCAAAATCCTCAAACGCATGTTATCGAAGAGCGACTGCACAATCTTCCACCAATACCTATGGCCCGAGCAGATGCAGAAACATCAAGGCGAGGAGTGGACCAACAAAGTTATCGAGCAGGGTCATATTGTGGTAAAAGCCTACGACAAAGGCCGAAAATATAAAATCTACATTCTCTCTGCCGAAGACGAGCAGATGCGAATAAAAGCAATATATGGCCCTTATGAAGCATAAATGAAAATTCCGACCTTGCGGGGTCGGAATTTTCATTGTCTCAACATCCATACTCCACTACAACACCACATCATTCTGATCGAGCAGATTATTCAGCAGCGCATACACCGTAAGGCCGGCCACCGATTTCACACCCGTTTTGTGAGTGATATTCTTGCGGTGCGACATAACCGTATGGACCGATATATTCAGACGGTCGGCAATCTCTTTATTTGCCATGCCTTGCGCCACAAGAATAAGCACCTCTCGCTCACGCTCCGAGAGTTCATGGCTATCGCTATATGGGTTTGTCTGACTCTGCTCAATGGCGGAATTGAGTTTTTTGACCACCTGCTGCGGATTGTCATAGATATTTATAACGCTATCGAATTGCCGCATGACATCCTCTTCTCTGACAACACTTGCAAGCAACACCAACGCTACGCCACTCATCTTTTCGTGAAGCGAACGCAACGCCGTACCCTCGACATACGATTGTGCGCCAACCACAACAACATCCATATCGAGCATAAACGCACGCTCGGTCAGCGCACGCAGGCTATCCACCACACACACCACCTCATAATCATGGCCATGGCTCAAAATTGATTTAAGCCCCTCGGCAATGATTGCAGAGCGTTCAACGATGACTATTTTGTAACTTCTACTCATTGCACACTCTCCTCTCCAAAGCTTGAACCATAGGGGTTAATATCTTCAATTCAATAAGCGTATGCTTGGTCAGGTCGTCGCGCATATCATACAACATATATAGTAAATCGCTACGATCTTTCGTGAGGCACTGCTCGGGCAGATACTTAATTATAATACTCTTTATGTCGTCGACCTTATCGCAGATATCGGTATGCTCCTCCATAAAATCGCCCATCCGACTGGGAGTCGCTGATTCCCCCTTAATCAGACTTTCAACATAGGGGAATATATGCATATCCTCATACGCCAAATGATTGCGCACCTCCTCGGCATAATCGCCATAGAATTTACGCAATATCTCGCTCTGGCGTGGCAAACACCCCTCAAGCACCTTATCGACACTATGCTCGATTGTTGGCAAAAGCGACTCAAGGTAATAACGGTGTGAGGAACGCAGATACGACAACAATAACTTTATATGATTTATATCAGATCCCTCTATCTCAGGCTCATAATCCGACAATGAACACACCTTGCATATCATCAAAAATGCCTCTGTCGACAAATCATAGCGCTCACATATCTCCTCAACAGAGACATCCCCGAAAGGCAGCTGAATATCCAATCGAATCAGCACCGACAACAGATGATGGTCGGCGTCGATTAGTTCGATGAGCTTCATATCCTTCGAGAAGACCACCTGATTGTTTGCATCCTTTTTATAGCTGTTCATATATGAATTTTATCAATTTTCCTACATTCCAAACAATATCCCCAATCTATACACCACAAAGGCCAGCGCCCATGCAAGCAGCGTATTGTAGAGAATAGAGAACAGTGCCCATTTCCAGCCACCCGCCTCGTGTGCAATAGCCATTACGGTAGCAATACAAGGGAAATACAGCAATATAAATATCATCATCGCCAATGCCGCCGAACGCGAATAATTACCCGACGCCACCAACTTCTGCGAGAGCGAAGCGTTATCCTCCTCGGCATCATCCACAGCATAGAGCACGCCCAATGTCGAAACAACAATCTCTTTTGCAGCAGCTCCCGACAATATTGCCACACTTGCGCGCCAATCCAGACCCAACGGCTCCATCACAGGCTCACACACCTTTCCTATGCGCCCAAGATACGAGTTTTCCGACTGGAGTGCGGCAGCTGTGGCCGACATATCAGCCATTGCAACATTTTCAATCGTATAAGGCTCCACGACACTATCCTGCGGGCGGGGATAATAACTCAAGAACCATATTATAACGGCAGCAACCAAAATCAGGCCGCCAATCTTTTTCAGATACTGCTCACTACGCTCCCACATATGACGAAGAGTAGCATTTAAGGTAGGAATTCGATAGGGTGGCAGCTCCATCACAAAAGGTGTTTCATCTGCACCAAACATAAACCTACGCAGCACTCGAGCTGTCAAAATTGCCACCACGCCACCAAACAGATATATCGCAAACAACATCGCCCCCGCATGTTCGGGGAAGAATGTGCCCGCCAACAAAATAAAGACAGGCAGACGCGCACTACACGACATAAAGGGGTTTATAAGGATTGTTATCAGGCGACTGCTCCTGCTCTCAATTGTTCGTGTCGCCATAATCGCCGGCACATTACAGCCGAAGCCCATCACCAACGGTATAAACGACTTGCCGTGCAAGCCTGCAAGGTGCATCAATTTATCCATGATAAAGGCAGCACGAGCCATATATCCCGAGTCCTCCATAAGCGATATAAACAGATAGAGAATCAATATATTAGGCAAAAATACCGCCACGGCACCAACACCGCCGATAATACCATCCACCAACAAATCGCGCAACGGCCCGGGCTGCATCAGATTGCTCACCAGCGAACCGACCCATGTAAACAGAACCTCGATACACTCCTGAGGATACGCGCCGAGTGTGAAGGTTGCCCAGAACATCACAAACATCACCAGCATAAATAGCGGCAAACCGAGATATTTGTGTGTCACAATGCGGTCTATAATAGATGTCTTGGCATTTTTATCATCGCCGTCGCCAGGGGTATAAGTTTCGGCCAAAGCGCCTTCGATAAAACCATATTTTTCGTTGGTAATGGCACTTTCGACATCTTCACCCAATGCTGTAATTATTCGCGCCGACCCCTTGATACTCTGCATCTTCCACTGCTTGAACTGCTCCGCCGAACTCAACATCATTTCGGCATTTTTATCGCCCTCCAACATTTTTATCGCCCAATATCTTGGCGGGAAGCAGTTGGGCAGTTCAGCCAGATTGCTCTTCATCAATCGAGAGAGCTGCGCAATCTCCGACTCGATGGTCATCGAGTAGTTGATATGGATATGGCGCACCTTGGGATTTTGACCTTCGTATGTAATGATTATCTCATCGAGCAACTTATCCAAACCGCGCCCATCACGAGCCACCACCGGCACCATGGGTACACCAATCATCATTCCCAGCTTCTCATAATCGAGCTTCGCTCCGCTGTTCTCCAACTCGTCATACATACTCAAGGCTACAACCATCTTGGGATTCAGGTCGATAAGCTCGGTAGTAAGATATAGGTTGCGTTCAAGATTCGACGCCACAACAGCATTCACAACCACATCGGGCATCTGTTCAATCAGGTGACGACGCACAAACAATTCCTCGGGGGTGTAGGCCGACAGCGCATACGTTCCGGGCAGGTCGGTGATATTGATTTTATACCCTTTATAGTTCAACGAGCCCATCTTCGCATCCACCGTAACGCCACTGTAATTTCCCACATGCTCATGGCCACCCGACAAGGCATTAAAAAGTGATGTTTTGCCGCTATTGGGATTGCCCACAAACGCAACATTTATCTCTCGTATACGCTCATTCAGAATGTGCTGATAATCATCATTGGGCGAGGTGGCATCATCCGCGAGCCCTGCTATGCCGTGAGCCTCATATGTGGTAAGAATCTGCACCATGGCAGCCTCGCTGCGTCGCAACGAAACCTCATAACCCATGATTCGGTATTTTATCGGATCTCGCAGCGGAGCATTAAGCACAGCCTCCACACGCTGACCACGGACAAAGCCCATCTCAAGAATACGACGACGGAAACCGCCGTGGCCCAAAACCTTCACCACAACGGCCGATTCGCCTGTTTTCAGTTCAGATAGAAACATATCTTGTCTGGTTAATTATTTTTGCATGCAAAAATATGCATTTTTTACGACATAATCAATCACTATTATTAGTGATGCGGCATCAATCTTTCACCACATATCGGGATTGACAGCTAATAATCCTGCAACTACCTTTGCAGAAAATAAATCATGTTACTCGATTTCCGCCACTTGCAGAGGATTGCAACAGCAAGAATCAACATGATTTTTACAAGAGTTTATTTTGTTTGTTTTATGAATAGTTTGTGAAGGCCACACCCGTGAGGATGCGGCTGAACTGCCGACAAATAACAAAAGTCGGGGCTTGCGAGGTGGTATAAATTCGACATTTTGCAGGCAAACATCAAGGAGGGGAAATTTCCCCTCTTTTTTTTATTTCATTTCCGCTCCAACAAATCCATCATTACAACAAGCACCAGCATAAAACAAAACCCCGCAACGTGGATAATTTGTTAATATTTCATATAACAAAATCTTTTTCCTTTAAAATAAATAGTGTATCTTTGCGCATATTATAATAAAACCCATTAAATAATGCCATACAAACACGCAAACCTCAATCAAACCACCCCGACAGCCACTGCTTGTCACTCATATCGAGCGACTGTCGTAGCGTGTGGTGTTTTGTATGGTCATAGCATGAAATAATTTTATAAACAAATAAAGCCGTTGCAGTGCAGCGGCTGCATTTTTAACATTACATACAATATGAAAGTTGCAGTTATTATGGGCTCGACAAGCGACTGGGGCGTAATGTCGGCCGCCGTAGAGACTTTGGAAGAGTTGGGTATCGAGTACGAGAAGCGAGTTATCAGCGCTCACCGCACACCCCACCTGATGGTTGAATATGCCACCACAGCCAAAGAGCGTGGTATTGGCGCTATCATCGCCGGCGCAGGCGGTGCAGCTCATGTGGCAGGCGTTACGGCAGCCCTCACAACCGTTCCCGTTATTGGTGTTCCCATCAAAACCTCTGCGTTGGGTGGCCTGGACTCTTTGCTCTCAATCGTTCAGATGCCGGGTGGCATTCCCGTATCTACCACCGCCATCAACGGTGCAAAGAATGCAGCCTTGATTGCAGCGTCAATATTCGCCCTCACCGACAAAGAACTTGAGGCACGCCTTATCGCATTCCGCGAGGCGCAGACCCAAAAGGTGCTGGAGGCTGAACTATAATCTCTAAACAACGAAACCCAGAAGATTAAATATGAAAAATTACCGCATTTTTGTTGAGAAATATCCTCGTTTTCAGGTCGAGGCCGACACTCTCCGCAAAGAGTTGAACAATAACCTTGGGCTTAAGATGCAGTCGTTGCGTCTGCTCAACGTATACGATTTATTCGGCTTCTCGGAGGAGCTTCTCGAGAAGAGCCGCTATGCAGTATTTGGCGAGGTTGTAACCGACTGCGTAAGCAACGAGTGCAACCTTGAGGGTCAGAAATATCTGGCTGTTGAATATCTTCCCGGCCAGTTTGACCAGCGTGCCAGCTCGGCAGTTGACTGCGTACGCCTCATCGAGCCCAACGCCGATGTGCGTATCAAGAGCTCAAAGCTACTCATCTTCGACCCCGCCACAACCGACGAGGAGATTGCCCGCATCGAGCGTTACTATATCAACGCAGTGGAGTCTCGCCGCAAGGATTTGAGCATCTTGAGCGATATGGAGAATGCCGAGGTGAAACCCGTTGCAATACTCCATGGCCTCACAGCCCTCAAGGATGAGGAGCTTGCCGACTACTGCAAGCAGTACGGTCTGGCAATGAATGCCGACGACTTGCGTGAGGTTGTAAACTACTACAAAGCCGAGGAGCGCGATCCTTCAGAGACCGAGCTTCGCATTTTGGATACATATTGGAGCGACCACTGCCGTCACACCACCTTCACAACCGAGATTACCGAGATTACCATCGACGAGTCTTTCCTTTCGGCCGAACTGGGCGAATCACTCGAGACTTTGCGAAAAATCCGCGAGGAGCTGGGTCGCGAGCAGAAGAGCCTTTGCCTGATGGAGCTTGCCACAATCGGCGCACGCTACCTCAAGCATACAGGCGTTCTGGACAATCTCGAGCAGAGCGAAGAGAACAACGCATGCAGCATATATGTAAATGTTGACGTTGACGGTGTTATGGAGAAGTGGCTGCTTCAGTTCAAGAACGAGACCCACAACCATCCCACCGAAATCGAGCCTTTTGGAGGTGCTTCAACATGTTTGGGAGGCGCTATCCGCGACCCGTTGTCAGGCCGCAGCTACGTTTATCAGGCAATGCGCGTAACAGGAGCAGGCGACATCTACAAGAGTGTCGACCAGACCATGGATGGCAAATTGCCCCAGCGTATCATCACCACAAAGGCTGCCGCAGGATACTCAAGCTACGGTAACCAGATTGGTCTTGCCACCACACATGTGCGTGAGATTTACCACCCCAACTATGTCGCCAAGCGATTGGAGGTAGGTGCTGTTGTAGGTGCTGTAAAGGCAGAGAATGTTCGCCGCGAGTCACCCGCTGCCGGAGATGTAATCCTCATGCTCGGCGGCCGTACAGGTCGTGACGGTATAGGTGGAGCTACCGGCTCATCAAAGGAGCACAACGTAAAATCTATCGAGGAGTGTAGCTCGGAGGTACAGAAAGGTAATGCCCCCGAGGAGCGCAAGCTCGAGCGTCTGTTCCGTCGTGCCGAGGTTACCAAACTCATCAAGAAGTCAAACGACTTTGGTGCAGGTGGTGTGAGTGTTGCCATTGGTGAGCTTGCTCCGGGCCTTGATATCTATCTCGACCGTGTTCCCACAAAATATAGCGGCTTGAACTCTACCGAACTTGCTATCAGCGAGTCGCAGGAGCGCATGGCTGTGGTTATCGAGCGTAAGGATATGGCACAGTTCATCGACTACTGCCACTCGGAGAGCATTGAAGTCACTCACGTTGCCGACGTCACCGACACCAACCGTCTGAAGATGTTCTACAATGGCGAGATGTTGGTAAACCTTTCACGCGAGTTTATCGACTCGGCCGGCGCAAAGCACTACACCAAGATTCGCATCGCCGCCGTTGAGGAGAAGAATCCTTTCCACCGCGAGATTGAGGGTGCGACTCTCAAAGAGAAGATTGAAAACAATCTCAAGGATGACAACGTCACCTCACAGCGTGGCATGATTGAGATGTTCGACTCAACCATCGGCGCATCAACAGTACTCATGCCCTTTGGCGGTCGCACACAGAACACCGAAACACAGGTATCTGTTCAGAAATTGCCCGTTGGCACAGCCACCACAAATACAGCCAGCATCATGGCATTTGGCTACAACCCCTTCATCGCATCTTGGAGCCCCTATCACGGTGCTGCATACGCAGTCATCGAGGCTGCTGCAAAGGTTGTAGCAGCAGGTGCCCGCTATGACAAGATGCGTTACTCTTATCAGGAGTATTTCGAGCGTATGAACAGCGAGGAGTCATGGGGTAAACCTCTGGCCGCACTGCTCGGTGCACTCAAGATGCAGGTTGAGTTGGGCTTGCCTTCTATCGGAGGCAAGGACTCTATGAGTGGTACTTTCCAGGATATCAACGTACCTCCCATGCTAATGGCATTCGGCATCACCACTGTCGACGCCCGCACCATCATCAGCCCCGAGTTTAAGGCCGCAGGCCACAAATTGTATTTAATCAAGCACACTTCGCTTGACAACTATATGCCCGACACTGACCTTTTGAAAGAGAACTTCTCATTCGTAAGTTCAGCCATCGAGCAAGGCAAGATCGTATCGGCTTATGCCGTAGGATTTGGCGGTGTAGCCGAGGCTGTTGCCAAGATGTCGTTTGGTAATACCATCGGAGCAGAGATTTCGCTTGACGAGCAGGCACTCTTCGATTACGACTACGGCTCAATCGTTGTTGAGACTACCGAGGAGTTGGATTACCCCGCAGCAGAGCTTATCGGTCAGACAGTAGGCGAGACTGCCGTCACATTCAACGGCCAGAAGTGCTGCATTGAGTGTATGCAGAAGGTTAATGCCGACAAATTCTGTCAGGTATATCCCGACCGTGGCATCGAGGGTGGTACAACCCGCCAGAGCATGCCCGAGGTCAATAATATTATAGAGTATGCAGGCGAGCCCGTCGAGCAACCCATCGCTTACTTCCCCGTATTTGCAGGCACCAACTGTGACTACGACACCAGCAAGGCTTTCGAGCGTGCCGGAGCAAAGATTACCACAAGCGTATTCTGCGACCTCACAGCCGACGACATCTTCGCCTCTATCGAGAAGATGAAGCAGATGATTGACCAGTGTCACATCTTCGTTTTGAGCGGAGGTTTCTCGGCAGGTGACGAGCCCGACGGTAGTGGTAAGTTCATCGCAAACGTACTCAACAACAAGGTTATCACCGATGCTATTCATGCTCTGCTCGACCGCGGCGGTTTGATTCTGGGTATCTGCAATGGTTTCCAGGCATTGGTTAAGTCGGGATTGCTGCCCTATGGCCGTTTGGGTCAGGTGGTGAAGGAGTCACCCACACTCTTCCGCAACGACATCAATCGCCACATCTCGCAGATTGTATCAACCCGCGTGGCAACCACCAACTCACCGTGGCTCTCATCATTCGAGATTGGCGAGTTGCACTCAATTGCCGTAAGTCATGGCGAGGGTAAGTTTGTGGTTAGCGACGAGATGGCCGAGGAGCTCTTTGCAAATGGTCATGTGGCATTCCAATATGTAGACCCCACAGGCAATGCCACACTCTGCGCACCTTATAATCCCAACGGTTCAAGCTACGGTATCGAGGGTATCATCAGCAAGAACGGTCAGATTTTGGGTAAGATGGGCCACACCGAGCGTTACGAGGAGAATCTCTTCAAGAACATCCACGGCAACAAGGCGCAGGGTATCTTTGCCAACGCAGTAAATTACTTCAAGAAACAATAAATTAAAAAGTATATATAATAACTATGGCAAAAAGTTATGAAAATGCCGGTGTAAACCTCGAAGCCGGATACGAAGTAGTGCGCCGCATCAAGTCGCACGTTAAATCGACCTCTCGCCCGGGTGTTATGGGTAACATCGGTGCATTTGGTGGAATGTTCGACCTTGCATCACTCAATGTCAAGGAGCCTATTTTGGTTAGCGGCACCGATGGCGTGGGCACAAAGCTCAAGCTCGCTTTTGAAATGGACAAGCACGACACCATCGGTATCGATGCTGTTGCTATGTGTGTAAACGATGTTTTGGCACAGGGTGCCGAACCCTTGTTCTTCCTCGACTACGTGGCTGTTGGCCACAACGAGCCCGCAAAGATTGAGGCTATCGTTGCAAGCGTTGCCGAGGGCTGCCGTCAGGCAGGTTGCGCACTTATCGGTGGCGAGACAGCCGAGATGCCGGGCATGTATGGCGGTGGCGAGTACGACATTGCAGGTTTCACCTGCGGCGTTGTTGAGCGTGCAAAGCTCATCGACGGCACAAAGGTTAAGGTTGGTGATGTTCTGGTGGGTATCGCATCAAGCGGCGTTCACTCAAACGGATTCAGCCTTGTACGCAAAATCGTCAGCGACAATGCCTTCGATTTGCATCAGCCCCATGCCGATTTGGGCGAAAAGCCATTGGGCGAGGTATTGCTTACCCCCACACGCATCTATGTAAAGCAGGTGCTTGACGTTATCCGCCAGTGCGACGTTCACGGTATCAGCCACATCACAGGCGGTGGCTTTGATGAGAATATCCCCCGCATCCTTCAGGATGGTCAGGGCGTAGAGGTTAAGGAGGGTAGCTGGGAGATTCTTCCCGTCTTCCGTTTCCTCGAGAAGTATGGCAAGGTGGCTCACCGCGAGATGTTCAACATCTTCAATATGGGTATCGGTATGGTCATCGCTCTTGATGCATCGGAGGCCGAGAAGGCTGTTGAGATTCTCAATGCACATGGCGAGAAGGCTTCGGTTATCGGTAAGATTGTAGAGGGCGAAGGCGTAACTATCAAGTAATATCGTGTCGAAGAAACATAAAATCGCAGTCTTTGCCAGCGGGCAAGGCACCAATTTCGACGTAATCGCGTCGGCCGCCAAAGCAGGAGAGATTCCTGCTGAAGTGGTTTTAATGGTGTGCGACAAGCCCCAAGCCAAAGTTTGCGATATCGCCACAAGACACGGCATTGATTCGTTTATATTCTCGGCCAAGGATTACACATCCAAAGCCGAGTATGAGCGAGCTATCGTGGAGCGCTGCCGACTGGCGGGCGTTGAACTTATATGCCTTGCCGGATATATGAAGATAGTGGGCGAGGAGCTACTCAACGCATTCCGAGGAGAGATTATCAACATCCACCCGTCGCTGCTTCCCGCCTTTGCAGGAGCAAAGGCCATAGAGCAGGCAATGGAGTATGGTGTAAAGGTCTATGGTGCCACAATACATTATGTAGACGAGACTCTTGATGGAGGAAAGATAATAGCACAACGGGCTGTTGAGTATGATGGTAGCAATATCGAGGAACTTACCGAGATGATTCATGCCATCGAACACAAATTGTATATTGAAACGATAAAAAAAATATTAGAGTAAAAGAGTATGAGAGCATTAGTTAGCGTTAGCGACAAGACAGGTGTTGTTGAATTTGCACAGCAACTCCGTGCCTTGGGCTGGGAGATTATCGCCACTGGCGGTACTATGAAACTTCTTCGTGATAACGGTGTAGAGGTTATCAATATCAGTGATGTAACAGGCTTCCCCGAGATTTGCGACGGCCGAGTTAAGACCCTTCACCCCAAAGTGCATGGTGGTTTGTTGGCACGCCGCGACGACGAGAGCCATTTGGCGGCATTGAAGGAGAATCAGATTGAGTTTATCGACATGGTTTGCGTAAACCTCTATCCCTTCCGCCAGACCATCGCCAAGCCCGATGTGAAGATGGAGGATGCTATCGAGAATATCGACATCGGTGGCCCTTCAATGTTGCGCAGTGCAGCCAAGAACTATAAAGACGTTACCGTAGTGTGCAACCCCGAGAACTACGCAAAGATTATCGAGGAGATTAAGGCTAACGGCAACACCACAGTAGAGACTCGTTTGCAGCTCTCGGCAGAGGCCTATACTCACACAGCCGAGTACGATTCTATGATTGCCACCTATATGCGTAAGGCCGCAGGCTTGAACGAGAAGCTCTTCCTTGAGTTTGATTTGGTACAGGGCTTGCGCTATGGCGAGAATCCCCACCAGCAGGCCAAATTCTATGGTAGTGCCGAGGCCGGTTCTTTCTCATTGGCAAATGCAAAGCAGCTGAACGGCAAGGAGCTTTCATACAACAATATTCAGGACGCAAATGCAGCGTTGTGCATCGTTCGCGAGTTTGACGAGCCTTTCTGTGTTGGACTCAAGCACATGAACCCCTGCGGAGCTGCTATCGGTTCAGACGTTGTAGACGCATGGACAAAGGCTTATGAGGCCGACAAGGTGAGCATTTTTGGTGGTATCGTAGCTGTTAACCGTGAGGTTACCCGCGAGGCTGCCGAGTTGATGAAACCCATCTTCCTCGAGATTATCATGGCTCCTTCTTTCTCGGAGGGTGCGTTGGAGGTACTCTCTACAAAGAAGAACTTGCGACTTTTGCAGGTTGACATGACCAAGGATGATAGCGTTGTAAATCAATATGTAAGCGTTAATGGCGGCCTTCTCGTTCAGGATTTGGACAAGACTACTGCCGAGGTTACTGCCGAGATGTGCGTAACCGAGACAAAGCCCACAGCCGAGCAGGTTACCGACCTTAACTTCGGTTGGAGAATCGTTAAGCACGTTAAGTCAAACGCTATTGTAGTTGTTAAGGATGGCCACACAGTAGGCGTTGGCGCAGGCCAGATGAACCGCGTAGGCTCGGCCGAGATTGCCCTCAAGCAGGCACAGGCAGCGGGATTCACCGAGGGTCTTGTTTTGGCCTCTGACGGTTTCTTCCCATTTGATGACACCGTTACTTTGGCTTCGCAGTATGGCGTCACTGCTATCGTGCAGCCCGGTGGCAGCGTTCGTAACGAGGATTCGGTAAAGAAGGCTAACGAGTGTGGTATTGCCATGGTTTGCACAGGAATGCGTCACTTTAAGCACTAAACCAATGAAAGTATTAGTTATAGGTTCGGGCGGCCGCTGCCATGCCATAGTAGAGACATTGAGCAAGTCGCCCCAAGTAGATAAGATTTTCTGCGCACCCGGCAATGCAGGTATCGCTGCACTTGCCGAGTGTGTAGCCATCAAGGAGACTGCCGTGGAGTCGTTGCTCGACTTTGCCAAATCAAACAACATAGAGCTGACCGTTGTAGGCCCTGAAGTTGCACTTGAGGCCGGCGTTGTTGATTTGTTCAAAGCCAACGGTTTGCGCATCTTTGGCCCCACAAAATCGGCTGCACGGATCGAGACCAGCAAGCAGTTTGCCAAGGACTTGATGAAGAAACACGACGTTCCCACAGCAGCATACGCCACTTTCGAGGATTTCGATGCAGCTTTAGCCTACGTAAAGGCCGGATCACTTCCCACCGTACTCAAGTATGACGGTTTGGCAGCTGGTAAGGGTGTCGTTATCGCCGAGACTTTGGAGCAGGCCGAGGAGGCTCTGCGCGACATGCTGCTCGACTCGAAATTCGGCAAGGGCAAGGTGGTTATCGAGGAGTATTTGGAGGGCCCCGAGTTCTCGCTCCTCTGTTTCGTAAATGGCCACAATGTTTACCCCATGCCTGTATCGCAGGATCACAAACGCGCCTACGACGGCGACAAAGGCCCCAACACGGGCGGCATGGGCGCATATACGGCTCTGCCCTTTATCACCGATGAGGATTTGGAGTATGCCATGAGCAACATCATGCGTCGCACTGCATCGGCTATGGTCGAGGAGGGTTGCCCCTTCTGCGGCGTGTTGTATGGCGGTTTGATGAAGACCAAAAACGGCATTAAGGTCATCGAGTTCAACGCTCGCTTCGGCGACCCCGAGACCGAGGTTGTTTTACCTCGCATGACAAGCGACATCTGTCAGGTATTCTGCAATGTAGCCGATGGCAAAAGCCCCACAATCACATGGGACGACCAGGCCACATTGGGCATTGTTCTGGCCTCGAAGGGATACCCGGGCTCATACGAGAAGGGCTATGTTATTGAGGGCGTTGAGAATGTCGACGGCTCGGTATACCACATGGGCACAGCCCTCAAGGATGGCAAATATGTCACCTCGGGCGGACGTGTTATGATTGTCGTTTGCAAAGCTCCGACCCTTCGTGAAGCACAGCAGAAGGCGGCAGCAGAGGTGGCAAAAATCAAGTGCGACAACCTCTTCCACCGCAACGATATTGGTGACAAAGCATTTAAATTCTAATTTCAGCAGATTATGAGTTATATTATAAACGGAAAAGAGTTGGCTCTCTCGCTCAAGCAGGAGATGGCCGCCGACGTGGCCACCTTCACCGAGAAATATGGTCGAGTTCCCCATTTGGTGGTTATCCTGGTGGGCGAGGACCCGGGTAGCGTTTCTTATGTTACAGGCAAGGCCAAAGCCTCGGAGGAGGTGGGTATCAAGAACACCACAATCCGCAAGGATGCCTCTATATCGGAGGCTGAGTTGTTGGGCATTATCGACGAGCTTAATGCCGATGATAGTGTAGACGGCATTCTGGTGCAGTTGCCCCTGCCCAAGCACATCGACTCTGACAAGGTTATCGCAGCCATCAGCGCCGAGAAGGATGTGGATGGTTTCCACCCCATGAATGTTGCTAACCTTTGGCTTAAGCAGCCCTGCACACTGCCTTGCACCCCGAAGGGTATTATCAAGCTCTTGAAGCGTGCCAATGTTGAGATTGCAGGCAAGGATGTTGTGGTTATCGGCCGCAGCAACATTGTGGGCTTGCCCGTATCGAAGTTGCTTCTCAACGAAAATGCCACCGTAACCATCGCTCACAGCCGCACAAAAAATCTGGCGGAGGTTACTCGCCGCGCCGACATTTTGGTTGTGGCTATTGGCCGTCCCAAGTTTGTCACAGCCGACATGGTTAAGGAGGGCGCTGTGGTTATCGATGTAGGTGTAAACCGCGACCCCGAGACCAAGAAGTTGTGTGGTGACGTCGACTTTGTAGCCATCGAGCCCAAAGTTGCAGCTATCACTCCCGTTCCTGGTGGCGTAGGCCCCATGACCATCACCTGCCTTATGGAGAACACCATCGAGTGCTTCTTGCGCAAGATGTCAAAGTAAGAGAGAAAAATTCAAAATTCAAAATTGAATATTAGAATACAAACAAACCTGTCTATCGCAATGAATAGACAGGTTTGTTTGTATATACAGCGTTAGAAGTATAAAGATATTTGCAAAAAATATCATCTCTTATGTAATTTTACAAACGTTTTTTGCGACTAATAGGGCAAACACAATAATCAAATGAGCACTCAAACTAAAGAACAACTGTTTACCGATGTGGTTTATGCCCATCGTAACATCATCTACAAAGTTTGCTATATGTATGCACCTCAAGGAATGGTGGAGGATTATTTTCAGGAGGTATTGTGCAACATATGGTCAAGTTTCGACCAATTTGACGGCCGCAGCAAACGCTCGACATGGATATATCGCATAGCCCTATACACCTGTATATCGTTTATTCGCCGTAAGCAACCGACATCCATATCTCTCACTTTCGACCTATCGTCAGACGAGGACTCTGTGCTAAAAGAGCAAATCGAAGAGCTACACTCAATCATAAACCGTCTCGGCAACCTCGATAGAGCCTTGATATTACTATGGTTAGATGGCTATACATACGAGGAGATGACCGAAATTACAAGACTTACATTGTCTAATGTATCAGTCAAGCTTATGCGCGCAAAAGAGAAGATAAAAAAGATGTTTAACGCTTAACTATTACAATTATGGAACTCGAACAATTACAACAATCGTGGAACAGGCTCTCCGAGCGGTTGGAGCGCGAGGAGGTGATTCGCAAGCAGGAGCTGCGTATAGTGATGGAGAATAAGGTCACATCGTACCGCAACAGAATCAGATTAAACCAATACTTAGGCTGGTTGGTGCTTATATGTGCTGTGGCTATTCTATTTATTCAGGAGATTCAGAATGACCCATTTGGGTGGATAGTAATTGGCTCTGTTATACTTTTGGATGTTCTACTATTTACTCCGATGTATCGCATATTGATACGCTTGGCAAAATTTGACACAAATATCATCGAACAAGAGCAGATGATAATTCGCTTTGAAAAGATGTTTGTACGCAGAAACATAGTGATAATCGTTTTTTTTGCAGCTCTTTTCGCATATGTTATCATTGAAGCACTCGTTAAAAATGCCGTTCTAACACCTCAATGGTGGCTATGGATGGTTCTAACCATTATTGCCTCGGCCATATTAGGCGGATGGAGATATATGCATGAACGCGAGCGAATTGCAGATATTAAACAGAAAATCTTACTCCTCAAGCAGTTTGAAGAGTAAAAGCAAGAAAAGGAGTTAACCACGGATGGTTGACTCCTTTTCAATGTATAAAACTTTGTTCGGATTTTATCTCGGCAAAGCCTCTACCTCCAATGTAGCATACGCCTTCTCGGCCTTCGCCAATGCCTCCTCTACACTCTCGCCACGAGCCAGAATCACACCCATACGACGGTGACCCTTAACCTCGGGCTTACCAAAGATACGCACTTGAATATTAGGCTCGGCAAGAACCTTGTCCAAATTACCAAACACTACCTTATCGGTATCACCCTCGACAACAACCGCCTTTGAAGCACTCGGGCCGTAGAAGTTGATTGAAGGGATAGGCAGACCCAACACCGCACGTGCATGCAGAGCAAACTCCGATAAGTCCTGCGAAATCATTGTAACCATACCTGTGTCGTGCGGACGGGGCGAAACCTCGCTGAAGAGCACCTCATCACCACAGATAAAGAGCTCAACGCCGAATATGCCATAGCCACCCAAAGCGTCGGTAACTCGCTGGGCGATATATTGCGCCTTCTCCAAAGCGATGGTGCTCATAGGCTGCGGCTGCCATGACTCGCGATAGTCGCCATCCACCTGATGGTGACCGATAGGATTGAGGAATGATGTACCACCAGAGTGACGAACGGTCAAAAGGGTAATCTCGTAGTCAAACTTAACAAAGCCCTCGACGATAACCTCGCCGCCACCTGCACGACCGCCCTCCTGAGCAATCTTCCACGATGCATCGGCATCGGCAGGGGTCTTACATACGCTCTGGCCATGGCCCGAAGAACTCATGATAGGCTTAACGACACAAGGAGTACCAATCTTCTCGATAGCTGCATCAAACTCCTCACGAGTAGCTGCAAAACAATAAGGAGATGTGGGCAGGCCGAGAGTCTCGGCAGCCAGCTGGCGGATACCCTTGCGATTCATCGTGAGCAGGGTAGCATTGGCTGTGGGGATTACATTATACCCCTCCTTCTCCAGCTCCACAAGGGTTGGAGTGGCAATAGCCTCCACCTCAGGAATAATATAATCGGGCTTCTCCTTCTCGATAATCTCACGCAGACGCTCGCCGTCCAACATCGACAACACATAAGAGCGATGCGCAACCTGCATAGCAGGAGCATTCTCATATCTGTCCAGAGCGATTACCTCAATACCATAACGCTGTAACTCCAATGCGACCTCTTTGCCCAGCTCGCCCGAGCCGCACAATATCGCTTTTTTACCCACCGCAGTCATCGGTGTGCCAATCTTTACCATCTTTTCCTATTTTGTTTTATTATGTTAGTAACTTAATTTTTAACCCTTGCCTCACAGTAGGCGCAACGGTAGCCATCCTCGGTAGAGCGGAACAATTTATCGACATCCTCCCAATTCGAGATACACTGACGATTGCTGCATCGCCAATCGTTGCGCACCAACTCATCGCCCAAACGTGGAGTCTGTGCAGTCACGGGACTCTCCTTTGCCCACTCCAGCAGAGTGTAGATAAGTGCCATACGCACGAACTTACCATTCTCAACCTGACGGAAATAGGCAGCACGTGGATCGTTGTCCACATCACGGGTGATCTCATTAACTCGAGGCAGCGGGTGCAGAACAATCATATCCTTCTTTGCAAGCTCCATACGCTCGGGATTGAGGATAAAACTATCTTTCAAACGCTCAAACTCCTCCTCGTCAAGAAAACGCTCCTTCTGAACACGTGTCATATAGAGGATATCCAACTCGGGCAATACCTCCTCCATGGTAGTCACCTCGCGGGTGGGAACATTGTTCTTGTCGCACACCTCACGGCGGATATATGAAGGCAGGCGCAACTCCTCGGGAGCAATCAGCACCACATTGATACCCTCATAACGTGACAACGCCTTGATAAGCGAGTGAACAGTACGGCCAAACTTCAAATCGCCACAAAAACCGATTGTGAGATTATTCAGACGGCCCTTCTCACGACGAATGGTGAGCAAATCGGTCAAAGTCTGAGTGGGGTGGGCATGGCTACCATCACCGGCATTGATGATGGGCACATTAGCATAGTGTGATGCCACCAACGGCGCACCCTCCTTACTGTGACGCATGGCAATAATATCGGCAAAGCAACCCAGCACTCGCACCGTGTCGGCAACGGTCTCACCCTTGCTTACCGACGACGAAGCGGCATCCGAGAAACCGAGAACACTTCCGCCCAGCTCCATCATAGCCGAGGTGAAACTCAAACGGGTACGGGTGCTCGGCTCATAAAATAGGGTAGCGAGCTTCTTGCCTTTACATACCTCACTATATTTTTGACGATTCTCGATAATATCGAGTGCGGTATTGATTATCTGATCAACCTCGGCAACCGATATATCGGTGGTATCGATTAAATGTCGCATAATCTTGTCGTATTATTTGTTAATCCAACTCTCATCCGAAGGGTTATTGCGGAATGCAATGATGCGGGCACAATCCTCATGTTTGATGTAACCCTCCTCGGCAGCAGCCTCGACCAGAGCGTCGAGATTCGACAAAGAGTGGTTCTCAACCTCGGCCTCGGCCATTCTGTCAAGACCCTTCTTCATGCCATAGGTAAAGATGCTCACAACGCCCAGCACGTCAGCACCGGCCTCACGCAACACCTTAACAACCTCTATGCAGCTGCCTGCGGTAGAGATCAAATCCTCTACAACAACCACCTTCTGACCCTTCTCCAATTTACCCTCAATCTGGTTTGTACGGCCATGGTCCTTTGCACCACTACGAACATAACCCATCGGCAAATCCATGATTGTAGCCACAATAGCAGCGTGGGCGATTCCCGCTGTGCTTGTACCCATCAGCACCTCGCACTCGGGATAGTACTTCTTAACCAACTCGGCCAGGCCCTTCTCGACATTATCACGCACGCGGGGGGCTGTAAGGGTCAATCTGTTATCGCAATAAATAGGGCTCTTGATGCCACTTGCCCATGTAAACGGCTGTTCGGGACGCAAAAATACTGCTCCAATCGAAAGCAAATCTTTGGCAATAATCTTTTCCATAATATATCGTTTAATTTATTTTCCTACAATTAACCAACAAACTCGGCTACGCAACGCTTATATGCAGCCACAGGGTCGGCAGCCTGTGTTATGGGGCGACCCACAACGATGAAATCAGTACCTATCTCCTTTGCGCGAGCGGGGGTGGTTACACGCACCTGATCACCAACCTCGCCATCGGCGAAACGCACACCCGGGGTTACGGTAACAAAACCTGCTCCGCAAGCCTCCTTAACCATGCCGGCCTCCAACGGTGAGCAGACAACACCATCCAAACCTGCCACCTGGGCATTCTTGGCATAGTGAACGATTGTGTCGTTGATAGTGGCATTGATAAGCAAATCCTTCTGCATACGCTCCTCGCTGGTAGATGTGAGCTGGGTAACCGCAATAAGCAGGGGACGAGAACCATCCTCACGGGTAAGACCCTCGAGGGCAGCCTTCATCATCTCGACAGTACCTGCGGCGTGCAGATTACACATATCGACATCCATGCGTGACAACACCGACATAGCCTTCTTCACCGTATTGGGTATATCGTGTAGCTTCAGATCAAGGAAAATCTTATGTCCGCGCGCCTTAATCTCCTTAACGATAGAAGGGCCTGCGGCATAATAAAGTTCCATACCAATCTTTACGAAAGGTTTGCAATCGGTGAATTTGTCAAGAAAAGCAAGCGTTGTTTCGGCACTGTCGAAATCGCATGCAATGATTACATCTCTCTGGCTCATAGTTTTATATTGTTTTTGATATATACACTCTCATTCAAAGTGCTAATTTACGAAAATTCGACGATAATAACAATAGAAATTCAAAATTACAACAAATAAATCGACATTCACCCCATGGTCAACCACAGCGTATATCAAAAAAATAAACGATGCCACACGGACATCGTTTATTTATCAAAATGTAGAATAAGTTATTCGTTTAACAATTCATCGCACCGCAGCAGTGAATAACCTGACCGCTGACGTATGATGACAAATCGCTGGCGAGGAACAACGCCACGTTGGCAACATCCTCGGGTGTGCCGCCACGACGCAGAGGAATCTGCTGCGCCCACGCATCACGCACCTCCTGCGGGAGTTTATCGGTCATCTCGGTGATAATAAAGCCCGGAGCAATTGCATTGGCACGTATTCCACGAGGGCCCATCTCCTTGGCGATAGACTTCGCCAAGCCAATCATACCCGCCTTCGAGGCCGAGTAATTACACTGTCCAGCATTACCCGACACGCCCACAACCGACGACATATTGATAATCGAGCCACCACGCTGTTTTGCCATGATAGGGGTTACGGCATGGATAAAGTTGAATGCCGACTTAAGATTCACATTGATTACCGCATCCCACTGCGCCTCGCTCATGCGCATCATAAGGCCATCCTTGGTGATACCTGCATTATTTACCAGCACATCGATTCGACCAAACTCGGCCACAACCTGCTTGACAACATCGTGAGCTTCGTCAAAATTTGCCGCATTAGAGGCGTAAGCCTTCACCTTTACTCCATAGGCCTCCAACTCTTTAATGGTCTGCTCTGCCACCTCGTTAATCTCCAGATCGGTGAATGCCACATCTGCACCCTGCTCGGCAAAACGCAAAGCAATAGCTTTTCCGATACCTCTGGCCGCACCTGTAACAAGTGCCACCTTACCTTGTAAAAGTTTCATTTTTATCTAAATTTAGTTGTTCTATCCATTCCACTTGCGCAATGCCACACACGCATTATGACCACCAAATCCCAACGAATTTGATATTGCTATTGTAACATCCGCCTTGCGGGCCTCATTGGGGACATAATCAAGATCACACTCGGGATCGGGAGCATCCAGACCGAT
>JAGBIC010000015.1 GCA_017935185.1 Alistipes sp. | reverse complement strand
AGGTTACTCAGCTTTGGAATAACTTGGCATTACGTTGGTTTTTGCTGGCATTCCTCCAAAAATCAGAATTTCACAAAACCTCTGTCTGCCAATTATTTTGCCCCAAATTTCTCAATTCAACGAATTATATGTAACTTTGCACTATCGAATCACAAACAAATTCACAAGTAACGTACGAAAGAATAGAACTGACAGCATAAAGTGTGCTTATTTTTTCATGCCCGCCGGTCAATGGAATTGACATTTAGCGTGAAAAATATAGATGCCACACCCCAATGCTTCGGCAAAAAAAACTCACAAATTCCGCACTGCCACATATTGCATCGGGATAGGGGGTTTTCATTCTGTTACAAAGATACAATTTGTTCTATTTCGGTATAACATTTTATGTTTTTATGAATTATTCCAACAAGCCGTCCAGATAGCTGACGGCACAAGAAGTTAAACATGCTCAAATCATCGTAGCGGACGCCCGAAAGGGCGGCTGCAACGGACGTTCTTTGACGTTTTTGAGTCTGACTAAATCAGAGTAAATTACTCTAATACAGCAATTTACTCATATAAACAACAAAAAAATTGTTTAACTTCTTAATGTTTTTATCATGAATAATAAAATGGTTAAAATGCTCTCTGCGGAGATGAGCACCGCACGCAAAATCTACTATGCACCCGCCGCTTCAACTTGTGGCGATAAAGTAAAAATTTATCGATACGCCTTTGATTACACCTCACAAGAGTATCGCCGAAAAATCGAGGCCGAAAGTCACCCTCTGCGAAAGGCATTGCTGCGCCACGAATGGTCGCAATTCATCATGCGCCATATCAACGACTATGCCGGCGACAGAGATTCGATGGCTCGGCTTGCAAAGACACTCGCTACGACGGCGTTACTTGACGCCGAACAGATTATCCGCAAGGCCGTAAACAATCTAAAACGAGCATGCGACACTCTTCGCAAAGCCGAAAAAAAATACGGTCTGCAAAAAACCGCCACAGGAGAAGATGTATGCAGCAAAGGTTTGACAGCCACTGCAAAACGCGAAATCGAAGCTCTGAAATATGACGTAAAAATCTTTCACAAAAGAGTTGATGAATTGCGTCAAATATGCCCCGCCTACCGTCTTGAGCAGATACGGCAGAGCGTTTCCATACATGAGCATCACACAAGACAAGAGAGCCTTTTCTGCAATCACAAAATGAAGAATAGGCAAAACCATGAATAAATATGGAATAAACATCGGGGCTCCAGCATATTGGAGCCCCATTTATTTGGAAAAAAAGATATGAATAATTAAATTTGCCACCAATTCGGCATAGCCGAAAACTATTAGTCAGAAATTTAGGTTATAAAAAATTATGCTTAGCAGAAAAGTTGCAGAACAACTGAAAGGTTTTGAGACGCCCTTTTATCTCTACGACATCAAACTTCTCCGCCAGACATTGGAGAGCGTAGTTTACGAATCAAACAAATACAACTATAAAGTTCACTATGCAATAAAAGCCAATAACGACGATTACCTGCTCTCAATCATCAAAGAGTATGGCATTGGCATTGATTGCGCCAGCGGAAACGAGGTTCGCAAAGCCATCGAGTCGGGGTTCGACCCCAAAAGCGTAGTATATGCCGGTGTTGGTAAGCGCGACAAGGAGATACGTTATGCTATCGAGAACGACATTTTGGCCATCAACTGTGAGTCTATCGAAGAGTTACAGGTAGTAAATCAGCTTGCCGGTCAGATGGGCAAACGCGCCGATGTTGGATTGCGCGTCAATCCTGATATCGACCCCAAGACCAACCACTGCATCGATACAGGTCAGGCCGATAGTAAATTCGGAATCGCATACGATGAGATTTTGGAAAATGTCGATACAATCAAGGCTCTCGAAAACATTAACATAATCGGTATTCACATCCATATCGGTTCACAAATCCGCGAGTTGCATGTGTTTGAGAACATGTGTAACAAGGCAAATGCTATCGTAAATAAATTGGAGTCTCTCGGCTTCTCATTCCGCATTGTTGACGTGGGTGGTGGTCTGGGCATCAACTACGACGTTCCCGAGAACGAGCCAATACCCAACTTTGCATCACTTTTTGCTATCGTGCATGAGTATTTGAACGTAGAGGGCAAAGAGGTTCATTTCGAGTTTGGACGCTCTATTGTAGGCGAGTGCGGAGAGTTGATAACAAGTGTTCTGTTCAACAAAACCACAGCAACAGGCCGCCGTCTGCTCATTATTGATGCAAGTATGACAGAGCTTATCCGCCCCATGCTATATGGCTCCTATCACAATATCGAAAACATCACCTCACAAGAGGAGGTATCGAAAAAATACACCGTTGTGGGTACCGCATGCGAGTCTACCGATGTTTTCGACGAGAATGTCAGCCTTAAAAAGAGTAAGCGCGGTGATCTGCTCGCCATAAAATCGGCCGGAGCATACGGTCGTTCAATGGCATCTCAATACAATATGCACGACTTGCCACCCGCAGTTTACAGCGACCAGCTCGACAAGTAAACGGTGGGAGCAACACCCAAAAACAGCCTTAATCGGCTGTTTTTCTTTTTTTAATATTGGTATATGATTAAAAATAGCTATCTTTGGGAAATATTATAACTCGATAATTATGAACATCGAATTTATCAAATCAGAACTTGAAAAACTAACCGCCATGATAGCCACATGGAATGATGGCGAGGCGGTAGCTCCCATCGAGCGTGACATTGCGCTTGACAAGATTAAAGATATATACAACGCCTTGCGTTTCGACTCGCAATCTGCAACTCCCACTCCAATTGTAGCGGCACCTATAGCCGACCCCGAGAGGGAAAGTGAGAATAACGAAGTTGAAGAAGAGGGCAATGATGTAGAGGTGGAATTTATTTTTGCCGAGGAGGATCTCGAGTTGCCAGAATCGGAAGAGGAAGCTGAAGAGGAGGCTGAGCCGGAAGCCGCAACCCAATCATTCGTTGCGGTTGAAACCGATACCAAGGAAGAATCAACTCCTGAGTCGGAGCCCCAAACCTCACAGTCCGAGATCAATCAGACTCCCACCCCAACAAACGAGCCCCAACAGCCGACAGCAGAGCCTGCAGCGCCAAAAGTTGAGCAGCCTGCACGCAGCATGGATAGTCTGTTTGGCAGCGATGAGATTCGTCGTCAACCCCGCACCAAACACCAGCGCATGATGTCGATATACGACGATGCTCCATCTCGCCACGAGAAGGCAGTTGATATCTCAAAGATTTTCGACATGGATATTGACGATACACCGGCTGCACCCACACTCCAACCAACACAGCAACCCACCGTGCAGACGGCCTCACGCCCCACAACGGCCTTCAAGACGAATCAAGCACCTGAGCCTGCAAAGGAGGAGGAGAAGCCTATGATTCTGGGTGATGCCATAGCCGCAAATTCTCATACATTAGCCGACACAATCGCTGCGCCTGCGGCACTTGCCGAGGAGATTACCCATAGTAAAATCAACTCATTACAGGACGCAATAGGAATAAATGACAAGTTCTTGATGATCCGTGATTTGTTTGATGGCGACAGCGATGCATACAACCAAGCTATTGCGGAGCTCGATTCGTTTGAGACATTCGATGACTGCATGATACATATCGTCGAAAACTATGCGTGGAATCCCGAATCGGAGGGTGCGAAGTTCATGATGCAGCTTTTAGAGCGCAAACTCGTATAAAACAAGCAGAAGCAAGGTCATGTCGAAACTTTATATAGTCCCCACGCCTATAGGCAACTTGGATGATATAACTCTTCGAGCCATAGATGTACTCAAACAGGCCGACTACATCTTAGCCGAGGATACCCGCACCACATCATTCTTGTTGAAACACCTCGGCATAGAGAAAAAGTTGTACTCGCATCACAAGTTTAACGAGCATGCCACCGCCGCATCCGTCGCCGAGGCTATTGGCGAAGGTCGTACGGTAGCACTCGTTTCCGATGCCGGAACCCCTGGAATATCTGACCCCGGGTTTCTTCTTGTACGCACATGTGTAGAGGCCGGCATAGACGTTGAGACTCTGCCCGGCGCCACTGCCCTCATTCCTGCCTTGGTTCAGAGCGGATTCCCCTGCGACAGATTCTGCTTTGAGGGATTCCTTCCCCAAAAGAAGGGGCGCAGCAAACGCCTTCAGGAGCTTGCCGAAGAGAGCCGCTCAATAATATTCTACGAATCACCATATCGCGTAGTTAAATGCCTTGAGCAGCTATCGGAGGTCTTCGGCGCAGAACGTAAGGTTTCGGTTTCTCGAGAATTGACCAAGAAATTTGAGCAAACCGTGCGAGGCTCAATCGCTGAAGTATTGGCACATTTCAAGGAGCATGAGCCCAAAGGTGAATTTGTGATTGTAGTATCCGGCAAGCCCAAACCCGAATCGAAGGTGAAACACAATCGCTATGCCGATCAGGCCGACACAGAATAACGACACAGGCATGGATAGGAGAGAGAAAGATTTATCATTCTGGCAGAAAGTTGCCGTTGAAGTGCTGTGGATTATTTGTCGTGGCTTTGCCCTGATGCCACATTTTGTTCGCCACACCATTTTTGGTGTGCCTATTTATTGGTTACTCTGTTATGTACTGCGCTACCGCCGCAAGGTAATTATGAGCAACCTTCATAACTCATTCCCCGACAAGAGCGAAAAAGAACTCAGACATATATGCCGTCTTACATATCGCAACCTCACCGAACAGATCATCAACATGATAAGTCAATCGGGAGTTAGCGACCAGGTTCTTCTGCGCCGCATGCAATTCTCTAATGCCGAACCCACTATCGCAGCCGTGGAGGGTCAGAATGCCGTATTTATGACAGCACATTACGGGCCGTGGGAAGCAGGCAGTACTGTAAGTTTGGCATTCAAAGACCATACGTTCGTGGCGGTGTATCACGAATTGGAGAATAAAGTCTTCGATGTTCTGATTAAACGTATCCGCCAGCATACCAATGTCGAACTTGTGTCGATGAAACGCATGATGCGCCACTTTATCGACAATAGAAACAAACGCCCCATGATATTGGGCCTTATATCGGATCAAAATCCAACTTGGCGCCCCAATTTCCACTGGTACAATTTCCTGCACCAATGGACTGCATTTTACAACGGTGCCGAGCTATTGGCAACAAAATACAAACTTCCTGTCTACTACTTCTCGCCACGCCGCATCAAGCAGGGGTACTATGTCGGAACATTCACCCTCATTCACGATGGCAAAGAGCCGATTGATGAGCATGTGATAACCGAGCGCTACACCAAACTCCTTGAAAAGGATATTCAGGAGGCACCCGAGATGTGGATGTGGTCACACCGTAGATGGAAACACACTCCGCCAGAGGAGTTGCAAGCACAAAAGATATGATGCATACAGCCATTGTAATACTGAATTGGAATGGCAAGCATCATCTGCAACGCTTCCTTCCAAACGTGATTAAGCACACGCCCGATTGGGTGGATATTTATGTGGCCGACAATGGCTCGACAGACGGCTCGGCGCAGTGTGTCGAGGAGTTATTTCCGTCGATAAAGATTGTCCGCCTTGATAAAAATTACGGCTTTGCCGGAGGCTACAACCTCGCCCTACAGAAGATTGTCGCCGACTACTACATACTGCTAAACTCGGATGTAGAGGTTACCGAAGGATGGATCGAGCCCTTGGTAGCATCGTTGGACAACAATGCCGATACAGCGGCTGTTGCACCGAAGATTATGTCGCTCGCAGAGCCCGACAAGTTTGAGTATGCAGGTGCCGTAGGAGGGTTTATAGATATTTTGGGATACCCATTCTGCCGCGGCAGAATCCTCTCAACCATCGAGCAAGATAATGGCCAATACGACTCTGCACGAGAGGTATTTTGGGCAAGCGGGGCAGCCTTCTGCTGCCGTGCGGAATTATTCCATGCCATGGGTGGTTTTAACGAAGGTTTCTTTGCCCACATGGAGGAGATTGATTTATGCTGGCGTCTTCAGTTGAACGGATACAAAATTGCCGTTGAACCTGCAAGCAAGGTTTTCCATCTAGGCGGCGGAACAATGCCCAACGAATCTCCCAATAAACTCTACCTAAACTACCGTAACAATCTCTCGATGCTCTTCCGATGCGCACCAACATGGCAACGCATTTTGGTAGCCGTCATACGCCCCATGACCGACATGCTGTCGGTAGTGATTTACATGCTCAAGGGGCAACCCTCGCTGGCAAAGGCTACATTAAAGGCATACCGCGATTTCTTTCAAGCACACAAAGCATTGGCAGAGCAAAGAAAGGAAATACGCCAAATGGCGAAATATGAATCGTCACAGATATTCCGAGGTTCAATAGTCATACGCTACATGCTTGGCAAACGAACCTTTGGCAATATAAAATTATAACCCAAAATGAAACAACTTATATTAAACAAATACAACTCGCTATCGGCCAACCACACAGTTGGCTTTTGGCTCGCCATATGGTGGATTGCCAATCTGATTGTAGCCGGAGTTAGCGAGCTTGCCAACGACGAGGCCTACTACCACATGTATGCCCAAAACTTGGCATGGGGATACTTTGACCATCCGCCAATGACTGCCCTGCTGGTATGGCTGGGAGAGTTTTTCTTCGGCGGCGAGTTGGGCGTGAGATTCTTTTTTGTAGTGCTGCAGCCGTTGTATCTATATATTTTGTGGCTGACAATACGCCCCAAAGAGGCTAATCGACGCGACGCATCACTCTATGTGATGATTTCGGCAGCAATGCTCATTCTGCAACTCTATGGCCTGATTGCCGTTCCCGATGGGCCACTGTTATTCTTCTCGGCACTGTTCCTCTACTCGCTCAAGCGAATGAGTGAAGATAAAAAGCTGTCATGGCTTTTGATGGGTGTCAGCTTAGGGCTATTGGCATTGAGCAAATATCAAGGGGCATTAGTATTGATATTTGCGCTCCTGCCAAATATCGCATGGTTGATACGCAACCCTCGCAAGATAGGCGAGATGGTATTGGCCGGAATCATTGCCACAATAATTATCCTACCCCACTTATGGTGGCAATATAATCACGACTGGGCATCGTTTGCATACCATCTATCGGGGCGTAACGGATTTTTCTCGTGGTCATATTTAACAGATTTTATAGTTAATATGCTGGTGGTATTTTCACCTTTCTATTTGCCAATATGGGTGCAGGCACACCGTAAGGTAAGAACCTCTACTCCGATAGAAAGAACTCTAAAATTCTACCCCGCAGCATTTATTATATTCTTCACCCTATCATCTTTCAGAGGCTACGTTCAGCCGCAATGGACCATCGTCGCTGTATTTGGACTGATTTGGCTACTCTTTGAATATACACGCCGCCACAACCGCACCCGCAAATATGTGATGCAAATGGGATGGATTACACTTGGTCTGATTGCCATAGTGAGAGTTGTGCTGATGTTCAACCCGGGCGGACTTATTCGTTTTGAGGTCTTCGACAACAAGACATCCTACGGGCAGATTGCCGAGGCCGCTGCCGGCCGACCTGTAATTTTTGGTAACGGTTATGCTCCGGCCGCGAAGTATATGTTCTACACAGGTGGCGAAGTTTTCTGCCAAGCAAACATCCACTACCGCACATCACAATGGCAATACCGCAATGACGATACGTCATTTATCGGCCGCGAGGTGATGCTTGAAGTCGATCCACTGGCCCTATCCGGCGAAGACAAGGTCATGCGCATGAAAAATATCAAATTGGCCAATGGCAGGGAGTTCAATTATATTATAATGGATAATTTCCAGCCCACACGCCAGGTTAAGATTACCTCTGAAAACCTCACCATTCCCGAGGTAGTTAAAGCGGGCGACAAACTGAATTTTACGCTAAAGGTTGAGAATCCCTATCCATATAGTTTCGATATTGACAATAAAACTTTATCGTTGGATATGATATGGACATGGCGCAAGCAAAATGCAAATCTCTTTAATTTGACTGCACCCATCACCATTCCCGCCAACAGCACGATAGAGATTGAGTGTGAATTTGTTATTCCGTCTACGCTGAACAAGCAACCTTACAACATAGGTTTCACACTGAATAATCACTATATGTTTACATGGTATAATAGTCAAATAACCCACACCGAACTCAAGTAACCGCTATGCTTAACAATATTTTCTTTGAACGACTTATAAAATTCTGCCTTGTGGGTGGATCGGGTGTGATAGTTGATTTTGGCATCACGATCATATGCAAAGAGTTGCTTCGATTGAACAAGTACCTATCGAATTCACTCGGGTTTATATGCGCTGCCACATCCAACTACATTCTGAATCGCATCTGGACCTTCGCCAACAACGATCCACACATCGCCGAGCAATATCTGCGATTTATCGGGTTTTCACTAGTGGGGCTTGCCATAAACAATATGGTGATATATTTGTTGCATCGCACAACAAAACTCAATTTCTACATTACCAAAATCATGGCAACGGCGGTTGTCACATTGTGGAATTTTTCGATGAATTATCTATTTACATTCTAATAAAAAAGGGGCGCCGAAACACCCCTTTTTTATTTTTATCACACTATTTATTCACCCCGTTTGGTGATTTTGCGGAAAGGCAACTTCAACACACCAAAGAAAGCCTCGCCAAAGATTCCGCCACTCATCTTCGATGCACCCTCCTGACGCTCGGTAAAGATAATAGATACCTCACCGACATTCAAGCCCAAACGCCAAGCTGAATATTTCATCTCAATCTGGAATCCATAACCCTTCATCTGTACGGCATCCAAATTAAGAGTCTCGAGAGCCTTGCGCGAATAGCATACAAATCCCGCTGTGGCATCATGCACAGGCATTGAGGTTACCACTCTCACATATACAGATGCGAAATATGACATCAACAAGCGCGACATGGGCCAATTCACCACATTTACACCCTTTACATAGCGAGAGCCAACGACAACATCCTTACCCTCACTTACCGCAGCAGCATAGAGTCGAGCCAAATCATCAGGATTGTGAGAGAAGTCGCAATCCATTTCAAAAACATAGTCGTAGCCATGTTCCAATGCCCACTTAAAACCTGTAAGATAGGCAGTTCCAAGACCCAACTTACCTACACGTTCGATGAGGAACAACCTATCGGGAAACTCTGCTCTACGTTGTTTTACAACAGCGGCCGTTCCATCGGGCGAACCGTCATCGATAACAAGCAAATCGAACTGCTCCTCCAAAGAGAAGACTTTGTCAATCATGGGCGAGATGTTGTCAATCTCGTTATATGTGGGAATTATTACTAGTTTACGCATACAGCTTAAGGTTTAGGTTATTATTTGGATAGTATATGTTTCGCTAATATTGCTCTTTCTCGTTCGGGAAATCTCGCCTCTTAACATCGGCCACATAACTCTCTACGGCAGAGGTCATAACACCATGCAGATCGGCATAACGGCGCAGGAAACGAGGTGAAAAATCGTTGGTAATTCCCAACATATCATGCACTACAAGCACCTGGCCATCGGTGGCACCGCCAGCACCAATTCCAATTGTAGGGATAGACAGCTCCGTGGTTACACGCTCGGCAAGCGCCGCAGGGATTTTCTCCAAAACCACAGCAAAGCAACCGGCCTGCTCCAACAAATGAGCATCGTTTATGAGCTTCTGTGCCTCGGCCTCCTCTTTGGCTCTTACGCTGTAAGTACCGAATTTATGGATAGATTGCGGAGTAAGTCCCAGGTGACCCATAACAGGTATACCGGCTGAAATAATACGTTGCACCGACTCAATAATCTCCTCACCTCCCTCAATTTTTACTGCATCGGCCTCTGTCTCCTTCATAATACGGATAGCCGAATCGAGAGCCACCTTAGAGTTGCCCTGATAAGTACCAAAAGGTAAATCGACAACTACCAAAGCTCGGGTAACACCACGCACGACAGAACGAGCATGGTAGATCATCATATCAAGAGTTATGGGCAACGTGGTCTCGTATCCTGCCATAACATTGGCAGCAGAATCGCCTACAAGAATCACATCGACACCCGCAGCATCGACGATTTTTGCTGTTGAATAATCGTATGAGGTTAGCATGGCGATCTTCTCGCCACGTTGTTTCATTTCTGTTAAACGCAGAGTCGTAACCGCTCTGACTGCTCCTGCCACTGACATAGTTTTATCTATTTTTATATAGCTATTTCAATAAAATTCTCTTTCGGCAAATGTATATAAAATTTATGGCTAAAAGAAATTTACATGCTTTAATTGGTGGTTACATCTCGATTTTTGATTTCAGCGCTGCGAAAAACGGCCAAACGACCACCCCGCCTGCCACCGACACATTTATTGAGTGCTTTGTACCTGCCTGCGGAATCTCTATTGCGCCATCGCACATATCAACCACCTGCTGTTCGACACCTGCTACCTCATTGCCAAACACCAACGCATAGCGGCAATCCTGCGCGACCTCCAAATTATCGAGCATCACAGATCCTTCGACCTGCTCTACTGCCAAAATCTCATAACCCTGCGCCTTCAATTGGGCAATACAATCGACAGTATTCTGATGATAACTCCACTTAACGGTCAATTCAGCCCCCAATGCCGTCTTATGAATATCGCGTGACGGGGGTGCTGGGGTAATACCACAGAGCGCAATATGCTCCACCGCAAAGGCGTCGGCTGTACGAAAAAATGCCCCCACATTTTGTGCCGACCTCACATTATCGAGCACCACAACCACCGGAATACGCCCCATGGCAGCAAATTCATCCACAGTGGGACGGTTAAGCTCTTGATTTGTTATCTTTCTCATATATTACTTCATGCCTTGGATTACGTCAATCAATATATCCAAATCATCGGCACCGATTAAATCGACTCCCTCCTCGATAAATATTTTTTTAAACTGCGCCTTGTCGGGCGCACCCCACCAACGGAATAATTTGCCTTCGGCATGAGTTTTTTCTATATAGCCCCTCATCTTCTCCAATTCGGCTTGAGATATCTCGCCTTCGCCATTCCATTTGACGAATTTCGTAAAATTATCACTCACAACCGGCATCATATTGGAATCTATATTGCTACCCAACTCGCTTATTATTCCATCCAAGAACATATAACCATCACCCTGCTCCAGGATTGTCTTCATGGGTCTTTTACCCGATATGAAAAGCAAAACCGCACCTTTATGCATTTTACCATCCTTCACATAACAAAACATCGAACGGTATTTTTCGAGTTTTGCCTTTAGCACAGGCAACATCTCCTCACCATCGCTTTTGCAATCAATCATCAACATAAACGGCTTCTTTCCTTTGCGGTATACGCGCCCTTTATTTTGTGCGACCAATTGTGCCAAAGGCTCAATATAAAGTTTCTCGAATGTCCTCTCGGCTTTTACATCCTCACGATTGTGGGCAACATATATCTCTCCATCAATTAACCACAAATCGGCCTCCACACAGTTATAGCCTCTATCCACCGCATCCCACAAAGGGCGAGCCCTATTATAGTCGTTGTGCGAGAAAGCATTATAATGCACTTTCTTGGTTTTACCACCGGCCGATTGAGCCACAGCATCCACACCCGAGTATGCCACTATGAGCAATATAACAAGAATAATACGTCTATTCATAACTTTTTTGATTAAATTACTTATACAAATATAATATAAATCACGATAATTACATTAACTTTGCGTGATATAAATAATTTCAATGATTATGAATCGCATCATACGATACACCATAATTACAATCCTCGCCATCCTGACATCGTGGCAGCTAAATGCACAAGAGGACTACAAACTCATATTGGGCGCTAATTTCGATATGTATTTCGACAATCGAGAGTATGCCGATTGCGATTTTGGGCAGCCTCAAACCCTTTTCAGCTCTCGCCTTACGCCCGAGGTGGGAATTGAGTGGAATGGTAAAAACCGCCTTATGGCCGGCATGGATTTATGGTCTGACTTCGGCAATCATACCGTAACATTCTCGAAGGCTCGCCCTCAAATATATTACTCGTTCAACAGTGAGAAAGTTGCCGCCTATGCAGGTATTTTCTCTCGCGAAAAGATGTTGGGCCACTATTCCGAGGCCATTATGAGCGACTCGATGCGTTTTTACGATAATCGAGTGCAGGGTGTTATGGTACAATATAAAGGCAAGCGTGGCTACGCCGAGATTTCGGCTGATTGGTGCGGCATGTTTTCAGAGGCTTCACGCGAGAAGTTCCGCATAATGTCGGCGGGTAGATACTATTTCGACAACTATCATCGCCGATTCTATGGTGGTTACGCCTTTATGATGTTCCACTTTGCCGGCAGCAAACTAATACCCAGCTGCGTAAACGATCAGGTAGTGATAAATCCTTATATCGGCACAAATTTTAATGCATTCTTTGATTTTGACATCAAATTGCACTACATACAAACATTCCAGTGCGACCGCGACAACGAGGAAAACTACCGCAAACCCAAAGGTGGAATGATGGAGTTCAGAATGACAAAATGGGGAGCATACCTCGAAAATCAACTCTATTTGGGTGAAAACCTGCAACCCTTCTACTCATCATACCGCAGTGAGGCCTTCCCCAATGGATATGGTGGCGAGTTGTATGCCGGCGAGAGCTTCTTCGGCACGACAAAGCACATCTACAACCTCACAAAGCTAGGTTACAACCGATGGTTCTTCAACAACACCGTGGGGCTGAATTGCTTCTTTGCCCTGACCTATGAGGGCACAGCGATGGGCAACAAGCAGGTCGTTTCGGTATCGGTACGCCTGCTGAAAGATATTGCATTAACAAAGAAACGATAAACAAAAAATATAATAGCGAGAGTTATGAACACAAATAACATCGAAACAGTCGAGAGCAAAGAGCGTCTCAACTTTTTGGAAGAGATCATCGAGGAGGCGATAGCAAAGGGCGAAAAACGAGTACAAACACGCTTCCCGCCCGAGCCTAACGGCTATCTACACATCGGCCACGCAAAGGCTATCTGCCTTGATTTTGGTGTAGCGGCTAAATATGGTGGTGTGTGCAACCTCCGTTTCGATGATACCAACCCCACAAAAGAGGATATGGAGTATGTAGAGGCCATCAAGGAGGATATCCAATGGCTCGGTTTCCAGTGGGGCAATGAGTATTATGCATCGGATTACTTCCAGCAGTTGTGGGATTTTGCCATTCGCCTAATCAAGGAGGGCAAGGCTTATATTGACGAGCAGACCTCGGAGGAGATTGCTGCACAAAAGGGTACTCCCACCCAGCCAGGCACCGATAGCCCCTACCGCAACCGTCCCATCGAGGAGAATCTCGATTTGTTTATGAAGATGACAAATGGCGAGATTGAGGAGGGAAAGATGGTGCTGCGTGCTAAAATCGACATGGCAAGTTCAAACATGCACTTCCGCGATCCGATCATCTATCGCGTAGTAAATCACCCCCACCACCGTACTGGTGACAAATGGAAGGTATACCCGATGTACGACTTTGCACACGGCCAGAGCGACTATTTCGAGGGTGTAACACACTCGTTGTGTACTCTTGAGTTTGTGCCTCATCGCCCACTATACGACCTGTTTGTGGATTGGGTTAAGGAGGGTGACGGCTTGGGCAACTACCGTCCTCGCCAGTATGAGTTCAATAAGCTGAACCTTAACTATACTTTGATGAGTAAGCGCAACCTTCTTATCCTTGTTAAGGAGGGTATGGTCAGCGGCTGGGATGATCCCCGCATGCCGACACTCTGCGGTTTCCGCCGCCGTGGTTACTCACCCGAGTCTATCCGTGGTTTTGTGGATAAAATCGGCTACACCACTTACGATGCATTGAACGACTTTGCCTTGCTCGAAAGTGCCGTGCGTGACGACTTGAACAAGCGCGCCACTCGTGTGAGCGCCGTTCTCAACCCCGTAAAACTCATCATCACCAACTATCCCGAGGGTCAGGTGGAGGCCATGGAGGCTATCAACAATCCCGAAGACCCCGAGGCAGGCACACACACCATCGAGTTCAGCCGCGAGCTGTGGATGGAGCGTGACGACTTTATGGAGGATGCTCCCAAGAAGTATTTCCGTATGACACCTGGTCAGGAGGTGCGCCTCAAGAACGCCTATATTGTTAAGTGCACAGGCTGCGACAAGGATGCCGACGGCAATGTCACCACCGTTTACGCCGAGTACGACCCCGACACCAAGACAGGCATGCCTGGCAGCAACCGCAAGGTGAAAGGTACGCTCCACTGGGTGAGCTGCAACCACTGCATCAAGGCCGAGGTTCGCTTGTACGATCGCCTGTGGAAGGTTGAGAATCCCCGCGACGAGATGGCTGCCATCCGCAAGGAGCAGGGCTGCGAGGCTCTGGAGGCCATGAAGCAGATGATTAACCCCGATTCACTCACCGTACTCACCGAGTGCTACGTCGAGAAGTATCTGGCCGACGCTAAACCGCTCGACTACCTGCAGTTCCAGCGCATCGGATACTTCAATGTGGATAAGGACTCAACACCCGACCACTTGGTATTCAACCGCACAGTCACATTGAAGGACTCTTGGGCAAAGATGAATAAGTAAATTATTCTAATGTAAGTATAAATCATTATCCCCGCTTTGCTTAATGCAGAGTGGGGATATGTTTTTAATAATTATTATAAGAAGAATAGGCGGGAGTTTCACAACTGCCGCCTACTGGCAAAAAAACATTTTGAAATTGGTAATAAAGGCTATTATCTACCCTTTTTTTGAGCGCAATAAAGATAACTCCTTACGAAAACTTTGGTTACCATCGCATGGAACACCTTGTATATTTAAAGGTGGAGAATAGAAATGAATCAATTTATACTCCTCGTCATCTATATTCGATGATATTGGCACATAATATACTATCAAATTCTTTTTCATCCACTCACTCAACTTAGATTCATCTGATTTTTCAAAGGTTGTCTTACCATCATTAGGGTTACGTTTACTACGAGGAATAAGAGGAAAACCTAATAAGCAACCTATACTTTTACGCAATGTAGAACTTCCTCCTGTTCCATTAAAATGCTTTTTACCTATGCGAGAATATAACCCATCTTTTGTCTGACCTACATATATAACTCTTAAATTCTCATAAAGTTGGAATATTGGTTGATACATTGTCTTAGGCAAATTGCATCCTTCTCGCAAAACAACGATGTAAATACCATTTTGTCCACTAATACTATTAAATGAATCTATAATTGGATCAAATTTAATAAACCGTAAATTATTCATACTCATTATTTTACTTTAATATTATCCACTCTACTGTCAAGTTACCACAATCTTTATCCAGTTCT
>JAGBIC010000014.1 GCA_017935185.1 Alistipes sp. | reverse complement strand
AGTGGAACTTTTTTCATCCTGTTTGTAAATTGCTTGCAGGCGATTAGACATAAAATATTGCAGAACTCCTCGCAGGAACATATACGATGTGAAAGCCAACCACAATGCATTGTTGCCGATTATCGGGCGCAGCGAATAGAATAGCACGAAATAGGCTATCGTGGCGAGAATCATCGAATCGCGCATGATTCGTGATTGTGTTGCTCCAACCATGATTCCATCCATCATAAACGGCATGGATGCGGCAAGGGGTATTATGATAATCCATCCTATGTAGCGGCCTGCATACTCCAAAATAACATCAGCGTCGGCTGCTCCATCCTCAATAAATAGTGAAAGAAGCTCTTGCCACCAACCGATATATACTCCAACATAGATTACACCAACAGCCATGCACCATACCATACACTTCTTTACACACTCCTTAAGCGATGGCTGGTCTTTTGCGCCTATGAAGCGGCCTGTGAGGGCCTCGGCGGCGTAGGCAAAGCCGTCGTTCATATATGAGAAGAGTGTGAAAAGCTCCAATAGAATAGTGTTTACCGCCAAAATTACGGGGTCACCCATGCGGGCAGATGCGGCGGTGAAGAATGTGTAGGTGCTCACGATACAGAGCGTGCGTACTATGATGTCGCGGTTAATGAGGAAAAACTCCTTCATTGCCTGCATATCCATAACCTCATTCAAATTGATGCGCATGAATCTGTGGCGATAGTGCCACCATGTGATAGCTACCGTGGCAACTACACCCAACCACTGTGCCACCACCGAGGCATAGGCGATGCCTGTAATACCCATGTCGAAATCGAAGGCAAACCACAGGCTGCATACTATATGTATGATATTTACAACAACGGCAACCACCATTGGAATGATGGCATTTTGCATGCCCGTCAGCCATCCGTTCAGACCAAAAAGCAGTACTCCTGCAGGAACGGCCCAGATGCGGGCAAAGAAGTAGTTGGCAACCATCTCTCCGCCGTTCATCATCTTTAGTGCAGCCACGCCTATCGGACGCTGGAAGATGAGCATGACAACACCTACTATAAGCGATACAAATATCGCACGGGCAAGCATCAGAGTTGTGGTGTGGAAATCGTTTGCGCCAAAGGCCTGAGCGGTTATGCCGCTCGTTCCCATGCGGATGAACGAGCATGTCCAATAAATAAAGTTGAAAATCGAAACACCAATAGCCAAAGCACCTATAGTGTTCACCGTGTCGCCCAAGTGGCCGGCAATCATCGTTCCGACGATGCCCATAATTGGTACGGTGATATTTGATATTATATTGGGTATTGCAATGCGCAATATCTCACGATTCATGTTCATATTGCAATCTGTTTTGTGGTACAAAGATAATGAAATCCTATAATCTTTAATCGCAAGAGTAGTGCAGAATGTTTTTTTATCTTTTATGGAGTAGAAGTTGCTCGAAATAATGAAAAAATCAATTAACTTTGCCGCAGAAAACAGTTCAAGAAAGAGCTGCAAAAACAATTTGATATTATGAGAGATAAAAAGTTTGACTCGACATCGGCAGTTTCGCGTTTTTCGCGCGATAAGCGTAGCCGTATTACAACAGAACGTGTCGAGCGTAACCCCCGCCCTCGGCGAGATGCCGATAACGAGGGTTTTGGCGGTCGTGAGGGCCGTCATGAAGCCAAGCGTGCGTCGTACAACCCCAATTTCTCGGCAGAGAATCGTTTGCGTGACGAGAAACCTCGTCATGACTTCCGTGGCGATTCTCGCAATGATTTTCGCAACGATGAGCGTCAGCCCCGCCAGCAGCGTGGTGGAGGTCGTTTCGAGAAGCCAATGCGTGAGGAGGGTGGTTACGGTAAAGGTAAATTTGGCGATAAGCAAAGCCGACCTGCCCGTCGTCAGGGCGAATTTCAGTCAAAGGGCAAGGGTTCATATGCAGGTCGTGGTAATGCCGAGCGCAGCTATCCGAAATATGCACCATCAAAGCAGACTGGCGAGATTCGTCTGAATCGTTTTCTGGCGCAGTCGGGTTTGTGCTCACGTCGTGAGGCCGATGATTTGATTACTGCGGGTTTGGTTACCGTCAATGGACAGATTGTTACCGAGCTCGGCACAAAGGTACGCTCTACGGATGAGGTAAAGTTTAACGACTCGAAAGTGCAGGGCGAGAAGAAGGTCTATTTGGTGTTGAATAAGCCCAAGGGTTATGTTACATCGCTGGAAGACCCTCATTCCGATAAAACCGTTATGGAGTTGGTTAAGGGTGCTTGCTCGGAGCGTATATATCCTGTGGGCAGATTGGATAAAAACTCTCTCGGACTATTGCTCTTTACCAATGATGGTGATGTGACTCGTCAGCTTACTCACCCTTCGTCAGAGAAGAAAAAGATATATCAGGTGGCTCTCGACAAGCCCTTGTCGAAGGCCGATATGGAGCAGATTACCGAGGGCATAACCCTTGAGGATGGTGATATCTATGCCGATGAGGTGGCTTATGTAAGCGAGAGCAAGAAGGATGTAGGAATCGAGATTCACTCGGGTCGCAACCGTATCGTTCGCCGTATATTCGAGCATTTGGGTTATTCGGTGCAGAAACTCGATCGTGTCTATTATGCAGGAATCACAAAAAAGAATCTCAAGCGTGGTCAGTGGCGATTCCTCACTCGCGAGGAGGTGGATCGCCTGAAGAGTGGTCGCTATGAATAATAGATAGATGGTGTAAAAAAGAGAGAGGTTTAGACCTCTCTCTCTTTTTTGTTGATAACCTTTAGTGTGTGGCCTTATACCACTCGGTATCTTTGTAATTGCTCTGGTACATAACAGATGGTTGCGATGTGGTTATGCCACTATATACTTTTGCATTGACGCTGTAGTATCCCATATTTCCATATCCGGCCCAGAACTTACTCGTAGTGTATTTGCTCGGAATTGTACGCTCAAGTTGTGCCTTGAATCGGCTTTTCACCTCCTCGTTGGTGCAAGTTTTGTCTACGTAATCTCCTAAATCGAAGAATAGGTGATTGTTAAAGCCGTCATAGGTTTGAACACCCGATAACTTGCTATCATCCTTTGTGGCATTGTTTACATCTTTCATGGCCTTTGCCAAATCGTTTAGCTGCGAGCAATCAATTAGTGCCACAACACCCGAATATCCCGGGTCGCTCAAATAATCTTCGTAATATGCACGGCAAACACCATCCAAATCGTGGTTTGTGCCACCGTTTTTCAGCAGTAGCGGCATCACTTTCAAATAAGGGAATCCTGCTCTTAGAATCTCGCAAGGTGAGGCGATTATGTAATCGGCGTTGGTGCGCAGGTCGTAAACAGATTCTATGTTGGACATAAAACATGCATCAAAAAGAATATAATCCATCTTTACGCCTGTCCTTGTAAGGGCATTGGATAGCGTTTTCAGTTCGAAAATATTCTCGGGGTTGCTATCCTCGCCGAGGTAGCGTGTAGTGGTGTTCTTTTCAAAATTCCAAAGCTCAGAGTGGGTGATATAACCTTTTGCTGTTCGCCCTGTAGATGGGTCAGCGCCAATTGGTAGCCAACCCAAGCCGTGTGAGCCGATAACCAATCCATAACTTGTGGCGGGGGCAAGAGCCATTGCTTTAGATAGAATTGAGGCCAGCTCCTGCTCGTTCATTTGCTCGGGAAGATCTAATGTGGTAAGCGGCTCTCGCTGGCAGAGTCCATCGCGAAAAACAAACTCGGTAATGTCTATCTTGTTTTTGACGCGATTCTGACAACAGGTGATAACTCGGCTGCGACCTTGTATATTTTCGTTCAAAGCTGCCTCTATTGCATTTTGATTTCTCTGAAAATCGCTGTTGAGACTTACGCCTACAAAATAGAATATAATTGTGTGGGGAGGTGTTGTATCCTGCGGAGTGTTGTCTTTACGACATGATGGTGCGAGCAGCGAGATTACTGCCAGCACCATTAGATATTTTATAATTTTCTTCATCTGTTATTTATACTCTCTTACTCCCAGATTGTTAAATTGCCATGTGCGTTTTTTCTTGAACGTTACATCGTCGGGCTTGTTGCGATATATTCGACTGTAATCGAAGTAGAAACCCTTGATTTTTCCGTCAGGAACTTTGCGCGGTGTTACAAGAGGTATATACTCAACACTGCGACTGATGATTTGAGCCCGTCGGCTTTCTACGCCCATCGATGCTACCACATCCACTGCATGAGAAAACATGATGATATGCATTGGGTACTTCTCGGAACGGCCATCGCCCGATGATTTTATTGTTTCCAAGATTCCCTGAAGATGGTAGAAATAGGCCTCCTCGTTTTTTTTGTCGCCCAATGCCCCGTATGCATAGACAAGCGTGTTGAGAATCATCGGGCTGAAGGGGTCGCTGTGAAGCGCTTCGATTGATGATGATATGATGTGCTGCAACTGCTCGGTTTCGGGCTTGTCGGCGTCCAATCCCACGAGCGATGTGTAGAGGTTTGTTGTGCCGTCATTGCTCATTGTGGGTTTATAGCTGTCTTGGCATGCGTAGCCATAATACAAATAGTGATACTCCTCCTCCGAAAGACGCTCCAAGTTGGTGTATCGCATCATTAGCGCAGGGAAGTAAAACGGCGAAGAAGAATCAAGGGTCTTGCGTAGAATATCCTCTTCGTCAGGCACTTTAGCCAGCAGAGTCGCGGGAATCAGTAACAGGAATAAAAATAAATATTTGAATCTCATATTGTTGGTGTTTTTTATGAGAACGTATCATTTAGCTCAATTCGTATTCACGAATCAATCTTTCCATCTTTTTCATCAATAAATCGGTGGCAGGAACAAGTGGCAGACGAAGGACGTTGTCAATCTGCCCCAATATGGTCAGGGCTGCCTTTACTCCGGTGGGATTACCCTGCTCAAATAGGGCGCAAACAGCTTCATGTAGCGGAGCGTATGCTTCGTTGGCTCGTTCAAAAAGACCCTGTTTTGCAAGGTATACCACGTGTGAAAATCGCTTTGGAAAGGCATTCACGGCAACCGAGATGACTCCATGGCCACCTTTGTGCATGACATCTACCGTCATGCCGTCGTCACCCGAAAGTACCAGAAAATCCTTTGGACAATACTTGATGATTTGTGATATCTGATCGATTTTGCCCGAAGCCTCTTTTATACCAATTATATTCTCAACATCGGCTGCGAGCCGGCATGTGGTTTCGGCTGTCATGTTGACTCCCGTACGCCCCGGAACATTGTATAGGATGATTGGCAGGGGTGATGACTCTGCAACTGCCTTGTAGTGGCGGTAGAGCCCCTCCTGCGAGGGCTTGTTGTAGTAGGGTGTAACACTCAATATGGCTTCAATGCCCGTCAGATCCATGTTGTTTATATATTTGATGAGTGCCGAAGTGTTGTTGCCTCCTGCGCCCACCACGATGGGTACTCGGCCATTGACATGCTGACGTGTGAAATCGAGTATTTCGCGCTTCTCCTGCTCGGTGAGTGTAGGAGTCTCGGCAGTGGTGCCGAGGCTGACAATGTAATTGGCTCCGCCATCGATAACATAGTCCAACATCCGGGCCAAGGCCTCCATGTCGCACGAAAAGTCGTTTTTGAATGGGGTGATCATGGCTGCGCCAACCCCGCATAACTTATTGTTTTTCATATTCGAAATCTCTTCAATATTATATCATTAACCTAATCTCTTAAACTTAAAATAGTGAGCCTTGAATGGGTGTTTGTGCAGCAGGCTCGTTCTCGCTCTTTGTGTTGGAAGAGTTTACGGGTGTTTTATCTTCAACATCAAACTTGACCGCTGTATTGGGGGCGTTTTCGGTGGAATCTGCGTTGGTCACATCGTTACCAATCATCTCGATAAAATCCTCCTCCGATATAATTTGTACACCGAGCTTTGTGGCTTTTTGCAATTTTGCCGGCCCGATTTTATGTCCTGCCAACAGATATGATGTGTTGGCTGATACTGCTGCGAGATTTTTTCCTCCATGAGCTTCAATCAAGGCCTTAAGTTCGTCACGAGAGTGGTTGTCGAACGACCCCGAAATTACAAAATTTAATCCTGCAAGAACTTGCGACTGTATCTGCTTGCGCTCGGCTTCGAATTTTATTCCAGCTTCGCGCAGACGATTTATGATAATCTGGTTCTTCTCGTCGGCAAAATACTCAATTATGGCATCGGCAATCTTGCCACCCACCTCCTCGGCCTCAATCAGACTCTCTCGGTCAGCACTGATAATGGCATCGAGCGACTGAAAATGTGCAGCCAGGTATTTGGCTGTTGTTTCACCTACAAAACGTATTCCCAGAGCGAATAAAACCCTATGGAAAGGAATTTGTTTTGAGGCCTCAATATTTTGAATTATGTTTGCTGCCGACTTCTCGCCCAAACGTGGTAAAACCGAAAGTTGCTCCTCGCGCAGGTCGTACAGGTCGGCAATACACTTCACCAATCCATTGTCAAACAATAGCTCAACGGTCTCCTCGCCCAAGGTTTCGATGTTCATCGCCTTGCGACGAATGAAGTGCACTATTCTGCCTAAAATCTGTGGGCGACAACCGCTTTGGTTGGGACAATAGTGCTTCGCTTCGCCTTCGTAGCGGACAAGCTCGGTGCCACACTCGGGGCAGTGGGTGATATACTCCAATGGTTTGCTGTCGGCTGCGCGCTCCGAAAGTTCTACTTCTGTGATTTTGGGAATAATCTCGCCGCCTTTCTCTACATAGACCATGTCGCCTTCACGGATGTCAAGCGCAGCAATCTGGTCGGCGTTGTGTAGCGTTGCACGTTTAACGGTGGTGCCGGCTAGTAATACGGGTTCAAGGTTGGCAACCGGTGTTATTGCTCCTGTGCGGCCAACCTGATAAGTGACTTTTAGGAGACGTGTCAAAGCCTGCTCGGCTTTGAATTTATAGGCAACGGCCCATTTGGGAGCTTTGGCGGTCGAACCGAGAATTTTGCGGTCGCTGAAACGATTTACCTTTATCACAACGCCGTCGGTGGCATAGGGCAGACTTTTGCGTTCGGTGTCCCAATGCTTGATATACTCCTCAATCTCGTTGCGGTTTTTGCATATTGTGACATGCTCCGAAATCTTGAATCCCCATTGGCGTGCAGAGTTCAGACTCTCGATATGAGAGGTGTAGCTCAAATTTTCACCCGAGAGTTGATATAGTGTGCAATCCAAACCACGTTTGGCCACAACTTGCGATTGGAGCTGTTTTAATGTGCCGGCAGCGGCATTGCGAGGGTTGGCCAGCAACTGCTCGCCTGCGGCCTCGCGCTCGGCATTTAGGCGGTCGAATGATGAGTAGGGCATAAAAATCTCACCTCGTATCTCAAAGAAATCGGGGTACCCCTGACCTTTTAATACAAGTGGAATAGTGCGAATCGTACGCACATTTTCAGTCACATCATCACCACGTGTGCCGTCGCCACGAGTGACAGCGCGAAGCAATCGCCCATGTTCATAAGTGAGCGATATGGCTGTGCCGTCGAACTTGAGTTCACACACAAACTCGGGATTTTCAACCTCACGCTCGATGCGCTCAATCCACTCTCCAAGCTCGTCGAGCGAGTAGGTGTTCGATAGCGAAAGCATGGGAAACGAGTGCTCAACACTGCGGAAGCCGTTGCTCACATCGCTACCCACACGCATGGTGGGTGAGTTGGGATCGTGGAATTCGGGATGCTCGGCTTCCAAATCTTGCAACTCACGCATCAGACGGTCGAATTCGAAGTCTGATATGGTGGGATTGTTCTCGACATAATATTGGTAATTATATTTATCGAGTTGCTCTCGCAGGTTGTGTATTTGTTGTTCTACGGTCATCGTGGCTGAAAATATCGGTAAAGGTACATAATTTGTTTGGAAGAATGGCGAAAAATAAAAAAAATGCAAAAAAAATATAAAGATTTGGCCCAATATCTAAATTTTGTGTATACTTGCAGAAAATTTTAGCGAATTATGACTCAAAATATCTCAAAAAAACGATTGGTGACCAACTTCCATAACCTGTCACCCGAGCAACAAGAGGCGGTTAAAGCCTTGTATCCTCGTGGCTTTGCCGAGGTGATGACCCGAATAGATAAGCCTAATGGCGACTTTTTCTATGTGGTGCCTTACGAAACTGATGACACCTCGTATATGGTAAAGATCGATGTAAAGATTGATGATTCGTCTGAAGAGGCTATCGAGGAGGAGTTCTTCGGTGATGACGAAATTAAGGGCGCCGACGAAATCCATGATGACGCATCGATGGATGGTGAGGATGATATGTAGTTCGTTTTATGATATAAACAAGCCTGTATAGCGAGTCTATACAGGCTTGTTTATTTACCACTCAATTTCAATTTTTCGACCATCGGGGGTGTTATTGATTTGCAGAAGTAGAGTGCTGCTCTCCTCATCCCACGGAGTGGAGACTGTAATATCCACACCATCTATGCTGATGCGTTTTGGGGCTTTGGGTAGCAGGATGCGCGAGGGCGCTATGGTGTTGATAGGCCCTTTAGCCACGAACGATATGGTGCGGTGGTTGTGCTGCCACTCCTCGGCACGATACCCAGAGGCCAAAATTTGAGCCTTCCGTCCGCGATTTAGTTTGTTCAGATTTATGAGTAGAGCTTGCTCGTTGGGATGTATGACCTTGCGATTTATGATTGGCAGAGTGGGGTCGTAAAGGTCTATAAATAAACCGTCAATTTTATATGGATTATTGTCGGTACTCTCGTCCATTACGGCAATCACCTCATACATGCCACGGCTCAAATGCAGGTGATTCTTGAATTTTACCTCTTTGTCGGTCGATTGCTTGAATAGACGGCAGACTACATCTATGTAGTTGCTTTCGCTGCCGGCTTGAGCTACAAACTCTTTGGGGTCGTTGCGCATGATATACACAGCTCCCTTGCCAAATTTGTGCTCACCCTCGGCAGGGGGTATGGCCATTAACTCGAATAGATGTTGCGATGGCGCTGTATATTTATTGCCATTGCTATTCCACCACTCCATGACATTCTGGAATGGGTCGTTGTCGCGGCTGCAATAAATCAGAGTACCACCTTTTTTAACCCATTCAGAAATGTGATGATGCGTCTTGTGGTCAAGCGGTTTCAGATTTGAGTAGCTCATTATTAAAACTTTGATATTTTCGAGCGACTTTTTGTAGCCTGTATTTTCCAAGTGTGTGATGCTTATGGGAACTCCTCGCTTTAGCAGAGGCATTGCTAGGCCGAAAAAATTGGATAAATATGGGTCTTCATATCCGGCATGGGTGGGGTAGCGTTGAAACATCAATGAGTTTGCCATGGCGATACTTATGCCTTGCGTGCCGTCAATCCTGCTGTCGCACACGGGCATATTGTTGAGTGCGTTTATCATCACTTGCATCTGCGTGGCATAAAAAGATGGGATTGAAGCCATCTGGTCGCTTGTGGCATTTATGGGATACAATCCTTCGTATATTCGTTCGGGCCACGGCATTATCTCATAGTTGCCGATTTGCGGATACAGAAGTTGGGCTGTGAAGGTCGCTTCGTAGTTGCGTTTGTAGTCGGCCCAATCACGTCGTGCGTCCTCCACGGGGTCGGTCAGGAAAAACATCTTGCGACCCGTAGGCTCGGTCATCGAGGCCATGCTGCCGTATTCGAGGAATGCGCCCTCGAAACAACGCTCTTTTATTACTCCGTTGTAGAGGTTGGCCATGCGTGCGGTGCCAGTCCATACCTGAGCGATGTAGCCATTGACGCAATCCAATGATGCAAGACTTGCTTCGGGACTGACCATCTGGATTTGAGTGTAACTCAACAATGAATGGGTGGGTACATAGCATTTTACATCCATGCCTTTGGTGCGCCCATACTCTTTGGCGTAGGAGAATGTTTTGCGCAGTGCTTCGTAATAAAGATGGTATTTGAGTTTGTTCGATAGATAGGTGTTCTCGGGCGATGTGTGTTGTGGCCGCCACTCAAAACCATAATATTTCTGCCATTCATCTTTGAAAGCCTGGCTATATCCTGCAAATGCCCAAAATTCCGGCTCCTCGAGGAAAATCTCGTTTATGCCGGCATCAATTACAGGTTGAATATGTTGCTGATTGAAATATTCTATATATTTATCGGTTGGAACGATGTAGGGCACACCCGGGTGATGCCAAACCGTATCGCCGTTTTCTCTTACTTGCCCATTGTCGTCGTGGCGTGAGCCATCCCATGCACCTGAAAAGAAATCTTGATACTCTCCCCATGCAATACCCGTCATGAAGTGAGTAGAGTAACCTCTCTCGCTCCACGATTTTATGCGGTCGTGAAAGGCTTTGCGCTGTTCGGGTATGCGGTGGTCGCCATATATGCCATAAATCATTACAGCATCTGCACGGTTATCCATGGTTGGCCGCCACGGTTGTGTTGTTTGGAATGTTGTTCTGACCTGGCTTTGTGTTTCTGTATTGTGATTGAGAGTTTGATCGCATGCAGCGAGTGCTAGGCAAAGGGATATTGCTAGTGTGACTTTTTTCATAACAGAGGGTTTTGTTATGCAAATATACGAATTGTGTGGCAATGGTCAAAGTATATTGTTTTATATGTCGTTTGAAATAGGGCATGTTTTTATCTCGCATAAAGTAATTTTGCCACAAAACGGGTATTTTAACAACCTGTTGATAACTTCCGCTGTCGATTAGGCTTGCAGATGAAAAAAAATGAGTACCTTTGGGTGCAAAAAATGTCTTTTGCGTTTAATGCTAAACTGGTAAATGAAAAAAGTAGATGTAGTACTCGGATTACAATGGGGCGACGAAGGTAAAGGCAAGGTTGTTGATGTGCTTACGCCCAATTATGCAGTTGTGGCTCGTTTTCAGGGCGGACCCAATGCCGGTCATTCGTTGCATTTCGGTGATAAAAGTTTTGTGTTGCGTACGGTTCCTTCAGGAATTTTCCGTGATGGCTCTATCAATGTTATAGGTAATGGAGTTGTTGTCGATCCTGTAAGTCTTACCGAAGAGCTTAAGAATATCGCCGCACAGGGCATCCCCGTTCAAGAGAAGTTGCTGATATCAAAGAAGGCTCATATCATTTTGCCTACACACCGCATGTTGGATGCGGCGAGCGAGGCTGCCAAAGGTAAGTCTAAGATTGGCTCTACATTAAAGGGTATCGGCCCGACCTATATGGATAAGACGGGTCGTAATGGTCTGCGTTTTGGTGATGTGTTGGCAGAGGATTTTGTTGAGCGTTACAATAAACTCAAGAGCAAGCACGTTGATATGTTGGCTCAATATGCGGGTTTTGAGTATGATGTTACCGAGTACGAGAAGACTTGGATGGAGGGCATCGAGTATCTGCGTGGTTTCCGCTTTATTGATAGCGAGCATGAGGTAAATAAGTTCATCGAGCAGGATGTCGCAATCTTGGCCGAGGGTGCTCAGGGTTCTATGCTCGATATTGATTTCGGTACTTATCCCTTTGTTACCTCGTCTAATACGGTTTGTGCAGGAGTATGTACCGGTTTGGGTGTCGCGCCTACAAAAATCGGTGATGTATATGGTATCTTCAAGGCCTATTGCACACGCGTAGGTAGTGGTCCGTTCCCTACCGAGCTTTTCGATGAGACAGGTAAGGAGTTGGGACGCATTGGTCACGAGTTCGGAGCCGTTACGGGTCGTCCCCGTCGTTGCGGATGGCTCGACTTGGTAGCCTTGAAGTATGCAGTAATGGTTGATGGCGTTACTCAGCTCATCATGATGAAGGCTGATGTGATGGATGGTTTCGATACTATCAAGATTGCAACTGCTTATAAGGTAAATGGTGAGGTTGTAAACCATCTTCCCTATGAGCTTTCAGGAGATGTCGAGCCGGTATACACCGAGTTCAAGGGCTGGAAGAGCCGAATTAGCGATATTCGTCGTTATGAGGATTTCCCCGCCGAGTTTAAGCAGTACGTTGAGTTTATCGAGCGAGAGACAGGAGTGCCCATTAAGATTATCTCTGTGGGCCCCGACCGTGAGGAGACTATCGTAAGATAAATTTTTTGATAAGATAAATGCCCGAAACAAGTGTTGAGGCATCGATGTGTTTAATCGACTATGTCGCGAAGTCGGTTATATATCGACGTTTTTAACCTCATTTCGAGCATTTATTGTATAAATATGGTATGTAGGTCGCGATGCATGCCTGATAAACCAATATTTAGATATAATGAATAAAGGATTGAAAATTGTTGTATTGGCCACGCAAGTGCCCGATACTCGAAATGTGGGTAAGGATGCTATGACGGCGGAGGGTACGGTAAACCGTGCTGCGCTGCCTGCCATATTCAACCCCGAAGATTTGAACGCTCTGGAATTGGCCTTGCGTCTTAAGGAGGAGTGTGCCGGATCTACGGTACATATCTTGACTATGGGGCCGCAGCGTGCGGCAGATATTATTCGCGATGCCATGTATCGTGGAGCAGATGGCGGTTATCTGTTGACAGATAGAAAATTTGCCGGTTCCGATACTTTGGCGACATCTTATGCCTTGTCGTGTGCATTGCGCAAGATAGGTGCAGATGTTATTGTTGCAGGCCGTCAGGCTATTGATGGCGACACAGCACAGGTTGGCCCGCAGGTGGCCGAGAAATTGGGCTTGCCTCAGGTTACCTATGCCGAAGAGGTGTTGCAGGTAAAGGAGTCCTCGTTGGTGATTCGTCGCCGATTGGAGCGTGGTGTGGAGGTTGTTGAGACTCCCATGCCGGCCGTTGTTACAGTCAATGCATCGGCTGCCGAGGTACGTCCTCAGAATGCACGCCTTGTTATGAAATATAAATATGCCATGATTCCCTCTGAAGTGGCTGCCAATGCGGGATCGCTTGCTGCCAAGATGGTGGCCGAGCGTGATTACCTGAAGATTGCCGAGATAACTGCGGCGGATATCGAGTGTGATGAGCAGCAGCTGGGTCTGTTGGGCTCACCAACCAAGGTTAAGAAAATCGAAAATGTGGTATTTCAGGCCAAGGAGGCGAAGTGCTTGAATTCGTCAGATGAGCATATCAATGAACTTATGGTTGAACTTATTGCGAGCCACACGCTCGGTTAATCGAAAGGAGGAGATATGAATAATATATTTGTATATATAGAACTCGACGAAGGTGCGATTGCCGACGTTAGTTTGGAGCTTTTGACTAAAGGACGTGAGTTGGCCGATAAGTTGGGTGTGAAGTTGGAGGCTGTTGTGTTTGGTCATGGTGTGGCCGGCATAGAGTGTGAATTGTCAAAATATGGTGCCGATACAGTGTGGGTTGCCGATGACGAGATTTTTGCTCCGTTCCGAACATTACCCCATACATCGGCTTTGTGTGGTCTTATTAAGGCCGAGCAGCCGCAGATCGTTTTGTTTGGTGCCACTCCCGTAGGCCGCGATTTTGCTCCCCGCGTGTCGTCGGCTTTGCATAGCGGACTTACAGCCGATTGTACACAGCTTGAGATTGGCCCTCACAAAGATGCCAAGACAGGTAAGGAGTATGAGAATTTGCTGTATCAGATTCGCCCTGCATTTGGCGGAAATATCATTGCAACAATTGTCAATCCCGATTGCCGACCCCAGATGGCAACCGTGCGCGAGGGCGTGATGCGTAAGCAGGAGGTGAAGAGTCCGAAGCCAGCCGAGGTTAAGGCTGTCGCATGGCGGGAATATCTGTCAGAGGCCGATTTGGCAGTGACGATACTCGATAGAAAAATCGAGGAGCGTAAGATAAATATTAAAGGTGCAAGTGTAGTTGTTGCCGGTGGTTACGGTATGGGTTCAAAGGAGGGTTTCAATCTATGCTACGAGCTGGCCGATGTTTTGGGTGCCGAGGTTGGTGCTTCCCGAGCAGCTGTGGATGCCGGTTTTGCCGAGCATGAGCGTCAGATTGGGCAGACCGGTGTTACTGTACGCCCCAAATTGTATATTGCCTGCGGTATCTCGGGTCAGATTCAGCACACGGCAGGCATGGATCAGTCATCTATGATAATCTCTATTAACAGCGATGCAGATGCTCCTATCAACAAAATTGCCGACTATGCTATTACAGGCAAGGTTGAGGAGGTTATTCCCAAGATGATTAAGTATTACAAGCAAAACTCAAAGTAACTATGGCTAATTTCTTTTCAGATAATAAGGATTTGCAATATCATCTTGAGCATCCGTTGATGCGCAAGATTGTAGAACTGAAGGAGAGGGGCTTTTCCGATAAAGACAAATATGATTATGCTCCTCAGAATTTCGAGGATGCCATGGACTCATTCCGCCGTGTGATGGAGATCACGGGAGGGGTGTGTGGCGACGTTATTGCTCCGAATGCCGAGGGCGTTGATCATGAGGGCCCTCGAGTTGAGAATGACCGCGTGATATATGCATCGGGAACAGTTGAGAATATGAAGGCTGTGAATGATGCGGGTTTGAACGGATTGACTCTTCCTCGTCGTTTCGGTGGTTTGAATTTCCCGCTCACATGCTTTGTTATGGCAAATGAGATGGTGGCACGTGCCGATGCAAGTTTTGAAAATATTTGGGGCTTGCAGGATTGTGCCGAGACATTGAATGAGTTTGCCACCGAGGAGCAGAAGGCAAAGTATCTTAAGTGGGTGTGCGAGGGTGCTACATGTGCTATGGATCTTACCGAGCCCGATGCAGGCTCGGATTTGGGTGCTGTGATGCTCAAGGCTACATGGTCGGAGGAGAAGCAGACATGGTTGCTCAATGGCGTTAAGCGATTCATTACAAATGGTGATGGCGATGTGTCGTTGGTGCTTGCACGTACCGAAGAGGGTACTACCGATGCTCGTGGCCTTTCAATGCTTGTGTACGACAAGCGTAATGGCGGCATGAAGGTGCGCCGAATCGAGAATAAACTCGGTATCAAGGGCTCGCCTACATGTGAACTTGTATTTATCGATGCTCCCGCAGAGTTGGTTGGCGATCGCCGCATGGGATTGATTAAATATGTTATGTCGCTCATGAATGCAGCCCGTCTGGGTATTGGAGCGCAGTCGGTTGGTCTGTGCGAAGCGGCATATCGTGAGGCTCTGAAATATGCACATGAACGTCAGCAGTTCGGCAAGGATATCATTAAGTTCCCTGCAATCTCGGAAATGCTTACAAATATGCGTGCCCGTTTGCATGGCGCTCGCGCTCTGCTCTATGAAACCAGTCGTTTTGTAGAGATTTACAAGCAGTATACCCATATCTCGCATGAGCGTTCGCTGGAGGGTGAGGAGCGTCAGGAGATGAAGTTCTATAATCGTTTATCTGATGCATTTACCCCGCTGGTGAAACTTTTTGCCTCGGAGTATGCTAATTCGTTGGCATATGATGCGATTCAGATTCATGGCGGTTCAGGCTTTATGAAGGATTATCCCTGTGAAAGATTGTATCGTGACGCCCGAATCATGAATATCTATGAGGGTACCTCGCAGTTGCAGGTTGTGGCGGCCATAAACGGCGTTACAAAGGGCACTTTTATGGAGCAGATTGCTCGTTATGAATCACTTGAGTATTCGCCTGCAATGCAGCCCATCGTTGAAAAGCTTAAGGCACTGCGCGAGCGTGTTGTGGCGATGATTCAGCGTGTGGAGGGTATAAATAAGGAGTTCCCGCAGTATAAGGATTTCCATGCTCGTCGTTTGGTTGAGAGTGTTGGTCATATTATTATCACCTATCTGCTTGCACATCAAGCTACCGAGGTCGAAGAGTATGGCTCTGATGCCAAGGCGTTCTTGAAGTTGTCGGAGGCATATATTGCAGGTGCAGAGGCCTATATCAATTCATCGGAGGGTGAGGATGTGGCTCTCATTAGCGAGGTTCAGGAGCAATTTTAAATTAAAATATGCTTGATTTCGGCCGTTCACTTGTGTGGACGGCTTTTTTGTTGCAGGTGTATGATATGTTGAAAATTTTCATAACTTTGTGTAATATAAATTTTGAGTGATGAGGAAAATATTGTTGCAATTTATATCGCTGCTTCTTGTCGGTATTATTACTATTGGAATCTCGTGCCGAGGGCGCTCAGATAGCCGTAGTGCCGATTCTGCTGCGACAGAACAAAGAGTAGATGCGGATGTTAAGCCGACGAGAACATTTATTCCGTCATTTCCTCCGGCATTGCTTCCGGAGGAGCAGAAGCGAGCCTATAATATCGAACACTATTGGGATAAATTCGATTTTGCTGACACTACATTTCTTGAGGAGGTGGAGTTTCAGGAGATGCTCACAGCTTATGCCGTATATGTTGGTGGCCATCTGCCCGACTCGCTGGCGCGCCCAGCCATGTCGCGCCTGATGCAAAAGGCGTCATCTTCAAAGTTGATGTTTAATTACTTTTTGAAGTTGGCGGAGGTTGTGTTGCACGATCCCAATTCGTAGATGCGAAGCGATGAAAAGTATATACCTGTTCTGGAGGCCGCCATCGCAAGCCAGTATCTTGACGAGTATGAGAAGTTGCCGTATGTGCATGATCTGGAGATGGCTCTAAAAAACAGGGTGGGCGAGCCGGCCGAGAATTTCCGCTACACAATGGCCTCGGGAGCAGAAGGTGAATTGTATGAAATCAAGGCTGAATATACATTGATATTTATAAGCAACCCCGGATGTCCGATGTGTCGTGAGATTCGTGAGCAGATATCAGCTTCGCCGAAATTGAACGAAATGATTGAACGAAAGAGCCTGAAGATTCTTGTCATATATCCCGATGAGGATTTGGAGGCTTGGCATGCTCATGTTAAAGATTATCCCGAGTCGTGGATAAATGCTTACGACAAAAAGCAGATTATAACAAAAAAACGCCTGTATGATTTGAGGGCTATACCTTCGTTATATCTTTTGGATTCCGAGAAAAAGGTTCTGGCCAAAGATTGTGTCAATGTGGAGTATATCGAGCATGTGGTAATGCAGGAGTAATACACCTCATATATCGGATATTAACCAATAAGGTTTTTTTATTGCCGAGTGAGATTGTAGTATAAGTTTTGATGATGCAAATATAAAAAAGAATTATCAAACATCTATTGCAGAAGTGTAAAAAGCCTATATCTTTGCAATAGGAAAACAGAGATAAACAATACAAACTATAAAATAACAAACTTAAAACAAACAAGATTATGTCAAAGAAATTTCGTTGTACAGTATGTGGTTACATCCACGAGGGTGATGCGGCTCCCGAGAAGTGCCCGCTTTGCAAGGTTGGTGCAGATAAGTTCGTAGAGGTTGAGGAGCAGGAGGGTGATTTGACCTTTGCAACTGTTCACCAGTTGGGTGATGGCAAGGGTGCCAGCGAGGAGCTCTGGAAGGGCTTGCAGGATCACTTCATGGGTGAGTGCACCGAGGTTGGTATGTATTTGGCAATGAGTCGTCAGGCTGACCGCGAGGGCTATCCTGAAATCGCAGAGGCTTACAAGCGTTACGCATGGGAGGAGGCTGAGCATGCATCAAAGTTTGCCGAGCTTATCGGTGAGGTTGTATGGGATACCAAGACCAACCTTAAGAAGCGTATGGAGGCCGAGAGCGGCGCTTGCGAGGATAAGTTCCGTTTGGCACGTTTGGCAAAGGAGCAGAACTTGGATGCAGTTCATGACACCGTTCATGAGATGGCAAAGGATGAGGCTCGCCACGGTGCAGGTTTCCAGGGCCTTTACAAGAGATATTTTGGAAAATAGTCTACAATGCTATTTAGATATGATGGCTCGCCGCTATAGTGTGGCGAGCTTTTTTTTATTCAGTGGCAAATAAAATAGGGGTTCCGAAGAACCCCTCAGTACGACTATTTTAAAAAGTCGTAGAAAAACGAAATCAGATACCTGTGTGCAACCTTGTAGCCATTGCGTACGGCGAAAGCTACGTTATAGATGGTTTCCATACGGTCGTTGATGCTTTCCAGCGCAGGCCGTAGTGAGATGAGATAAATCACACCCGATACAATCAAGAAGAATCCTCCCACAATCAATGCCGCAAGTGATAGCGAATCGACTATCCCGCCTAACCATATTATAGCTGATGTCAGAAGTAGTATAACAGCTGCCACTGCTGTGAGTGAGAATAATATGAAGGGGGTGATGATTTTCGGGTTTTTGGCTTTATCGTCCATGGTAATCTGTTCGTTTTGTGTTGTTAACGATGGTCGTTACATTGGCAACGAATCTTTTCGGCCTCTTGGTCTACGTAGTCGCTGATTTTCTTACGCAACTCTGGGCCTGACTGTGGTGTTGTGAGCATTGCAAGTACCGAGCCTGCCAACATTCCGCCGAGGAATGAGATGATTGAGCAAATAGATGTGTTTTTCATAACAGTAAAATTTAAATTCATAGCAAAGTGTTGCAAATCCCACGCCAGAGCGATAAATTTGTGGTATGAAATTTTGTCAAGATATAACAGTGGCATTTACGGGTCATCGCACCTATGCCGGAGAGAGCAATCAGGAACTGCGCCGCGTTGTGGCGCAACTTTATGAGCGCGGCTTCAGTCGTTTTCTGTGCGGGATGTCGTGGGGATTCGATTTGGCTGCGGGGGAGGCTGTGCTGGAGCTTAAAAAGGAGCATCCCGAGGTTGATTTGATAGCCGTTATTCCCCATAAGGGATTTTTCAAACTCTTTCATGGAGCTGATGCCGAACAATATCGCCGTGTGGCTGACGTGGCCGATGGCGCCGAGGTTGTGAGCGAGAATGGCGGCGATTTGAGTTATATGTTGCGCAATAATTATCTTGTCGATAATGCCTCGGTGGTTGTGGCGTGGTGGGATGGAGCGCCAAAGGGCGGAACGGCCTACACCGTACGTCGCGCCCGAAAAAGTAGGGCAGAGGTGATAAATCTATTCCCCGACCCGCAACTCGATTTGGGGTTTAAATAAAACAGGGTGCTTTTCGGGCACCCTGTTTCTATTGATATATATGACTCTTACCAGTTCAAAATCTTCTTGAAATCGTAAGCCTCGGGGTTTGCTACGTAAGCCTTTGCAGCCTCGTAGTCCTCGGGGTTGATATAGTGAAGAAGGTTGTTGATAACCTGCTGAATCTTGTCTGACTCGATGTTTACCAAACGGGGAGGAATCTTGCCTGTGGTGGGATCCTGCAAATCCTTCAGGTAGAGAGGTGATACGAAACCATCCTGCGAGATGTAAACCATGCAACCGGTCTTGCCCTCCGAGAAGAGCTTGTAAACACCCATACCCAACTCCGAGCAGTAAACCAAGTCGTAGGCGATAGGAGTCTGGCAACGAACCTCGTAACCGATCTCAACGGGGCGAGACTTAACCTTGATCTTGAGCTCCTTGAGCTTGTTCTCCAAAAGCTCGTTGAAGATGTTGGCCTTTGAAACCTTACCAAGCTCGGGGTGACCGTGGTCATCATATGTGAAGTGGATGCCAGAGTTGCGAATCTCCTCGTCAGAGAGAGCGTGGAATACACCCTCTGAAATCATGGCAACACCATAGTCGATACCCATAATCTTGCGCTTGATGATTGAAGAAACAACAAGGTTTACAATCTTCTCGATGGTAATCTCCGACTTGTTGAACATCTCGGGGATAACAATCATGGGGTAGTGGCAAGCAGAACCGATACCGAATGCGAGGTGGCCTGCCGAACGACCCATGGCAGCTACAACAAACCAGTTGGCTGAAGTGCGGGCGTCGTTATATACGGCGCGACCGATAACTGTACCACCCTCCTTTGCAGACTGGTAACCGAATGTGGGTGAGCCTGCGGGCAATGGTAGGTCGTTGTCGATAGTCTTAGGAACGTGAATATTTGCAATGGGGTACTGCTTTGCCTCCAAGAATTTGGCGATACGGTTAGCGGTAGATGCAGTATCATCACCACCAACTGTTACGAGCAACTTGATGTTGTTCTCCTGGAAGAAAGACAGGTTGAAATTCTCCTCAAAATCCTTGTCAGTGGGCTTGAAACGGCTCATGGTAAGGTAAGAACCACCCTGATTGAAGATGTAGTCAGCCTTTACGAAATCCATATCCTCGAAACGGGGATTGGGGTTGAAAAGACCTGAATAACCATAGTGCAAACCGATTACACGATAACCCTTTGCAAGGAATGTCTTGGCAACGCTGCCGACAACGGTGTTCATACCTGGAGCGGGACCGCCACCTGTGAGAATAGCAATAGCCTCTTTCATAGTGTTTTTATTGAGTTTAACTGTTAAAATTTCTAAAACAGCGCAAAAATACAAAAAAATAAGCGTATTATGCTATTAAAACAGACTTTTTTTCTTAGGGTCTGAGGCATGTTCGCCTATTGGAAAAATATCTTCGTGTAAAATTGCCTTATTTGTTATTCGTGCCGGCGGGGTTGATGACTACGTTGTATAACTCCTCATCTTTGTCAACGCATGCCACGGCCTGCACACGCGCCAAGGGGTTGCGAATTGTTAGAGGTTCTGCCCAAACATAATTACGCATACGGCAGCCGTAAAGGGAGATGGTTGAGCGTTTGTCGCCTTCAACCAGTAGGAAGTCGTGTGAATGGCCTACGGCGGTTATTGCTCCGTTCAGACCCGAGAATGCCTCTACGTTAGATATGGCAGTATGCCCCTCACCACGAATTATAATCGGGTGAATCTCGCCTGAATCAATCTGAATGTTGGCTATGATGGAGCCTTGCGCTATCTGCCAATTTCTGTTGATGTTGCTACCGCCAACTTTCAGGATGCCGACTGCAACACAATCGAGGTTGAAATTAGTCAATTGGCCGTAAGTGTGTTCACCAAGCAATACGCCTCCATATACACCAAATGTGAAGATATCCATCATCTGTGCATTGTCGGTGTGGTTGATAGTGTAGGTAAAGGTCTTCATCGAGGCAACCTTGTCGATAACGGCACGCGACATGCTACGACCAAACAGGCGCATGTTGGCCGGATTAACATGGCAATGCAGCACTCGGGGAATATCGTAACAATAATCAATGCTGATAAACTCGCCACTCAACGGATAACCATAGCAGTGTTCGAAGAGTATCTGCTCACAGATATTGTCGGCTCGGCCACGAAAATCCATAGCCATATATTCGCCATAGAAGGTCAGCGAAGAGAGGGTAACACCCTGCACGGTCTTCTCCTGGCTCATCTGTATGGTGGGAGGGTAGGCGATAATCTTCTCGGGGTCGGTGTTCGTCTGTTCGGGATACCAGAATTGTATGCCCCTCACTTGTGTTGATGATTCAACGGTGAGGAATGGTGCTTCTGCATCGGTGATAACGAACAACGAACCGATGGGGGCGTTTGCCTTGGGGTCTTTTGTGCCACGTCCCGTAGGGCCATGTGCGCCGATGAGTGATACATTCTGTTTAAGTACTATGCCCGATTTTACGGGGTATCCGCCTCTGACCGGCTCGACATAAAGTGCGGCACCACTTTGGGCGGCCCAATCTATTGCACGTTGAAGGTTTTTCGCATTCTGTTCTGCCGAATTATTGGGCTTAACACCAAAATCCTGAATGCTCTTTGTGGCTTGTGCACCGGCTGTGATGGCCATAAATAGTGCCACGCACAATAATAGTGCTCTTGTTTTCATGCTGGGTATATTCATAACTGTAATACTGTTGCTTTGTCGGCTCTGCGAAGCGGTTATTGTGAAATTTAGGTTGAGTAGAACGAAAATGTGAGCCGAAATACTTTTCTCGTCAATATTTGCACAAAATGCAAAGTGGCGATAAAAATATCCTTTTGCACCCAAAGTTACGCAATTATTTGGAAAAAGTCTGCTGTAATGGTTGATTTATTTGTGTGAGCAGTTATTATCACCATAAGCGATAGCTGTGTTGTGAATTTTGTGCCGATAATGTGTTGCGGATTGATAATAAATGCTTATATTTGTATTTGTAAAAAAGTGTAATAATACCATTGTGCGTTTGCGTATTGAATAATTTTTAACCCTAAAATATTTTATTATGAAGAAAATTTTGACTTTGGCCGTTGTCGCATTGGCGGCTTTTTCAATGATGGGCTTTGTATCATGTGAGCCTAAGAAGAAGGAGATCGGTTTGCAGCTTTACTCTGTAAATCGTGATATGAAGGATGTAGATGCATCGCTTGCAAAGGTTGCTGCCGCAGGTTACAACGTTGTTGAGACTTTGCGTAGCCCCGAGTGCTTCGGTCTTCCCGCAGATCAGTTTAAGGCATTGTGCGACAAGCATGGTTTGAAGATTATCTCTACTCACCATTCAATCGGCATGAACCCCGAGAAGGAGGCCGAGATTATGGAGCAGTGGCGTGAGGTATTCAAGGGTTTGAATGTTATGGGTGCGAAGTATTGTGTTATCCCCAGCTTTAACCTTGGTAAGACTTTGGAGGATTTGAAGGCTGTATGTGACTACTTCAACAAGGTTGGTGCTTTGGCAAAGGAGTACGGCTTGTTGCTCGGTTACCACAACCACTCATTCGAGTATGAGGTTGTTGATGGTCAGGTTAAGTGGGAGTATATGATCGAGAACACCAATCCCGAGAATGTATTCTTCCAGATGGACGTATATTGGACAACCAAGGGTGGCAAGAACCCCGTTGACTACCTGAAGAAGTATCCCGAGCGTATCAAGATGCTCCACATCAAGGATGATATGGTTATCGGTGATAGCGGTAAGATCGATTTCGAGGCTATCTTCAATCAGTTCTATGCTAACGGTTATACCGATTACGTTGTTGAGCAGGAGATGCCTCGCGGTCCCAAGGATGAGGATCAGGCTGCTGCACTTGCCCGCATGTGGGATGGCGTAGCAAAGAGCGCTGCATATCTCGAGGCTGCCGAGTTTACAAAGTAATTTGCGAGTAGCTTAATATATAAGGTCGTCGATTCTTTATCGGCGGCCTTATTTTTTTGTGGTTTTTTAATGAAAATCGATAAAATTTTATCGAAAAAATTTGGAAGTATGGATTTTGTGCGTATATTTGCAGTGAATTTAATGATAAGCATTAAAGATTAAACTAAAAACATTTATTTTTTAATAATATTTGATATTGCTATGAAAAGAGCCTTGCTTCTGGTTTTGGTTGTTTTGGTTACTGTTTGCACATCGATGGCGGCGCGCAATAAACGGCCTGTTATCGGGATATCGGCGGCCCAGCCTGCGGGTGTTGGTGCAACCTATGTCAATGCGGTGAAACGTGCGGGCGGTGTACCTTTGGTAATCCCGTTTACCTCTGATGAGGTGGAGTTGAAAACAATCCTTAAGACCGTTGATGCTATAATAATGACAGGCGGTGAAGATCTCGCTCCGCATCTGTATGGCGAGAGCGAGTTGCCGCAGCTCGGTGCCGTAGTGCCCGAGAGGGATGAGTTTGACCTGAAACTGATACGTATGGCTGTGGCGGCAAAGTTGCCCGTGTTGGGTATTTGTCGCGGTGTGCAGGCGCTGAATGTTGCGTTTGGTGGTACACTCTACCAGGATATCCCCACCCAAAAGCCTGATGCCTATGCCAAGCATCGCTCCGATAATATCGAGGCGCATAAAATCAGTGTGGCCGAAGGCTCTACATTGCGTAAACTTCTCGGCGAGAGCGTAGTGGTGAACTCCACCCATCATCAATCGGTAAAAGATTTAGCCCCCGGATTCCGTATCTCGGCCATCTCGGAGGATGGTATTGTAGAGGGTATCGAGATGATAGATGCCAAGTGTGTCATGGGTGTGCAGTTCCACCCCGAGGTGATGGTACATCGCGGGTACGACAATTTCTTGGAGATATTCAAACATCTGATTAAGATGGCACGATAATATTGCGATTCTCACCTTTTTTAATCAACTAATACAATTATCTCATGAAAATTTCAAAAAAAACTCAACGCCGCACTGTTATTTTGGCGGCCGTGATGGCGCTTGTGGCGCTTTATCACCTCGCAATTCTGAGCTATCAGATGCTCAACACGGTGAACCCATTTGCCCATAAGGAGAACTGTACCTATATAGGTCAGTTGGATACGCCGTTTAACAATCTTTTGACAAACCCATCTCTCGAAGGATATGCTACCGTGTTGGAGCAAGCCGAAGACGGAGGCCCGATGGTGGAGGCGTTGCCCTCGGAGATGGTTATCCTCTCCACTCATCCCGACTATGTACGCCCCGACCATTATGGCTGGGCGTGGAATAACCTCATCACATACATTGCCTTGGCGTTGTGTGTTGCCATCGTGCTGCTGGTGGCATGGCTGCTGTTGAGTGCTATCAGGGGCTTTCGTACAGGCAATATATTCCTTGATAGTCATCCGCGACTGTTGCGCTGGTTGTCATTGGCGGTGTTTTTCTATTATATCTTGAATGAAAATCGAGAGGTATTTCGCCAGATTGCTGTGAAAGATTTGTATGGTGATGCTCTACCGTTTGATATGTATGGTTCTATTACCATCAGCACCGAATGTTTGATGGCACCGCTGCTTCTGCTTGTCTTGGCTGAACTGATGGCTATCGCAGCCCGCATAAACGAAGATGAATCAATGACAATCTAATCCCACATAGTATGGCTATAATAGTTAATTTGGATGTGATGCTTGCCCGCCGCAAGATGTCGCTTTCGGAACTCTCGGAGAGGGTCGATATATCTATCGTAAACCTTTCGGTGCTTAAAACAGGCAAGGCCAAGGCTATTCGTTTCTCGACGCTGGAGTCGATATGTCGGGCGCTTGATTGCCAGCCGGCCGATATATTGGAGTATAAGCCCGAATATGAGGGGTGATATGAGGCTTTTATCGGCTCAAATATCTGGATAGGGCCGTTGTTGAATATTTTCGTCGGTTGTTGTATTGTGGCGACCGACGATTTTTTTTACAATAGTGGCCTTGACATTGGTCTAAATGGCGCAAATTAGCCGATAAAATAGCCATAATTGCTGGTTTTTTTATAACTTTGCACAACTTGAATTTGTGTAAATGGAAAATTTGATTGCATCATATAACACCTTTTTGGTTGTAATGTCGGTTGTTGCCGTATTCGTCTTTATTGCGTTGCAGTTTTTTGAGGCGGGCTACGGATACCTGTTCGACCGACGTTATGGCCCTCCCGTGCCAAATAAAGTGGGGTGGGTACTTATGGAGTCACCCGTATTTATTGCCATGACGATATTATGGGCTATGTCCGACCGCCAATGGGATGTTGTGCCATTGGTGTTGTTTGTGCTTTTTCAGTTGCATTATTTTCAGCGTTCGTTTATTTTTCCGCTGCTTATGCGTGGCAACTCGAAGATGCCGTTGGGCATTGTGTTGATGGGTATAACATTTAACACTCTGAATGCTCTGATGCAGGGCGGATGGATTTTCTTCCTTGCTCCCGATGGATATTATGCCGAGTGGTTCTCTAAGCCATTTATATATGTGGGCGTTGTGCTCTTTTTTGCCGGCATGTTTATCAATTGGCAGTCGGATTATATTATTCGTCATCTGCGCAAACCCGGCGATACAAAACACTATATTCCCAAAGGCGGCATGTTTCGATATGTTTCATCGGCCAACTATTTTGGCGAGCTTTTGGAGTGGACAGGCTTTGCCGTGGCATCGTGGTCGTGGGCAGGCGTTGTCTTTGTGCTTTGGACATTTGCCAACCTTGCGCCTCGCTCGGCTTCGCTATATAAAAGATATGCAAAGGAGTTTGGTGAGGAGTTTACCTCGCTGGGACGCAAGCGTATAATTCCATTTATCTATTAGAAACAGAAATAAACCCGATATGAAAAATCTTGACAACTCAAAACTTTTTACCGAGTATAAGATGGGCCCCGTAACGCTGCGAAACCGCACGATACGCTCGGCAGCCTTTGAATCTATGGGTAAAGATTTTGGCCCGACACAGGCTCTGAAGGATTATCACGTGAGTGTGGCTCGTGGCGGCATCGGTATGACTACATTGGCCTATGCGTCGGTGAATCGTAGCGGTATATCGTTTAATTCGCAGCTGTGGTTGCGTGACGAGATTGTACCTCAACTGCGTGATATCACCGATGCTATTCATAATGAGGGTGCGGCAGTAGGTGTTCAAATCGGCCATTGCGGAAATATGACACATTGGTCTACGGCCGGATGTTTTCCTGTTTCGGCGTCGCATGGATTTAATCTCTATTCGCCCACGTTCCATCGTAAGCTACGCCGCTCGGAATTGCCCGAAATGGCCAAAGATTTCGGGCGCGCGGTTGTGACGGCTCACGAGGCGGGCTTTGATAGTGTGGAGGTGCATGCGGGTCATGGCTATCTGATTTCGCAGTTCCTGTCGCCATGGACCAACCGTCGTCGTGATGAGTTCGGCGGCTCGCTCGAGAATCGTATGCGATTCATGAATATGTGTCTTGAGGAGGTTATGGAGCAGGCGGCCAAGTGTAATATGGCTGTTCTGGTAAAGCATAATATGGAGGATGGATTCCGTAGCGGTATTCAGATTCCAGAGTCTATCGAGATTGCCAAGCAGATAGAGTCGTTCGGGGTACACGGTATAGTCCTTTCGTCGGGCTTTGTGTCGCGTGCGCCCATGGCTGTGATGCGAGGCCGTATCCCAACCAAAACGATGGGTTATTATATGGGTTGGAATGAGTGGTTGCAGAAGATTGTCGTGTCGCTTTTCGGCCAATGGATGATAAAGCAATATGATTTCGAGGAGTGCTTCTTCCTTGAGAATGCCAAGAAGTTCCGAGCTGCATTGAAAGGCCCGCTTGTCTATGTCGGAGGAATTGTTTCTCGTGAGGGTATCGAGCGAGTACTCGACGAGGGCTTTGAGATGGTACAGATGGCTCGAGCCTTGATTAACGACCCCTCGTTTGTTAACAAGATGCGCGAGGGCGATATTACAACACGTTCGGGTTGCGATCATAAAGATTATTGTATTGCTCGTATGTACTCTGTAGATATGAAGTGTTGCCACCACTGTGATAATTTGCCCAAAATTATTCGTAAAGAGCTTAATTTATAACAATGAGAAGAGGTAGGGTAGAGGCTGGTAGTAAAACGGCTCTCGTTACGGGTGCGTCAAAGGGCATAGGCCGATGCTATGCCTTGCAGTTGGCCGATTTGGGCTATAATGTTTTGTTGGTAGCATCGGGTGAAGAGGAGCTTGCGAGGGTAGCCGACGAGGTGCGCAAGGCCAGTCCTGATGTGTGGGTGCGCTATTGGGTCAAAGACCTGGCGACAGCCACTGCTGCTGAGGAGTTGTTTGCCTATACCGAAAACGAAGGTATTAAAGTCGATGTGCTGATAAATAATGCAGGCATATTCTCGTTCTGTGATATCCTGAATACCCCTATTGAGCGGATTCAACGCATAATATATCTTCACGATATTACGGCTACGATAAATTGCCGTCTGTATGCTGCCGATATGATTAAGCGTGGCGGTGGTCGCATACTCAATATGTCGTCATATTCTATCTGGATGCCATACCCGGGTTTGTCGTTATATAGTGCAAGCAAAGCCTATCTGAAGAGTTTTTCGATTGCTTTTTCCAAGGAGGTTGAGGCGCAAGGTGTAACCGTTACCGCTATCTGCCCCGCGGGTATTGCCACTGACTTATATGGCTTGTCGCCCAAATTGCAACGCTTTGGCCTGAAGACGGGAATTTTGATGAGCCCCAGAAGTTGCGCGAGGCGTTCTCTTAACGGAATGTTTCGCGGACAACGATGCAAGGTGCCTGATTGGTGGTTTAGGCTGTTTATTCCTATTTGTCAATTGGTTCGTGGGCCTATCATGAAGTGGCTAAGAAATTTCACCATGCAATTTCAGAAATAATAAAACAATAAAGAGGTATGCAAATACCTCTTTATTGTTTCCCGATGTACGGAAATAGCAGTGGAACGAAAATTGGTTATTCGTGCTTCTTGGGAATCACTGTAACATTCACAGCCTGCTGACCTTTTTCGTTGTTGCCAATCTCGAATTCAACCATTTGACCTTCGGTCAGAGCCTTGAAACCCTCGGCAATGATACCTGTGTAGTGAACGAAAATCTCGCCACCATCCTCGGGGAGGATAAATCCATAACCCTTTTTGCTGTCGAACCACTTAACCTTGCCAATCATAGTAGTGTTCTTTAGTTGTTGATATACCTGTTATATCAAAGGTAGTGATAATTATTGGTTCTACAACTTTTTTATACCATTTTTTTGAAAAATGGATATTATTTTGATTGATTTTTTATAATTGACGGGTTGAAAACTCTATTTTTGTGATTTTCAGACTCTCTGGTCGGGTATTTTATAAAGAAATGGAATGAAAAAGGGTAAGCTACTCATATCGCACCGCTACAACCTAATACCCTTGCTTGCTTCCACACCTGGGGGATTCTCAGGGAGCTGGTCGTATAAGACTTACCCGGGTGCAAAAGTAGAAAAATTTATTATCTTTGCAAAAAATATTATCAAGGAAATGAAAAAAACATTATTGTCGATATTTGTTGTTGCCCTCGTTGTCGGTGCAGGAGTGGCAACGTGGGGTATAATTTCGTTTAAGGGAAATGCTGTAAAGCAGGAGTCGGAACTCTATATCTCGAAGCGAATCGATTATGAGGCTTTGATGGATTCGGTAAAGCCTCGCATTGGTCACCATTTTGCATTTGATATGTATGCCGAGCGTCTTAACCTGAAGGAGTCGTTTAAGCCTGGTCATTATCTTCTTGAGGATGGCATGGATGTAATCGAGATTGTACGCATGCTGAAGCTTGGCTTGCAGTCGCCGGTGAATGTTACCATGAATAATGTGAAGATTCCTGCGCAGCTGGCCGGAAAACTCTCAAAACAGATTGATGCCGATTCGGTGGAGATTGTCAAGGTGCTGACCGATAAGAAACTTGCCGATAAATTGGGATTTTCGTCACCGCTCACGATGTTCTCGATATTTTTACCCAACACCTACGAATTTTATTGGACTGTAACACCCGAAGAGTTTGTCGAGCGTATGTATAAAGAGTATAAACGTTTCTGGGAAAATGGCCGTGACGAAAAGCGTAAACGCACAAAATTGAATCGCGTGGAGGTTATGACTCTCGCATCAATTGTGTATGAAGAGACTCGCAAGACCGATGAGATGCCTCGTGTGGCTGGTGTGTATATGAATCGTCTGCGTACAGGTATGCCTTTGCAGGCCGACCCTACAATCAAGTATGCTATGCAGGATTTTGGATTGCGCCGTATACTTAACCGTCATTTGAAATATCCCTCACCGTATAATACATATATAAACAAAGGACTTCCCCCTTCTCCTATATGTATGCCCAGCATCGAGGCTATTGATGCAGTGCTGAATTTCGAGAAACACGAGTATATTTTCTTCTGTGCCCGTCCGACATTTGACGGTTATCACAATTTTGCAAAAAACTATTCGGAGCATCTGCGCAACGCCCGAGCTTATCAGGCGGAGTTGAACAAACGCAACATCAAGAAGTAATGAAGATAGTCATTCTCGGCCCTGCATACCCTTATCGAGGTGGATTGGCAACCATAATGCATACCATGGCTCGTGAATATATGAGCCGTGGGCATGATGTGCGTATCTATACCTTTACGGTGCAGTATCCATCTTTGCTTTTTCCGGGCAAGACGCAATATATAGACGGCCCTGCTCCGCAGGATTTACATATCGAGAGGGTGATGAATACCGTCAATCCTATAAATTGGGTGCGTTTGGGATTGCGTCTTAAGCGCGAGCAGCCCGATATGGTTGTGATGAAGTATTGGACTCCGTTTATGGCCCCATGTTTCGGCACAATCGCCCGCATTGTCCGCACAAACGGCGTTACGAAATTTATATGTCAGATTGATAATGTTGAGCCTCACGAACACCATATAATAGATAGACCTTTCAATAAATACTATTTGCGTGCAGTTGATGGTTTTGTTTATATGTCGGAGCAGGTACATGGCGAATTGCAGGCATATACCTCAGCTCCTGCGCTCTTCTCTCCGCATCCGATGTTTGAGAATTTTGGCGAGCGTGTTTCCCGCAACGTGGCATGTGAGAGGTTGGGGCTGGATGGCAAATACGATTACACGCTCTTTTTTGGCCTTATTCGCGATTATAAGGGTTTGGATATGCTGTTGGAGGCTTGGGCTGAATGGATGCCCGAAAATCGTAAATTACTTGTCGCAGGAGAGTTTTATGCATCAAAGGAGAAGTATTATGAGATTATCGAGCATCGAGGTTTGCAGGATAGGGTAGTGATGCACGAGGGTTTTGTGGCCGATGATGATGTGAAATATTACTTCTCGGCCTCGGATTGCCTTGTGTTGCCTTACCGTACTGCAACCCAAAGCGGCGTTACCCAGATAGCCTATAATTTTACGTTGCCCATGCTTGTTACCAATGTCGGCGGACTGCCCGAGATTGTCCCCGATGGTGTAGTTGGTGTTGTCTGTCACCCCGATGTGAAGGGTGTGTTGAATGGTCTGCAACGCATATACTCTGATGGTGTATTGGACCGCCTTAAGACCAATTTTGAGCAGGAGCGCAAACGCTTCTCGTGGAGCGCGATGTGTGATAAGTTGCTGGAGGTATTTCGTCTGACGCTATAAGACTTTAATATTATACGATATTTAAATAAAGAGTGCTGTCAACTCTCCTTGTTTGACAGCACTCTTTGTCGTTATAGGTTATTATTTGCTTTTAAATACCATCTTTTCACCCCAAACCGGCAGATAGACGCCATCTCGTTGCAATTTTTCACATTCGTTGATGCCGTATTCGTAAGACCATCTCCATTTGGTGATAGCGTGCCCCAGCTCAAGAATGTGTGACATGAGCACCTCTCGTGGGTTAATCTTCTTCACGGCCTCGGCCATGTTAAGACCAACGGCCAAATGGGGTACAAACAAATCGATGCTACCCGTTGGATTCAATTGCTGATAGTTATGGGCATCGCCTGTGAAGAGTATGGTGTAGTCTTTACCTTTGCCGTAGTAGCAATTGACTTCGTATGTGTTGACGAAATTTTTGAGTGTGGTATTATGGTCAACAGTCGTAACTTTTATGTTAATATTGCCAACGGTAAACTCATCTCCAGTGGTAACCTTGTGACCATTCTCTAAGAAATTAGAGTAAACAGCCTTGCCTTGACTCTCCAACTCGGCAATCAAACTCTTTGAGTAGTGGTCGCCGTGGTTATGGGTTATGAGCATAAAGTCAATCATGGGAGCCAAACGCTCGGCAAACTTATGGTATAAGTCGATGCCGAAACATTGGGTTCTTGTTTTTACTACATATCCCATATTATATAGTTGCCATATAGCCACCTCTCCCTTCTTGACTTTGGTGGCGGGAATCTCGGTGAGCAACTTGTCAAGTGCCATGTTGTAGAATTGCATCAGTCCATGCGCTCCTATTCTACGGTCGGCATCCGAGCCTGGTGCAGCTGCAAGATACTCATTGAACTGCGTGTGTGTAAAGTCGTCGGCATATTTCTGCATCTCAACCATGGCAGAACGACGAGCCTCTGTGAGATTGCGGCAAGATGTTTTGTTCCAGAATATGTCGGTCAGCTCTTCTATGCTCTGTGCATAAAGCATAGTGGGCATCGTAATGCCCACTATGAGTAATAATACTATAAATATACGTTTCATGAAAACCTATTTTTTGATGTTAGGTTCTTCCAGACCGTAGTGATTGCGAGCGTCATCAGCCTTCAACCACAGTGCGAAGAGCAGCGCCAGAACTCCCAACGATGCGAACAACAGCATGGGCACAGTGTAGTTGTATGCTACACCCTCGGCCCCTGCCGCAATCTGCTCGGCAACACCAGGGTTGGTCTTCTCGAGTGCATAGCCAATTATGATTGGTGTGCCGCTCAAACCGAAATTCTGAACCCAGAAGATAAGTGAGTAGGCGCTACCCAAATAACGTTTGTCCATAATCTTGGGAATTGAGGGCCACAATGCGGCGGGCACAAGCGAGAATGATATACCCAATACTATAATGGCTGCAAATGCAATGGCCTTGCTGGGTACTGCGGGCAGAACGAGTGCAAATGTTGTGTGGCAAACGATCATCAATATCGAGCCCAGAATAAGCATTGTAGCACCCTTGCCCTTTCGGTTGAGGAACCAACCGAGGAACGGAGTGATAAATGCTGCACCAATGGGGAACCAACGGAAGATGTCGGAAGCAGCTGTGGCTGAAATTCCGAGGTTGCTCTGCAACATGTTTGCAGCAAACTTCTGGAAGGGGAAGATGGCCGAGTAATAGAGAACGCACAGCATGGCTACAATCCAGAACAGGCGGCTGCTGAAAATCTTACCGATATCGCTAATCTTAAACTCCTCCTCGGGTTCGCTTGTTGTTGTGGCTCCGAGTTGCTTGTCCAACTTCTTGTCCATAAGGCAGAAAATTGTGTAGCACAGAAGTCCAATGCAGAGCAGGGCTGTGCAGAATGCTACGGGACGAACAACTGAAGGATCTGCTCCGCCAATACCTGCAATGCGGGGAGAGATGGTGAAGATGAAGAAAACACCCACACGAGCCAGGGCCATTTCAAGACCCATGGCCAATGCCATCTCTTTACCCTCAAACCATTTTGCCAAGGCTTTCGATGCGGTGATACCTGCCATCTCGCAGCCGCATCCGAAAATCATAAAGCCCAATGATGCCAGCTTTGCGCTTCCGGGCATTGCCACCCACCATGAGTTGAGCCATGTCTCGAGTGCTGTGCCGGCAAAGGCGTCGCTGATGGCGTAGTATTTAATGCAGGCACCCGCCAACATGATTATTGCTGATAGCTCTCCTGTGAAGCGTATGCCCATCTTGTCGAGTATGATACCTGCAACAATCAAGAAACCCCAAACATTGAGTAGATACTCTGATCCGGCGTATGTGCCAAAGACATCAGAGGTCCAGCCGCGCTGTAATTGAATAAGCTCCTTGAGCGGAGAGATAACATCAACGAACATGTGGGCAAACAGCATCATGAGTGCAATAAACAGCATTGCACTCCAACGAGCCCAAGCATGGTCGTTCAGATTTTTACGGATAGTTTGAGTCATAATAGTTTTATTTAAGTTTTTATATTGTTCACTATTGTTCGGTGTAGAGCTTCAGTACCTCGTAAGCATTCTCTATGCCCAATTCGCCGGCTTTCGATAGGTCAAGGCAGCCCTTGCGGGTGTCTTTCATGAAAATCTGCACCAAACCGCGGTTGTAGTAGGCTTCGCCAAAATTGGGGTTAAGCTCGATGGCTCGGGTGTAGTCATCGTATGCCTCGGGAAGTTGGTTTGATATTGTATGCAGATTCGCGCGGTTATAGTAGGCGTGCGCAAAGTCGGGATAGAGCTTTATGGCCTTGTTGATATCCTCAATCGCATCATCATAGTTGTACTGCCTTGAACTGCGGTTGTTGAGTCGGTTGGCAGGGTCGGAGTCGATTGTGATACGTTGGTATGAGTTGTCGATAGATGATATAAAATCAATCATTTCGGCACGTGTTGTCGAGCGGTTAAGGTAAAGGAACGGGTTTGATGGATTACCCTCGATAGCTTGTGTGAGGGTGTTCACAGCATTCGTGTACTGCTTTATGAGTGATTGCGTTACACCTCGCAGGAAGAATGTTGTCCATGAAGCCTCCTGTGAATTGCGCAATTGCTCGGTAACAGCTTTATCGATTGTAACCAGCGAGTCGGGTGTGATATTACTTGTGTTGCGAGCGAGGGTGAGCAGATTGTTGCCAACCTTGGCTTTGAAGTCCTCGATGCGCTGTGAGTAGTAGAGTTGATTGCGTGCATCTATTGCCGAATCAGCCTTCATGAGAGTGAACTTGAAGAGTGGAATAAGGCGCATGCTTACATCCTGTGATGCATTGCTTCCACTATTTGCGCTGCTCTCAAAACTGCTGCCCGAGAGTTTTGCATCAAACGACAATAGTTTATCAAACTTCTGTGTTGTGTCGGCATATATCGAGTATGTCGAGTCGCTCAAGCGAGATTTATATTCGGCTATCTTCTTTTCGGCTGTCTGGTGGTCTTTGCGGGCTCCCTTTGGATCGCCCATCATCATGCGTATATAACTTCTGTTAAGATAGGCATTGGCAAAGTCGGGGTAGAGCTTGATGGCGTGAGTGTAATCCTCGATGGCTCTCTCAAGCTCGCCAATCTGAGTATATACAGAGGCACGGTTGTAATATACCAAAACGTTGTCGGGTGAATATTGCGAAACGCGATTATAGTCCTCGAGGGCGCGATTGTAGTCACCAATCTGTGTGCGGACGATGGCGCGGTTAAAGTACGACAACGAATTGGTTGAATCCAGCTCGATTGAACGGTCGAAATCGCTCAATGCCAACATCGGACGTTGGGTGTTGGAGTAGACAAGCGCACGGTTGAAGAACGATAGAAGATATGTCGAGTCGTGCTTTATGGCTGTGTTGAAATCGGCTTCGGCCTCGGCATATCGCTCTTGCTGCATATATAACACTCCTCGGCGGTTGTAGCCGTTGGGATCTTCTCGGTTGGTGCGGATGGCGGTATTGAAGTTTTCATATGCCTGCAATGTATCTTTGAGGTATAGATAACAGATGCCTCGGTTGATGTAGGCGTCGGCAACCTTCTTCTCTTGTCGCAGGAACATGTTGAAATCGGCTATCGCCTCTTCGTACTGCTCGTTCAGAAGTCGTGTCACACCACGACTGTAGTATGGGCCGGGAAGGTCGGGACGCAATTCGATAGCTTCGTGGAAATCTTTAAGCGCATCGTCGTAATTACCAAGTCGAGAGCGTGTTACAGCACGATATGTGTAGGCATTGGTGAATACGGGGTTCTTCTTGATGGCTGTGGTGAAGTCGTCGTCGGCACCCAGCAGGTCATCGAGATTATATTTGGCTATACCTCGCAGGAAATAGCCTTCGTAAGCGTCGTTGTCAAAGCGCAAAAGAACATTCAAGGTGCGTATTGCCTCCTGATAGTCGTTGTTCATCATGAACTGACGACCCATCCAGAAGAAATACTCCTTGTTGTATTGAGTGCTGGCGCACCATGCACTCAACAAAATCAGAAATGTTAAGATTGTTCTTTTTATACTTCGTTGCATTGTTTTTTTATTGCCTGCTGAAAGTAACGAAAAAATTATAGTCTGTATTGCCTATTGCGGGTCGTAACCGAAACGTCGCAACTCACGTTCGCTATTGCGCCAATCGTCTTGTACCTTCACGAAAAGCTGCAAAAAGACTTTCTTGTCGAGGAAGCGCTCCATATCCTCACGGGCTTGTTGGCCGACACGCTTCAGGCGTGAGCCTTTGTGGCCGATGATAATGCCCTTTTGTGATTGTCGGGCCACATATATCGTGGCAGAGATACGGTCGATAGTAGGCTCCTCCTTGTAGGTGTCAATCTCAATCTCGCAGCAATAGGGTATCTCTTTATCGTAATTCAGCAGAATCTTTTCGCGAATAATCTCCGATGCAAAGAAACGCAATGTCTTGTCGGTAAGTGTATCCTTTGGGTAGAATGGCTCACCCTCGGGCAGGCGCTCCAAAATTGCATCCAACACACCCTTCATGCCTATTTGCTCCTTTGCGGAAACGGGGATGATGACTGCGTTGGGCATCTTTTCCTGCCACTGCTGGGCTAAAATATTCAGCGCATCGGGGGTGGTGAGGTCGATTTTGTTGATGACAACAATGGTGGGGATTCCGCTGCGATTTACACGCTCGATAATAGCCTCCGAACGGTCGCTTTGCTCAACGGTGTCGGTGACGTAGAGAATTACATCGGCATCATCCACTGCGCCATGTACAAAATTCATCATCGACTCCTGCAATTTGTAGGCAGGTTTAAGGATTCCCGGAGTGTCGGAATAGACAATCTGAAAATCCTCTCCATTAACAATTCCCATTATACGGTGGCGTGTAGTCTGGGCCTTCGAAGTGATTATTGAAAGCCGCTCGCCAACCAAAGCATTCATCAGCGTAGATTTCCCGACATTGGGGTTGCCGATGATATTTACAAATCCCGATTTGTGCATTTTAGCCTATAAGTATAAAATATCAGACAAATATAGATATAAAAAAAGACCCTTGCAAATGCAAGGGTCGAAAAGCTGATAGTTCTTGTCGTTGAAAACTATTTTTCGGCTGTTGGTTGTCAATCCTCTTTTGGGAAAGAACGTATTGCGCCATCTAATCTCGGATAACTCTCCCAAATTTCGGGATTGTCGCCTACCACTCGCGTATCACCCGTTTCGGTCAATCGCTCTTCGAGCTGTTTGCTCATTCTATCTAATATACCTGCATAGCTGGTGTCGTTGGCCAAATTGTGCATGCATTCCGGATCATTGTTCAAATCGAATAGTTCATATTCTGGACGTTTTGCTACCGCTGCGTCAAAGTAAGGCTTTACGTTGGGTTGATCTCTCTGATTTATGAGAAAATTTTTCGAGGGAGCACCGTCGATGTCGTAATATGCCTTGTGCATCGGCTGCAGTGTGCCGTTCTCTTTGTCGTAGGCTTGAGGGTCACCGGCCGGCCAACGTTCGCTGTGAAAGTTGCGTATCAATAGATAGTTGCCACTGCGAATGCTTCTGATTGGATATCCCCAATTGTTATATCGCGAAGAGGAGTGGCGCTCTCGTCCTGCATAAACCGCATCAACATCGTATTCTTCAGGCTCTCCATTCAGTAGAGGCATTAAACTATTTCCGCTTAATGGATAATCCTCCTTAAATTCGATGCCTGCGGCCTCAAATATAGTGGGTGCGATACTTACCATGCTGACAAGTGCGTTAATCTCTTTTCCTTGTTTGATTTTATCTCCCCAGCATATTGCCAAAGGCACATGCAGACCTGCATCATAGCAGTTTGCTTTTGCATGAGGAAAAGCCATGCCGTTGTCGGCGGTGACAATCACGATTGTGTTGTCCAACTCTCCGATACGCTCCAATTCATCCAAACAGGCAGAGAGATGTTTATCAAACCATTCCACCTCTACCGCATAGTCCAAAATATCTCCTCTGATAACATTTGCATCGGGAAGGAATTCTGGTACTTCGGCTTGGGTGAGCTTATATCCCTCTTTTTTCCATGAGTCTTTTTCGAATCCTCGATGCGGTTCATTCGCTCCCAGCCAGAAACAAAAAGGTTGACCCTCTTCACGTTCTGCTAAAAATTTTTTGAAGTTGGCCGTATAGTCAATTTTTGATATGCCGGAATAGGGTGGCTCAAGTTTACATTCGTTGTATGCAGGACCTGCGGGATTGTGTGCGCGTTCCGATATTTTCCAATTACCCGGTCCCCAGCCTTTGCCCGTGAAGCCTATTTTGTAACCTGCTTTTTGGAATATGTCGGGAAAACAAATATACTCTTTTGGAAATGAGCTGGCGTGAGTTCCGGCCTCCTCAATTTGCCACGGATACAATCCTGTTAATATGCTGGCTCGTGATGGACTACTTCCCGGGGAGGTGACATATGCATTTGAAAAGAGCGCTCCTTGACGTGCCACGCGGTCAAAGCCCGGGGTGGATACCATAGAACAACCATAAGCTCCGGCGTATGGATATGAATGATCATCGGCGATGACAAACAAGATGTTTGGCGATGATTTGTCGGCAGCATCTGATGCGGTGTTATTCGTTTGGCAGCCTGTGGCATAAAGTCCGGCCAGAGGAATTAGTGACGTGTAGAAGAAACGGTTTTTCATCTGCTATTACATTTGGGAATGAGTATTCAAAATCTTTATGGCGAACCCCAAAAGACTTTGTAGCCCAAATATAATAAAAAAACTGCTAACATTTGTGAGTTAGCAGTTTTTTATGGAATTTTTATCTGCGGAAACCGCCGCGGCGCATCTGCTGCATTCGTTGTTGCAGGCCGCCGCCGGCAACCATCTTCATCATCTTGCGGGTGTCCTCGAATTGTTTCATCAATCGGTTGACATCAGCCATGGTTGTTCCCGAACCTTTGGCGATACGCTCACGACGTTTGGCGTTTATAATCTCGGGGTTCTCGCGTTCGGCGGGAGTCATCGAGCCGATGATAGCCTCCACCTGCTTGAATGCGTCGTCGGGAATATCGATATCCTTGAGCATTTTACCCATGCCGGGAATCATCGAGGCGATATCTTTCAGATTACCCATCTTTTTGACCTGATTGATTTGCTCGATGAAGTCGTTGAAGTTAAACTGATTCTTCACCAACTTCTTCTTCAAGCGGCGTGCAGCCTCCTCGTCGTACTGCTCCTGCGCACGCTCAACAAGTGATACCACATCACCCATGCCCAAAATACGGTCGGCCATACGCTCGGGGTGGAACACCTGCAAGGCATCCATCTTCTCACCACTTGAGATAAACTTCAAGGGCTTGTTTACAACCGAACGGATTGAAATTGCCGCACCACCTCGGGTGTCACCATCGAGCTTGGTGAGTACCACACCGTCGAAGTCCAAACGGTCGTTGAACTCTTTGGCGGTGTTTACGGCATCCTGACCTGTCATTGAGTCCACTACGAATAGTGTCTCGCTGGGCTTTACCGCAGCCTTGATGGCTGTAATCTCCTGCATCATCGCCTCGTCAACGGCCAGACGACCTGCGGTATCGACAATCACTACGTTGTATGACTTGCTGCGAGCATACTTAATTGCATTCTCGGCAATCTCAACGGGATTCATGTTGCCCGGCTCGGTGTAAACCTCCACACCAATCTGCTCGCCCAATACCTTCAGCTGGTCGATTGCGGCAGGACGATATACGTCACCTGCTACGAGCAAAACCTGACGGCCCTTCTTTGACTTTAACAGCGAAGCCAATTTGCCCGAGAAGGTAGTCTTACCTGAACCCTGCAAACCGGCGATAAGCACAACTGCGGGATTACCCTCCAGCTTGATGTCGGTAGCTGTACCACCCATCAATTGAGCCAACTCGTCACGCACGATTTTGGTCATCATCTGACCCGGCTTAACGGCTGTCAGTACATTCTGACCCAAAGCCTTCTGCTTGACATCGTCGGTGAAAGATTTGGCAACTTTGTAGTTAACATCGGCATCAATCAACGCGCGGCGAATCTCTTTTAGTGTCTCGGCAACGTTAATCTCGGTGATTTTGCCCTCACCCTTCAGGATTTTAAACGAGCGTTCGAGTTTGTCTGTTAAATTTTCAAACATAGTCTATCTTTATTTTATTTACTTTCAAACGAAAAATCATGCAAAGATATAAAATCTTTACGACAACACTATAATATTTGTCTCCAAAAAGGGACTCAATGAGTAAAACTGCCGTAAATTATGCTTTTTTATGGCTTGTTTTTCTTAACTTTGCCCCTTTCTAATGACAGGAACAACGAAACAATGAGAGAAGTAAACCCGCAAGAGACGCCACGAAGCCGTCAGTTTGAAATATGGAAAAATGCGCCCAATCCAATGCTTACTTTTGTCAAGAGATTGGATGTCACTCTTCTTATTAGGATAAGCAAGAGAAAACATTTGAAATTCAATATGTTACTTTGTTATTGCATTGGCAAGGCAGCCTTGGAACAGAAGGAATTTTATCTCCTGCCGGTAGGGGATAAACTGATGCAGTTTGACAAGATTGCCATAAACTCACAGGTGATGAATCATGCAGGCGATGTTAGTTCGTGCGATATAGAGTTTAGTGGCGATTTTGAGAGTTATTGCCGCGATTATATGGCCTATACTTCGGCGGTCGCTAAGAGTTGTGTTGACCGTGATATGTCGAATGAATGTATGGTTATAGGAACATCAGCCGTAATTGATACGGAACTGGAATATGGCGGTGGAATGTATAGCGGGATATTTAACAATCCCTTCATTATTTGGGGCCGATACGCGCGTTGTTGGTTTAAGTATTACCTGAATATATCGTTCCAATTTCATCATACACAGATGGATGGTGCGCACGCCGCACGATTCTTGGAGAGGGTACAGAGAGAGATTGATAATTTGAAAATTTAAAGAAATATGTATTTTACAGGACTAATTATTGGAGTGGCAACATTCCTTATTATTGGATTGTTTCACCCGCTGGTAATCAAGGGTGAATACTATTTTGGAACACGCATTTGGTGGATTTTTGCCGTGATGGGAGTTGCTGCTATTGTAGCGTCGCTTATGATTGAGAATGTATTATGGTCTACTCTTTTGGCTGTATGGGGCGCATCGTCATTCTGGTCAATCGGCGAGTTGTTTGAGCAGAAAAAGCGTGTTGAAAGAGGGTGGTTCCCCAAACGAGATAAGAAATAGTGATTTGGGCGATTCCGCAGGGGTCGCTTTTTTTGTGCATTTTATCTTTGCACAACAAAATAAAATAAAAATTTTCTATCTTTGCACAACAAAATAAAATAAAAATTTTCTATCTTTGCATAAACTAACTCTACTAACAATATTTATTATGTCTGTTCACAAATCGCTTTTATTGGCCATGTCGGCTTTTTTGCTCTCGTGTGCCGAGAGAGTTGATGCCCCTGCCCATGAGGGGGCTTTAACGCAAATTCCTTTTGAGAAGGTGAAAATCGAAGATAACTTTTGGCTGCCGCGACTAAAGACACAAAAAGAGACTTTGGTACCATTCTCTCTCGAAAAAACCGAATATGCCGTCGAGAACTTACGCCTTACAGCTGCATATCTGCGTGGCGAAAAGGTTACGGGACGTTTTGAAGGCGCACGTTATGTTGCATCGGACTTGTTTAAGGTTATGGAGGGTGCGGCATATCTTTTGACATTGGAGAAGGATGCCGAGTTGGAGAAACAAATCGACGAAATAATCGATGTTATTGCTGCGGCACAGGCCCCCGATGGTTATCTCTATGAGTACCATATATTGCCACCACACTTGCGTAACTCCAATCATAGTACGGGCGATAGACCATATAGCTATGTAGATCATAGCCATGAGTTGTATAATATGGGTCATATGTATGAGGGTGCTGTGGCCTATTATCGTGCAACGGGCAAACGCAAGTGGTTGGATGTGGCCGAGAAAAATGCCCAACATATCAATAAGGTATTTTTTGAGGGTGACCCTGCATACAACGATGGTAAGCCTGTGATGCAAGCTCCCGGACATCAGGAGATTGAGTTGGCTTTGGTGAAGCTCTACCAGGCAACGGGTAATAAACTTTATATGGATATGGCCAAAAAGTTCATTGATATCCGTGGTGTTACATACAAACCCAATGGTAAGGGTACATTGAGCTACGATTACGCACAGCAATATAAACCGGTACGTGAGCAGCGTGAGGCCGTGGGTCATGCCGTGCGAGCCACATATCTATATTCGGGAATGGCTGATGTGGCAGCTATGACGGGCGATACAACGATGAATGTTGCATTGAACTCAATATGGCACGATATAGTGGATAAAAAAATGCATATCACGGGCGGTCTGGGTGCCGTTCCCGGAATTGAAGGTTTTGGTCCTGCATATCAGTTGCCCAATAAAAACACTTATGACGAGACTTGTGCTGCTGTTGGAAATGTATTCTTCAACTATCGCATGTATCTGATGACCGGTGATGCCAAATATGTGGATGTTGCCGAGGTGGCCCTCTATAATAATGTCTTGGCAGGAGTTAACCTTGAGGGTAATAAGTTCTTCTATGTAAATGTGTTGGAGGCTGATGGCAAGAAAACTTTCAACCATGGCCGTGCGGGTCGCTCGCCGTGGTTCTCGACTGCATGCTGCCCCTCAAATCTGGCACGTCTGATTCCTCAAATCTCGGGTATGATGTATTCATATTCTGACAACGATGTATTTTGCTCTTTCTATGCTGGTAGCTCGGTGAATGTTTCTTTGGCTAGTGGAGAGGTGAAACTCTCACAGAGAACAAATTATCCGTATGACGGTGCTGTGGCAATAGATGTAACACCCCAAATTGAGGGTCAGGAGTTTACCTTGTGGATGCGTGTACCGACATGGTGTACGGAGAATCAGTTTGTCCCTGGTGAGTTGTACTCATATGTTTATGAAAACCGCGAGCAGGTTGTTGTAAAGGTTAATGGCCGTCGCGTGAAGAGCAATATCTCCAATGGCTTTATGCCTATTTCACGCGAGTGGAAGGCTGGCGATAAGGTTGAGATGGAGTTGCCTATGCCAGTGCGTTATTCGGTGGCTGATATCAGAGTTGAGGACGATGTGAATCGTGTATGTATTACACGAGGTCCGCTGGTATATTGTGCCGAAGAACCTGATAACGACTATAATCCGTCGGGATATGTGGTGTCGGTTGATGGTAGCAGCGATGTTGCCAATATCGAAGATGGTATTTTGGCCGGTATTCCTATGATAAGCCTCTCGGCAAAAAGTGTTACAGCTGAGTCGGAGCAGGCTGCCGATTTGCACCTTATCCCATATTATGCATGGAATAATCGTGGCGATAATACAAAGATGAATGTGTGGTTTGCAATCACTCCCGACGAGGCGCGTGAGGATATGGTTCTCATTAAAGGAAATATTGCTGACATAAAGGCTACCTATACTCATACTAACGATAATGTTTATGCAATAGCTGATGGTAAACACCCCTCAAATTCGTACGATGGCTCGATTCCTCGCTGGACTGCATGGCCAGAGGTTGGTAAGAGTCAGCAGGTTGAGGTGCTGATGAAAAAACAACAACCGATCGAGAGCGTCTCGGTATATTGGTATGACGATAAGGGTGGTGTTCAAGTCCCTGTTAAGTGGTCGATGGAGTATCGTAATGGAGGAAAGTGGCAGGCTTTCAAACCCTATGTCACCGATAATTTTGGCGTTGCTCCTGATCAATTTAATATGGTGCATCCTGCCGAGCCCATCACTGCGGATGCGTTGCGTCTGAGCATCACGCCTCGCAAGGAGTCGTCTGTCGGAATCTTGGAACTTGTTGTGGAATAGTGTAATATGTAGTTTATGTTAAAGGTTGGCTTGAAATATAATAGTAGTGTTGAAGTTACAGATTCTCACACTGCGTTGAATGTCGGTTCTGGCGATATGGCGGTATTTGCCACGCCGGCGATGGCTACTCTGATGGAGAATGCCGCAATGCTGGCTGTTGCCGAGTTTTTGCCCGATGGAGCTACGACAGTTGGTACTCGGTTAAATATATCACATGTGAGAGCTTCGGCCATTGGTGCAAAAGTGGTGGCTGAGGCTGAACTTGTAGCCATCGAGGGTCGCCGTCTGGAATTCAAGGTGGTGGCAAGTGATGATGCGGGAGTGATAGGCGAGGGTGAGCATACCCGTTTTATTGTAGACAAAGAGCGATTTTTGAGTAAACTTAAATGATGATCTTTGGCAAAGTTTTTTGCAGATAAGTAGCATTATATTTTGCCGATTGATTTTTTTGCATTACTTTTGTGCCGCTTACGAGCAACGATTGAGCTATGGTGTAACGGTAACACAGCAGATTTTGGTTCTGTTATTCTGAGTTCGAATCTCGGTAGCTCAACCAACAAAAAAGGAGGTCTAAACGGCCTCCTTTTTTGTGTTGTTATTTCGTGTTACTCCTTGTCGCTATCGTACTTGCCATCAATAATCACATCGCGTACGGCCTCAAGGAATCCAAAGCCATATTTGCGGTCGGGGAGCAGATAGCTGCCTTCAACCCACTCGTTCCATGCGTTAATCATGATAAAAGGCGGCTGCTCGGGGTGGCTGTCGGCATACTCCTTCGCAGCTTGAAGGAATGTGGCAAACACCTGTGGAGAGTGGTTGAAGCGTGTTACATCTTTTGCCCCTTTGGCGGGATAGCGGGGTGAATCATCCCAGCCGATTGAAACTGTGGGGAAGATAGGAATTGAGAGCGCATCGTCATACTCTTTGCGGATGTTGATGGCATTTTGTCCATGTGTGAGATAGTCGCAGTCGAATCCGCCCATGTTGTAGAACGCCATGCTGTTTACGCCCAACTTCTCGACGTAATTTCTCATGTGGGCGATTTTGCTCTCTGATAGGTGACCGCCACCGCCGGCGCTCTCCTGAATGTGCAAGCCTTTGAATCCTGCCTTGACAACCTCATCGCGGAAATATTGCATGGCCTTGGCAGCCTCCTCCATCGAGCCAAAGCTACTCAAGAAACGTCCCATATCAAAGATAGAGAATACGGGGCACCCATCGATTTTTACGTAGTTGGGCAATTTGAAATATTGGTTGATAACCCTGTCGACGATGGTCTTGAACTGCTCCCATGTTACAGAGGCGTCAAACAGCAGCGAGTTGTCGTCACCATGACGGTGGTAATTCCAATAGTTCTTGACCACATTGTGGTTGGCCCACATGATGTAGAAGTTCATCTTCTCGTTGTTCTTGGCCTTGAGGAATCCGTCATTCAGGGCACTCTCGAGGTAGGGGTAATCCATATACCAATACCAATCGTATATAAAGGTGTTTACTCCATACTCTAATGCTGTGTCAATCCAACGCTCCACAACCTTTGGGTCGTTGTCGAGCTCGTAGCCCCAAAGTGGCTGCTTGGGCTGATAGTGGCCTTCAAAACGGGGATTGCCCTTCTTGATTACCTCCCATTCGCCTGTGCCCTCGGGCCATAGATGTGTTCTGCCTAGTGAGTCATCGTGACATGACGGCCAAATAAATGCCGCTACATAGTATTCAGGGTCGTTGCTGCTTACGCTCTTTGTGCAAGAGATGGATGAAATCCAAAATGATATGCATGCAATACCAACCAGAATTCCAAAAAATCTTTTCATGGTAATAATATTTAAGTTGTTAGTAATTCTCTTTATGATATTACAAAAATAGTGATTTTTGATGAAATAATTAAACCTGTGAAAAAATAATTACCTTTGTGTTGAAATATTAAGGATTCATTATTGAGATTATGATTTTCAGAAAAGCTACAACTGCCGACATTGATAGCATAACGCAAATTATAACAGCAGCCAGCGCACGACTTGGTGCAGCGGGTATCGACCAGTGGCAGCGTGGCTATCCCAACCGAGCAAGTGTGGAGCGTGATGTGGAGGCCGAGGTCGGTATGGTATTATGCGAGGGTGATGAGATATTGGCCTATGGCGCAGTTATCTTTAGTGGCGAACCTGCCTATGATGCGATTACGGGTGGCGAGTGGCTCACATCGGGAGAGTATGCCGTTATTCATCGTTTGTGCGTGTCGGAGATATTCGTCGGCATGGGTTTCTCGAAACGCTTCATGGAGGCAGCCGAGGCTATGGCCGCCGAATATGTGCCCGCAATGCGAATTGACACCCATCCCCAGAATATGATTATGCAGGGATTGATAAAATCTCTCGGATACAGCTATTGTGGCGATGTGGTTATCGAGAGCCGCCGCCTTGCATTTGAGAAAAAATTATAGATAGGCTATAGCCTGTCGTAAGCAATAAAGACTATATACTCACCTTCGGCCGAAATCGTGAAACCTTCGTTTGTAGTGCGGTTGAGTGTACCTTGCCACCATGCAGTAAAGTCGTAGAGAGGGTATTCCAAGCCTGTGGCACTCAGCCCGTGTGCCGAAATGTTGAAGATTGATATCGGGGTGTTGTTTTTACATTCGAAGGTGTTGTCTCCGTTGCAAGGTATAAATATACCATAATCGGTGTAACTGCAAATTCTCACCCCTCGTTTTAGATACTCTGCAAGAAGGGCTATATTGCCTATGGTGTGGTCTTCTCGGCGGCCGGTAGCACCAACGATGGCAATCTCTTCTACACCTTGTGTGATTAGAAATTCGACCGCTTTAGTTTGGTCATTGGTCTCTTGATCGGGGTTGTGGTGTAATATATCGGCAAAGCGGGTGCGGTTTTCGTCGCTCAACGAGTCGCCATCGCCTATGATGATGTCGGGTGTGTTACCCAACTCGATATAGCGGTCGGCTCCACCGTCGCAGCATACGACCGTCCGCGCCCCATGCAGGATTTGCAGAGGTATGGGATGGGTGGGGTAGTCGCCGTTGGCCAATATGACGGCTTCGTAACTCTTATTGTAGTCCATTTTGCTCGTTCATTAGTTTGCGCCACTTCCTGTATCCAAATATTACCGTGATGGCATATAGGGCATAAAGTGCAGCGGTGAAATATAGGTCTTTGTAAATATAGAGGCATGAACTTGCAATATCTACCGCAAGCCAAACCCACCATTGCTCAATATATTTTCGGGCAAGCAGCCACATGCCTATTATGCTCAGTGCTGTGGTGAATGCATCGGCCCATGCCACGGTGCTGTCGGTGAAGTTTTTCAGGATAAATACGATGAATAATTGCAGGAATATATATATCCATACAATTTTGTGCCATGTTTGTTTTGGTGTTCTCCTTATGGGAAGCTCGCCGTTGGCAGTTGGCTCTTTCTTTGAAAATAACCTGAATCCGTAGCGCCATGCTGCCCAGCCGTATAGTGCTATGACCAGATAATATATATTTATTCCGAAGTCGGCATATAGGCCTGCATTATAATAGACAAACAGATAGATTGCGGGCATAACTATACTTGCAATCCACAAATATATGCTTGCACGATATTCCAACCACAGATATATCAGGCCAACAATTGTTCCAATTATTTCAATAACTTGCATCGGTTGTGTATACACTGTTTTTAGCGATAGGGCAAAGATAATTAGAAAAATATTATTATCTTCGCATAAGAAACAAATTTAAACCCTATATCATGAAGAAGTTACTATTTTGTGCTGCTCTGCTTATAGCGGGCGCAGTGTCGGTTACGGCACAAACAAAGGATGGCGGAATTGATGACAAAATGCTCTTGCAGATTCGTCAGGGCTATAAAGGTTCAGCCGAGCAGAAGGCAATCAAAAATGCTCTTGCATCAAACTCAATCAATAAGCTGGCTCTTAATTCCGAGAATCTTGCCATGATTGATACCCATTTTTCAGACCGTGTAAAGACAAAAGGTATCACCGACCAGAAGTCGTCGGGCCGTTGCTGGCTCTTTACGGGCTTGAACGTGTTGCGAGCAAAAATGATTGAGAAACATAATCTTCCGTCATTTGAGTTCTCGCAGAACTATAACTCGTTCTATGATTTGCTTGAGAAGTCAAACCTCTTTTTGCAGGCGATTATTGATACCCGCGATTTGGAGCTCACCGATCGCAAGGTGGATTGGCTGTTGAAGAATCCTATCGGCGATGGCGGACAGTTTACTGGAGTGTCAAACCTTATTATGAAATATGGTGTTGTGCCCAAGGCTGCCATGCCCGAGACTTTCCAGAGCGAGAATACCGGTCAGATGTCGAATATTTTGCGCCAGAAGTTACGCGAGTATGCTCTTGAGTTGCGTGGCTTGAGTCAGTCAAAGGCCGGTGCGCGTAAGGTGGAGATGCTTACAGAGATCCATCGTATATTGGTTGAGTGTCTCGGAGTGCCTCCCACCGAGTTTGAGTGGACTCGCTACGACAAGGACGGCAAGGTTGTGAGTCACAAGAAATATACCCCCAAGAGCTTCTACGAGGAGTTTATCGGCGAGGATTTGGAGGGTAACTACATTATGGTGATGAATGACCCTTCGCGTGAGTATGGCAAGGTGTATGAGATTGAGTACGACCGCCATGTGTATGATGGCGAGAATTGGGTGTATCTGAACCTTCCCATCGAGCGCATCAAGGAGATGGCTATTGCTTCGATTAAGGATAATACGGCTATGTATTTCTCATGTGATGTGGGCAAGTTCTCTACTGGTAACGGGGTGCTTGATATCAATAACTTCGATTATGAGTCGCTGTTCCGCACGTCGCTGCCTATGGACAAAAAGCAGCGTATTCAGACCTACACGAGCCTTTCATCTCATGCCATGACACTTATCGCTGTCGATATTGACCCCGAGTCGGGCAAGACCAAAAAATGGATGGTGGAGAATAGCTGGGGCGCAGCTTCAGGCTATCAGGGTAATATGATTATGACCGACGAGTGGTTCAACGAGTATATGTTCCGCTTGGTGGTTGAGAAAAAGTATGTCCCCGAAGATATTATGAAGATGTTCGATCAGAAGCCTATCATGCTTCCGTCGTGGGATCCCATGTTTGCTCCCGAGGAGTAGGTGTTTTAGAAGCAGACGTTTATTATATAATACAAAAAGTCCCCAAAACAAGGGGACTTTTTTGTGGATAATAGGTGATTATTTGAATGAGAACCACTCTCCCCACGCCATTACGACATAGTCATGTTCGATTGATTTTAGTTTGTCGAAGGTTAGCCAAAACGCTTCGCGATGGTCGATTGTGTGGCCCATCTCGTTCTCGTGGCCTGTGATGACATAGCGGGGGTTGAATCCCTTTATCGCCTCGGTGATGTCGAGTGACCAGCAGTTAATCAATAGCGCATCAATTCTCGGTTTTTGGTTCTTGACATTTGCTATCCACTCGAAATCCTCTTTCAGATATTGGTCGCCTGTGTGAGCCACCGTCAAGCCTTCGGGTGTGGTGACGGCATAGACGTTACAAATCAAATCTGCTCCTTGATGACCCGGGTATATTTTGAATTGTAACTCTTTGCTGTTTTTTAATACAACGCTCTTTTCGAGTATCTCGCTCTCGGAACGATAGTGGGTTACACCTTTTACATTGCTTAAAATGTTGGTGGCAGCAATTACAGGTTTGCCGGCTTCGATAAAGCGGTCTACAACAAAACGGTCTACATGGTCGCCATGGTTGTGTGACAGAAATAGTATATCGCACTGCTCGACAATAGCCTTGGCCTGCTCGTCGGTTAGCAATCGCCTGCCCTTGTTGTTCGGGCCTCGGTATATATCGAAAGCAATCGTCGCGCTCTTTGTGCGTGCTACAAAGCCGTCGTTATAGAGCTTGTAAATTCTCATACCCTTCTTTACGGGGGTATTCATATCCTCGATAACCTTATTTATGCGGGATGACACAAAGTTGAAAAGAGGCTCGGAAGCATCATACTTCACCTCGTGCAGCATGGCGTCAAGTCCATATAGTGCCAGACGGCGTGAGGTGGGCGCTCCCGTGGTTGGAGGGTATTCGGTCAGAGCCTCGTCTATTAGAGTGTAAATATGTGAGGCCTGCCTCATTAAATAGGCCTCGTCTTGACCCCAAAATGCCACTTCGTTTTGTGCCGACAGTGATTTCGGTGTCAGGCAGTATGCCAGCAGAAGTGGCAGTGCGAAAATAAATCGTTTCATGTCGTTGTGTTAAGGTTATTTGGTATGTAAAAATCGTTTCGAGAGATATTTTCTCACAGGCTCATCGTATATCTTCAATAAGAAGTGGGCAAGCAGAATAACGCCCACTATAAGGATAACGACAATTGGCAGTGCCTCGCCAAAACTCGGGCATTGCGGTTTGCTCATCATCCATGCGTAGAAAAGATACATGAAGGGGTAGTGGATGATATATACGGGGTACGATATGTTACCCAAAAAACTGCATATATTGCTGGATATCTTGTCGTTGGTCGAGCCTGAAGCTCCGAGCCACACAATTATGGGAAATGCGCAGGCGATACAGAATATTTCGTAGATGCCGTTGGCATATTTGCCTTCGAGGTATGGCACGGCAAATAGAACGACCAATATGGCTGAACACAACCAGAATGCCCCGTTTATCTTTACGGGCTTAAAGTTGCGAGCCAGCACCATGCCCAAAGTGAAGGGGAACAACATGCGTATAAGCCCGCCAAAGAAATTGACTTTATCCAATGTCCATCCGACACCTATGCTGCCATATCCTGCCAAATCCATTACAGCGAAATATGCAAGGGCAATACCCAGCAGCGCAGATAGAATCTTGAGTGCTTTGTTTGAAAGGCGGCGGATAATAAGTGCATATAGAATATTGCCGATATACTCAAAGAATAGTGACCAGCTGGGGCCATTGAGTGGGAACATCTCTCCGTTGCCTCGCACCTCGTAGCCTACATTCGGAACTGCCGGAATGAAAAACATGGCGAGCAGCATGGCAATCATCACCCATGAAAATGATACTTGTGTGCCATCCCACTGTGTTGAGCCTTGCAGGATAAATGTGATTGCGCCGATAATTGCTCCCATAATCAGCATGGGGTGAAGGCGTATCAGACGACGCTTGAAAAAGTTTTTAAGCCCCATCTTATGCCAGCGGTCATCGTAGGCGTAGCTAATCACAAAACCTGATAGCATAAAGAAGAAATCAACAGCCAAATATCCATGGTTGAAATTTTCGATTATGCCACCTCCGACAAATGCGAAGCCCTCCCATACATGATACCATATTACGAGTAGGGCGGCCACTCCTCGCAGGCCGTCAAGAAGCTCGTAATGCGGCTTCGAGTCGGAAAATACGGCCGATGTACTTTGTTTTCTATTCATGAAATGTCTGATTTGTGAATTTGTATTTATTGGTGTAAAAATAGTAAATAAATATGACGTGGCAATGTGGGTGATTGGAATTTTGCACGAATTGTTTTGATAATAAATAATTTATCTCTATATTTACAATGTCTTATCGGGCGTAAATTCTTTTTTTGCCCGTAGGATGGTGGAAAATTGATATCGTGGCATGGTGGCTTTGTATAAGGCTGCTAGTGTTCTCTTTCGTGTATATGAGATAATACAAAATCAAATTATATGACTGCAACTCAACAAGGTAGTAAAACCTATCTATTTTCAATTGTTCTTGTAGCCGTTATCGGAGGTCTTCTTTTCGGATACGATACGGCAGTAATTTCCGGTGCCGAAAAGGGCTTGCAAGCCTTCTTTATGGGTGCCGATTTCGAGTATACCGATGCGCTGCACGGCATAACATCTTCAAGTGCGCTTATAGGATGTATTTTGGGTAGTGCCATCTCGGGTCTTTTGGCTTCGACATTGGGCCGTAAACGCTCGCTTTTTGTGGCTGGAATCCTCTTCTTGCTCTCGGCCTTCGGCTCATACTATCCCGAGTTTTTGTTTTTTGAGCCGGGTAAACCCTCTTTCTCGCTTTTGATTGCATTTAATGTCTATCGTGTTATTGGTGGCGTCGGCGTGGGTCTGGCTTCGGCAATATGTCCTATGTATATAGCCGAGATATCGCCGAGCAATATGCGAGGAACATTGGTATCGTGGAACCAGTTTGCCATTATCTTTGGCCAGCTGGTTGTCTATTTCGTTAACTTTGTGATTCTCGGCTCGCATGCCAATCCCGTCATTGATATTGTGAATGGCGTTAACAGCATTATGAATCCCGAGGCGGCGGCTTGGACCATCGAAACCGGCTGGCGTTTGATGTTTGTTAGTGAGGCGGTGCCGGCAGGTTTGTTTGCATTGCTGATTTTATGTGTTCCTGAAACACCCCGTTATCTTGCACTTATAGGTAAGGACGATGCAGCTCTCAAGGTGTTGGGTCGCATCAATGGCTCGGAGCGTGCTTCGGCCATCCTTGCTGAGATTAAGGCTACGACTCACGAGAAGACCGAGAAGTTGTTTACCTATGGTTGGGTGGTGATTTTTGTCGGTATCATGCTCAGCGTATTCCAGCAGGCAGTAGGTATCAATGCTGTGCTATATTTCGCTCCCCGTATCTTTGAGACCATGGGCATGGGTAATCCTATGGTGCAGACCGTTATCATGGGTGTGGTGAATATACTCTTCACGTTGCTTGCAGTGTTTACCGTTGAGAAGTGGGGTCGCAAACCTCTGCTTATCTATGGCTCGATAGGTATGGCATTGGGCGCTTTTGGTGTAGCCTTGAGTAATATCATCGCAGGCATGCCTGCAATCGTGGCTGTTGCCAGCATTATGGTTTATAGCGCGTCGTTTATGTTTAGCTGGGGCCCCATCTGCTGGGTGCTTATCTCGGAGATTTTCCCCAATACTATCCGTGGTGCAGCGGTGGCCATCGCGGTGGCATTCCAATGGATTTTCAACTTTATCGTATCTTCAACATTCCTGCCGATGTATAATATGCGTTTGGGCGAGATGGGCGATAAGTTCGGTCACATGTTTGCGTATGCGCTATATGGCATTATATGTATCGTGGCTGCAATTTTTGTTTGGAAACTTGTTCCTGAAACCAAGGGTAAAACTTTGGAGGATATGAATAAGCTATGGAGTAAGAAAAAGTAGATAACCATGACATGAAAAAAATATGGCGAGCCGATTCAGCTCGCCATATTTTTTAGTACTCGTCTTCGTTAAAGAAGAAATCATCTTTTGAAGGATAATCGGGCCAGATGTCTTCGATAGATTCGTAGATGTCGCCTTCGTCCTCAATTTCCTGAAGATTCTCGAGCACTTCCAGTGGAGAACCTGAGCGAATTGCATAATCAATCAACTCCTCTTTGGTTGCGGGCCACGGTGCATCCTCTAATTTCGATGCCAACTCTAATGTCCAATACATATTTGTGTAGTTTTAAAGTATTAGTTCAACATGGGTTGGTACGCCGATTTGCTAAGCGCTTTTTATTTCGGCCGCAAATATAGAAAAAAAACATTAAATGCAAACAGATTGTAATATAAATTATGCATTCATATTACAAAAAGGTCAAAATGCACGATTATAAGACTTTACGCTGATTGCGCCAGATTGCACTGAGAGCCGATTTTGCACAATTTTTATGGAATCCACAAAATCTCCTCGGTAGAGGTCAGTCGGGTGATATGGCGACCTAAAACGTAGAAGTAGTCCGACAGGCGATTCAGATATGCTGCCGTATGACAATCTGTTTGGTGAAGATCTATTGCACGCAATGCGGCACGCTCGGCACGGCGACATATTGTGCGGCAGACATGGCACAGCGATATTCGGCTATCGCCACCCGGAATTGTGAACTTGGTTATGGCGGGCAGCTCGGCTTGAATTGCGTCGATAGCCTGCTCCAGCTCCTCGATGGTTGCGGGCTTCAATGTGGCAACTTTATCTTCGCCACCCTTGCCTACGGCCAAAAGTGCCGCAACGGTCATTAGCTGCGACTCGATGCGTCGTAATTGCTGAACATGGGTCGAGAAGACCTCTTCGCTCATCAGCTTATCGGCCAATAGGGCGGTGAAGGCGGTCAATTCGTCAACCGAGCCGTATGCTTCAACGCGAATGTCACACTTGGCAACCCGTTCGCCTCCGATGAGCGAGGTGTAGCCCTTATCTCCACATTTGGTATATATTTTCATAGCTTGAATCGTTGTTTCGGTAGGTGGTTGTTGAAAAGTAACAGGTAGCCTCGGTTGTCAACGCTTGTGCAGGGGTGTAGCTCGATAATCTCTTTACAAGCCTGCTGGCGCTTGCCATCCATATATGGTGCCACAATACATAGCGTGAGGTGATTTTTTTGTGCCTCCTCGGCAAAACGTTGCAGAGTGTCGGGGGTGGTTGCTGCGGTTGCTATAACCATCTGATATTGCGCCATCTGCTCTATCGGGCAATCAATACCTATGTTATCGTATTTGCAGTGTGTTGCGAGGTTTTGCAGCTGTATTGCGCGACGTTTGGGCAGGTCGGCATTCTTGAGCCTGTCGTATAATTCGCAGTTGTCGGATTTCAATTTCGATACCATGAATACCTCCCGCACAATGGCATACACAAACGGCGAGTGTACGCCGTGGCCACGAAAATATCGTGCCCGCTTAATGTCGGCGGGTAGATTGCGCAGATTGTATAATCGTCGTTTTATGTTGCGGCCCGAAATCTTCATCTCCTGTGCTTTGGCTATTTCTTGAGTTGTCCTGCAAGGCGGCCTGTCGAGAAGGCTATTTGCAGGTTGTATCCGCCCGTGTTGGCATCTATGTCGAGCACCTCGCCAGCGAAATAAAGGCCCTTAACCTTGAGCGACTCCATGGTGTATCGGTTTACCTCATCGCACCTTACTCCCCCTGCTGTCACAACAGCATATTCAAACGGCGCATAGTCGGTGATGGGGAATACCATGCCTTTTAGTACCTTTATCAGACGCTGAATCTCGGTGTCGGTGAGCTTGCGGATGTAATTCTTTGAGTGAACGTCAATCTCGTGGGCGATAGGCATAACGAGCTGCTTTGGTACGAGCTTGCGCAGTAGCTCCGAGAAGAACTCCTCGTCGTTCATCTCCTCCATTTCGCGTTTGATGCGGTCGTAAAGCATCTCTTCGGTAAGTGCGGGTTTCATGTCAAGCACAATTTTTACGCTACGTTCATCGATGAGGGCATCCACTGCGTCGCGGCTCATTCTCAGAGCAACAGCACCCTCTATTCCTCTGTCCGAGAAACTTATTTCACCGAACTCCTCTTGTGCAAGCTCGTTGTCGATGAAGAGCTTTGCCTCGATATTTTTGAGCAATAGGCCATCGAGATATTTACGCTGGGGGTGCGATGTGCGTAGGGGAGTGAGCGAAGGACGCAACTCCTCGATGCCATGTCCCAAACGGTCGGCAAAAATGTAGCCGTCGCCCGTAGAACCTGTGCGGGGGTAACTTACGCCTCCTGTGGCAATGATAACATTTTCGGCCTCTTCCTTGCGCTCAAAGCCTCGTTTGTTGAAATATTTAACACCATAAATCTTGTTGTCAATAGCCAAGATGTCACTCACGCGTGTATCGAACATTATTTCAACCTCGTTGTCGCGGCAGTAGTCTTCCAATGCGTTGGCAATATCCCATGCTTTGCCGCTTTTGGGGAATACTCGCTGACCACGTTCGATGTCGAGCTTAACGCCCAGACGCTCGAAGAAACGTATGGTGGCTTTGTTGTTGAACTCGGCAAAAGCGATGTCGAAAAAGTCGGCATTGGTGCGTATGGCCTCCTTGAACTCCTCGGGCTCGCGGGCGTTGGTTAGGTTGCAACGGCCTTTACCGGAAATGCGAATCTTGCGACCCGCCTTCTCCATCTTCTCCAATAACAACACTTTTTTGCCATTACGTGCCGCTGTTGCTGCCGCCATCATGCCAGCCGCGCCGGCTCCTATAACTATTACATCATACATCTGACACTCCTAATTTTTTTGCAAAAGTACAAAATTGTCGTCATATTTTCCTCAATTTTTGCTGCGAATGGGGCTCTTTTCTGTAAAATATTTATCTTTGTGTGGATTTAATGCAACAATATATGAGCAAGAAAATAGTATATCCCACAAGCGGCGTATGTTCGCAGGCAATAATGGTGGAGGTGGATAACGATACTGTTGTCGATGTAATGTTTGTCGGCGGCTGCCAAGGTAACACCCAAGGCGTGGCTCGCCTTGCCAAAGGAATGAAGGTGGATGATGTTATTGCACGCCTCGAGGGCATAGATTGCAACCGCAAGGGAACATCATGTCCCGACCAGCTGGCGAAAGCCTTAAAAAGTATGAGATAATTTTTGAATCAGGATATATGGATGTGTCAAAGTGGAAGGTGGGCGATGTCCGCACCATTTCGGGGCCGGCGGAGGATGAGCCGGTATATGCCCGTGTAGAGTATAAAGACGAGAATTATATAGTTGAGCGTATGTCGCGTTACGATTGGACCTTCTCGGTGAATATGTTGCGTCATTTTATTCCCGATTTTAAGGTCGAGAATATGGAGAATGATGATATTTTGTGTTTTGAGTTGTGGATGCGTCCTCGCGAGAGCGATTTGAAGGGGTTTTATGCCCAAGTGTTTGATCGCAGCGAGTATCTGCCTGTTGTGCCGCCATATTTCTGGCCTGACGATGCGGCCGAGTTGACCGGTACACCCCGTTTGGAGTACGCTACATCGGAAGAAGTGGCGATGTTGGCCGATATTGATAAGCTGATGTGATTTTATGAAAAAGATAATAAACCCGTGGGTAGGCGAGCCCACATACCATTGCTATGGCTGCGACCCAAATAATGAGTCGGGCCTGAAGATGGAGTTTTTTGAAGATGGCGACGATATTGTCTGCCATTGGCATCCGCGTGTGGAGTTTGAGAGTTGGCGTAATACGTTGCATGGCGGAGTGCAGGCCGTATTGGTGGATGAAATTGCAAGCTGGGTGATATTTCGCAAGTTCCAGACGAGTGGAGTGACCTCGCATCTTGATATGCGCTACAAAAAGCAGGTTGTTATCAATCAGGAGCATATAACCTTGCGGGCGCGAGTGGTGCGCCAACGCCGTCAGGCCATAGATATAGATGTGGAGTTGTTTGATGCACAAGGTGAGCTATGCACACAAGGCCATTGCATCTATTTCCTTACGCCGCAACAGCGAGCCAGAGAGGAAAACGGATTTATGGATTTTCTTACAGAAGATGAGATATAAAAAACTCCCGACTTGTCGTGTAAGTCGGGAGTTTTTTATTGTTTGGTAGTGATTATTTCTGCAACTGGGTGTTGTCGGCAACAACCATGTTCTTGTCAATACGAAGAGTGACGTTGCCATCAACCTCGATGAGAAGAGTAGTCTCCTTAACCTCCTTTACCACGCCATAGATACCGCCGGCAGTGATAATCTTGTCACCTTTCTTTAAGTTCTCGCGGAATTTGGCCATCTCCTTGCGACGCTTTGACTCGGGGCGCCACATGAAGAAATACATTACACCCATCATGAGTAACATCATGATCCAAAAACCACCCATGCCGGGCTGCTGTACTGCGGTAGCATCTGCTGCCTGAAGAAAATTCATCATAATTATTATCTTTTAATTGTTTTGTAATCGTGTGATTAACTTTTGTTACAAAGGTACTAAATATTTTTAACTTTGCGGCTACTCGACCTCTGCTTCGAGATAAATCTTCAGCGGTGAGTCCGAATCGGCGAAATATAGCTCCATAAGTTTCATCTGCCAGCCACTTTGAGCGCGCGAATCATATTCGAAACTGAGCATCATTGTGCCATTGGGGTTGATGGGCTTTCGCTCATATTCGATTGTTGTGCAGCCGCATGAGGTGACGTGGCGCAACAGAACCATGGGTTGATTGTCGGTATTGGTGAGCGCAATTTTTTTTGTAACAATCTCGCCTGCATGCATTGCGCCGAAGCGGAGTGTGTCGCACAACCCCTGCTTTAAGGATTCGGTGCTAATCTCAATCTTTTGAGTGGCTATCTCTGTGGTGGAGCGTTGAACCTGACTTTTGCTTTGGCTGTTGTTGCGATTGCATGATGTCAGGCAACACATGATGATGATTGCCGCAGATGCAAAATATTGTATAGCCGAGCTCATACCCTCACTTATAGCAGACCCCTGCCGCTTTTGTTGATTTTGCCATCGGCGGTGAGTGATGCCAGAATTTTGTCGAGCACGCCGTTGATAAACGTTCCGCTTCCCGGGGTAGAGTAGTATTTTGAAATCTCAATATACTCGTCAAGGGTAACCTTCACCGGAATAGAGGGGAAGGTCACAAACTCGGTGATAGCTGTTGCCATGATGAGGTTGTCCATGAAGGCAAGACGCTCAACATCCCAGTTGCTTGTTGCCTTTTCGATGTATGCAAGCGAATCGTCGAAGTTTATTACACTTTTGGTGAATAGCTCCTTGACAAACTCAAAATCATCTTCACTCTTGAATTTAGGCAACACCTTAACCTCCTGATGTGAAGAACGTATGTTTGATAGAGTGCGGGTGACCATAATCAGCGCAAAACCCAAATCGTCGTTCCATAATATTGACTGTTCGTCAAGCACACTCTCCAGGGCCTCCGATTCCTCCAGCTCGTTTACATAGAAGTTGGTGACAAGCGCCAAATCCTCTTTGAATGAGCGCTCCTGTGAGAGCATATATTGCTGATAGTAATCGGTCTGCTCAAGTTGATTGAACAATGTCTTGATAAGTTCGGGATATTGTGCCCACGAGAGTTTGCGTGCAGCCAGATAATCATTCACCGAGTCGCTGTTGGCTATCAGGTTGATAACGGCATTGTCTACAAATTTACGATTGGGATTCAAATCCTCTTGTGTGGGGAGTTTCTTCTGCTTGGCGGCCTCTTGACGCTGCTCGGCATAGCGAGCCAATTCGACAACAAGTCCCAACATGTGGAAATAGAGGTCGTAGGTCTTGTTTACAGACTCTATAAGCGTCTTTTCTGATGCCATCAATGAGTCGGCGTCCGACTTGAGATGGGTATATAAGGCTTTGACGGCCTTTACTCGGAGCAATCTTCTGCTTAACATATAAAATGAACTTTTTCAGTCTGCAAATATAATACATGCGGCGTTGCCAAACAAATTTTCGGGCTAATTATCGATGCTTTGTGTGAGTTGGATATTATTTTCGTTATATTTGCAATATGTATAGAGATATTAAACATATTATCCCACCCGAGTATCGCCGACGTGGCATGGTGGCAGCTGTGGCAATTTTGCTACGGGCAATACTGAATTTCTTTAGTATCGCTATGCTCGTGCCATTGCTGACAATAATACTTGATTCGGATAATATAGCCACATATCCCATTGTGGGCGATTTATATGCAATTATGGGAAATCCATCCACCTCCCGTTTTGCGCTTGTCGTGGCCGTGGGGGTAGTGGTGCTTATTATCATCAAAAGTGCGGTGTCGCTCTTTCTGTATAGATATGAGCGCGATTATGTATATAATCTCTATGGCTATCTGTCACGAAAATTGTATATAAATTATTATACCCGTGGTTACGCATTTGTCAAGAGCAGCAATTCTGCCGAACTGTCGCGCAATGTGAATCTTGTCTGTCTGAATTTCGTGGCAGGCGTGTTGCGCCCGTTGGCGGTGATGGCGGGCGAGGTTCTGCTGTTTGTCTTGATTGGTGTGGCATTGGCATGTGTCGATGTGGTTGTTGTTTTGGTGGTTTTGGCGGTGTTGTTGCCCGCTTCGATACTGTATTATAGAGTTATACGTCGTCGCTTGCAGAGTTACGGCGAGGCCGAGAACGAGGCTTTGCGTGCCAAGTTCCGCGATGTGGCCGAGAGTTTCAGGGGGTATGCCGATGTGGAGATAAATAATGCTTTTCCGCGATTACTATCCTCTTTTGAAGCGCAAACCGAGCGGTTGATTGATATGCGTAAGCGCGATGCAATGCTCTCGGTGATTCCTCAGAATCTCATTGAAATAGCAATTACCTCGGCGATGGCCGCTCTGGTGGTTGTCGGAGTGTTGTGGCCGGAGGGTAATGTAGGTGTGTTGTTCGGAATGTTTGCCGTGGCGGCTATGCGCCTGATGCCTTCGGTGCGTAGTGTATTGTCGTCGCTGTCGTCTATTCGATATAATAGCTATACGATAGATATTCTCAAGGATATTGATGGTGAGGAAGACCTTGTTTGTGACGAAAGACGTCTGGAGTTTAAGCATAGCCTTGAACTGAATGATGTTACCTTCGATTACGGTGAGGGACGTGAGCGGGTTTTCGACTCTATATCGCTTGAACTCAAAAGAGGCGAGAGGCTTGGTATCAGGGGCGCATCGGGTGCCGGAAAGAGTACTCTGATGAACATCATGCTCGGATTATATAGCCCCACATCGGGCGAGTTGAGAGTTGATGGGCAAATTCTTGATGACCTCGCTCGCAGAATGTGGCAAAATTCGGTGGGGTATGTTCCGCAGAGTGTTTTTATGGCCGATTCGACACTCGCCGAGAATGTTGCTTTGGGAGTGGCTCGCGATAAAATCGACCGAGAGCGAGTTGTGAGAGTGTTGAAGATGGCAAGTCTTGATGCGTTTGTGGAGTCACTGCCGCAAGGTATCGATAGCCGTATCGGCGAGGCCGGATGTCGTGTGTCGGGCGGTGAACGTCAGAGGATAGGTATAGCCAGAGCGTTGTATCGTCGTCCCGACGTACTCTTTTTTGACGAGGCCACATCATCGCTTGACTCCGAAACCGAGCATAGTGTTAATGAGTCGATAGCGCAATTGGCGGCAAACGATAAGGAACTGACGATAGTGGTTATTGCCCATCGCGAGAGCTCGCTGGGATATTGCGACCGCATAATTACAATAGGAGAGAAATAATTTAATAATATTTAGGTATGGATTTGCGAATTGGGCACGGATACGATGTGCATGCTTTGGCCGAGGGATTGCCGCTGGTGATTGGTGGAGTTGAACTTTCTCACACAAAAGGCTGTGTGGCCCATTCTGATGGTGATGTGGCAATTCATGCGATTTGTGATGCACTGTTGGGTGCTTTGGCTTTGGGGGATATTGGCAAACTTTTTCCCGACACTTCTGATGAGTTTAAAGGTATCGACTCAAAGATTCTGTTGCGCAGGGTGTGTGACGTGATTGAGAGTGAGGGCTATTCTATTTCGAATGTTGATTGCACCATAGCCATGCAACGCCCGAAATTGCGCCCTCATATCGACACGATGCGCAGTGTGCTGGCGTCGGTGATGGGGCTCGACGTGAGCAGGGTCTCTGTAAAAGCTACTACCACTGAACGCCTTGGATTTGAGGGGCGTGAGGAGGGGGTCTCCACACACGCCGTTGTATTGCTCATAAAATAAACAAAAAGTGCCATTCGTGTGGCACTTTTTGTTGTTAATATATCTGAGTGATTGTTCCGGTATATTGTACCGGATTGTACCACGTGTTGGTGATTGTCAGCGTAGCTCCTCCATAGCGGTGAATGTCGAATGTGAAGGTGTAGTCGATGGTAGCATATAGGTTGCTGGTAAACGAAACTTTCCACCCATCTTCGGTCTGCTGTGTTACGAAGTTGCGCATGTCGGGAGTGCTTGTGTTTAACATCACAAGACGATATGGCGGAACAATACCTGTGTAGTAGGGTAGACACACATCCACCGAGCCGCGCCATACAGTTAGGGTATAGAGTACATTCGATAGAAACTTCATCTGTCCTGCCGGCATGATTTGTACCGTTTGCGGGTTGAATTCAAAGTCGTGAGAGAGTACAATCGAGTCGATGGTCTTTGCCAGCTCCTCAAGCCTTGCAGCACGTCGTGCAACACGCTCGGCATGGGTTGTCGATTGCATGTGGTGGTGAGTTGTCTGTGCGACGGCCTTTTCTACAAAAGGCCCGCAGAAGGTGCACATAATAGCGCACGCCGTAATTGTAAAAAGTCGTTTCATGGCACAAAAAGGTTTTTATGCCATGATATTCAAAATTCTTGCCTAAACGCCCATCTTGCGTAAAAAATCTGCCGTAGCACTCTCTGCGCATTGTGCAACCTCGTGAGGAGTGCCTGTGGCTATGATGCGGCCACCGCCGGCTCCGCCCTCCGGCCCGATTTCGATAAGGTGGTCGGCAACCTTTATTACATCCAGATTATGCTCTATGACTATGGCTGTGTTGCCTCGGTCTACCAGCTTGTTGATAACATCCAGCAATTGGCGAATATCTTCGAAGTGGAGTCCTGTGGTTGGCTCGTCAAGGATATATAGTGTTCTGCCTGTATCCTTCTTTGAGAGCTCGGCAGCAAGTTTTATTCGCTGACTTTCGCCACCCGATAGTGTTGTGCATGGCTGACCCAGCGTGAGGTAGCCCAAGCCGACATCCTGAATGGCTTTCAACTTCTGGTATATGTTTGGGATGTTGGCGAAGAACTCAACGGCGATATTTACAGTCATATTCAGTACTTCGTCGATGTTCTTGCCTTTGTATTTAACCTCCAGCGTCTCTTTGTTGTATCGGTGACCACCGCAAGCTTTGCATCGCACATAGACATCCGGCAGAAAATTCATCTCGATTGTCTGCACACCAGCACCTCGGCACTCTTCGCATCGGCCGCCTTTAACATTGAATGAGAAACGCCCTGCCTTAAAGCCTCGCACCTGTGCATCGGGAGTGGCCTCGAATAGTTTTCTTATATCGGAGAAGACATTCGAATAGGTTGCAGGGTTACTCCTCGGAGTGCGTCCGATGGGTGATTGGTCGACAACAACAAGTTTGTCGATATGCTCCAACCCCTCAATGCTCTCATAAGGTAGCGGTTGGTCGAAAGAACGATACAGATGGCGACTCAAAATTGGTCGCAGGGTCTCGTTTATGAGCGTTGATTTGCCCGAACCACTGACACCGGCTACGCAGATGAATTTGCCGAGCGGGAACTCAATATCGACATTCTTCAGATTATTACCCTTAGCACCGCGTATCACAATACTCTCGCCTGAGCCTTTGCGCAGGGTTGCGGGTAGCTCTATCTTGCGACGACCACACAGATAGTCGGCTGTGATAGAGTTGGAGTTCATAATCTGCTCGATTGTGCCCGAAGCTACAATCTGACCACCTCGACGACCTGCCTTTGGGCCAACGTCAACAATATGGTCAGCCGAACGCATCATCTCTTCGTCGTGCTCGACGACAATAACCGAATTGCCTGCATCGCGCAATTCTTTAAGGGTGTTGATGAGTCGCTGGTTATCTCGTTGGTGCAGTCCGATGCTGGGCTCGTCCAAAATATATAAGACATTGACCAGCTTTGAGCCTATTTGCGTCGCCAATCTGATGCGCTGGCTCTCGCCTCCCGACAGTGAGCGTGATGAGCGTGATAATGAGAGATAACCAAGCCCTACTTCAACCAAGAAGTGAAGTCGTTCGCGAATCTCTTTTATTATCTCTTGAGCGATTTTCTGCTCCTTTTCGTTCATGTACTCGTCGATATGGCTCATCCATTCCGAGAACTCGATGATTGACATGGCCGACACCTCGGCGATATTCTTGCCGCCGATGCGGAATTGCAAGGCCTCCTTTTTCAGACGAGTGCCGCCACATACGCTACATTTGCGATAGGCCATGAACTGCTCACGCCACTTTTGACCCTTCTTTGACTCTTCGTCGTCGGTGGTTTGCACATATTCGGCAATACCCTCCCATGGAATCATTCGACGGCCCGATATTGATGTGAACTCCGATAAATCAACCGTCAAAGGCTTTGGATCGCCATATAGTATGGCGTTCATGCCCTCTTCCGAAATGGTGTTGATGGGGTCGTCAATGCTGAAATCGTAGCGATGGCCAAGCATGGTCAGCATGGCAAAGAGCTTGTTGTTCTTATATTTGCCGATAGGTTCTATGCCGCCATCTCGCAGCGAGCGGTTGGGGTTGGGGATAATCTTCTCGCGGTCAAATACAGCCTCTACGCCCAACCCGCTGCATCGTGGGCAAGCTCCTTGTGGTGAGTTGAATGAGAATGTGTGTGGTGCAGGGTCCTCGAACGCAACGCCTGTGGATGGGCACATCAGGTGGCGGGAATAGTAACGCATGCCGTCGGCCTCGTAGTCATATAGTGCCATAGTACCTTTGCCTTGACGCATAGACTCCTTGAGTGATGTCATAATGCGCTCTGCGCCCTCTTTGCTTATGCGCATGCGGTCAACGACCAAATCTATGGTGTGAATCTTATAGCGGTCGAGCTTCATGCCGGCTGAAATCTCGCGAATCTCGCCATCGATGCGGGCGTAGATATATCCGCGTTTGGCAAGCGACTCGAACAACTCGCGATAATGACCCTTGCGGCCTTTGATTATAGGAGCCATAAATGCCACTTTGCGACCCTCGAAACCCGATAATATCAGGTCGCATATCTGCTCATCGGTATAGTGTACCATCTCCTCGTTGGTGATGGGGGAGTAGGCGCGCGATGCTCGGGCGTAAAGCAGACGCAGGAAATCGTTAATCTCTGTAACTGTTCCTACCGTTGAACGGGGGTTTTTGTTTGTGGTCTTTTGTTCGATGGCCACCACAGGGCTTAGTCCCGTGATTTTGTCTACATCGGGTCGCTCCATTGTTCCGACAAACTGTCGGGCATAGGTCGACAGGGTCTCCATGTATCGGCGTTGTCCTTCGGCGTAAATGGTGTCGAAGGCGAGTGATGATTTGCCAGAACCTGACAATCCTGTAATAACCACCAATGAGTAGCGGGGGATCTCGACATCTACATTTTTTAAATTGTGGACGCGCGCTCCCGTAACTACAATCTTATCACTCTCCTTTGTTTGAAAATCCATATTGGTAGCAGTACAAGGTTAGTTGGGTAGGTGCATGATGGTGTGGAATATATCGTGTATTGATATTACTCCTATAAGGTCGGCAAAACAGATGGCCACAATTACCAATGTAAACCAACGTACAAAATTGGCACCCCATGCCACGGCAAAATGCGAGGCAAGCAATGCGCCGATAATATTACCAAGGCCGTGCCATAGGCCGTAAACGTAATCCACCTGCCCGTTGAGCATGAAGATTATCAATGAAAATGGCGTGGCGACAAATATAATAAAGCACTTTACCACGTTTGCCGTGATAATGTCAAGTTTCATCGACCATATGGTGACGGCAAGGATTGCGTAGCCAAGCCCTATGTAGATATATCCGCCATAAAAACCCAGCAACAAAAACCAGATATAGTGCCAATATCGCAACTCGAGCGGATGGCCGCCATGAATGTGGGGATGTTTGTGGCTCTGGTCAAATATCATGTATATCAAAATGATGGTCAGGACTGTGGCCATACATATTTTGAATACGGTGTCGCTGATATGTGACGCCACAATCGAACCGATGATATTGCCTATAACGGCGGGGATAGAGAGCTTTATGCCGCTTTTGATGTCGAGCATGCGTTTGCGGAGAAATGCCACCGATGAGGTGAAGTTCTGCAACACAACGGCTATGCGGTTGGTTCCGTTGGCTATGCCGATAGGCAGTCCCAAGGCCATGAACAGGGTCATGGATATAATGGCTCCGCCACCGGCCAAGGTGTTGATGATGCCAACCACAATGCCCGAAACTACTAACAATATCTCTATTATGTAACTCTCCATTTTGTTGTATTAACTCTATTACAATATAGGAAAATTATTTTATATAACCAAAAAAATGTTGTAATAGCTGTAAAATTTACTTTTCTGCGATAAAATACAGGTCGAAACACTCCTCGGTAATATCTCCGATATGATAATCGTCCATCGAGATTGACGAGGTGAGTTCGTTGTTTTGCTTAAGCAGTTTTTTGCGATTCAATCTGTTCAGTATATCATAAGGCATCTGCAACATCCATCGTGGCAGGCGGTGCTGAAGGTCGAGGATGTCAAAGCGGGTAATTTTCTCGACGCCGCGGCGGTTTGCCTCGTAGTAATCCATTATCTTCTCGTTTCCGCCAACGCCCATCGTTATGATATTGCTGAAGTGGGGTGCGAGCAACTCCTTTAGCTGGCAAGCTGTGTACTCTCTAATGTGCCAAGGGTTGCGAGTAAGCGACATCGGCGCATTTGGTGTTGATACAATAAATTTGCCACCCTTACGCAAAACGCGACTTACTTCTTGCACGAATCTCTTGTCGCTTTTGATATGCTCAATCACCTGAAAAGAGATGACAAAGTCAAAACTTTCGTCAGCGAACTTAATTGGCGGCACCTCCATGGTGTGAAAATTCACATTTTCGGGCAAAGAGCCATCATAAGCAGCGGTTTTATCGATAGTTGTGAATCTGTCGGCCGATTGAGCCACGATATCTATACCGTAACCCATGCCTGTGCCTATCTCCAATACATCGCCGCTGACAATCTCGGCAGCTTTGTGGTAGGCCAAGATCGAGCGTTGGAATACATAATTATCGGAGGCGTCACGAGGTGATACTCGCTCGGCGGTGTGTAGTGCAGCCATTACTTCTTGAGTTCGATTGAATCGCCATCGGTGGTGATGTCGCCTCGTTTGAGGAGAATACCTACGGCGCGTTTGAAAACTTTTTTACTCATTTGTGTGTAGGCGTGAATGCGCTCGGGGGAAGAGTTGTCACCAACTCCGAGTCGGCCACCATTGTCGTTGAGTAGTTTGTATAGGCTCTCGGCTGAAGCGGCCACACCATCGTAGCCCTCCTGGCGCAGCGTGAGGTCGATGCGATTGTCGTCGGTGATGCGTCTTACATAGCCCTCAAAACGGTCGCCAACCTTTACGCTCTGGAAAATCTGATTTTTGTACAACATACCCCAATGGCGAGAGTTGATGATGGCTCGATAGCCGATGGGGCTCTCCGAGGCGATTAGTATATCAACCTTCTGCTGCGGCTTTACGGTTATAATCTCGTTGTCGATATATGGCTTGAGCTTCATTGTGGCGACACATCTGCCTGTGATATTGTCGACATACATCCACACCACATAGCTTCGGCCGGCAACAACACCACCTTGCTGATTGCGGTTGGGCAGAAACAGGTCTTTGCCTTTCAGCCCCCAATCGAGAAATGCTCCGTGAATATTTTTGTCGACAACCTTAAGCGATGCTACTTTGCCCTCGGTGATTAGTGGTTTGTCGGTGGTTGCTACCAGACGATCTTCCGAGTCGTGGTAAACAAATACCTCGATCTGATCACCTACGGCATTTTCGAGCGAAACATAGCGGTTGGGCAATAAGACCTCCTGCTCTTGCTCGTCGATCAGATATAGTCCGTAATCGGAGATGCGATTTACTTTGAGTGTTTGTATGTGTCCTACTTTCATTCTTACATGTGTTATAACGAGAGTGCAAAGATACGGATTTATTTATAAATCCGCCCTATACATAAGGCGGATTTACAATAAATTCCATCTGTTTTGCTTTGATGGCCAGCCTGAATATTGTTTAATCGTTGCAGAATATGTGGCCGTCATAGTCAACCTCTATGATTTTGCCGAGATTGATATACCAAATATAGCCTTCGATATGGCGGTATCCCATCTTCTTTAGCAGCTCTATATATTTCTGAATCTGGTGTCGATGCGATTTGGTCACCTCTTCGCCAAATTTATAGTCTACAACAACAGCGTGCTCGCCACGTATCATTACACGGTCGGGGCGGCGAGTGCCTATGGTGTGGTCGCCAATGATGTCCTGCTCGCAATATACGCAATCCCACGAGCCAAACCACTCCTGAACCTTTGTTTGCTCGAATTCGCGCTCGATTGCAGTGGTCAGCAATTGGGCCTGCTCGGCGCTCAACTCGCCTTGTATTTGGGCCGATGTGATTCTCGCTTTAATCTCGTCGGCACTCTTTGCCTGACTTAAAATCGAGTGCATGGTGATGCCCAATGTGCGAGGAGTATCGCTGGCGGTTTTGCCTCCTTCTTCAAAGTATCGCTGGTTGTTTAGTCGTAAAGCCAATTTGGTGTTTGAGGTGGGGTAGTTGTCCAGCAGAATGTTTTGTGTGGGTTGCTCATCGTCACTCTCGTTTTGTGGCTCGGGCGGCAGACGAAGTCCAAATTCCACACACTCGCTATCAGTTGCAATGGCTGCATCGGTGGTTGAATTAGCAAGTTTTAATGTGTTTTCCCACAGTAGTTTGCCAATGTTATACATATCCCTTTTGGGAATATTGGTAAAGGCATGCAACTCCTCTTTGGCTCGGGTTAGTGCCACATAAAGCAGGTTTATGTTTTCGACGTGCTGGAACGTGAGCTCACGATAATACTCTTCGGAGAATGTCGATTGCTTCATCTGATTGCCGAAGCGTACGGGCATGCTGCCCAGCTGTGAGAAATTGGTGTCGTGGCTGTCGGGCTTTGCCCATATATTACTGTCGAGTGCGGCTATGGGGTTTACACCCCAATTGCAGAATGGTATGATAACCACCTTCTTCTCCAATCCTTTGGCTTTGTGAATAGTGGTAAGCTCTATTGTGGATTCACTTCTCTCTACGCTCAATGCTTTACCATTGCCACTCTCGTCCCACATATTCAAAAATAGTTGAATGTCGGCAATTTTTGATGCGCAGAACGATATTATCTGTTCGTGAAGTGCTTGCAGATAGGCTATTTCGTCGGTGCGTTTGTCCAGACCATATGTCAGCACAATCTGCTCGAATGCCTGCTCGGGCGATAGCTGGCTGATGTATGCCAACATCTGTTGCTCATCTTTTGGGAGAGTGGCGGTGTAATCACGCTGAAGATAGTCATTCACTATTGCCTGACTGATCATATCGCCACTGTTTTGTGACAGACGCAACAGTGCTATCACAAAATTGTTGATGGCAGCCTTGCCCACCACAAGCGAATCCTGCGTCATGATATTGAATGACGCATTGTGCTTGATTTTGTAATCCAGTAACAGGTTGGCCGCTTTTGCCCCATCGCTGCCATTGCGGTATAGAATCATAATGTCGTTGTAGGAGTATCCTCGTGCGACAATATCCTCGATGCAGCGGGTCAAAGGATGCTCATCGTCTTCGTTGAAACGCTCGATGTGAACGTAGCCTCGTTTTTGATGTTTGCGCTTGGCGTTTTGGGCATGATTCTCGTATGCGGTCTTAAGAGTGTTGTGCAGCTCGTTGTGGCATACCCCCGATATCTGCTTGTTGTTTAGGGCTTCAGCCAATATGTTGTTCAAATAGTCGTTGTCGGCAGCCGCCACCTCTTCGATAATGCCATTGTTGAACTCTACAATTTGCGGCAGACTGCGGTAATTGTCCGAGAGGAACTCGGTGGTGGTATCCTCTTTGCCCAATGCGCTACGTACACCATGCTTTAATATGCGCCAGTCGCCACCGCGCCAACGATATATCGATTGCTTTACGTCGCCTACTATAAATACCGAATTATCATCACTTTGTGATATTGAATTTTGTAGCAAGGGAATGAAATTTTCCCACTCTTTGAGCGATGTGTCCTGAAATTCGTCAATCATAAATCGCTCGAATCGGTTGCCTATCTTTTCGTAAATGAAAGGAGCATCGTTGCCTGCGATAAAACGCGAGAGGATGTATTTGGTCTCGGGTAGGAGCATTACGCCATCCTGATCGCATAGCTCCAGCACCTTGCGATAGATATCCTGCAAAAGCACATAGCTGCGATAGGTCTTTTTGATAAGGTTGAGCGAGTTTTCCAGCTTGATGTTTTTATCGTATAGCTCGATAATATTCTGCAAAATTATCTGCAGACTAAGCACAAGCTCCATCGCCTGCGGTGATTTTGTCCAACCTTCGGCCGAGTAGGCGTACTCGCGGCGTTTTGCCGTGAGATTTACAGGTTTGCACTCGGCAAAATCGGCGAAACATTGGGCAATGCCCTTTGACTTTCCTGTGAAATCATTTATCGACAACCCTTCGCCCTCGATAAGAATCATCGCCTCTTTGCCGGCGTTGGAAATCTTCTCGTTATTGGCTTTGATGATGGCTTCCGTCTCTTTAATACTCTTTAGCAGCGTCTCTTTGGATGTGGAGTTTATTGTGGCATTCTTGCCCTTTTCCTTGAAAATCTCACGCCCCAGAGCAACCATCCTTTTTCGTACATCCCACGAAGTGTTCTCGTCAATAAGCTCTTGTGTGAATGTGGTAATCCATTTGCGCAGCGAGTCGTCGGTGCGAATATCTTCAATCAGGGCATCGGCACTGCGCTCCAAAATCGAGGCTGTGTCGAGTTCGATATTGTAATTCAAATCCAAACTCAGCTCCTTTAAGAAGGCACGCAGTATGCGCTGAAAGAATTTGTCGATGGTGAGAATCGTAAAACGAGAGTAGTCGTGCAATATCTTGGTTTGAACGCCTTTGGCACGACGTATTATCTGGTCGCGATCTATTTCAAGATCTCGCTCGAGGTCTTTCAGATAGTTGCATTTGTCGGGCTTGGTGATTATGTCGTTCAACTCGCTCAAAATGCGGCTTTTCATCTCCTCGGTAGCCTTGTTTGTAAAGGTTACGGCCAATATCGATCTATATAGATAGGGCTTTGTGTGATAGTGCTTTATGGTGTCATGCACAAATTTATAGGCCAGACGGTATGTCTTGCCCGAACCTGCACTCGCACTTAATATCTTGGCTCTCATATCCTAACGTTTACAAATGGTTTTAAAATCGCAATATTCGCAACTCTTGTCATCATCGGCGCCACATCGGATAAAGGGGATGTCGGGGTTGAATAGCTCGCGTAGTTTTGCGGCTAACTGCTCCTCGAAAGCCGTTGCATGCTCGGTGTAAGTCACCTCGTCGTATTGCGAATCTTTTATCTTGATATAGGGCGAGAAATTCTCGTTACTCATATTGCGGGCGAAATACAGCGCGGGCTTCACCTCGCGATTCTCGGTGTGGTGCAGAATCATGGAGTATAGCATTGTCTGTAACACATATCGGTTGGTGTTACGTGTCTCTCCGTTGAATAGCGACTCTATGCTGCCTGCCTCGGTGTTGGGCGAGCCGCTTTTGTAATCCACCACACGCAGGCATCCATTGTCGAGCGAGTCGATTCTGTCGGCAATGCCGCCCATGTGAACTTCTCTTCCATCACCTAAATCAAAATCGTATTTGATGGGTTTTTCCACTCCGGTGACAACGAAGTCGCTGTTGGCTATATCGTATGGAATTATGCCATGGCTGATATATCGGGTGATGGTGTCTTTCACAAGCAACAGATTGCCTGTGTACTCCTTAATATCGGCTTCAGCATCGTTTAGGTACTCGGAGCTTGCAGCTTGAATGACAGTCTGTTCGATGGTATTGTCCTCAAGCATTGCTTTAAGCCTTATTGATGGATTTGCATCGTTGAGTATGTCGGCATACAACAGCTGCATTGCCCTGTGGAGAATGTTACCGAACATTGAGTTGTCAACCTCCTCGGTCAGTTCATCGCCGGTTTTGAGCTTTGCAATGGCCGAGAAGTAGAATCTCATCGGACACGCAATATAGTTGGATAGTGCTGTGGGTGAAAGTCGTTTTTCGCCGTTCAGGTATTGATTCAATCTCTCCAGAACCTCACCACGTTTGGGAATGGCATTGTCGTTGAAGGTGCTGGCGCCAACATCGACTCCGACATTGATGCGATTTACCGTATAGGGCGATTCGTATTCCAGCTGATAGATGTAACGGCTTTTCTCTCCTGTGCTTTTTTCGTCGGCATGCGAACAGTAGAGCATGTCAACACGTTCGGCACGCTGAATCAAGCGATAAAAGTAGTATGCATACACTCCCTCGTGGTGCTCGGGGGTCGGCAAACCATAAGTAGCTCGCAGATTGTAGGGGATGAATGAAGATGCGGTACCCACGTTTCCGGGGAAGTTGTCGTCATTCATCGAGAGTATGATAACATTCTTGAAATCGATATTGCGCGATTCGAGAATACCCATAATCTGTAATCCTTGCAGTGGCTCGCCCGTGTAGGGGATTTTGATGCCTTGCAGGTGGCGGCGAAGTAATGAAGTGTAGATTGATGTTGACAACTCTATATCGCAATTGTTCAATACGTTGCCAAGCCGATGAATCTCGTTTGACAGGAGAGTCATATAGGCCATTTTCAGCGTTCTGTCTTCGTTGTCATCTGCTACGTGTGCGGTGATGAGTTGCAGAGTGTCAATCAGGTATTTTGATAACTCTTTGTAGCCGTCGGTGTGGGTGAAAATATGTTGCAACACCTCACTTTTGGCGAAATGTTCGCTGCCAACTCTGATGAGTCGGCCTGCGATGATTGTCTTCTGTATTTCGGCAGCCTCTTTTTCGGCAATCTCGGTAATATAGGGATGGTTGAGTATTCCCGTAACATCCGCATGATAGAAGGTCGTGCCGCTGTTGCTGTGCCGAACATTTTTTTGTAATTCTATGAGTCGCTCCACAAATGAATAGGCTGTGGTTTGGCGCAACGGGTATCCCATTGTTATGTTGAGCTTCTCGCCGATATTCTCGGGCAAGGAGTGGAGTAGCGGCAGTAGTAGAGATTCATTTGTGAGAATGATTGCAGTATCCTTGTTGAAGTCGGATTGCTTGGATATCTCTTGCAGAATGTTGTTTACATACTTGCATTGTATGGCGTTCGACACACACGAAATAGATGATATTTTCTTTTTTATACTCAGAAAATTATCGTGTGTTATTTCATCCGCAGGTTTAAACAGACTGATATTCTCGCGGAGGAAACGACCGGCCTCTTGTTCGCTTTGTGAGGTGTAGTATGAATCGTAGTCCCAATAGAAATCGCATTGGGCATTGTTGTTTAAGAATTTCAGCATGCGTTTCTCGCACTCCGACAGGGCGTTGAATCCGATAAAAATATAGTGCTGTGAGGTGTCGGGCGAGCCGCTGCCTGTTGAAATGTTGTTTATCGCAGAGCGATATATCATTCCGGAATAGGCGTATCCCAGCTCCTCCAGACGGGTGTGCAACTTGTTGTAGATAGGAGATAGCGACATCCAGATAGAGAGGAATTTACGTTTTTCTTCCGAAAGCGATGCTTCAATGTTGAAGTTGCTCCAGAAATCGTGAATCATGCGGCGCATGTCGTCACTTAAATATGATAGATCCGACTCTAACTCCTTCAAATCGACAATATTTCTGAAGAGCATATCGGCGTCAATCATATATTTGTCGATAAGGTCGAAGTCGCCTAGCAGCATCTCGCCCCAAAAATAGAATTTATCGAAACTCTCGTCGGGGTGATATGTGACATATATCTTATATAGCTCGGCTATTATCAGGAATTTGTCGCCCTGTTTGAGTGATGAAGCCTCGCACATAATCTCGTCCATCGAAATGTAGCAGGGTTGCCAGATGGGCTTTCCGACTATTCGCTTGAGTGCATCCGAAAAGAAAAGTCCGGCGCGGCGAGATGGCAGAACGAGCCGCATCGACGACAATGCGTTGCCGTAACGCTCATAGAGCTTTTGTGCAACCTCTTCGAGGAATGTGGAGTTGTGCATAATATCTGAATTTTGCTACGAAGTTAGCGAAAATAATCGGTAGGTTAAAGAAAAATGTTATATTTGCATAAATATGATAAGTGATATTTTGCCTGTAATGACTATTTAAACTATAATGCCCTTATACTTATGAAGAAATTTCTGTTTTATGTGACACTTGTGCCGTGGTTATTGTCGGGTTGCGTGGCCGACAGCACTATAAGCCTGTATGATGTCAGGTGTGAGAATCTGGATAACCCTTTGGCGATAGATTCTGCCACACCGCGATTCAGCTGGAAAATAAAATCGGCTGAGCAGGCTACAATGCAAACCCATTATGAAATTGCCGTTGCCAGCAGTGAAAAAACATTGCTGGGTGGCGAGGCCGATTTGTGGCAGTCGGGTAAGGTTGCCTCTGACGCTTCGGTGCTTGTTCCATATGCAGGTAAGGCTCTCGAATCCCGAATGTTGGTATATTGGAGAGTGCGTGTGTGGGATCAGAACGGTAATGTGTCGCCATGGAGTGATGTGCAACGGGTTGGTATAGGCATACTCAGGGCCGAAGAGTGGCAGGGCGACTATATAGGTCTGCGCGATTGTAAAATGCCGCAGCTGCGTCGTAAATTCGAGGTTAAAGAGAGGCGTACAACACGTCTGTTGCATGTTAATTCATTGGGATATCACGAGGTGTATGTGAATGGTGAGAAGGTGGGTGATGCAGTGTTAGCACCAGCTGTGTCGGAACTTGATACCCGCTCTTTGTCGGTTACATACGATATTACTCCCTATTTGAAACGTGGTGAGAATGATTTGGTTGTATGGATCGGTAGTGGTTGTTGGTATGGTAAAGGCACTTATCCGACAATGGCTGTGCATGACGGTCCGCTGGTGAAGGTTGAAATGAATAAAATCACCAATGGTGTGGCAGAGGTGGAGCTTGTTTCCGACTCATCGTGGAAGGGTCGTGCAAGTGAGTATGACGAGAGTGGTGACGGCTCATGGCATCCGGGCAGATTTGGTGGAGAGTTGCTGGATGGCTCAAAGAAACTTGCCAATCTTAAGAGTAAAACCCTCGATGGTGTAGAGTGGAGCGATGTCTTTGTTGCTAATGTGCCCAAACACGAGGTTTCACCTCAGATGTGTGAGTTCAATCGACTGGGTGAGCCTATCATTCCGAAGGAGGTGCGTCAGGTGGCAGATAACACATGGCTTATCAATGTGGGTAAATGTCTTAACGGTTGGATGCATATAGATTTTCCCGCAATGGCTGCCGGCAATCAGGTAACAATCAAATATGGCGACCAATTGGGCAGTGATGGTAATTTTGCCCATACAATAGCCTCTGATTATGACGTGTATATCGCAGCAGGCGAGGGTGATGAGGTCTTCTGTAATAAGTTCAATCACCATGCCTTTCAATATGCGTTAATCGAGAATCTTCCCTCTGCACCCGAGATGGTGGAGGTTATTCCCATGTGGCACGATTTCCGCAAGGCTTCAACCTTCGATTCGTCGGATAAGGATCTGGTGGCTATATATTCAATGATTGAGTATACATTCAAGGCCATCGGCTTTAGTGGTTATGTTGTTGACTGTCCGCATATTGAGCGTATGGGTTATGGTGGCGATGGTAATGCTTCGTGTCGTACTTTCCAGACCATGTATGACGGTCTGCCTCTCTATCGCAACTGGATGCAGATGTGGGAGGATTGTATTCAGGAGGATGGCGGCTTGCCGCATTGTGTGCCCAACCCATATCGTGCCGGAGGTGGCCCGTATTGGTGTGCATTCATCGTTATGGCACCATGGCAGAGCTATCTGAATTATGGCGACATCGCTATGCTTGAGCGTTATTATCCCGTAATGAAAAAGTGGTTTGAGTATGTAGATAAATATACCGTTGACGGCCTGTTGCGTCCTTGGCCGAATACCGATTACCGCAATTGGTATTTGGGTGATTGGCTCTCTCCTGAAGGTGTGGATTACAAGAATGAAACTTCGGTGGATTTGATTAGCAATTGTGTTATAAGTCAATGCCTCGATATTATGTCGAAGATTGCCAAATTGTTTGGTGATGACAACGGCTCAATGCAGTATGCGCAGCGTCATAACGAACTAAATGCTCTTATTCACAAGACTTTCTATAATAAGGACACCCACACCTATGCTACCGGCTCGCAGATTGACATGACCTATCCGTTGACTGTCGGAGCAGTTCCCGAGGAGTGTGTTGAAGATGTTAAAAAGGCGTTGTTTGCCGAGACAGCAAGCCGCGACAATCATATGGGTGTTGGCTTGGTGGGTGTTACTATCCTTACCGATTGGACTACCGACAATCAGCAGACCGAGTTCATGTATGAGATGCTTAAGAAGAGGGATTATCCGGGTTACCTCTATATGATTGACAACGGTGCAACCACCAATTGGGAGTATTGGCATGGCGGTCGCAGCCGAATCCACAACTGCTTCAATGGGGTAGGTTCGTGGTTCGTGCAGGCGGCAGGCGGTATCTTGCCTGACGAGAAGGCTGTAGGTTATAAAAATGTGATTATCCGTCCGCAAATTCCTTCGGGAGTAGAGTGGGTGAAGACATCGAAAGAGACTCCCTATGGTACAGTGCGCTCGGAGTGGCGTGTTGATGGCGAGGACGTTGTACTCGATGTTGAGATTCCTGCCAACTCAACTGCAACACTTGTGTTACCATATTCGGCTGAGGAGTGTGAGGTGTGCGGTGTGGCAACATCGGCAAAGGGTGGTGCTGTTGCGCTCGCAAGCGGCAACTATACTGTCAAAGTTAAGCGATAGCCCGTGTTGAACTGATACGAAAGATGGCAACTTATTGCGGTTGCCATCTTTTTTTGTATTGTGTTAGAAGTTAGTCGAATGATTGCATTCCCGATTGTGATATGCGGATGATACGCTGATATTCATCGGGTGAAAGCTCCATGAAGAAGTAGTGGATGGGGTCGATGCGCAGATCGTTGTAGCGCACCTCGTAATGAAGGTGTGGTGCTAACGATAATCCCGAGTTACCCGACAATGCAATTATATCGCCACGCTGCACCTTTTGGCCCTTGCGGACGAGGGTTGAAAGCAGGTGACTGTATGATGTTTTGTAGCCGTTACCGTGGTCGATAACGATTGTTTTGCCCAATGTCGAACTCTTGTCGGAAATCTCTTTTACGGTGCCGTCGGCTGTGGCGAATATGCTTGAGCCCTCGGCAATGGTGTAGTCTACGCCCTGATGCGATTTCAGCGTGCGATAGAAAGGGTTAAGAATTGTTCCATAACCCGCAGTAAGCAAGGTTAGTTGCTTGTTCAGTACAGGTTGTATCGAGGGAATATTGTTGCTCTTGTCGCCCATCTCCTCGCCCAACTCCTGAAGCCTTGACCATGATTGCTCCAATTTGTCGGCCTCTTTGCCCAGCTCTTCGATGCGACTGGCCAAATCTGCGCGAAGCTGGCGTTTGTTTTTTGTGACATTCTTTTCATAGAGTGCCAATCGCTCTTCGCTCTGCTCAATATCAAGATTGTAGGGGTCGGTCTCAAAGAGTGTGCGGAATACACCTTTGTCACGTTCTGTGATATTATCCAAAATCAACTCCAGCGAGTCGTAGCGGGCTTGCAGACTCTCGTATTCACTGCGCAACTTGTCGGTGGATTGGCGCATGCGGTGTTCGCTCGGTGTGTCAAAAAGCAGCGAGAAACAGAAGTAATAGAGTATAATAACACTCACCCACGCAAATAACCGTACAAACAGACGGATTATTCGTTGGTTGCGAATACGACGCTTGCGCCGACGCTGTATTTTATCGGTGTTATTCTGCTTCATAGTTCTCCTCCTGAATTTGATTCATCAAACTCTTGTAAGCCTCTGCCGACATGTTTTGATCGAAATAATTGATCGGGTTTACATGCGAACGGTTGTATATAACTTCGTAATGAAGGTGCGGCGAGGTGGAAACTCCCGTATTGCCCATCTCGGCGATAAGCATGCCTCGTTTTACGGTGTCGCCCTTCTCTACCAACAACTTATTGAGGTGGGCGTAGCGTGTTTTGTAGCCAAAGCCGTGGTTGATAAGTATTTGCGTGCCATAGCCATAGCGGGCACGGCTGCGCTCGATAAGCTCTACCACACCATCTCCGGTGGCATAGATAGGGTCACCGATTCTACCCGGCATATCCACGCCGCTGTGGAATCGCCAAACTCGATATACGGGATGGGTGCGATAACCAAATGCACCAATTTTGTTGCGCAACTTTGAACGGTCGATGGGCCATATCGCGGGTATTGCCGTCGAGAATTTCTCTTTGTCTTTTGAAAACGCATTTAGCTCATCCATAGATTTCGACTCAAGGTACAGCGAGCGGGCAAATTGGTCGAGCTCGAGCCATGTGGCTATCATCAGCGAACTGTTGTCGTGGTCTGCCAGCGAAGCGTATTTCTCGTTGCCGTAGGGGTTGTATATGCCTTCAATCGAGAGTGTGTCGGACGAAAACAATGGGCGATATACATGGTTGTCGCGATGGCGAATCTCTTCGAGTTGTTGTTGCGAGGCTTTGATGCGGTTTTGCAATACGGCATATTTGAGTTCCAAAGCACGCTGCTCGTGAGCCATACTGAACATCTTCGGTGTGAAGAAGAGTGATGAAAAGAGTAGATTTATGATAGAAATTATTATAAATCCGATGAGCAAATTGCGTATCAAACGATATGAACGCACGCGATGGATGAGGCTCTGTACCTCATCTTGCAGATTCATATTGTTGGTATTTTTGCTCATATTTTTTAAAATAAATTATTTTATGGCCATTTTATGATGCAAATTTAGCGTAAAATGTCTAAATTTGCAATCCGATTACGAAGTAATAACGATAAGAATAACAAAAACAATATATGATGGAATCAAACAAAATCAGACAAGCCTTTCTCGATTTCTTCCAGAGTAAGCAACACACTATCGTGCCGTCGGCTCCGATGGTTGTAAAAAATGATCCCACATTGATGTTTACCAATGCGGGAATGAATCAGTTTAAAGATATCTTTTTGGGCAATGCACCTCGTCAGGCGGCTCGTGTGGCAGATACTCAAAAATGTCTGCGTGTTTCAGGTAAGCACAACGATTTGGAAGAGGTGGGTCACGACACATATCACCACACTATGTTTGAGATGTTGGGTAACTGGTCGTTTGGTGATTACTTCAAGAAGGAGGCTATTGCTTGGGCTTGGGAGCTTTTGACCGATGTTTACGGCTTGGATAAGAGTCGTATGTATGCTACCGTTTTTGAGGGTAGCGAGGAGGATGGTGTTCCCTTCGATCAGGAGGCCTACGATTATTGGAAACAATATCTGCCCGAGGATCATATCATTCGCGGAAACAAGCACGACAACTTCTGGGAGATGGGCGAGACAGGCCCTTGTGGCCCTTGTAGCGAGATTCACATCGATTTGCGCGATGATGACGAGATTGCTGCAAAGCCCGGCCGTGATATGGTGAACATGGGTCACCACCTTGTTATCGAGATTTGGAATCTTGTGTTTATGCAGTTTAACCGTAAGGCAAATGGTGAGTTGGAGCCGCTGCCCGCAAAACATGTTGATACAGGTATGGGATTCGAGCGTTTGTGTATGGCATTGCAGGGCAAGAAATCGAACTACGATACCGATGTATTCCAGCCCACAATCGCCCGCATAGCAGCTATGGCCGGTAAGGTTTATGGTCAGGACGAGAAGTGCGACATTGCTATGCGAGTTATTGCCGACCACCTGCGTGCCATCTCATTCTCTATTGCCGATGGTCAGCTGCCGGCAAATGCCAAAGCAGGTTATGTTATCCGTCGTATTTTGCGCCGCGCAGTGCGTTATGGTTATACATACCTTGGTTTCAACGAGCCTACATTGTGTAAGCTTGTGCCTGTGTTGGCCAACCAGATGGGTCACCAGTTCCCCGAACTGAAGAAGCAGCAGACCCTCATCGAGCGTGTTATCGAAGAGGAGGAGGCTTCATTCTTGCGTACATTGGCAACAGGTATCAACCTGCTAGACCGTGTTATCGGCAAAGTCGGCAAGGGTGGTGTGATTGCAGGCAAGGATGCATTTGAGCTCTACGACACCTTTGGATTCCCCATCGACCTTACGGAGCTTATCGCTCGTGAGCAGGGTGTTTCTGTCGATTTGGAGGGCTTTGAGAAGGAGTTGCAGGCTCAGAAGGAGCGTTCGCGTAATGCTGCGGCTCAGGATATTGATGATTGGCAGGAGGTAATGCCTATCGAGCAGAGCGAGTTTATCGGCTATGACTCTTTGTCGGCACCCGTTAAGATTGCCCGTTATCGTCGTGTGACATCAAAGGGCAAGACCACATATCAGTTGGTGTTCAACCAAACTCCGTTCTATGGTAACTCGGGTGGTCAGATTGGTGATACGGGTTATATCGAGAGCGCAAATGAGCGTGTGGATGTTGTTGCCACCGAGAAGGAGAATGGTTTGATTATTCATGTAACCACAAAACTGCCCGAGAATGTAGAGGCAGAGTTTAACGCTGTGGTAAATCCCGTCAAGCGTCAGGCGGCAGCCAACAACCACACTGCAACCCACCTTTTGGATCAGGCGTTGCGTCAGGTGCTGGGCACACACGTTGAGCAGAAGGGCTCAATGGTTACTCCCGATGGTTTGCGATTTGATTTCTCGCATTTCCAGAAGGTTACTTCAGAGGAGTTGCGCGAGGTGGAGCGTCTGGTAAACAAACTTATCCGCCAGAACCATCCGTTGGAGGAGAACCGTGAGGCTACCATGGAGCAGGCCAATGCAATGGGAGCTATCGCATTGTTTGGTGAGAAGTATGGCGACAAAGTCCGCGTAGTTAAATTCGGTGATTCAGTTGAGTTGTGTGGAGGTACGCACACCTCGGCAACAGGTACATTGGGCTCATTTAAGATTTTGAGCGAGAGTGCTATCTCTGCCGGCGTGCGTCGTATCGAGGCTGTTACGGCCGAGCGTGCCGAGGAGTTGCATTATGCTGTCGAGGATCAGATTCGCGGCATAGCAGAGTTGGTAAACAACCCCAAGGTGGAAGTTGCTATCAAGAAGATGATTGAGAGCAACGAGGCTCTTCAGAAGGAGTTGGAGCAGCTGCACAAGGAGCAGGTGGATGCTATGGTCGAGAAGATTATTGCAAAGCGCAATCCCGACGAGAAATATTTTGTTGTAGCCCGTCAGGTTCCCTATGCTTCAAATATGATTAAGGATTTGGCCTATACTTTGCGTGCAAAGGTGAGTGATATTATCATGGTACTCGGCTCGGTGACCGACTCGAAGCCCATGTTGGCTGTAATGCTGGGTGATGATATCGTGGCAAAGGGCGTTGATGCAGGTGCAGTTGTGCGTGAGGCTGCAAAGGTTATGAATGGCGGCGGTGGCGGTCAGAAGTTCTTCGCTACGGCAGGTGGTAAGAACCCCGACGCATTGCAGGCAGCTATTGACAAGGCCGTAGAGATTATTTTGGAAAAGATTAACGAATAAAAGATAATTCAGAATGGATAAAAAAGTATTATTGATGATTCTCGATGGCTGGGGAATCGGTAACGGCACAAAATCAGACGTGATCTCAACGATTCATCCCGCCTATATCTCTGCCATGACAGAGAAATATCCTCATGCGCAGTTGCGTACCGATGGTGAGAATGTCGGTCTGCCCAATGGTCAGATGGGTAACTCGGAGGTGGGTCACCTTAATATTGGTGCAGGACGTGTGGTTTATCAGGATTTGGTTAAGATTAACCGTGCATGTGCCGACAACTCGATTTATGAGAATGAGGAGATTGTAAAGGCTTTCGAGTATGCCAAGGCAAATGGCGTGAATGTTCACTTCATGGGTCTTACATCGGATGGTGGTGTTCACTCGTCTATCGAGCATTTGTATAAGTTGGCCGAGATATCAAAGCACTATGGTATCGAGAATACATTTGTGCATTGCTTTATGGATGGTCGTGATACCGACCCCAAGAGCGGTAAAGGTTTTATTGCCGATGTGGAGGCTAACCTTGCAAAGAGTACCGGTAAGATTGCGTCAATCATCGGCCGCTATTATGCGATGGACCGCGATAAGCGTTGGGAGCGTGTGAAGGTCGCTTATGACTTGCTGGTAAACGGCGAGGGCGATGCTGCTACCGATATGGTGGAGGCTATGCAGCGCTCTTATGACAATGGTGTGACAGACGAGTTTGTGAAGCCTATTGTCCGCATTGATGAGAATGGTGAGGTTGTCGGCCGCATCAAGCCCAACGATCTTGTTATCTTCTTTAACTACCGTAACGACCGTGCAAAGGAGATTACAATCGTCCTCACGCAGCAGGATATGCCCGAGGAGGGTATGCACACCATGCCTCTGTATTATTGCTGCATGACTCCTTATGATGCAAAATTCGAGGGCTTGCATATCTTGTTCGACAAGGAGAATGTACGCAATACCATCGGTGAGTATGTATCATCTTTGGGCTTGAGCCAGTTGCGTATTGCCGAGACCGAGAAGTATGCTCACGTTACCTTCTTCCTCAATGGTGGTCGCGAGACAGAGTTCGATAACGAGTCGCGTATTTTGGTGGCTTCACCCAAAGTGGCAACTTACGACCTGCAGCCCGAGATGAGCGCCTATGAGGTTAAGGATAAGCTGGTGGAGGCTTTGGGTACACAGAAATTTGACTTTATCTGCTTGAACTTCGCCAATGGCGATATGGTTGGCCACACAGGAATTTATGAGGCTATCGAGAAGGCTGTAAAGGCTGTTGACGAGTGTGTTGCCGAGGTTGTTGAGACTGCCAAGGCAAATGGCTACGAGGTTGTGATGATTGCCGACCACGGTAATGCCGATAACGCTGTAAACGAGGATGGCTCACCCAATACCGCCCACTCGTTGAACCCCGTGCCTATCGTGGTGGTATCAGACCGCGTGGCAAAGGTCGAGAATGGTATTTTGGCCGATGTTGCTCCCACTGTTCTGAAACTTATGGGACTTGAGCAGCCCGCCGAGATGAGTGGTAAGCCTTTGGTGGAGATGAAGTAAAAGTAATCCAAATAGTAAAAAATATCCCGTCAGCTACCTGACGGGATATTTTTTTATCTGAATTTCAGTTTATTGTTTTGGGAAATCGTAAGTATAAATCTCAACTCGGCCACCCTGAACAGGTTGGATAACCTTGATACCCTTGTAGTCGCTCATAGGCTGCATTCCGTGCAAATTGTTGTAGTCAACCTTGTAGCATGCAATTGCCTGTGTGTTGGTGCTTCCGGGGTCACCATTTGAGTTGTGGTATAGCTCAAGATAGAGGTAGCCGTCATCGGTTGTGGGGTAGTACTGCTGATATGCACCCTCGTGTTCGGGGTTATCGTTATAGAGCAACTGCATCTGGTGGCTGTAATTTCCCGTTGTGCTTGCAGGAAAGTTTACGGCCATTGTTAGATAGTCACGATTCATGGCATAGGCCATCTCGCTAATAGATGCTGATGCGGTAAATTTATCCAAATCAGTTACATCGGGGTCGTTGATGCTGATAAGTTTGAATGTGCTGAGAGGCTCCAAGGATACCAGTGTTAAGCTGTGGTCAAAGCCGGGCTTCTTCTCGTCTGCTATCTCATACCAGATATATGCACGTCCCTCGCCATTGAGTTTGTCAGAGAATGTGAAGTGATGGCTGAATGAGTTGGTGACATAAGCGGTCTTGCCATCGTCAAACTCAACAGAATATGCATAGTCGTACGAGCCGTCTATCAAAGTAACGATTGAACTGTAATATACCTTTGATTCATTCTGGTTACATCCAGTTCCAAATAAAACAGTGGCAAACGTTGCCAAAGTGATGTAGAGAAATTTTTTCATGTTTATTTTATAATTTGGTTATTCTACTTAACGAACGCAAAGATAGCTAAAATATTATATTTAGGCACTACTTCTTTGCATTTTTTATGATATTGACGGTTGTGGCGGTGTGTTGGTGATATATGCTGTTGAGAGAGAATATATTTGGAGTTGTCGAGCCTGTTTTGTATATTTGCTATATGAAAAATGTCGTATTTGATTTGGGTCGAGTTGTATTTGCTCAAAATCCCGCAAAGAGCAGTGCCGAGTTTAAGCAATTCTTCTCGTATGTTTCGCAAACGCCGATGCCACAATTTTGGGTGGATTACGATTTGGGGCTATCATCGCTCGATAAGGTTGCGAGTGATTTGGCCGAGTATCGCTCTGTGGAGGCAGAGTATGCCCGCGATATGATATTGCAAGCCATAGCCCGACAAGAGACCATAGCACCGACACATGCTTTGATCAAGGATCTTAAATCGGCGGGATACAGGTTGTATGTGCTTTCCAATATGTCGTATGATTTTATCCAATATTTGCGCAAGCAACCGGTGTATGAGAATTTCGAGGGCGAAGTTATCTCGTGCGAGGTGGGTGTGGTTAAGCCCTCGCCGAATATATATGAGATTCTGCTTGAACGTTATGCCCTGAATCCCGCCGAGACTATCTTCATCGATGACCGCATAGAGAATGTTGCCGCTGCGGAGGCTTTTGGGATGGCTACATATCATTTTGACCGCAACAATAGCGAGGATAGCTGTAAAAAATTGCGGGAAATATTATTGTCAGAGGAGTCGGATGAATAGGAATTTGATATATTTTTCTAACTTTGCATAAAAATTAAATATTAACCACAATAATTGATAAAAATGGGTTTTCTGAAGGAATTTAAAGAGTTTGCCATTAAAGGTAATGTAATGGACATGGCTGTCGGTGTAATCATCGGTGGTGCATTTGGTAAGATTGTGACTTCGTTGGTGAATGATATCCTGATGCCTCCTATCGGAGCAATCATGGGTAACACCAATTTTGCAGATCTTAAGGTTGATATATCTCGTGTGCGAGATGTTGTTTCATCGGGTGCCGACCTCATTACCGGCGGCGCAAATGCTGCGGCAGAGGCGGCCGAGCCTATCTATTGGAATTACGGTGCATTTATTCAGCAGTGTATAGATTTTACTATTTTGGCTTTCTGTGTCTTCCTGATTGTGAAGTTGATGAATAGGCTTAACAAGAAAAAGGAGGAGCCTGCACCCGAGCCTGCTCCCGCACCCGAGCCAGAGCCTACAAAGGAGGAGCTGCTGCTTGCAGAGATTCGTGACTTATTGAAAGAGAAGAAATAAGAATGAGAAAACACCCGTCGGCAGAGCGCTCGACGGGTGTTCTTTTTTTGTATGGATATTTTAGGCGTTGCTACTCCTCCATGCTGTTGATTTTTTCGCCTACAATTCTTGCAGCAATTGCCACATATTCGGCGCATGGACGACGTTTGTAATACTCCTCTGTGCGTGGTGAAGGGGTGGGGTCGCTTGTTCGTGTGGCAAGACCGAGCAATTCCCGACATATAATCGAGCCATTTTCCTGGCGGAATTTCTCGGCAAGTTCCTGCACTGTAGCGTAGCATTTTTTCTTATTCTCGTTGTCGTTGGGTCGGCTGTTGGGGGCAATGAATCCCACAGCCATAGTCATGCTGCTTACTGCGCCGCATACCTCTCTCATTCGACCCATACCACCGCCAAAAGGAGCAGAGATGGTAGCTGCCAACTCGGGCTCGAGGTTGAATAGATCGCTGTATGCCAAAATCACCGATTGGGCGCAATTATATCCACTTTTGAATAGCTCGCGGGCTTTGTCGGAGCGCTGTTGAATGTCTACTTTTTCCATAAAACATCGTTATATATGGCAAATTTAGTCAATTAAATTAAATATTGCAGAGAATTCCGTATATTTGTAGTAGAATTAAAATATGATAAGCTATGTCTAACCACACACATTTGAGCCTGGATAATAATGTGTCACACAACTTTATGCAGCACCGAATTCATAATATATTGATGGTGTGTTGCACCTACGACGGATACATCCTTGAGGAAGATGGTCATATCGAGTCGCAGATCAATCGTGAGTATATCGAGCTGAATATGAGTAACCCGCCTTCGCTAACCCGTGTCGAGTCTACTGCTGATGCGCTGGAGGTGCTGAAGGTGCGTGACGATTTTGATTTTGTGCTTACGATGTATAATGTCGGTGAGCCAAATGTGTTTGATTTTGCTCGTCAGGTGAAGCAGATTTCGCCCGACCTGCCTGTGGTGCTGCTTACAAGTTTTTCGAAGGAGATATATCGACAAATTGATGAGCAGAATTGTACGGCGATAGATAATATCTTTTGCTGGCATGGTAACCCCGAACTGATTATTGCTATCATCAAGCTTATGGAGGATAAGCTCAATGCCCAAAGCGATATTCTCGATGGTGGGGTGCAGGCTATCTTGCTGGTGGAGGATTCTGTGAGGTTCTATTCTACATATCTACCTGAATTATATAAGATTATACTGCTGCAGAATAGCGAGTTTTTGAAGGATGCCTACAACGAGCAGCAACAGATTAACCGTAAACGTGCGCGTCCCAAGGTCTTGTTGGCAACCAACTATGCCGATGCCATAGAGTGCTATAATAAATATAAAAACCACATGCTGGGAGTTATTTCCGATGTTGGTTTGGTGCTTAAGTCGGGTGACCGCCCCGAAGATGAAAAGAGCGATGCGGGTATAGATATTTGTCGAATAATTAAATCCGAAACCCCGTGGATGCCCGTTATCATGCAGTCATCACAAGAGAATTATCGAGAGGTGGCCGAAATGATGGGGGCGGGCTTTATCTCAAAATCGTCAAAGACTTTGCTTCACGAGTTACAGGATGTTATTCTGCGCGAGTTCGGTTTTGGTGATTTTGTATTCCGCGAGATTGGGGGCTGCGGCATTGCCGGCCGAGCGCGAGACCTTATGCAGATGCAGCAACTCATTGCAAGCGTGCCTGATGATGTGCTGGAGTATCATTTATCGCAGATGCACCTCTCAAAGTGGTTATATGCCCGTGGCTTGTTCCCATTGGCAAAGGTGTTGCGCAGTATCAACAGCAGCCAATTTGACTCTACAGCCGAACATCGTGCTGCGCTTGTGGCTTTGTTTAAGGATTATCGTACCATGCTGGGTCAGGGTCTTGTGGCACAATTTGACGAGAATACATACAGCGATGCAATTGGCTTTGCTCGTCTGGGTGAGGGCTCTATTGGCGGAAAGGCTCGCGGTTTGGCATTTATGAACAGCATGCTTGCCAAATACAACCACTATTACCGTTACCCCAATGTGCGTATAATGATTCCTCGCAGTCTGGTTATTGCTACCGACTATTTCGATGAATTTATACGCATGAATGGTCTTAAATATGTCATATCGCGCGAGGTCGATGACGATAGCGTATTGTCGGAGTTTATGAATTCGGTGTTGCCAGCCGAACTGTATCAGAAACTAAAAGTCTTTGTCAAGACCTGCACTCATCCGCTTGCCATTCGTTCTTCGTCAAAGCTGGAAGATTCACATTATCAACCTTTTGCAGGTATCTATTCGACATATATGATTCCTCGTTGCGAGAATGACGACCAGATGTTGCGTATGTTGGTGAGAGCCATCAAGAGTGTTTATGCTTCGGTTTACTACGCCTCGTCGAGAGCCTATATACAATCTTCACAGAATCTGTTGTCGGAGGAGAAGATGGCTGTGCTTATTCAGGAGGTCTGCGGTACCGAGCAGAATGGTTATTATTTCCCGACATTGTCGGGCGTTGCACGCTCGCAGAATCTCTATCCGCTGGGGTATGAGAAGGCCGAGGACGGTGTATGCAATATTGTTATGGGATTGGGAAAAGCTGTTGTGGATGGCGGCAAGAGCCTTCGTTTTTCGCCCGTATATCCCGAAAAAGCCTTGCAGACATCAACCGTAGAACTTACCGTTCAGGATGCGCAAACCGAGGTTATGGCGTTGAGCCTTAATCCCGATAATTTCCGACAGTCTACCGACGACGCTGTAAATATCGAGCGTATTCCAGTATCGCGCATAGCCGATTTTCGTAACGCCAAATATGCATGCTCATATTTCGACTATCAAAACAATCGTATCAGCGAAAGTCCCACTTTGTCGCGCTATTTTAGGGTAATTACATTTAACCGCATATTAAAATACAACTCATTCCCGCTTGCCGATATTGTGAAGGATTTGTTGCGCATGGGCGAAGAAGAGATGCGTTGCCCTGTTGAGATTGAGTTTGCAGTTAATATGGATGTACCTGCGGGAAATATGCAGATATTCAATTTGTTGCAAATAAGGCCTATTATTCGAAACGAGGAGAGCGTGAAACTCGATTGGTCGAAGGTGGATACATCTAACGCCATTGTCTATTCGGAGAGCGCCCTCGGAATTGGACTTATGCGGGATATTCGCCATGTGGTCTATATGAAATTCGACAAATTCTCGTCGCTCAAGACTCAGGAGATTGCCGATGAGCTATATGCGTTGAATAAATCGATGCGTGATTCAAAAAATGAGTATGTGCTGATAGGTACAGGCCGCTGGGGTTCATCCGACCCCAATCTCGGCGTGCCGGTAAAGTGGGCGCATATCTCTGAGGCAAGGGTGATTGTGGAGTCGGCTCTGCCTAATTTCAATATCGAGGCGAGTCAAGGCACGCACTTTTTCCAGAATGTCACATCGTTGGGTGTGGGATACCTCTCTCTCAACCCATCGGGCGGAGAGGGAGTGCTCGACGTTGCCCAGCTCGATGCTATGCCGGCCATACATGATGGCGAGTATCTGCGTTGTGTGGAGTTTGCCAAGCCGTTATATATATATGTAGACGGTCAGTCGAAGCGAGGCATAGTGAAGGTTGAACAATAAAGCAAGGTGCTATATAGATAATATCCCCATAGGCCATCAGACTTATGGGGATGTTTGTTATTAGGTGGGCGGTTATTCTATTGTTAACTCCATTATGTAATCATCCATAACAAACCCGCAGCCGATATCGGCAACCTCCTCGGCGGCAATCTTAAAGTTTTTCTTGAGGTAAACCTCGATAGCGTGCTTGTTATTACGATTTACGGTCAGGTATATGGTGTCGAGATTCTGTTCGCGACACAACTCCTGCATAAAGTTAAGACCAAGCGAGAACAGCCCCTTGCCGCGATGCTGTTTCAGGATGTAAAACTTGCTCAAAAATAATCTTTCACCCTGCGGTTGCACGCCAAAGTATGATAATATTTCGCCATCTTGCTCGATGAGAAAATAGCGGTAACCATGCATTAGTTGCCCCGAAACTGCTTCGAAACTCTGAAATTTCTCAATCATATACTCCACTTGCTCGGGAGTGCAAAACGATGTGTTTGCTTCGCGCCATACCTCGCGCGCCACCTTTACCATTCGGCGTATGTCAGCGTCGCCGATAACTTCTCTGATATTCATAACTTTACCATATTATTGGCTCTTTGCCTATGCTTTGTAAATATGTGTTTGCTTGCGAAAAGTGTTTGCAGCCAAAAAATCCTCGGTAGGCCGATAGGGGAGATGGATGCACACTCTTCAGTATGAGATTATCTCTGGGATTGGCTATTTGTCCCTTTTTCTGGGCATAGCTTCCCCAAAGCATATAGACTACGCCCTGCTTTTTCTCTGCAATTTTTCTTACTACCGCATCGGTGAATCGCTCCCAGCCGTGGCCTGCATGCGAGGCAGCATTGTGGGCCTTTACCGTCAGTACGGAGTTTAGCAGCAGAACACCTTGCTCGGCCCAGCGGTCGAGATTGCCACTTTGTGGTATGGGTGTGCCGATGTCGTTCTCAATCTCTTTGAAGATATTTTGAAGCGATGGCGGGAATTGCACACCATCGTTTACTGAAAAACACAGTCCGTTGGCCTGTCCGGGACCATGATAGGGGTCTTGCCCGATGATTACAACCTTCAGCTGCTCGAACGGGCATTTGTCGAATGCTCTAAATATATTTCGTCCGGCGGGAAAAACGCTACCTGAAGAGTACTCATCTTTCACAAAATTAACGAGTTCAGCGAAATATGGCTGCTCGAATTCCTCTTGTAAAATCTCTTTCCAATCGGAGGCAATTTTAACATCCATCGTAAAATTTTTGTTATTAAGTTTTACAATATTTATTGTAAAAGTATAAAAAATGCTTAAATTTGCATAGCTAAAATACAAAAAAATGAAAAGAATATTTTTATTATTGGCGTTGGTTAGCGTTGTCTGCCATGCCGATGCAAAGAAACCCAAACAACCCAAGGTGAATAACATTATTTACATGATTGGTGATGGTATGGGTTTGGCTCAAATTTCATTGTTGCAGATTGAGAACAAATATCAACCTACGGCTTTTGACCGAGCGCAAAGCATTGCGCTGCAAAAGACCTATTCGGCCAATAATCGTGTTACCGATTCGGCTGCATCGGGTACTGCATTGGCCACAGGCTACAAGACCAACAACAGCACTTTGGGCCAGACACCCGATGGTACGCCTGTCGAGTCAATTATTGCCAAAGGCGAGAAGGCCGGTTATGCTTCAGGCATCGTGGTTACATGCTATGTGAACCATGCCACTCCTGCTGCGTTTTATGCGCATGTGAAGAGCCGCGGTGACAACGACAATATTGTGGCCGACTTTATGAAGAGCGATATTGATGTTCTGTTCGGAGGTGGAAAGAAGTATTTTGATGGATACTTCAAGAAGCAGAATAAGAACTATGTTGATGAGCTTAAGGCCAAGGGCTACAATGTGTTGCTGGAGCAGGATCAGATGGCCGGCGTAAGCGAGGGTAATGTGGTTGGTTTGTTTGCCGATGGTGATCTCCCAACCAAGCGTCAAGGTCGTCAGGAGTATCTTGCAGAGGCTACTGCAAAGGCGTTGGAGATTCTCACAAACAATGTGAAGCAGCAGAAGAAAAAGGGTTTTGTGATGATGGTTGAGGGCTCGAAGATTGATGGTGAGGGTCATGGAAACAATATCGAGGGAGTGCTTGCCGAGACTCGTGATTTCGAGAAGGCTGTTGCCGTTGCCATGGACTATGCCGATGCCCACCCCGGAACTCTTGTAGTGGTTACAGGCGATCATGAGACCGGCGGTTTGTCAATCCCCAGCAACAAAACCGACTTCACCTTGCCCGAGAGCGGTATTAGTTACGGATTCAGCACAACAGGCCATACCGGCATAATGTTGCCCGTATATTTGTATGGTACAGGTGCAGAGAGTATCAGCGGAATTATGGAGAACACCGAGCTGTCGCAGGCTTTGCAGCGTCTGATTGGTGTTTGGGAATAATGTTCTTGCTATAAAATAATAACGACCCGAGGCATGCGCTTCGGGTCGTTTTGTATAATTTGTTAAAGGCTTTTACATCTCTGCAAAATATTTATAGAATAGAGGGATGGTGTTTACGCCTTTATAGAACTGCTCCAATCCATAGCTCTCGTTTGGAGAGTGGATTGCATCCTCGGCCAAACCGAAGCCGATAAGCAACGATTTGATGCCCAAAATGCGCTCGAAACCACTGATGATGGGTATTGAACCGCCAGAGTAGAATGGTAACGGCTTTTTGCCGAATGTATCTACGATAGCCTGCTCGGCAGCTTTATATGCAGCCATGTCGGTGGGTGAAACGTATGGCGCACCGCCGTGGAGGAACTTCACATTCACCTTGACGCTCTTTGGTGCAATGGCACGGAAATGTTTCTCGAATAGCTCGCCAATCTTCTCGAAATCCTGATTGGGAACAAGACGCATAGAGATTTTTGCCGAGGCCTTTGAGGGGATGACGGTCTTTGTACCCTCTTCTATATAACCGCCCCAAATGCCATTCACGTCAAGTGAAGGTCGTACGCCTGTGCGCTCGATGGTGGTGTAGCCCGCTTCGCCGGAAATATCGTCAATGTCAAGAGCCTTCTTATAATCCTCCAAATTGAACGGAGCTTCGTTGAAGGCTTTGCGCTCGGCGTCGGTAAGTTCACGTACATCGTCATAGAATCCGGGGATTGTTACATGTCCGTTCTCGTCAACAAGCGATGCAACAAGTTTTGTAAGCACATTGGCAGGGTTCGCCACTGCGCCGCCAAAGAGTCCCGAGTGTAGGTCTTTGTTTGGGCCGACAACCTCTACCTCCATATATGTGAGGCCGCGCAATCCGCATGTGATTGATGGGGTCTGCATAGATATCATTGAGGTGTCGGATACAAGGATTATATCAGCCTTGAGCATATCTTTGTACTCCTCGCAGAACTTATATAGGCTGGGAGAGCCAATCTCCTCCTCGCCCTCAAGCATGAATTTCACATTGCAGGGCAGGCTTTCTGTTGCATACATCGCCTCAAAGGCTTTGGCGTGCATAAAGAGCTGACCCTTGTCGTCGTCGGCGCCACGCCCCCAAATGCGTCCATCCTTGATTACGGGCTCGAAAGGCTCTGTGCGCCACTCTTCGCGAGGGTCAACGGGCATGACATCGTAGTGACCGTACACCAATATGGTTTTGGCTTTGGGGTCGATAATCTTTTCGGCATACACAACGGGATTGCCATCGGTAGGCATCACTTCGGCGCGGTCGGCTCCGGCCTTTACAAGCGATGCCGCCAGCCATTCAGCGCAACGTATCATGTCGGGCTTGTGCTCCGATTGTGCGCTGATTGACGGGATACGCAAAAGGTCAAAGAGCTCCTCGATGAAGGCCTCTTTGTTTGTTTCGATATAACTGAGTGCTTTGTTCATATAAATTGTTTTAGGGTAATTTACAGGTTGCAAATATCTTTAATCTCACCGATGAAACGCTGTGCTAAAGTGTCGGCCTCATCTTGCGATTTTGCCTCGGTGTAGATGCGGATGATAGGCTCGGTGTTTGACTTGCGAAGGTGTACCCAATTCTCGGGGAAGTCGATTTTTACACCATCTATATCATTCACATTCTCACCTGCATATCGCGCTTTCATCTCACGCAATACTTTATCTACATCAATATCGGGTGTAAGTTGTATTTTGTTCTTTGAAGCAAAGTATGCGGGGTAGGTTGCGCGCAACTCGCTCATGCTGCAACCCTTGTAGGCAAGGTGGGTGAGGAATAGTGCCACGCCAACGAGGGCATCACGGCCATAGTGCAGGGCAGGGTAGATAACTCCTCCATTGCCTTCGCCACCGATGATTGCACCAACCTCTTTCATTTTTGTCACAACATTCACCTCGCCGACAGCCGCTGCGGTATATGTTCCGCCATGGGCCGCGGTAACGTCACGCAGGGCGCGTGAAGAGCTTAAGTTCGATACGGTATTGCCCGCCGTATGCGATAAAATATAGTCGGCAACAGCCACCAAAGTATACTCCTCGCCAAACATTGTGCCATCTTCATTGACAAGCGCAAGGCGATCTACATCGGGGTCTACCACAACGCCCAAATCTGCACCCTCGCGGCGGATAACTTCAGCTATCTCGGTAAGGTTTTCGGGGAGCGGCTCGGGGTTGTGTGCAAAGTGACCGTCGGGATTGCAATTTATCTCCAGAACTTCGCAGCCGAGCTCTCGCAGCAGGGCGGGAATCACCACTCCGCCAACTGAGTTTACAGCATCGACAACGACCTTGAATTTGCGCTGTTTGACAGCCTCTGCATCGACCATGGGAAGGCTTAATACCTGCTTAATGTGAGTAGGGTTAAAATCCTCACGTTTAATAACTTTACCTATGCAATCAACACATGGGAAATCGAACGATTCGTCGTCGGCGAGTGCAAGCACCCTCTTGCCCTCAGCATCACTGAGAAATTCGCCTTTTTCGTTGAGAAGTTTCAGCGCATTCCACTGCTTTGGATTGTGTGATGCGGTGATGATAATACCACCATCGGCATGATGTGTGATAACGGCCATTTCGGTGCCCGGGGTGGTGCATAATCCCACGTTAATGACATCTGCGCCACAGCCCAAAAGCGTGCCTTCGATAATGTTGTTGACCATCTTTCCCGAGATGCGGGCATCGCGACCCACTACGATAGTGAGCTTTTTGCCACCATGTTTCTCGCTCATGAAGCGAGTGTATGCGGTTGTGAACTTGACGATATCGATGGGTGTGAGGTTGTCGCCCTGCGGGCCTCCAATAGTTCCGCGGATGCCCGAAATTGATTTTATAAGTGTCATTATGTATTGGTTAATTATATTATACTTCTAATAAAAAATAGTAGTTTTATTTTGTAATTCGATGTAAATATATTACTTTTATGCCATATAAAAAAGTTAAACTGCAAAAATTGTTGTATGCAACCTCGTACGATTGCCGCTTCGGAATTGATAATCAATGAGGATGGAACGATTTTCCATCTTCACCTGCGACCGGAGCAGGTGTCTGACTTGATTATTCTTGTCGGTGACAGAGCAAGAGTGGAGAGTGTTGCAGCACGTTTTGAGAGTGTTGAGTGTCGCGCTGCAAATCGTGAATTTGTAACGGTTACAGGGTGCTACAAAGGTCGTCGTATGACAGTGATGTCTACCGGTATCGGTATCGGAAATATTGATATTGCGGTTACGGAGCTTGATGCGCTGGCCAATGTTGATTTTGCCACTCGCAGAGTCAAGGAACAGCCCAAGCAACTTACGTTGGTGCGTTTGGGTACTTCGGGAGCGTTGCAACCCGATATCGAGGTTGGTGAGGTGGTATACGCCCGTATGGCTGTCGGTTTTGATAGTCTGTTGGGGTATTATGCCGGCCGAAATGATGTATGCGATTTGGATATTGAGCGCGCCTTTGTAGAGCATGTGGGGTGGAGCAATCTTTTGCCGCGTCCATATTTTGTAAAGACCGACGAGCAGTTGTGGCAACTCTTCAAGGAGTCGGTTCGTGAGGGTATGACCATTGCAGCCCCCGGGTTCTATGCTCCGCAGGGCAGGTGGGTGCGCCTCAAGCCGGCAGATGTCGAGTTGAATGGTAAAATCGAGTCATTCTGCTACAATGGCCGACGGATAACCAACTTCGAGATGGAGAGTTCGGCGTTAAGCGGCATGGCGGCTTTGCTGGGTCATCGCTCGGCCACCATGTGTACCATAATTGCCCAGCGTGTGGCAAAGGAGGCCTGCACCGATTACAAACCATATATCGAGCGTATGATCGATATGGCGCTTGATAAATTGGCCACGTTATAGGAAGTTATTGAAAAAATAAATATAAAACATAATTACAATGAAATTCACAGTATCAAGTTCAGCTTTACAGTCATTGCTTGCAACCACAAGCAAAGTTATCAGCAATAAGAGTTCACTCCCCATTTTGGAGTATTTTTTGATGGATCTCAAGGATGGTCAGCTTACTGTTACCACATCGGATCTTGAGACATTCATGATTGGCTCTATTGCTGTGGATAATGTCGAGCGTGAGGGCTCTATCGCCGCCCCCAAGCTTATGCTCGAGTCGTTGAAGGAGTTTGCAGAGATGCCGCTCTCTATCGAGGTTAACGAGACAACATGGGAGATTAAGGTTACATGGAATAGCGGTCATATCTCTATTCCCGGTGCCAGCGCAGTGAGCTATCCTGCCATTCAGTCGTTGGGCGATGAGAGCAAGAGTATCACCCTCGATGTGGATATGCTGGTAAGCGGTATCAACCGCACAATCTTCGCAACCACCGATGACGATATGAAGCCTGTTATGATGGGTGTCTATTTCGACTTCAAGCCCGAGATGCTCACTTTTGTGGCTACCGATGCCCATAAGTTGGTTAAACACTCGTCGGAGAATGTATGCGACTTTGATTCATCGTTCATCCTTCCCAAGAAACCTGCCAATCTGTTGAAGAACCTGTTGGCAAAAGAGGAGGAGCCCGTTAAGGTTCTCTTCGATGCAAAGAATGCCACTTTCGAGATGCAGAACTATAAATTGGTTTGCCGCCTGATTGAGGGTATATTCCCCAACTACAATGCAGTAATTCCCGCCGCCAACCCCAATAAGGTATTGGTCGACAGAGTGGAATTGTTGAATGGTATCAAGCGTGTGGCTGTATGTTCTAACCCCACAACCAACCTTATTCGCATGGATATTGCCGACAATCGTGTGAGCCTCACAGCACAGGATATCGACTTCTCGGTATCGGCAAACGAGACTATCTCATGCAGCTATGACGGCCAGCCCGTAACAATCGGTTTCAAGTCGACTTTCCTCGTGGAGATTCTCTCGAATATCGAGACCCCCACAGCTGTTGTTGAGCTTGCCGATTCTACCCGTCCGGGCGTGTTTAAGCCGGTCTACGATGACAAGCAGCCGAGCCAGACTCTGATGCTGCTTATGCCGATGATGATTAACGCATAACAATTGCAGATGAAACTTAATCTTAAACGCCCGCTTGTTTTCTTCGATCTGGAAACAACGGGCGTTGATACAGCCAAAGATCGCATTGTCGAGATTTCGATGGTGAAAATCATGCCCGATGGTGATGAGATTATACGCACACGTCGCATAAATCCTCAAATGCCTATACCTGCATCAGCTACCGAAATTCATGGTATCACCGATGAGGATGTCAAGGATGCTCCCACGTTTGCGCAAATAGCAAAGTCGTTGAGTCAGTTTATCGAAGGTTGCGATTTTGGCGGATTCAACTCCAATCGTTTTGATTTGCCCGTTTTGGTGGAAGAGTTCCTGCGTGCAGGGGTGGATGTCGATTTCAAGAAGCGTAAATTCATTGATGTGCAAAATATCTTTCACAAGATGGAGCAGCGCACGCTGGTTGCCGCCTACAAATTCTATTGTGACAAGGATTTGACAAACGCCCACTCGGCCGAGGCTGATACCTATGCAACCTATGAGGTGCTGAAGGCTCAACTTGACCGCTATCCCGAATTACAGAACGATGTGGCAGCTTTGGCTGAATTTTCAACCCGAGGCGAGGCCGCCGATTATGCGGGCCGTATTCTCTACAATGATAAAGGCGAAGAGGTATTTGGCTTTGGTAAATATAAAGGTCGCCGAGTTGCGGATGTCTTTGCAGAGGAGGCTAGCTACTATTCTTGGATGATGAACGGCGATTTTCCGCTATACACCAAAAAGTTAATTACGGAGATATATCTTCGTAGTAAGAAATGTTAAACCCACGCACGAGAAAGTCGTGTGCGAAAAGTTTTTTATGAGATTTTTTCAACGTATAATCACTCTCTGCCTTTTGCTGGCTTTTTCCCTGCCTGCATCGGCAGCAGAGTTTCAGCCGGTAGACAAATCGTCGGTTATAGTCTTTATAAACGGCAAGAAATACTATGTTCACACCGTAAAATCGGGCGACACCCTCTATTCGATAGCCAAGGCGTATGGAGTGACCGAGGTACAACTCAAAGAGGTGAATCCCAATTGTGCGGATGGCTTGCGTATTGACCAGACGATAAAGATTCCCGTTTCGGAAAAAGCGTTGGCAGATGCGCGTGGCGACAAACGCCGCAAAAAAGATTATGTGACACACAAAATCAAGGCGGGTCAGACGCTTTACTCGATTGCCCGTGATTATAATATCTCGGTTTCTACGCTGCGAGAGGATAATCCCACGATAAACCCTCAGGCTCTGGTTGTGGGAGAGACTTTGTGGGTGCGCAAGGCCGGTATGGGCTCATCTTCGGAGGATGAGGCGAAGAGTCAAATGCAGGAGTATGCCGAAACACTCAATAAAGCCACAGATGACGGCTATGAGTACCATGTGGTGATGCCTGGCGAGACCATCTATTCGCTCTCTCGTCGCTACGGCATTAGCGAGAAGGAGTTTGCCGAGTTGAACGATGTGAGCAACGGCCTGAAGGCGGGTGCTGTGATACGTGTAAGAGAGTCGCAGCAGGATAATACCAAACTCATAGACAACGCCAATACCATGGCCGAGAATGCAGTGGTAGAGGCGCAGGCGAACGAGGCCAATGTGGTGTTTAATTCGCTGTCGTCGGATCAGCTGCTGAATATCGCGTTGATGTTGCCGATGAGCGTGAATGGCCGCCCAAATGTGAGCTACGTGGAGTTTTATCAGGGTTTTCTGTTGGGCTTGGAGGATGTAAAGCAGAATCACAACGGGAAAACACAACTGACGGTATATGATACCGAGCATGATCCTTTGAAAGTTCAGCGAATTGTCGGTAGCGAGATATTCAAAGGCACAAACCTTATCGTAGGTCCGGTGTATGAGGATGAGTTGAAGCCGGCTTTAGACTATGGCGTTACTCATTCTACTCCCGTGGTTTCGCCGCTGGCCGACATTGCATCAACAAAGAGTCCTGTGTTGTATCAGTTATCGCCCGACCCGTCAAAGAAATATGACAAGATAGCCAATCTGCTTGATGGCGGCAGAGATATATATCTTATCTACGCCGCGTCGCACGACAAGGAGTTCGAGGGTGAGATTCTGAAGGTTCTTGAGGGTAAAAACTATGCGGCATACACCTATTCGTTTGATCAGAAATCAATCTTTACGCCACGCAATGCTGCGGCCCGTCAGATTGAGTTGATTGATGATATTTTGAAGGAGGAGAAGCCCTGCCTGTTTATCGTATTGGCAAATGTTGAGACCGACGTAGACCGCATTCTCGGTACTCTCTCATCGGCAAAAGTTGCGCTTACCGACCGTAGCGAGAAGTGCGCCGCCTATACTGTATTGGGTAATTCGCGTTGGAGTCGTTTTGCAAACATCGATCCCACAACATATTTCAACAACAATGTGGTTATGATATCTACCTATCATGCCAAGCGTGATGCAGCCAATGTTAGAGAGTTCGACAGCCGCTATCTTGAGGCCTATGGGACATTCCCCTCATTGTATGCCTATCGTGGTTACGATTCGGCTGTGATGTTTGGTGCGGGAATGCGCTCGGATATAGAATACAATATGCTTGACAAACGATACAAACCTCTTCAGACCGAATACAAATTTGTGCAGGATGGCGCAGGTGGTAAATATATCAACCAGTCGTGGATGAGGGTCAATTATAACAGCAACTACACTATAACAACAGAATAGTCATGGCATCGATTTCAGGGGCAATACCCGAAAAAACCATTGAGCGATTGAGCGAATATCGCCGTACGCTGCTTTCATGTCATAAGCAGGGTATCACTCATATATTTTCGCATGTATTGGCAGGCATACATGGCATTACCGCCGTGCAGGTGCGCCGCGACCTGATGCTGATAGGCTTTTCGAGCGATACCAAAAAGGGTTATGATGTCAAGGTGCTCATTGAGTTTATCAATAATATTCTCGATGGCGACAGCGTGATGAACATAGCAATTATCGGCATGGGTCATCTCGGTCAGGCTTTGACAAAATATTTCAACGGCAAAGGTCTTAAGTTGCGTATTGTTACCGCTTTTGATGTTGACCCCGAGAAGGTGGGCAAGACAATTGACGATATTCCGTGTTATCACATGGAGGAGTTCGAGGATGTTGTCTCTTCAATGGATATCAGCATGGTCATAATTTCGTCGCCCACAAGAGTGGCGCCGACATTGGTTGTGCCCATAATAAATGCAGGTATTAAGGGAGTCTTGAACTTCACTTCTGCACCACTGAACTTCCCGCAAGGTATAGTGTCCGAGAATTATGACATCACGACCATTCTGGAGAAGGTGGCATATTTCGTTAAGGAGGGCGATGACAGCGGCGACAAGAGTTAGTGCCTGAAATTATTCGGATGAGAGTTTTTTGCGGATTCGATAACCTGCCACAATTTACCAATGCTGTGGCTACGATGGGCTCTTTTGATGGAGTTCATGGAGGACATCGCGTGCTACTGAATCGCGTTAAGCAGCGTGCGCAGAGTATCGGTGGCGAGAGCATTGTATTGACGTTTCATCCCCATCCTCGATATGTGCTTGGTACTGCCGAGGATATGAAGTTGCTGAGCACTCTTGACGAGAAAATCTGGTTGCTGGATAAAATCGGCATAGACAATCTGATTGTAATACCTTTTACCGTTGAATTTAGCCACACATCACCCGAACAATTCATAGCGGAAAATATAGCGGCAATAGGGATTAAATGGCTCGTTGTTGGCTATAATCATCGTTTTGGTTATCAGAAACAGGGTAATTACAACCTTTTGGAGTCGTGCAGGGGTAGTATCAATATCGAAATGGTCGAGCAACAGCATATTTCCGAGAGCAAAGTCAGTTCAACCATTATCCGTCAACAAATCAAGTCGGGAGCAATTGGTGAGGCTACAAAGTTGCTATCACATCCCTATGTTATAATGTGTGAGGTCGGAGGGGATTCCGAGCTTGCAGTTTTGGATGAACACAAGTTGCTGCCTCCTGCGGGTGAGTATGATGCAATGGTTGGCGGAAGATCTGCTATTTTAAGCATTGACGAGAAGCGTAAATTGAAACTCACGATGAATGAAGAGGGACTTGAATTTGCGGTTAATGATAAAGTAATTATTGAGATAAAGTAGGGTGTATGGCTATAATATCGCATGATACGCAAATACGTGTGCGTTATAAGGATACCGACCAGATGGGTATTATGCACCACTCGAATTATATTGTAATGTATGAGCAGGCCCGCACCGAGTGGCTGCGAGATATGGGCCTTACCTATGCCGAGATCGAGCGCCGAGGTATTATGTCGCCCATTATCGAGGTGCAATCGCGGTACCTTGCCCCTGCCTACTATGACGATATGCTTACGGTGAGGGTCTTTCTTGACGAAATGCCTATGGTGAAATTGGTTATCCGCAGCGAGGTGTATAACAGTAAAGGCGATTTGATAAATCGCGGCTCTGTAACGCTCGGTTTTATGAGTGCCGCCACTCGACGTCCGTGCCGAGCGCCGGAGTGGTTTATAGAGGCTCTTACCAATTATATCGCAAAGCAGAATAATGAGCAGGAGTAAGTATATCTCGCTGTCGTTGGCGCTCTATCTGTTGTTGACAGTTGTCTACTTCCTGCCGAGAAATTTCGCATTCTTCTCGGCGTGTGATTGGTTTGTGGCCGTGCCGACGCTTGCCGCAGCAATTCTGACCGCCGTGAAATTTCGTTCGGGAGGAGCGCTTATTCCGCTCGCCTTGTTGGCATCCGCTGCCGGTGATTTGGCCGGCTCGATGCACGACTTTATTATGCAGATAGCATTTTTTGCTGTTGCACACCTTTTCTATATAGCCGATTTTCTCCCCAAGTGCCGCAAGGTGAGGGGCAGGCTCTTTGGGGTGCTGGCTTTTGCAGCTATCACTCTTGTTTTCCTGGGTTATGTGATGGCTCATATCGCATCGCAGATGGAGTTTTATGCGGTGGGGGTCTATGGCCTGATTATCTTTACGATGGGTGCAACGGCCATCTTGCAGCAACGCGCGCACCGACTATGGTATGTTGTTGCAGCTATACTCTTTGTCTTCTCCGATTCGGTTATTGCCTACAATAAGTTTGTGACGGCTGTACCTCATTCGGGATTGTGGATTATGACCACCTACTATGTGGCTCAGGGCATTTTTATCTCTTTGCATCTGTCACGCCGCCACAGCCGATAGCTTTTCAGGGCGAAATCTGCCATTATATCGTGCCTGCTGTGTCAAAATGGCATAAAATAGCGGCTGGCACATAGTTTGATTATTTTATATACAACGATAATAATCAAAAAAACATACTATATATGGCAATGAAAAACGGAAAAATCGGAGTAACTACGGAGAATATATTTCCCGTAATTAAAAAATTCCTCTATTCAGATCACGAGATTTTTTTACGTGAGTTGGTGTCGAATGCTGTCGATGCCACACAAAAGATAAAGACACTCGCTGCGAAGAACGAGTTTCAGGGTGATCTGGGTGAATTGAAGATTTCGGTCAGCGTTGATCCCGAGAAGAAGATTCTTACGGTCACCGACCGCGGTATCGGTATGACAGCCGAGGAGATTGACCGCTACATCAATCAGATTGCCTTCTCGGGCGCAGAGGAGTTCTTGGCAAAGTATAAGGATCAGGCTATAATCGGTCATTTCGGTTTGGGATTCTACTCATCATTCATGGTGGCCGATAAGGTTGAGATTTTTACCCAGTCGCACAATTCCGACGCCCCCTCTATGCATTGGGTATGCGATGGCTCGCCCGAGTATGAGATGGAGGAGCTCAAGGAGAAGCGTGACCGAGGCACATCTATCGTGCTGCACCTCTCGGATGACTGCAAGGAGTATTGCGAGGAGCAGAAGGTGGGTGAGCTTTTGAAGAAATATTGCCATTTCCTGCCTGTTGAGATTGTGTTTGGCAAGGTTAAGGAGTGGAAGGATGGCAAATATGTCGATACCGATAAGGATAATATAATAAACGACACCAACCCCTTGTGGACCCGCATGCCGTCAGAGATTACCGAGGAGCAGTATAAGGCTTTCTATTCAGAACTCTATCCCATGAGTGACGAACCTCTGTTTAATATCCACATGAATATAGACTACCCATTCAATCTTACGGGTATTCTCTATTTCCCAAAAATCAACAACAATATCGAGTTGCAGAAGAACAAGATTCAGCTCTATTGCAATCAGGTGTTTGTGACCGATCAGGTGGAGGGTATTGTACCGGAATATCTCACTCTGCTGCATGGTGTTATCGATTCGCCCGATATTCCGCTTAACGTATCACGCAGCTACCTTCAGAGCGATTCTAACGTTAAGAAAATCTCAAACTACATCACCCGCAAGGTGGCCGACCGCCTGAAGGAGTTGTTTACAACTATGCGTGGCGACTACGAGAAGAAGTGGGATGATTTGAAGGTCTTTATTCAGTATGGTATGCTCACCGACGAGAAGTTTGCCGAGAAGGCGCAGGATTTTATGCTGCTGAAATCAACCGAGGGCAAATATTTCACCGCAAAGGAGTATATCGATTTGGTGAAGGATAATCAGACAGACAAGAACGACAATATCATACTGCTCTATGTCGATGATGCTGTTGACAAGTACTCGTTTGTGGAGGGTGCCAAGGCCAAGGGTTATGATGTGCTGGAGATGAACGGCCCGTTGGATAATCACTATGTGAATTACTACGAGTCGAAGAACCAGAATGTGCGTTTTGTGCGTGTGGATAGCGATGTTGTCGAGAAACTTATCCAGAAGAAGGAGCAGATGTCGATGTCGCTCACCGAGGCACAGCAGGATATTATGCGCCCTGTCTTCGAGAGCCAGATGCCCAAGGAGGATGCCATCTCATATACCATTTCGTTTGAGCCGATGGCGGCCGAGGATGCTCCCGTTGTCATTATTCAGAACGAGTTTATGCGCCGAATGAAGGAGATGGCCAAGCTGAATGGTGGCGGCATGAGCCAGTTCTATGGTCAGATGCCCGACAATTTCACTATCGCCGTAAATGGTAATCATCCTATCGTTATCGACATTCTGGGTAGTGTGGAGAAGGCATATGGCGACAAACTCAAGTCGATCACCAAAAAGATTGATGCCGCAGTGGCCGAGGAGAAGCGCTTTGACGAGACCGTCAAGGGCAAGAAACATGAGGATTTCACCCCCGAGGAGAAGGAGATGAGCGAAGAGCTGTCGAAGAAGATTGTAACGCTACGTGACGAGCGCAATGAGCGTCTGCGTGAGATTGGCAAGCAAAATAAGCTGGTGCGCCAAATCATCGACCTGGCATTGTTGTCGAACGGAATGTTGAAGGGTAAGAATTTGACCGATTTCATTCAGCGTAGTATCACGCTTATCGAGCGATAATATATCGTTTGTAAAAAGATGAATGGGTTGCCATAAAGTTTGTGGCAGCCCATTTTATTTTATGGTTGCTCCCAACAGCTTTTCTGTGTCGGAAACAAAAATGTTGTAGCTCTGCTTCTCTGCTTCGGTCAGCTCTTCTGTGTAGGCGGCTTCGGGTGTGAGAATGGTGTAGTGGGGGAGTTTGACCCATAGCGGCATAGTGCTTAAGCTATACTTGAATTTGTTTGGTGCAACCTCTTCAATATCAATAGTTGCCAAAATTCCGCCATCGCAATATCTTTTACGCTGATTCGATACAAAATTGCCCATTGAGTAGACCGTAATTTTTCCGTTGTTGTCAATCTCGAACGGCTGGACAACATGCGGATGGCTGCCTAATATTATATCCACGCCACAACGCTTGAGCAGATTGGCGAGGGCTCTCTGCTCGCTGTTTTGATGACGTTCATACTCGTTGCCCCAATGCATGACGGCAATTATACAATCGGCAAATCTTTTATCTATCGAGGCTATGTCGGCAGCAATTCTGACGCTGTCGATGAGGTTCACAACGCACCCTTTCGGAGTGGGGATTCCATTGGTTCCATAGGTATAATTAACGACTGCGAACGATATGCCGCGACGCTTTAAATAACAAATATTATTTTGCTTGTAATCAATACTGTCGGCATACGCTCCAATATGGGGAATGCGATGCGAGTCGAGAATCTCTATTGTGCTTCTTATTCCTCTGCCGCCACGGTCGCAGCAGTGATTGTTGGCAAATGTTGCCACATCCACACCCATATCTGCCATAGCTCCTGCAACGGCTGCCGGAGAGCAGAATGTGGGGTATCCGCTATATGGCCCTGAGTGCGATAGGGTGGTTTCGAGGTTTACGATGGCGATATCGGCCTCGCGCAATAAAGGTGCTATATATTTGAATGATTGGTGGTAGTTGTATGTACTATCGGCCTGACGTGCCGCATTCAATTGTGGCAGGTGCTGCATCAAGTCACCTACGGCTGCAATACGCGCCTTGCGAGGAACAAACGAAGGCGCATCCTCAATGTAAATGCGTTTTGGGCCATACACGCACAACATAAGAAGAAGATACGACACTATGGTCGTGGCTGCTATGTAAGAAAATTGTTTCATCTATTCCATATCTCCTATATTCTACAAATGTAGCAATATTTCGGCTAAAAACAAAGGCCGCCTCGAAAGGCAGCCTCGCAAGCAATGAAGCGGTAAAAATCGTTTAGAAATTGTATTGCAACATCAGGCTTAAGCGGTTTGCATCACCCAGCATGCCGTCGACATTTTTGCGGGCGCCATGCAGGTACTCGAGTGCGATTGTGAAATCGGATGTTACGTTGTAGAATACGTTTCCGAAGATATATGAACCTCGTTTGTAATGATCGGCGGCAGTGCCGGTCGGCTGCTCGACGTGTGCCGATGAGTAGCCGCCTGTGAGCCAGAATTTATGGGGTAACAGATCGATTTGCGCCGAGGCCTGCCATGCCCACATCGGCATTGTTTCTATCTGCTCTAAATTTTCGGGGTCGGGCACAAAATCAAGCCCTACACCCTTTAAATCTTGTATATATGGCGAGATTCCCTTGCCGTATATGCCGCTGAAACGCAGGGTGAGGATATTGAAGATGTCGATGCTACCGCTGGCCTGAACGCCCCAACCAAAGAGGCTTGTATTGCTCTCGCGCATGGCGTTATGCAGATACATGTTACGGAATACGGCAGCTGCTCGGAAGTGGCTCTGACGCTCTGCGCCCCAAGAGTATTGCAGATATAGAGGCACATCGGGTACTCGTTGTGAAATCGGTCGGAAATACTCGCCATAGCTGCCACTCACCTTAGGCATCTCGGCCGCAACTCCAACGCGCATGCGGTTATCGAGGAAATCCAGCTCATAACGCAGCAGGGTGGCAAAATTGAAATTATAGGCATTGGGGCCCTCGAAATCCACCATGTGCGGTACGGCGTTCAGGTCGCAGAATGTAGTAACGTCACGACCTGCGGTAAATCCCAACATCGATACATAAGCCGAACGCAGACGTGGGGTATAACTAAACTCCTCTCCACCGCGAAAATCCATGTCGACAAAGGCTACAACACGACCAAGCGTTTCGGAATTAACCACAGCTTTTGTGAATAGGCGCGAGGTGGTTGCGTCCATCATGATGCGCTGGCGATTTGCATAGTTATCGACCACGGGAATGTCGTAAGGGATAAAATCGATATTATCAACCGCACCCTTCAAATCGTAGCTGGTGCGCAGGTTGATATAGCCGCCTATGCCGAGCGCGAATCTATTGTTCTTTGTTGCAAAGACAAATTGCGGGTTATGTACCTGATGATAACCCGTGCGCTGGGTCTCAAAAAAGTCGTTGCGTGCATTTTGTGCGGCTGCATTTCTCTGTGTCATAAGGTTTTGCATCGGGCATTGGTCGCTCTCGGTCTGTTCGAATGTAACCATGTAAACCGTAGGCTTATAATCTCCTCTATGACGATTTTGTGCCATGGCGTTGCCTGCGCATAGAGCCAAGAATAGTATGGCTGTCGATAGTCTAAATCTTCTCATAAGCGATTTGTTTTAATCCATTTCGTAAAAAAGTTATATATTTGTAATACAATTCTGTCGTGTAATTTTTGCATGTGGGCAATGGAATTTAAGCAACTCCCATGCCAAATACCACGAGGGCGATTCTGCATAAATAGAGTGATTTATGATTTGGGTTATTGCATTCTGCTCGTTACTGATGGTTGCGCTTGATTATATGATATCAAAGCGTTGGGCCATGCCATGCCGCAGGGTGTATATGGCTGTGACATTTGCGTTTGATCTATTGCCGCTTTTGATGAGTGCTATCGATTTTTTGCTCATCAAAGACAATACCACATGGTTTACACTCTTTTCCATGTGGATGACATTTCTCTATATGGTTCTGTCGATTGCTCGCATGCCGATGAATTTGTCGTTTGTCTTTTCTCGCAAAACACTGTGGCGCGTGGTTGGCGTTGGGGTGAGTTGCGCTTGCGTGGCTTTGTTTGTCTATGGAATGGCTGTTACGAGGATTGATTATAAGGTGAATAGGGTAGTTGTAACCTCCCAGCGTCTGCCGAAATCGTTTGATGGATACAGAATCGTGCAAATCTCGGATTTACATGTAGGCACAATGCTCTCGCCCGTAGAGGAGGTGCAGAATATTGTCGATATATGCAATAGCCTCGATGCAGACATGGTTGCCCACTGTGGCGATTTGGTCAATATCAGATACGATGAACTTGAGGGAACTGTGGTTGAAAAGTTGTCACAACTGCGGGCGAAGGATGGGGTGTTTACCATTACCGGCAACCACGACACAGGCGGTTATATAAAGGATTCTATCTCGCTGACCCCCGATTACAATCTTGCGCAACTCAAGGAGATTCAGCGTAAAATGGGCTGGCGGATGATTGATGATAGAAGTGTGTACGTCAAACGTGGTGTCGACTCAATTTCGATTACAGGAGTGAGCTTCGACAGAAAATTGCAGGACTATCGCCATTCGTTTGAGTTACCCGATGTAAATATCCTAAATTGTTATAATGGTGTACCCAAAGAACTTTTCAATGTATCTCTGGTGCATGCTCCGCAATTATGGGACAAGATTTTGGAGCATAGGTTGGCCGATTTGACACTTTCTGGGCATGTTCACGCCATGCAGATGAAATTTCCTATTGGGAAAAGAGGGGTGTCGCCATCGATGTTGATCTATAAGCGATGGAGTGGGCTGTATCAGGAGCAGGGACGCTCGCTATATATCAACGATGGTATAGGATGTGTGATGTATCCCATGCGAATAGGCCTGGCGCGCCCCGAAATTACACTTATCGAGCTGAAAGCGGTGAGGTAGGAGATAAAAAATTCGCAAAAAGATGTAAATAATTTGCAGTTTTGATTTTTTGTATTATCTTTGCACTCGCAATCAGCAATTGGTGCGTTAGTTCAGCTGGTTAGAATACGTGCCTGTCACGCACGGGGTCAGGGGTTCGAGTCCCCTACGCACCGCGAAAATTCAAAGCAATTTACAGCAAAGTCCTGAAGTTCAAAACTTTGGGACTTTTTCTTGCTATTCTACGCAGGCAAAATATGGCGTTTTATAGGACTTCTGAGTAGGAAAAATCGTTGGACTTTTTCAAGTTCCTAAAACTCCAACTATTAGCGACGCTATTCAATGATTCTCAACGTTTTACATAGATGTAATTTGGTCGCAGTTAATTACCTTTGTAACACTAAAATTGCTTGAATTATGGATGCATTAACACGCCGCAACTCACTACGAGTTTTATTCTACATCAAACGACAGAAGCTTCTTAAAAACGGAGAAGCCCCTATTTGTTGCGTATCACTCTCAATGGAGCCAATGCAGAGATTATGATTAAGCGTAGTATTCCTATATCTCAGTGGTGCCAATCCAAGGAAGGCTCTAAGGGTAAAGACAGGACCTCCACAGAGTTGAATTACTATATCAATAATATGCGAACAAACATTCTACAAATTCATCAGGAGTTGTTAGCAGAAAGAAATCTTGTTACTGTCGCAGTTATCAGAGATCGTTTTTATGGTAGAGATAAATCTCACCGCACCCTACTCGGTGTATATGCCGAACATAACGAGAAGTGCAGAGCACTTATAGGTAAAGACTATTCGCTTTCTACCGTCGAGAAGTTCGACACATCAATTAGACGACTTAAAGAATTTATCACACAACGACATAACAAAGAGGATATTGCCTTATCTGAATTAAACAATGAGTTTATCACCAATTTTGAGTATTGGTTAAAGACTGCTATTGGCTGTCAGAATAACTCAGCACTAAAACATTTGAAAAACTTAAAGAAGGTCGTACGCATAGCACTCACTAACGAATAGCTAAAAAAAGATCCCTTTGCGGGCATAAAGTTTAAGCGTGATGAGGTGGAGATTGAGTTCCTCTCTCGTGAGGAGTTGGATATATTGATGAATAAGAACTTTTCGATTAAACGCCTCGAACAAGTTCGTGATGTATTTGTATTATGTTGCTTGACAGGATTAGCGTTCTCAGATGTTGAGCAATTAAGCGCAGAACATCTTGTGAGAGATAATAATGGCTCATTATGGATTTGCAAGGCAAGACAGAAGACTAAGCAGATGTGTAATATCCCAGTAATCTCTCGTGCTAAGGCTATCCTCGATAAGTATGCTGATTGTGAGGAGTGCCAAATTAAGGGGCGATTGTTACCCGTATCAAGCAACCAGAAGATGAATGCATATCTAAAAGAGATTGCAGATATATGTGGTATCCATAAGCGCCTTACCACGCACGTTGCTAGGCACACGGCGGCTACGGTTGTGTTTTTGGCTAATGAAGTGTCTATGGAGAATGTAGCCAAGATTCTCGGTCACTCAAATATCAAGATGACACAACATTACGCCAAAGTGCTGGATAGCTCTATTATGCGTGATATGGGTAATGTGGAGAGAAGTTTTGCTAATTGTATATAGTTATGAAAGGAATGATTATAATCCACGATAATGGCGATGTTACTATTCGTCATTCAAAAGATGGCATATGGTTATCCAAATATCACATAGCCGATTTATTCGGAGTTATGACACCTGCCATCACAAGCAATATACGCTCAATACTTCATCAAAGCATACTCTATGAGCAAGAGGTATGTCAATGTT
>JAGBIC010000013.1 GCA_017935185.1 Alistipes sp. | reverse complement strand
CTGTACTTCCTTTGCAGACGAGCAACGGAAATGGGTGAATGGCGGAATCGAGAAGCTCATAATATCACAGATAGATGATAGACCAAATTCAAATAATCACACCTATACAATGAAATCTTCACCACCTTTTTGCCCATTCATAAAAAAGTTATACCTTTGCAATACGATGAGTTGTACATCAATGCAAATCACGCAAGTATGTAGAAATCAGAACAGTTGCCAACTCATTACCTCGTTCTTGAACTTTCCGCATAAACTTTTTATTCTTAGCGGATTATGAGATTATTCCAAAAATACATATTATATTTGCCTTACCAATATAACCATAAATACCACATCTACTCTCCCATATTTTTTTTCGTATGGTTTTGTAGGCGCGTGATTTATTGGCAAAAATTAACTAATTTTTAATTTAAATTTTATGTTCAATTTCTACTCAACCTTGAAAAAAAGCAGGGGGGGGGAATTGCAACGTTCTGCTATTGTGCTATTTACAGCAATAGCTTTGCTATTCTCTGTAAATGCTAATGCACAAAAGGTGACCGTAACAGGTACAGTTTCTGATGCCAACGGTCCTATGGTGGGTGTTACAGTTCTCGAAAAAGGAAGCAGCTCTAACGGCGTGATTACCGACATCGACGGTAAGTATCGTATCAGCGTTCCCTCTTCTGCCGAGTTGGTTTTTGAGAGCCTTGGATACACAGCTCAGACAATTGCTGTTGGCTCAAAGACCGTTATCAATGTAGTGCTTGTAGAGAGCTCTCAGAGTCTTGATGCCGTAGTTGTTACCGCTTACGGTACTCAGAAGAAAGCATCTATCGTAGGAGCAATCCAGACCGTAGAGCCAGGAGCACTTGAGATTGGTGGTTCTACCGACCGCCTTTCAAACAACCTCGCAGGCCAAATTGCCGGTGTGATTGCCTACAAGCCTTCTGGCGAGCCCGGCTACGACTCATCATCATTCTGGATTCGAGGTGTATCATCTTATCAGGGAACAACAACTCCCTTGGTATTGGTCGATGGTATCGAGCGTACACTCGACGACCTGGATGTAGAGCAGATTGAGTCATTCTCTGTGTTGAAGGACGCATCTGCTTCTGCCATGTACGGTGTGCGTGGTGCGAATGGTGTTATCGTAATCAACACCAAGCGCGGTAAGGTTGGTAAGCCGACCGTATCTATCCGCGTAGAGCAGGCATTGCAGGCTCCCACCAAGTTGCCCGAGTTTGCCAGCGCTGCTGACGACATGACCCTGCAGAACGAACTTTTTGCCGAGGTTAACAATGGTCGCAACGTTTGGGATCCCACAATCATCGAGCGCACCCGCAGAGGCTACGACCCCGAGCTCTACCCCGACGTAAACTGGCTTGACGCTGTAACAAAGGGCATGCAGGAGAACACCCGTGCAACTATTAACGTAAACGGTGGTTCGGAGCGTGTTCGCTACTCATTCGTGGCTACCTACTTCCGCGAGAGTGGTATTATGGCTGTTGATGAAAATGTTCCTTTCGACACCAGCACAAAGCTTAACAAGTTCACCGTTCGTTCTAATGTTGACGTGAACATCACCAAGACTACCGTTTTGGGTATCTCTATCGGTGGATATATGCAGCATCTGCGCAAGTCGGCAGCATCGACCGACAATGTCTTCAATTGGGCATTTGAGACTCCTGCCTACGTTCACCCCACAATCTACTCTGATGGCACAATCCCCAACCGTGCAAATCGTGTTAACCCGTGGGCCGAGGCCACACAGTCGGGTTACACTCGCGACAATGCATTTAAGATTGAGTCATTGGTTACTTTGGATCAGAAACTCGATATGATTACCGAGGGTCTGTCGCTTAACGCCAAATTCTCATTCGACAACTTCCAGAACAAATACTCTAATCGTAAAAAGTCTATTCGTTACTACAATGTTGCTACCGGTCGTGACGAATATGGAAACCTTATTCACCAACTTATCCAGTCGGGTGACGAGTTCCTCGGACACGAGCAAGGTGGTGGATTCGGTAACAACCGTACTTACGTAGAGGCAAGCGTTCACTATAACCGCATCTTCAACGAGAAACACAACGTTGATGCATTGTTCCTCTATATGCAGGATGGCTACGATGATGGTGGCATTCAGCCCTATCGTCACCAAGGTATTTCGGGTCGTTTGTCTTACAACTACGACAACCGCTATGTTGCCGAGTTCAACTTCGGTTACAACGGTTCAGAGAACTTTGCAAAGGGTCACCGTTTCGGTTTCTTCCCCTCTGGTGCGATTGGTTGGATTATCTCTGAGGAGCCTTGGATGGAGTCGGTAAAGGATGTTCTTTCAACCTTGAAGATTCGTGCATCTTTGGGTCTTGCCGGTAATGATGCAATCGGTGGTAGCCGTCGTTTTGCTTATATAACCACTATCAACGCAGGTGGCGGTAGCTTTACTTGGGGTCATCAGGGTGCAGCCTACACTCGAGATTTCGTTCGCGAGGGTGAGATTGGTATACCTACCCTTACATGGGAGACTGTTCGCAAGGCCAACGTAGGTTTGGAGATTGGATTGTGGAACGAGCTTAATTTGCAGCTGGATGTATTCGACGAGTACCGTTCTAACATCTTTATCCAGCGTAACAACACCGTTCCCACCCAGATTGGTTTCATGAACACTCCTTGGGCAAACTACGGTATTGTCGACAACAAGGGATTCGAGGTCTCTCTTACATGGAACCACCGCTTCAACAAAGATTTCCAGATGCAGTTGCGCGGTACAGCTTCTTATGCTAAGAACTGGATTCGTGAGCGTGATGAGGCTGAGTCTTTGAAGGGTACACACCGTTCGGCTACAAACCGTTCTATCAACGAGCATACCGGTTATATCGCCATGCGTCTATATGAGGATACCGACTTTATCGATGGCAAGCTCAATCCCGAGCTTCCCCAACCGGAGTTGGGTCTTGATGTTCAGCCCGGTGATATTATGTATGCCGACCTTAACGAGGATGGTAAGATCACCGCTATGGATATCACCTACCTGGGTCACACCACTGCTCCCCGTTTCGTTTATGGCTTCGGAGCCAACTTCGTTCTTAAGAACTTTGACCTCGGATTCTTCTTCCAGGGTGTAGCCGACGCTTATAAGGTCATCGGTGGTAGCACATACTTCCTCCCCGCATCTGGTCAGGGCGTATTCGGTAACTCTTATTCTAACCTAAACGATCGTTGGACAGTGGATAATCCTTCACAGGATGTATTCTGGCCGCGTCTGCACTACAACTCAACAGCTCACAACTCTGCAAGTTCTACATGGTGGCTGAAGAATATGGCATTCCTCCGTTTGAAGAACATCGAGTTGGGTTACAGCCTGCCGAAGTCGGTAGTTGAGAAGATGCACCTTAGCAGCTTGCGCTTCTATGTAAGCGGCAATGACCTTTTGACTTTCTCTGGCTTTAAGTTGTGGGATCCCGAGATTAGCACTACAACCGGTTTACGTTATCCTACCATGAAGTCTGTTCAGTTCGGTATTGATTTGAAGTTCTAATAACAACAGAAAGCTATGAAATTATATAAGTATATTTTGATTGTGATGGTTGCCCTGATGAGTCTTTCATCATGTAACTATCTTGACAAAGAGCCAGATACCGAGCTTACGCTTCAGATGGTCTTCGACGATAAGGATCGTATGGAGGGTGTATTGGCTTATGTTTATGACGGTCTGCCCGATCCCCAGTGGGGCTATGCCCGCAATTATGGCATAGCTGCTTTGGCCGACGACCTTCGTCCTTCATGGCGTTGGGAGCAGTGGTGGGGAGGATGTTGTATCCGCAATGCCACAGGTGAGTGGGCAACCAACACCGGTTGGAGCGGTGATGTATGGGCAAATATGCCCCGCCGTATTCGTGAGGCTGTGATGTTCCAGCAGAATGTTCACGCCATTCCCGAAGATAATGTAACTCAAAAGGAGGTAGAGCTTATGAAGCTCGAGTGCCGTGCTTTGGTTGCTTACTACTACTGGTGGTTTGCATATTGGTATGGCCCCTGCCCATTCGTAGAGGGTGGTGAGTTCTATGATCCTAATACTCCCGCTGCCGAGCTCTGCTTTGGTCAGAAGCCTTGGGATGATATCATCAACTGGTGCGATCAGGAGCTGAAGACCGTTGCAGATTTGCTTCCCGCACGCTATGCCGACCGCACCAAGTTTGGTCGTATTGACAAGATGTTCTGCTTGGCCACTCGTGCCCGTATGTTGCTCTTCAACGCAGGCGAGTTGGTTAACGGTAAGGGTCTTGAGTGGTACAAAAACCACAAGAACAACGAGGGCGAGCCTCTCTTCCCGCAGGCAGCAGACCCCCAGAAGTGGGTTCGTGCCACACAGGCATGCAAGGAGTTGATTACTGCAGCCGAGGAGAATGGCTTCAAGCTCTACATAGCAAAGAACGAGGATGGCACAATCGATCCCTTTATGTCGCTCATGGGAGCATACACCCTCACAGCCAATGCAGGTAACACCGAGGTTCTTTTTGCCAAATATTCAACCGCATACAGTGAGTATATCAACCATAGTGGCGTTCGCGGAGACACTGGTGTAGGTGGCGGATTGAGCGTATCTCAGTCATTGGTAGATGCCTTCGCCATGAGCAATGGTCTCTACCCCATCAATGGTTATGCAAACGGCAAGGTTGGATTCGACCCCGTAATTAACCCCAACTCTGGTTATAACGAGAGCGGTTTTGCCGCAGATGAGGTATGGGTTAAGACCTTGTGGACAGGCGCCGAGAGTCACAATGGCGAGATGGCTAAGATCACAGGCAAAGACATCTTCAATATGTATGTAAATCGCGAGCCTCGTTTCTATATTACCGTAAACTTCAACGAGAAGTGGGTTGACCACGGCCAGAAGCGCAAAGCTGATTTCTATAACTCAAAAATAGAAGGCTATAACAAAGATTTGGTAGGCCACAACAAACCCGATAACGATAATACTCACGATGCGCCTAACAACGGTTATCTTAACCACAAAGGCTTACGCCCGGATGATAATCTTAAGAACAGAACTTACACCTTCCGTCAAGGTAAGTTCTATGGCCTGGCCGAGGCATACCTCAACTATGTTGAGTGTTTGATCGAGACCAACCAGCTTGGCGACGCCGACCTGCTCAAGTATTGGAATATGATTCGTGAGCGCGCAGGTGTTCCCCAGTATACATTCGGTAGCGAGCAGGGTAAGATTACCGTAGCAAAGGATCAGGCTACATTGCGTGATTTGCTCCGTCGCGAGCGTCGCGTAGAGCTTTGCTGTGAGGATCCCTCAATCCGCTACACCGACATTCGCCGTTGGATGATTGCCGAGGAGGTTTGCAACGGCACCGACTACTACCACGGCGGTATGAACTTCCAGGGTGTTGAGCGCTCATGCGATCCCAACAATCCCAAAGCGTTCTTCGTTCGTACATCTAATGAAGCTCCACGTGTTTGGAAGAAGGAGTACTACTGGATGCCTATCTTCCAGACCGAGATTGATAAGAACCCCAACCTTGTTCAAGCTCCTTTCTGGGAGACTATTGCCGAGGAGGAGTAGTTCTATAACATTAAAAATGTAAAACGATATGAAAAACATATTTAGATTATTTGTGTTGCTCGGCGTGCTGGCTTTTGCCTCTTGTGAGGACAAAGACGGTCTGAACAACGTATTCGATAAGCCCGCATTCAGCGATCAGGTTATCGAGATCAGCGTTAGTTCCGAGGAGTTAAGCCTCAACGAGTCAACTCAATGGGACAACTTTACTATTAGTTGGACTGAAGCCGTACCTCCTACCGATGAGTACTATATCGAGAGTTATAAAGTATTCATCACCCCCAACGATCAGCCCACAGCTGAGCCTATGAAGTTGGAGGTTGATGGCAAAACTACATCTCACGAAATTGTATTGCGAGACCTCTATTTACACATGTATAATAACTGGGCTTACACCTCTTCACAGCCCATGGATCTCAAAATTGAGGTGATTGCCGTTATTGGCGGCTGGGAGTTCTACTACAAACCGGTAGTAACAGAAAAGCTTATTTCGATGACTCCCGTTGAGATTCCTGTTCGCACATTCTACATCAACGGTGAGGCCGGTTCAGGTGCTATTCCTTGTACTCAGCAGGGCTACTCTGACCAGCTCAACCAGATACTCGATGCAAAGTTGAAGCCCAACAGCACATTCGTGTTATCACTTCAGCCCGATGCCAAGTTCCCCGCATTTATGCGCAAGGCAAAGCTTGAAGGCGACTTCGTTGATGGCTGGGAGGCTGTATTGGTTAACACCGAGGCAGAGGCTGCCAACTATGAGCCTTTCGAGACTTTGGGTGAATACCATGAGCAGGCTTTGGGTGATCGCAACGTCTATGCCGTATCAGTCGAGTTTGACACAAAGACTTTTGGTGCCAATGTTTACATCGGTCGTATGTGTACTTCTGAGGCATGGGCTGTTGGTGACTGTATCAATCGCTCATGGGGACCCTGGGTTAAATTCAATTGGGATTACAAATATCCCGATGTACTGTATCTTGCACAGGAGTTCTTCGACGCTACTCAGACAGGTAGCGAGGGAGCCTTCAAGATTTCTAACCGCAATAACAACTGGGGCGATTGGGGAGCATGCTGGCGTCCCGCATCAGGTGGTGCTGACCCACGCTCTGATCACCGCGTAGTTAGCCAGTACGATGGTGACCCAAAGTTTAAGTTGCCTGATGGAGCCGGAGGTTTCTATATTTGCGTGCTGAACAATGCAGAGATGACCATTGATATGATCCCAATGCAATAATATATCGGCCTATTTTTTAGAGACATTTAATTTTTGGGAGCTGCCAACCTTTTCGGAGGTTGGCAGTTTTTTTGATTCGACATAATGTATCAGAGCAAATCGAGAGCAGTGCATATAAAAAGGCAGCGGCACATATTTGCGCCGCTACTTTACTTATCGTTAAAATATATTTTCACTGTCAATCCACTCACCTATCGACCCTGCAATCCAAAGGATACCGCAGCCCCTCATAACTCGAAAGATAGGCATTTATACTTCCCACCTTGATGGGCGACTTTATATAAAGCGGGATTTTATTCCTGTCATCCGATATCCACACCTCAAACTCAGTACCATCCGTAAACGAAAACCCATCGGATGTGGCTATTTGGCAACGGAATTTCAAGGTATTGAACTTGCCGAGATTCTTGATTTTCTTCACCTCGCGACCGTCAAAACGAAAACGCAGATAACGAACCGTATCCTCCAGCACCATCTCCAGCTCTTTGGCAAAGCCCTCCTTAATCTCCTCATCCTTTACCGTACGCAGATTGAAATAGAGCGATACTGCATCCATACTCTGATCGCTAATCTTCATGGTCTTGAACTGCTCGGGGCGATTACGGCTGCGCCAGCGCGTATGAACATTATGGTTATACCAATCGAAGATATATGTGCTTTTGAAAGTGTAGTCACCCTCCTTCACATCAGTATCGAAACGCTTGGTGCGCAAAGTTGCGGGGTCAACCCACACCGTATAGGCATCTCTCACCGACAAAATCCAACCAAAAGCCTTATTGGTCTGGCCCAAACCATATACTTTATATACAGGAATACCATCGAGCGTTGTTTCGGTGGTTTGCATTATAACATTTGCGACCTCGGTATTAGGGAAAAGTTTGGCTTTATAGCTCATTTTGTAGCGCAAGGTCTCGCCCGGCACATAGAGTTGCGCCTGTACCACACAAGCGACCAGCATCGCCGCAAATGTAAAGAGAAATCGCTTCATAACTAATACCACTTTACTATTACTTATTATATTAACGATAGCCCACGACAAATATTGTTCAATATCCGCTGCTACGATATCATCGAGAAGTCCAGTCGTTTGCGACCGGCATGGCGCATGCGCAACATCTTCAGACCCACGTTCTCTGCCCTCTGAAGCTGGGCATCTTCCTCCAACACAGCAATTGCAGCCTCTCGGGCACTCTGCAACAATTCAGCATCGAGCGTAGGGTTTGCAATCTTCAAATCAAAAGCCATTCCACTCTGCTGCGTGCCGTTGATATCACCTGCTCCGCGCAACTTCATATCAAGCTCAGCCAAACGGAATCCATCTGTGGTTTCACACATAGCCTGAAGGCGTTGCCGCGCCTCACGCGAAAGCTTCTCGCCCGACATAAGTATACAGAACGACTCTCCGCCACCACGCCCAACTCGACCACGCAACTGATGCAGCTGCGATAGGCCGAACCTTTCGGCCGACTCGATAACCATTACCGTTGCATTTGGGACATCCACACCAACCTCGATAACCGAGGTCGCCACCAGAATATCCGCTTCATGCTCCTTGAATTGGCGCATCGACTCCTCCTTGTCTTGTGGTTTCATCTTACCGTGGCACACCGTAACACGATATGTCGGCAAAGGAAAATCGCGAACTATCGATTCGAATCCATCTTCCCAATCCTTATAATCCATCGACTCCGACTCCTTAATAAGCGGGTAGACCACATATACCTGACGCCCCTGCATTATCTGCTGACGCATAAAGCCCCACAACCGCAGGCGCGAAGAGTCGGTGTAATGGTATGTTTTTATCGGCTTGCGCCCCGGTGGCAATTCATCTATTACCGAGACATCCAAATCGCCATACATGGTCATTGCCAGCGTTCGGGGGATAGGGGTGGCCGTCATAACCAATATATGAGGAGGCTGCTCATTCTTCGTCCAAAGGCGGGCTCGCTGCTCTACGCCAAAACGGTGCTGCTCATCAATAACGACAAAGCCCAGATTATTAAATTGCACCCTATCTTCAATTAGCGCATGTGTTCCAATCAAAATATTCACCTCACCCGAGGCCATGCCCTCCAAAGCATATCGTCTTTCGGCTGCCTTTGACGAGCCTGTAAGAATCGCAACCCGCAAGTTCATGCCTTCTGTTTGACGACATATAGTTGCATAATGTTGACGCGCAAGAATCTCGGTAGGAGCCATCATACAGGCTTGAAATCCATTATCAACGGCCAGCAACATCGACATAAGTGCTACCATAGTCTTGCCACTTCCCACATCACCCTGCAACAGGCGGTTCATCTGATAACCCGAAACAGTATCCTGGCGAATCTCCTTTATCACACGTTTCTGTGCATTAGTAAGCGCAAACGGCAACCGCTCGCTAAAAAAAGAGTTAAACAATTCGCCGACACGAGGGAACAAAAAGCCGTTGCGACGTGCCATGCGGTCGCTACGCAGAGCCTGGATTGAGAGTTGTACCCCCAAAAATTCATCAAACTTCAGACGACGCTCGGCCTGCTTGAGTTTTTCGGGCGACTGCGGAAAATGGATGTTATACATCGCCTCGCGCAGCGGCATCAGACCATATTGCTTGATTAACGCCGAAGGCAATATCTCCTCGATATGCTCTTGAGCCACGCTCCATGCACCGCAAATCAGATTGTAAAAGCCCTTTGTTCCTAACGACGATGAGAGTTTTTCGGTAGAGGGATAAATTCCCTGCATACCACTGTTCGCCTTTCGACTCAACGCCTTTTCGACCAGATCGAGTTCGGGGTGTACCATACGTAACTCGCCACGAAAGAATGTAGGACGACCGAATATCAGATATTCTCTACCCACCTCGACCCTGTTCTCTATCCACTTAATACCATGAAACCATGTTAGTTCAGCCGAACCTGATGAATCTGATACATAGACAGAAAAACGTTGTTTGCGACCCGAACCGGCATAGGCCACACCGGTCACTCTGGCACGCAACTGAACAAGCGAAGCAGACATATCTTCCACCACCTCACCAATAGGATATATCTTCGTTCGATCTATATAGCGAAAAGGATAATGGCGCAAAAGGTCTCCGATGGTAAAAATACCAAGCTCTTTCTCCAGCAATCGGGAACGAGCTTCGCCTACCCCCGGGACAAACTTTACGCTATTATCAAGATAATTTGCCATATTACAAATATACAAAAAAATGTATTATGGAGTATTGAATTATATTTCTGCCTGTAATATATCGGCACAAGCCTCACCTCTGAATTCAATCCCGCAGGATCGACTTGCCAACTGCCAAACGAGAATTAGGGTGATAATTTCGTTTCACGATATAATTTTTATTAGCAAATATAATAATCGCATTTTAATTCGGCAAAAAACCTAACTCACAATATATGATATCGCACACAACAAAATATCCTCTGCCACGACTTAATCATAGAATTTTTATCTCGATAGTTTTATTTTAAGATTTTTTATCATATCTTTGCACAGCAAATCACAAAATGTTATTTGTAGGACCCATAGCTCAGTTGGTTAGAGCAGCGGACTCATAATCCGAAGGTCGTGGGATCATGCCCCTCTGGGTCCACAACAAAAAAAGCGGTTACAAATCATCGTAACCGCTTTTTCACTTCCAATTGCGAGCTAATTTACCTGCACATTGCGCCAATCGAAACGCTCGATTATACCCTTATCACAATCGCCGTTTTTCGCTTTGATTTTAAGATTCTCGAATGTAAAATCCGATAGGCGATACTGATCATCACGCCTTTGCACGTCGAAAAAGATATTACACTCAACCTCCATATTACGCATTACGACATGATGTCCATACGACATGGGGATATCCTCACGACCCTTCAAATCAAAAAACTGAGTCCACGGACGCACATACAGGAATGAACCTACATTTCCTTTAATATCCTCAATAGTAATATATTCATAGTTTTGCGGAGTATCAGGGCGCATCTTCAGCCACAACAAACGGCTGGCTCTATCGACTGTTATTCTTCGCAAAATAATATTGCGGTTATGAATCGACTCCGAGCCACATGTCAGGCAGCTATGACAAAATCCATATACACAATCTTCGATGATAATACGTTCGTTGCCTCCATTATTGGGATCTTTATCGGCCCACGGGCCCTTACCGCCCTTCAATGCTATGGCATCATCGTTCACCGACATATAACAACTCTTCACCAACACATCGCGGCAGACATCCAAATCAATAGCATCAGAACTGGGGGCTTTCACAGGCTCATAGGGAGCATAAAAACTGACTCCATCTATCTGCACACGCTCTGAACGATATATATGACAAGTCCAAAATGGAGAATTCCGCAAGGTAACACCCTCCAGACGCACATTCTTCGCATTTGAGATATAGACCAAACGTGGACGCATTTCATCCATATTGGTACATTGCGGATTAAACTCACGACGCAACCAAAACGCACGCCAATATCGCAAGCCATTGCCATCGATTGCCCCCTTGCCCGAGATTGTAAAGCCATCCACATTGTCGGCATTCACCAACGCAGAAAAATATTTCACTGTCTGACCCTCGATTCGGGTCTTAACAAGGGGAAAATTGGCGATATCGTCACTACCCTTCAACACAGCACCCGACTCCAGATGCAAATGAGTACCCTGCTTAAAGAACAACGCGCCACTCAGAAACACACCTTTAGGAATCACCACCACACCACCCTTTTCGGCAGCACGGTCGATAACAGCCTGCAAAGCTGTCGTTTGCAATAGTGTGCTATCATTCTTCACACCATAATCGGTTACGACAAAACGCCCTCCCAACGAATTCAGGTTCACGGGTTTGGATTGATAAAACCACCTATCAATAGGCGTTCCATCGGGAAATCTTTCATCTGCCGAAACGCTAAAGGCTGCAAGTTGCAGGAGCAATAAAAGTAGAAGTTTCTTCATGACTCAGAGGTTTATATTACAAAGTTAGTTGTTAATTGCAAAACTCATCCATTTGTATTAACTATTTTTTGTATATTTGTCTATAATTAAATATAATAACCAGAGTATGAAATTTTTGACATCACGCACCATTTTGGCCACAGTCATTGCAGTTATATGCACAGCCTGCTCAAACTCATCGACAAATAATATAGCAACAGAACGCTCCGACTACTACACACGAGGCATTGGAAATTATCCGGGTTTGCCCAGCGAAGATTTTTCGCCCACACTGCAACCCGACTACGATACTTATCGCAATATTGCGCTAAACCGCACAGCATTTCACTCATCGAGTTACGACTACAACCTCACGGCTCAACTTGTGACCGACGGAGTTATAACCGCTCAAGAGCCTGCCTATATAACACTCCACACGCCGACGGGAAACCTGCCTAAACGCGAACGCGAGTGGAGTATCGACAACGGCAAATATTCAAAGAACACAATTCAGGGCGATAATATCTATTTGCATTACACCTTGCATAATTGGAGTGAAAAGGTTGATAGAATAGCATTTAAGGGCAACGTAGCCTACGACCAAGCTAAGGCCGATGGCTCATTCGAGATTATTTGCCACGCATCAAATGATGGCAACAAGTGGATAGAACTCGGCCGCATCGGAGGCAAAAATATGCCCGGCCATGCAGGCAGCCACATCATGCACACCGACCCCAACAAACAGAGCGAGCCCATATCATATCCCACGCGTTCTCTCGACGAGAGCATTTCGCTAACGAACTGCGACAACTATTCACACTATCGCCTATCATTCAACCTCAAAGGCGGCATAGAGTGGTCGTTCACTGCAGTTGACTTCTTCAATGGCAACACGCAGGTAGACTTTTTGCCATCAAAATTCTACGGTAGCGCATGGATGAGTGAAGGCATAGGCGAGCAGTGGGTATATATTGATTTAGGTAGCATCTCAGAGTTCGACTGCATAAAATTGCATTGGATTAACAAAGCTACACAAGGCAAGATTCAAACATCGAACGATGCCAAGCTGTGGCGCGATATAGCTACTCTGCCCGCGAGCGACAAGACTGATGATGAAATCGAGTGTAAAGGCAAGGCCCGCTATGTTCGAATTCTGATGCAGGAGGCTAAAGACAGCAAAAATTACATATTAAGCGAAATAGAGATAATGGGTAGAGGCGGCATTGTTGCTCAACCATTGCCGCAACCCTCGGCCAACGGCAATCGTATGAATCTTTCGGGAGGAGGCTGGAATCTGCAACGAGCTTCACAGGTTTCGGCTGCCGGCGAGGAGATCTCAACCACAGGATTCAATACCAAAAACTGGATCGTGGCAACCGTTCCGGGCACTGTACTTACAAGTTACAAGAATGTCGGCGCAATTCCCAATCCCAACTATGCCGACAACATTTTCCATATCTCGGAGTCATTCTTCAACTCTAATTTCTGGTATCGCAACGAATTTGTAGTCCCCGAGAATTTCAACCAAGAGCGACTCTTCATAAATTTCGACGGTATTAACTGGAAAGCAAACATCTTCCTCAACGGCAAAAAAATAGGTCGCATCGAGGGTGCGTTTATGCGAGGAAAGTTCGACATTACCGACCATGTTGTCGCCGGTAGAAATGTTGTCGCTGTCGAGATTATCAAGAATGAGCATATAGGCGCAATAAAAGAGAAAAACGAGGTAAACACCGACTTTAACGGTGGAATATTGGGTGCCGACAACCCCACATTCCATGCATCTATAGGTTGGGATTGGATCTCTACAATCAGAGGCCGCAACATAGGAATATACAACGATGTATACCTCTCAACAAGTGGCAAGGTCACCGTTCAGGATCCCTTTGTGCTGACCAAGCTATCGTTACCCGACACTTTGGCGACGCTTACCCCCGAAGTGATTGTAAAGAATCATTCCAACGCGCCAATAAAGGGTAAACTAACCGGCAAAGTTGGTGATATAACCTTTGAAAAAGAGATAGAACTTTCGGCCGCAGAGTGCCGCACGGTAAAATTTGAGCCTGCGAATTACCCACAGCTGAGCAATCAGGCTTTGCGTTTGTGGTGGCCAAACGGCTACGGCGAGCCATATCTCTACGATGCCGAGTTCGCCTTTGCTATTGATGGAAAGCTATCCGACAAAAAGACATTCAAGGTCGGTATTCGTCAAATGGATTACAACGAAGAGAACAGCATTCTGAGCCTATACATCAACGGCCGCCGCTTTATTGGTCGTGGCGGTAACTGGGGATTTGGTGAAAACAACCTCAACTACCGAGGCCGAGAATACGATATTGCGGTGGCTCACCACGCCAACATGAACTTTACAATGATGCGTAACTGGGTAGGACAGATTGGTGATGAGGAGTTATATGAGGCTTGTGACCGCCACGGAATAATGGTATGGCAGGACTTCTGGCTAGCCAACCCTGCCGATGGGCCCGACCCCTACGACAACGAGATGTTTATTGCCAACGCAGACGACTATCTGCACCGTATCCGCAGCCACGCCTCAATAGGCATATATTGCGGAAGAAACGAGGGATTCCCGCCAGAGGTTATCGACAAGGCACTACGCCGCATAATTAAGGAGGGACACCCCGACATTCACTACATATCGAGCTCTGCCGACGAGGTTGTAAGCGGACACGGCCCATATCGTGCCCTACCCGTCAAAGAGTATTTCACTTTGAAGAGTGGTAGCGACAAGTTCCACAGCGAACGAGGTATGCCCAATGTGATGAACTACGAGAGTCTGGCTCGCACACTCAAACCCGAAGATTTGTGGCCGCAAAGCAACAAATGGGGCCAGCATGACTACACAATGCAGGGAGCACAAGGCGGAGAGTCGTTCAATGCCATAATCGAGAAGGGCTTCGGCAAGCCCGAGAGCGCTAAAGAGTTTACAGATTTGGCACAATGGGTGAACTACGATGGTTACCGAGCGATGTTTGAATCACGCAGCCTCAACCGCAAAGGTTTGCTGCTTTGGATGACACATCCGGCATGGCCCTCGATGGTTTGGCAGACATACGACTACTATTTCGAACCCACAGCCGCCTACTTTGGCTGCAAGAAGGCCAACGAGCCGTTACACATTCAGTGGAACGCCGCCACCGATGAAATCGAGGTAGTCAACTACCACGCTGGTAGCCACCCCGTACTCACGGCCACGGCACAGATAATCAATCTTGATGGTAGCATAGCGTGGGAGAAGAGCGCCGAGGTGCAAAGCACGGAAGATACCACTATCAGCTGCATTAAGTTGGAGTTCCCCGCATCAGTCAGCGCTGCTCATTTTGTCAAGCTATACCTGACGGAGGGCGACAAGATTATCTCAGATAACTTCTACATCCGTGGCACCGAGGAGGGCAATTATCAGGCCATCAAGAGTATGCCGAAGGTAAAACTACGCCAAAATATCGTCACTGCGCAACAAGACGGCCTATGGAGCGGCTCAATCACCCTGAAGAATGAAAGCAAGACTCCTGCACTTATGATCCGCATTAACGTAATGGGTGACAAGGATGGTGAGCAGATTCTACCCATATTCTATTCCGACAACTACTTTGCGCTACTACCGGGCGAGGAGAAACTCGTTGAGTTTAATTGGAAAGATATCGACAGCCGAGGCAACAAGCCCAAAGTTGTAGTTAGCGGATATAACATACAATAAACGACAACCAAAACTATAAAATCAATAATCATGAAACGTATTTTCACATTAGCAGTAACACTATGTTACCTGAGCATCTCGCTTGCACAAGCACAAACCTATGTTCAAGTTACTGACGCAGAACGTCTAAAGCCTATTATTGTGGATTTATGGCCCAACGGAGCGCCCAACGACAACGGCTTAACAGGCCCTGAAAAAGAGTTTGCAAATGGCCGTATAGGTAATGTGTCAAAAGCAGCTTTATACGTATATCCCGCAGGTACAGCAGGAAGCCCTGCAATCATTGCCTGCCCGGGTGGTGGGTACAGTCGCTTGGCTATGAATCATGAGGGTCACGATATGGCGACATGGTTTAACAAGCAGGGAATAACCTATGCCGTGTTGAAATACCGCATGCCCAACGGCGATATTACCATTCCCCTAAGTGATGCCCAGCAGGCTATCTGCATCATGCGAGAGCGCGCCGCAGAGTGGAATGTTGACCCCACGAAGGTGGGTGTAATGGGTGGTTCGGCAGGTGGCAACCTTGCGGCACAAACTGCAACACAATTTACATCCAAAGAGAATAGGCCCGATTTTCAGGTTCTTCTCTATCCATTCCTCTCTATGAACGAATATATGTCATCATTGCTGCTCAAGGGGGACAAGAGCGAAGAGGCAATGAACAAATATTGGGCTATAAAGCAGGTAAAGGAGGATACTCCTCCCGCATTTATCGTATGCTCGGCCGACGACAAGACTGTGCCGTGCAGCGACAGCGTTGATTACTTCACCGCACTACGCAAAAATAAGATTTCAGCAGCACTGTTTATCTACCCCACAGGCGACCACGGCTGGGGTTACAAAGAGAGCATGCCCTACAAACGAGAGTGGACTGCCGAGCTTGAGCGCTGGTTGCAGGATTGGAAAAGATAATAATTAAATGAACAATCTATTATACACCTTTGACCACGACCTCTTCCTGCTATTGAATTTCGATGGCGGCACGGTTGTAGACACCATAATGACAGCCGCCTCCATCCCTTACACATGGGCGTGGTTGTATATAATAACACTATTCATTCTATGGCGACAATACGGCTGGCGAAGAGTTATATTCTTCTTATTGATGGTTGTTGCAGCTGTAGTCATCACCGATATGATTGCGGGTATTTTCAAGCACTCAGGCATACTAAAAAACCTGTGGGCTTCATTCCCCGCACGACTACGCCCGATGCACACACCCGAATTACAACACGCCATACATAAGATTGCAGAAGGGGGGCTTTACGGTACTGTATCGGCTCATGCCGGTACAATGGTGGCTCTGGCAATGATATCTATATATGCAATTGGCAGACGATGGCTCACATACACAATGATTGCCGCAGTAATACTTATTTGCTACTCACGCATATATTTGGCCTACCACTTCCCGTTCGATATCCTGCTCGGGGCTGCAGTTGGAGTTTTAGCTGGCTATGTGGGTATAATTGGATATAGGTTCTTATGTCAAAAATACGACAATAAATAGCTTGGGGCTATTCCATAAAAATAGAGGCTGCATGGATTCATGCAGCCTCTATCATTTATTAGGTGCGAACTAAATTGCAGCGGTTATCTCCCAGGCAAAAGCACGAAGACCCTGCTTGCAATTATCTTCATCAAGTTGCTTCAATCGAGCCATAAACTCGGTGGCCTTGTCATCCTCCATTACAGAGATCAAAGCCGAGTTCATGGTAGGCCATGCATGGTTTCCCAAATGGGGCTCGCCATCGTTAGAGCCCTGACCAATAAGCTCCTCCCAGCCGGTAAAGCCCTTGATTGACATCTCATTCATTATATCTATAACCGCATCGTACATCGACTGGTTACATGACAAAAATACTGCTTTCATACTTAATAGTGTTTAGTTATTCGCCTTCTGTAACTTCTTCTGACGACGATTCTCGCCATGTATTGCGAACGATGCAAAGAGCGTAGGAATAAGGATCAATGTAATCAAAGTAGAGAACGACAGACCCCATGCTACCGACATACCGAGTGAGTTCCACATCTCTGAACCTACACCATTACCAACAGCCATAGGAACCATACCCAAGACTGTTGTCAATGTAGTCATCAAGATAGGACGCAGACGGCTACGGCCTGCTGTAACGACAGCATCCAGTATGCTCATACCTCGCTCACGACAGAGTATGGTGTAATCCACAAGCACAATACCATTGTTCACCACAATACCGATAAGCATCAATATACCCAACAACGACATAATGTTAAGCGGAGTACCTGTAACAGCCAAACCGATAATCACACCCACAACTGCGAAGGGCAATGAGAACATAATTACAAACGGATAGGTAAGTGACTCAAACTGCGATGCCATAATCACAAACACCAGCACAACCATCAAGCCCATAAGCAGAATCAAATCGCCAAAGGTCTCCTGCTGATCCTCGTAAGTACCACCGATCTGCCACATAAATCCTGTAGGCATTTTGATATTTGCCATACCGGCCTCGGCCTTCTCCACGATCTCACTCAATGCATATCCTGCACCAACAACACCCGATACGGTAACATAACGCTCACGATTCTTACGGGTAATAGCAGGAGGAGTTGAAGCCTCTTTAACCACACCGATATCACGAATCTTGATACCCTGACCCATCTGATTATAGATGGTGATATTTTCGATGGCCTCGATAGACTCGCGGAACTGGCGGTCGTAACGTACACGAATATCATACTCATCTCCATCCTCACGATAGAATGATGTTACAGAACCGTTGATTCGGTTACGCAGATATGTTGACGCGGTTGTTACATCCAAACCACAGGCGGCCAACTTCTCCAGATCAAAGTCTACATGGTACTCGGGAGTATACTCGTCACGAGAAATGGTAACCTCGGTACAGCCCTCCATACCACGGAACATCTGAGCTACCTGCTCGGCTAATGCATCTGAGGTATCGAAATCATAACCATAAATCTCGATATCCACAGAGGTCTTGCCGGCCATACCGCCACCACCCTCGGTTACGGTATACTTACGGATGATAGAGTACTCATCCAGAATCCTACGAATACCGTCACCTATCTCGGTCAAACCGATATCACGCTCAGTTTTCTTCACAAAACGTATATTCATCGAGATTACGTGGGTACCGTTTGTCTGCAATGATGCAAATGTATTATCGGTATCAGCCTGACCCTCACGAACACTCACATTCAGAACCTCGTTCTTATATGCCTGCTGAATACGATCACTCAACTCAAGAGCCAAATCACGGGTAATATCCTGACGTGTACCCGCTGGCAACTGAATCTCAGCCGAGATTGCCGCACTATCCTGCACAGGGAAGAACTCTGACTTAAGGAATGGCATCAATGCCCCCACAACTCCAACGGCCATAAACATCATGCCGAGGATCACGGTCTTACGGTGACGAACACACCATGACAAGATACCACCATAGAAGTTGTTGAAACGCTCCATCACGGCATCAATCTTACCCTGGAACCATGCCTTCTTGGGGTTCTTCTTCATCATAAGAGAACACAAAACCGGAGTAAAGGTAATAGCGGCAATGGTAGATACTGTAAGGGTGATTGTTACCATCCAACCCATCGAATTGAACAAGATTCCGGCCATACCTGTAACCATGGTCAAAGGCAAGAATACCGCGATAGTAGTTAACGTACCACCCATAACCGAGATACCCACCTCTTTGGTTGCAAAAATAGCAGCCTGCTTAGGCATTGCACCACGATCGATATGGGTTGTAATATTCTCCAATACCACAATAGCATTATCCACAACCATACCGATTGCGATAGAGAGCGATGACATTGTAATGATATTCAAAGTCTCACCCGTAGCGAGGATATAGATTACTGCTGCCAACAACGAAATGGGGATTGTAAGCACGACCACGATAGTTGCACGCCAACGACCTAGGAACAAGAACACTACCAACATCACAAGCGCGAATGTGGTTATAATAGTATCTCGCAAAGAATTTACGGTCGAAACGATATTATCAGAGGTATCCATGATAGTGAAAAGCTCGACATCCGTAGGCAGGTTGCCCTTAATCTCGTTGAGATACGCCTGCACGCTCTGTGCAATCTTCACGGAGTTGGCACCCGACTTCTTCTGAACGATAATCATACCGCCCTGCTCGCCATTATTGTAAGCCTCCTGAATACGCTCCTGAACGGTATCCTTAATAGATGCTACATCGCTCAACAGGATGGGCGCACCATTACGATAGCCGATAACAAGGTTGTACATCTCACTTGGATCCTCAAACTCATGGTCCACACGCAAAGAATATGCATTTGAACCTACATCAAACGAACCCGCGGGAGTATTGCGGTTTACCGATGCAATAGAAGAAGATATCTGCTCGATTGTAAGGCCATAAGCCTCCAATTTATTAGGATCGCAATAAACCTGAATCTCGCGCTGGGGAATACCGGCAATAGATACCGTACCCACTCCACTCACACGTGCCAACGGTGTTACAATCTGGTCATCGAGAATCTTATACAATCCCGACATACTCTCTTTCGCTGTGACACCCACCATCAATACGGGAATCATATCTGAAGAGAACTTGAAGATGATAGGCTGGCTCACTCCATCGGGAAGTGTTGACAGCATATCTAGCTTATCTCGGACATCATTGGCCAAAATGTCCAAATCGTAGCCATATTCAAACTCCAGTGTTACAATCGAGATATTCTCCTTTGACTGTGAAGTAATATCCTTAAGATGGTCTACACCATTCAACACGTTCTCGATAGGACGTGTTACGTTGTTCTCGATATCCTCGGCACTTGCACCCGGATACGTCGTCATAACCATCATGGCATTCGACTCGATATCGGGGAAGAGGTCAATACCTAGTCGTGATAACGCCACACCACCCATAAACATAATGGCCACAAAGAGGATTATGGTGGTTACAGGGTTATTGACCGATGTTTTATATATATTCATCGTATTCTACTTTTTCTATTCAACCAAAATTGCTACAACAGATTAGTTTACACGCTCAACGGCTATACCATCCTTCAAAGCACTCTGACCGGTAACAACGATCTCATCACCATCAGCAATACCGCTCAAAATCTCATACTTGTCATTCATACGGCGACCCAACTCAACCTTCTGATAAGATACTGTACCATCGGCCTTGTATACATAAATGTAACGGTCACCAGAACCAAGCATCTTCACTACTGCTCTATCGGGAACAACGATGTTATTGTGGGCATCGTAATTCATGACTACTCGCGCATACATACCGGGCTTAATAAGCTCTTTGGCATTGGCAACAGTCACCTCTACCTCGAAAGTGCGGGTTGTGGGGTCGATAGAGGGAGTGATGCGAGATACCTTACCCTCGAATTTCTGCTCGGGAAGAGCATCAAGCTCAACATCCACCTTCATACCCTTCTTGATGTGTGTATACAAAGACTCCGACACATTCACAAAAACCTTAACAGGGTTAATCTTCTGAACAACGAATATAGGCATACCACCTACCATGTCGCCATTGTCATAGTTACGAGCTGTCACAACACCTGAAATGGGAGATATCAGGCTTGTATTCTCCAACATATTCTCATAAGTTGACTTCGACACCTCATAAGCAGTCTTCACAGCCTCCCAATTGGCCTTTGACTCGCCGCCAAACTTATAAAGTTCGTCCGAGCGCTCGAAATTAGCTTTATTGTTCTCATACTGAGCCTTAGCCTGCACCAATGCAGAGTTATCCATCTCGGCAAGCTTCTGACCTGCATATACCTTATCACCAACATCCACCAACATGCGTGAGATACGACGAGCCTGCTGGGGCGTAATATTATTAACGGCATAGCCCTCTACGTTTCCTGTGAAGGTGTTCTGCTGCTCTACCTCCTCAATATGTACCACGGCAGTAGTAACCTTTGGTTTAGCCACCTCTACCACAGTTGTCTCGGCTGCCTTCTTCGACTGGCAAGCCATAGTTGCGATGCAAATGCCACCCACGAGCAGCATTCTGATAATTCCATTTACTTTCATATCTCTCTCTTATTAGTTTTCTGTTAATGAATAGGCTCCCTGAATCTTGGCCATCGAAACTCGATTCACAAGATAATCATAAATTGCTGTTGAACGCGACAACTCGGCCTGTGTATATGCCAACTGTGAGTTATCGACATCGACGAGTGTTCCGCCACCAACCTCGTAACGCTTCACAGCAATCTCGTAACCGCGTTTTGCCTGAGAAATATTCTCTGACGAAGCGTGATACTGCTTCACATTGGTGAGCATATTGCTATAATACGACATAGCTGCTGTACGCAACTGACGTTCAGTGTTCTCACGCTGCAACTTCAGGTTGCTCAACTCGATCTTCGCCTGCTTGATCTCGGCACGACGCTTACCGCCCGAGAAAATGGGGATGCTTAAGCTAAAAGCAGCGGTAGAAGAACCCATCCAACGATAGTGAGCCAAGGCCATAGTCTCATCCATGGCATTCCACATATAGTTTATCGAAGCTGCCAACGAAGGAATATTTGCAGCACGCTTAACCTTAAGAGCCTGCAACAGCATATCCTCCTGAATATCAAACTGCTTCATGGTGCTATTATTCTCCAGCCCTGCAACCTCAATCTGAGAAGTAATATCGGCCTCGTAATCAGCCAGAGTACCCACGCAATCGATATCCTTCTCAAGATCCAGACCCAACAACGCCTTCAATTGCCACAAAGCCACAACGATAGTGTTCTCGGCATTGAAAACATTGGGCTCGGCGTTCGATACCGACACCTGCGAGCGGATAAAATCATACTCTGACACAGCTCCTACGGCATATTTCTTCTCTACGATTTTATGATTCTCGACAGCGTTATCGTAAACACGCTTATACACATTATATGAATCCTTTGCCAGCAACACCTGAAAATAGGCCTTCGACACCTGCTCTACCATGTCGATGCGTGATGAACGAGCCTGCTCAACAGCCAACTCCACGTCTAGGGCCGATAGCTTGAGCGACTTCCACAACTGTGCATTTATCAATGGCATAGCAGCCGAAAAACCACCGTTAATATTGTTGGTAGTACCCATACGCAAGGTCTGGCCCATGATATGGAACGAAGGTTTCTCGATATAACGCTGATATGTAGCTGAGGCCGAGATTTCGGGCCACAACGCTGCATAAGTACCCTTTTTGGCGTACTTCTTGGTTTCAATTGTCTGATCGGCGATTTTCACCGTCGGATTTTCACTGAGTGCAATCTCCAGCGCCTGCTCAAGCGTGATTACCAGAGGCTCCGACTGGACTGCAACTTCAGTATTCTCCTGTGCCATTGCAGGCACCGCCATGACAACAACGGCTGTCAATAACGTAAAAAAGAGATTCTTGAGTTTCATACTATAAATAAATTATTATCAAGTTATTATTTTTCATCTTGCTGCTGACTCCTCTCGCGAGTCAAAATCTCGTCGATTACCATCAAGCCCTTCGCTGACGACAATCCTCGCAGGAAGTTTATCACCAATGCACCAAAGGCCTGCTCACGACTCACCCCTTCGGGCATTTTTATATTCATATCGCCCATCATTACTCCCGTAGAACGGAAAAAGAGCTGCGCCATAAGCTCGATATCGGCATAGGGATCGAGATAACCCTCATTACGACACTGGTCGAGGGCATATTTCAACCCCTGCAAACCCATCTCGGCATGATACTGCTGCGCCCTATCCAAAATTTCGGGATAGAACTTCTTGAGATTGGCGGTAAGCCTGCGCTCAATATCACCCATGCGATCCTCGACACACAGCGTTCGCACACTGACAAGAAGCACCTCCAGCATATTTTGGCAATGCTGCACACGTTGACTCATTAGTCGCTTACGCTCCTCCATCAGGTAAACAATACTCTGATAGAGCAGCTCCTCCTTATCGCCAAACATCTCATACAGAGTACGTTTCGACATGGCAAGATCTGCTGCCACATCATCCATACGCACCGATTTGATTCCCAGATTAAGAATCATTTGAGATACATGCGCCCTAACTTTTTCGTGTTGAGTCATACTTTTGCAGGTTAATTGGATTGCAAATATAACACAAGAAGACTAAAAAACAAAAAAAGTTTTCAAGTTTTTCCGTTTTGGGTTATATCGCTCTACAAAATGACCAATCCCCACCGCAAACATAATATACGCAAAGAACACCTAACCAACCTTTTCCTCTGCTCAATCACGCAGTAACGCCGCCAGCTAAACATCTGCACCGCATTTCGAGTGCAAATATAATAGATAAAACATATCAGCAAACGATATATTACGCCAAATTTTGTTCAAAAAGTAGTAAACGACAATGAGTAGAACAAACGAGCCATCAAAGCCAAAACTGTACCGCAGGTATCACCAACGAAATGCCCTCACCCCGATCACCTCATTCTCCTGTGCCTCATCCTTAAATGTAGCTACTACACGACGGTCCAAGGCTGTGTTGGCATACTTGACACCTTTCCAACCCTCGTCCCAATACCAGCCACGACGGTCACGTACCTCATTTTGATTGATAGTGGGAAGCATACGAACCACAAAGTCGAAGGGTGAGCTCTTATCGTCGATCTTACCACTTACACCCATATCCGATGCCATATACTGGTACATGATCGGAGCTCCGTCACCTGAAAACTCGTGACGCATATTTCGCTCGGCTGCTACCAAAGCGGCCTCAAGACCCGTAGTATTGATGTACGAGTTCTCCTCGGCCTCATCCTTGAATGTAGCTACTACACGACGG
>JAGBIC010000012.1 GCA_017935185.1 Alistipes sp. | reverse complement strand
GCATCGTGCGCTTTTTTATTATATGTGGCCATTCAAACAAGTTTGAAGCTACATATAATAAAAAAAACACTGAACATAAGTTCAGTGTTTTCGTTTGTCTTGTAGCGGGAGAGAGACTTGAACTCTCGACCTCATGATTATGAATCATGCGCTCTAACCAGCTGAGCTATCCCGCCATGCCCTAAAAGCGAGTGCAAAGATAAGCGAAAATTTCTTTCATGCAAAATCTTTTTGATTTTTTTTCACAATTATTGCATCCAAACCGAGGTAAAACCCATACAATGGCACCGCTTTTGACCCATCAGCATCAAAAACAGACCAATGGATCAACTCCCACGGCTCAACAGATTTGTCACAGCCTTTGTTGGCACAGCAACTCTCTTTGCTGCTGTGGCTCTGCTTGTGGCACTCTCATACGAGATCCTATGGGGTAGTCACACACACTTCTCTCAATGGTATATGACCCTCCAACTCGCCGTATGTGCCATATTTCTGCTCGACTTTGCGGTGCGCATATCTGCCGAGGAGCACAAATGGCGCTTTCTATACCGCAATATACTGTTTCTGGTGCTATCGGTACCTTACCTCAATATCGTCGAATGGCTCGGAGTACCGCCACCGCGAGAATGGACTATAGTACTAACCACAATCCCCATACTAAGGATGTTGCTGGCTGTATACCTTGTGGCGCAGTGGGTGGTCAAGGATGGCATAAAACGCCTATTCGCAGCCTACGCCTTCACATTGTTACTCTTCACCTATCTCTCGGCTCTGATATTCTACGACTTCGAGCTCGGCATCAACTCGGGGCTACACAACTTCGGAGATGCACTCTGGTGGGCATTTATGAATATGACCACCGTCGGCTCATCGCTAACACCGATTACCGCCATTGGCAAAATCTTGGCTGTGATGTTGCCGCTGTTCGGAATGTTGGTATTGCCTCTCTTCACGGTCTACATCTCGAATATATTTATGCAGACAAAAAAGGACGATGCCTAAACACAAGCATCGTCCCTATAGATCCGAAAAGAGTCAGCAACTATTTCTTCTCCTTGAGCAGGTCGCGAATTTCGGTCAACAGAACCTCCTCCTTCGAAGGTGCAGGTGCCGGAGCGGGTGCCGCAGGCTTCGCCTCCTCCTTCTTGATAAGCTTATTCATCATCTTAACCATCAAGAAGACACAGAATGCCAAAATAAGAAAGTCGATGCACTGCTGGATAAACGCACCATAGTTCCAATAGATCGGAGCCACCTCTGCAGCCTTCTCAACAACACCATCTGCACCGGCCACAGCATTGACCACAGCATCGCTTGCCGAAGAGACTGCGTTACGGACAGCCGACAGATCGACTCTCAAGTCCGAGAAATCGGTATTACCCATGAGTGCACTGATGGGCGGCATCAAGATATCATTCACAAGCGATGTAACAATCTTTCCGAATGCTCCACCGATGATTACACCGACAGCCATATCCATCACATTACCCTTGACGGCAAAGGCCTTAAATTCTTTGATAAATCCCATAATTACTTTCTCCTTTAGTTTAAGTTGCTATTAGTAAATATTTAACTATTATCAGATTACTGTATCATAATCATCGGAGCATCGCTCTGCACATTGTCGCCCTCTGCTACAAGAACCTCGACAACCGTACCGGCAT
>JAGBIC010000011.1 GCA_017935185.1 Alistipes sp. | reverse complement strand
GGAGGCAAAGGCAATTTGCGATGAGAAGGGATTGGACCCATACAAGATGTGTGAGGAGACACAGCCAATCTGCTTCGAGAACGCAAAGTGGGCTTATGTAGTAGGTGCTGCTATCGCCATCAAGAAGGGCTGCACAAATGCTGCTGACGCTGCCGAGGCTATCGGTGAGGGTTTGCAGGCATTCTGTATCGCAGGTTCTGTTGCCGACGACCGTAAGGTAGGTATCGGCCACGGTAACTTGGCTGCTCGCTTGCTCCGCGAGGAGACACAGTGCTTCGCATTCTTGGCCGGCCACGAGTCATTCGCAGCTGCCGAGGGCGCTATTAAGATTGCCGAGATGGCAAATAAGGTTCGCAAGAACCCCTTGCGCGTTATCTTGAACGGTTTGGGTAAGGACGCTGCGAAGATTATCTCTCGCATCAACGGCTTTACATATGTTCAGACCCAGTTCGACTACTACTCTGGTGAGGTTTCAGTAGTTGAGGAGACTGCTTACTCTGACGGCTTGCGCGCAAAGGTACGCTGCTATGGTGTTGACGACGTTCGCGAGGGCGTTGCAGTGATGTGGAAGGAGGACGTTGATGTATCTATCACCGGTAACTCAACCAACCCCACCCGTTTCCAGCACCCCGTTGCAGGTACTTACAAGAAGGAGCGCGTTTTGGCTGGCAAGAAGTACTTCTCTGTTGCATCAGGTGGTGGCACAGGCCGCACATTGCACCCCGACAACATGGGTGCAGGCCCGGCATCATACGGCATGACAGACACACTCGGTCGTATGCACTCTGACGCTCAGTTTGCAGGTTCTTCATCTGTTCCCGCACACGTTGAGATGATGGGCTTCCTGGGTATGGGTAATAACCCGATGGTAGGTGCTACCGTTGCTGTTGCCGTTGCCGTTCAACAGGCTATGGCTGAGTAATTCAGAAGGTTATAGCGATTGGGAAGATGTAAATCGACTCACTCGCAGTAACTTTTGATATAAAAAAAATCCCCGTAATTCAATCACGAATTATGGGGATTTTTGTATCTGTCGGATAGCGTTTTTCAAATGATGGCTTATTGATTAAAAAAAGACAGCGTGGTGCTGAAAACTTATTTCAGTTGTTGAGGTCGTAGGAAGTACCTTGAAGATAAAATAAGCAACAGCCCACGCCAATATCCATAATGGATATGACGCGGCAAGATGTCCGCCTATCCTCCCTTCTGTTTAGAATTTCCTACGTTCCAACAACAAGAATAAACTTACACTTTCCGTGTTTTGTAAATATGTACTACAAAATTAACAAACATTTTGTATATTTGTGCATAAAGATTACTAAAAACGCATAAATAATATGAAATTCAGAAACCAGATTTTGGCGGCGGCAGTAGCTGTTGTCGCTTGTAGTTGCGGCTCACAGAAGTCGGATAACCCGCTTTTCAATGAGTTTACAGCACCCCACGGCATTGCACCCTTCTCGGAGATCACCATCGACCACTATCGTGAAGGTATGTTGCGAGGCATGGAGGAGCAGAAGGCCGAGATAGAGGCTATCATCAACAATCCCGAAGCTCCCACCTTCGAGAACACTATTGTAGCAATGGACCAAAGCGGCAAGCTTTTGAGCAAGGTACGCGGCACATTCAGCCCACTGTCGAGCAGTAATTCAAACGACGAGATTCGCGCCCTGCAAAAGGAGATGTCGCCCATATCATCAGCCCACAGCGACGATATTAACCTCAATCCCAAACTTTTTGCACGAGTTAAGGCCGTTTACGATCAGAAGGATAATCTCAAGCTCACGGCTGAGGAGGCTAAGGTATTGGAAAACACCTACAAGCGTTTTGTGAACAGTGGAGCCGAGTTGAGCGAGGCCGACAAAGCCAAGTTGCGTGAGTTGAATCAGGAACTCTCGATGTTGCAGCTCACATTCTCACAAAATCTCCAGCACGAGACAAACAACACATTCGTGGTCGCCAACTCTCTCGAGGAGCTTAAGGGTCTGCCCCAAGCCAACATCGATGCAGCAGCAAAGATGGCAGCAGACAATGGTCAGGAGGGCAAATGGATGTTCAACATGCAACGCCCCAGCTGCAACCCCGTACTGCAATACTGCGAAAATCGCGAGTTGCGAGAGAAGGTCTATAAAGCTTACTACAACCGTGGCAACCAGGACAACGAGTATGACAACAAGGCCATTTCGGCAAAGATTGTTGCCCTGCGTCTTGAGAAGGCAAAGTTAATGGGCTACAACAACTACGCAGAGATGGCACTTGAGGACCGCATGGCAAAGACTCCCGAGGCTGTTTACAACCTTTTGGATCAGGTTTGGGAGCCCGCGGTAAAGAAGGCCAAGGAGGAGATTGCCGACATCCGCGCCGAGATTCGCAAAGAGGGCAAAAACTTCGAGCCCGAGGGTTGGGACTACATGTATTATCAGGACAAGGCAAAACAGGCTAAATACGCTGTTGATGAGCAGGAGATTCGCTCATACCTTGAGATAAACAATGTTTTGCAGGGTGTATTCTATGTTGCCAACAAGCTCTATGGACTTACTTTCAAGGAGATCACATCAGAAGTCCCCTCATACGAACCCACTGCAAAAGCCTTTGAGGTTATTGACCGCGACGGCACATTGCTGGCAATTTTCTACAGCGACTACTTCCCGCGCGATGGCAAGAATGCCGGCGCGTGGTGTACCTCATTCCGTGGCCAACGCTACGAGAATGGCAAGCGTATTATCCCCATCGTTGTGAACTGCTGTAACATGACCGCACCCACAGGCGACGGCCCTGCATTGCAGAGCATCGACAACGTGGAGACTATTTTCCATGAATTTGGCCACGCATTGCACAGTTTTATGCGCGATGTTCGCTACAATGGTGCAGGTGGTGTAGAGCGCGACTTTGTGGAGCTGCCGTCACAAATTAACGAGCACTGGGCTTTCGAGCCCGAGGTGCTGGCCGTATACGCCAAGCACTATCAGACAGGCGAGGTTATACCTATGGAACTTGTAAACAAGATTGTCGAGAGTTCAAAGTATGGTCAGGGCTTCGCTACGGTTGAATACGTTGCCGCATCTCTCAGTGATATGGATCTTCATGTATTGACTGAAATTCCTGCCAACTTGAATGTTATGGATTTCGAGGCCAAGAAACTTGCCGAGCGTGGCATCCCATCACAGATTCTCCCCCGTTACCGCATGACAAACTTCAGCCACACCATGGGTGGAGGTTATACTGCCGGATATTACAGCTATATGTGGGCAGAGGTTCTCGATGCCGATGCATTTGACGCTTTTGCCGAGACGGGCGACATTTTCAATCAGGAAGTTGCCGAGAAATTCCGCAAGTATGTACTCACCCCGGGCGGCATTGATGACGGTATGGATATGTACAAAGCATTCCGTGGCCGCGAGCCAAAGATTGATGCATTGCTTCGCAACAGAGGTTTGTAAAGCATGTTATACACAAATAGAGAGGCGGGTTTTAACACCTGCCTCTCTATTTTTTATACGATTAGTTTACAAATCTCTCACAACATCATATTTACACTCTTTGAGCACCTGAACGCATTTATTCATATCACCCGACCGGATAACGACATTAGCCTTATCTCCCTCTGCAAAAGCATACATATACTCAATGAATACCTCATTATCAGACAAACACTCCAGAATTTCAGCCAATGCCCCCGATTCGTTATGGCATGTAACATAGGCCACATCGGTAAGCATAACTGCGAAATTTTCGGCTCGCAGAATCTCGGCAGCCTTTTCAACATCCGATACTATAAGTCGCAAAATACCGAAATCGGTCGTTTCGGCCATACTAAATGCATGCATATTGATACCATGCTTACTCAAGGTTTTTGCAACCTCATTGATTCTTCCTCTCTTGTTCTCCAGAAAAACAGATAATTGTTTGATTGTCATACGGTACACATTTATTATTTCAAAACTCTATTATCGATCACATGGCGGCCCTTGCCCTGGCTGCGTTCGATACTGCCAGGCTCCATAAGCTTAACATCGGCACCAATTGATAGTACGCTCTTTAACTTGTCGGCAAGGCGTTTCTTCATGGCCAGCATACGGCCGATATCATCATTGAAGAAATCGCGACGCACCTCAACCTGCACTTGAATGGTATCGAGGTTATTCACACGATCTACAACAAGCATATACTGCGGCTCAAACTCGGGCATATCGAGAATAACACTCTCGACCTGTGATGGGAAGACATTGATGCCGCGAATAATAAGCATATCATCACTACGACCGACAATACGTCCCATGCGCACTGCCGTTCTTCCACAAGGGCAATCCCCACTCATGAGCGTACACAAGTCTTTTGTGCGGTAACGCAACAAAGGCATACCTTCTTTGGTCAAGGTAGTAAACACCAGTTCACCCTGCTCGCCATAAGGCAACTGTTCGAGTGTATCGGGATTGATTATCTCAGGATAGAAATGATCCTCGGCAATATGAGAGCCACTCTGGCACTCACACTCATATGAGACACCCGGGCCCATAATCTCGCTCAAGCCATACAGATTATATGCCTTAAGACCCAAACGATCCTCTATCTCCTTTCGCATATTCTCGGTCCACGGCTCGGCTCCAAATGCGCCAATGCGAAGGCTGACATCCTTCTTTGATAGTCCCATCTTTTCGAGTGTTTCGGCCAAATAGAGGGCGTATGATGGGGTACAGGCTATTCCGCTAATCTTCAAATCACGTATAAGACGAATATGCTTCTCGGTATTTCCCGTAGAGGTCGGAATAACAGTAGCTCCGAGATTCTCCACACCATAATGAGCTCCCAGACCGCCAGTAAAGAGACCATATCCATAGCTCACCGAAAAAGTATCATCGCGAGTAACTCCATAGGCTGTAAGACAGCGCGCCATAACCTCGGACCACACTGCCAAATCTTTTCGGGTATAGCCCACAATAGTCGGATTACCCGTAGTTCCCGATGAAGCATGCACGCGCACAATCTCCGACAAGGGAGCGGCCTGCAACCCGTAAGGATAGTTATCACGCAAATCCTGCTTGGTAGTAAACGGCAACTTTGTGATATCCTCAATACTCTTGATATCCTCGGGAGCTATATCAAGTTCCTGCATCTTATTGCGATAAAACGGCACATTATGATACACATACCCCACAAGTTTCTGCAATCGCTTACCTTGTAGATCATGCATTTCATCCCGACTCATGCACTCTTTGTTTGGGTTCCAAATCATGGTATATATAGTTTAGTATTTAAATCTTATAACGGATGGTCTTCATTAAAGGCCTTCATGCGCTCAGCCAGCACATCATACAACTCCTCACGCATACGCGAAGTACAGGCACGAACGCCTCTTTGCTCGCTTCCCGTCGTTGACAATGATATACTGCTAACCCCATAATATAGCAACTCTTTAAGCAAATCGCCGCCACTCATATCACCATAGCCGATGGTGAAGAAGAAACCGTCCCCCACCCTCTCTGTAACATCGTAATCATAAACGACATGAAAACCGTTATCCAAAAATATCCGCTTCATGCGTTCTGCTCGGCGGGCATACTCACGAGTATCCTCCACAAAGTTTATCTCACCCTCGGTGGCAAGGCGCAGCATCTCGGCATAGGCATATTGTGTCGAAGCTGTACAACCCGATGTAATCATATATAATATTGAAGCAATCAGGGTCTGGCCAAAAACTCCTGAGTCGTTATATCGCTCTGCCATAGCCGGATAGACCTTATCGAATAGGCCGTCGCTGATACAAGTGAGTGCCATACGCTGACCTGCATAGCTGAAAATCTTCGATGACGAAAGCATCAATATATAGTTGTCGGTATAACGCGCCACCGTTGGCGGATATGGCGGGCAGAACGGACGACCAAAGTCATGGCGATAATCCATGCAGAAATAGGCCAGATCCTCCATCACAACTACATCATAACGTGTTGCCAACTCTCCGATAATAGCCAATTCATCCTCCTCAAGACATATCCATGCAGGATTGTTGGGATTCGAGTAGACAATAGCGGCAATATCGCCTGCGCTCAACATCTCATCCAACTTCGCACGCAAGGCAGCGCCCCTATAGTTATAAATATCAAACTCGCGCCACCCTACGCCAATCACACGCAACTGCGATTTTTGAATAGGAAAACCCGGGTCAATAAACAACACTTTATCCTTACCCTTTATGCGCTGACTACAAGCTATAAACGAGCCGAATGAGCCTGCCACACTTCCCACAGTTGGTACACACGACCGAGCTGATATATTGATATCAAGGAATGCCTTAACAAAGCGTGACGCCTCGTATTTAAGCTCCGGCACACCCGCCGCTGCAGGATATTGCGAGCCAACACCACGGTCAAGCGCTGCCTTTTCGGCCTCAATGCCCAATCGGTTGGCCGGCAATCCCGGAGAGCCCCGATCCATACGGATAAAGGGTATACCCGTAGCCTGCTCAAGATATTGAGCCACAAGCAACACCTCACCTATGGTAGCTTGTGCCAAATCGGCCACATGCAATTCATGCACAGCCTTGGCAACCAGTTCTTCACTAAAAATCTTCATCGACTGTTATTTATCTTTTACAGCATTCAAACCAATATCAAAAGCTTGCTGATTCATGGCTACAACCCCTTCGCCTTTTGAAGCAAACACCCTTGCAATACTCTCGCGCAACTGCTCGGGAGTTAAAATCTCGATATATTTCGCTGCCATACCCAACAAAAGTACATTGGCACTTTTGGGTAATGATGACGCTTTGGCAAGATCTTCGATAGGAAGAGCTATAGCCGACGGCAACGACCCAATCTCTTTCATCAAGTCCTCATATCGGGGATAATTGGGGATATTTTCATATTTATGTGAAGAGGTGATAATTCTACCATCGGCCGCCAGATATGGCAGATAGCGCAATGCCTCCATAGGCTCCATAGAGATTATCAAATCGGCACTTCCGCAAGCTATTAAATCGGAATAAATCTCATCGTTCGACAGGCGAAGATTTGATTGCACATCGCCCCCTCGCTGGCTCATGCCATGCACCTCGGCCTGCTTGAGATTCACCCCCGCATTTGCTGCCGCATCACCAATTATAGTGGCAATGGTGAGTATTCCCTGACCACCCACACCTGCCAGTATTATATCTTTCTTCATCTTTACTGCACTTTTTTCTGCTTCAACTTTCGAGTGAGGGTCTGAATACACTCTCGACGCGGAATGATGACCGAGACACCTTTATACTCTATCTCCTGACGGATAATTTGGGTAATTTCTTCCATATTTTTCGGCAATGGCACCACCACTCTCACATGCTCGGGCTCAACACCCAAACCCAGACATATAGCCTCAAATTTATTTGTACCGGCCGAATCCTGACCTCCTGTCATGGCGGTGGTAAGATTGTCGGATATGATAACGGTGATATTCGACTTGTCGTTAACTGCATCCAGCAACCCCGTCATGCCCGAATGGGTGAAGGTTGAATCGCCAATTACGGCTATTGCCGGATGTATGCCTGCATCGGCAGCACCTTTGGCCATGGTAATTGAGGCGCCCATATCCACACAACTATCGATTGCCCTAAACGGGGGCAATGCACCCAACGTATAGCAACCAATATCTCCAAAGATTCGCGCATCATCATACTCGGCAGCCACCTTATTCAATGCATCATATACATCACGATGACCGCAACCCTGACATAATGCCGGAGGACGAGGCACGACATTCTCGGCAGGATTGAACGAGCCAGCCATCTCTATGCCTATTGCCGCACCCACGCTATCGGGATTAAGCTCGCCCATACGAGGCAGAGCGCCACTCAAACGGCCATATATGGGATAATCTGCGCCCAACAGAGCCTTAACCTGCTCCTCCGCCATCGGCTGGCCATCTTCGGCCACCAGCAATGCGTCGCACATAGAGGCCAGAGCTTTTACAGCGCCTTCCGGCAGGGGATATTGCGAGACTTTCAACACAGGAACACCCAATCGCTGAGGATTATGCTCCATTATGTAGTTATACGCTATACCGCAGGCCACCACACCCAGCTTGGCACGATGCTCGCCAACACCTTTAAAACTGTTATAAACAGACTCTTCGGCAAGCACAGCCATTTGAGGTTGCTTTTCGACCAGAGAAGCATATTGACGACGTGCATTGCCGGGCAACAAAACCCAATGGGTACGTTCATTATCGGGTTTCAACTTGTTTTGTGCCATTGGAGCAGCAACCTCCACCCCAGCACGTGAGTGGGCCAAACGGGTTACTATACGCATCAAAACAGGCAATCGCAACTGCTCCGAGAGAGCAAAGGCATGCGACATCATATCGTAAGCCTCTTGCTGATTGGATGGCTCCAGAATAGGAATCATGGCAAAACGGCCATAGAAACGCGAATCCTGCTCATTCTGTGACGAATGCATCGAAGGATCATCAGCAGCTACGACCACAATACCTCCATTGACTCCCGTAATCGCCGAATTTACAAAAGCATCGGCCGCCACATTCATGCCCACATGTTTCATGCATACCAACGCACGTTTTCCGGCATAAGACATACCCAGAGCGGCCTCCATGGCGGTCTTCTCATTGGTGCACCAGCGACTTCGTACCTCGGGGGCACATGCCTGAATATATTCCGTTATTTCGGTCGAGGGAGTGCCCGGATATGCATACACGCCGCTGACACCTGCATGTATAGCACCCAAAGCAATAGCCTCATCACCCAAAAGCAGTTTTCTTTGTATCATAACCTAACAATAATTTTCTCAATCTGCATCATTCAGCACAGGGAACTTCGCCCTGAAACTCTCCAACAGCCCCATATCAACATCAGCCGAAGCCGCAGAACTCTCTCCCATGGCGCACGAAGCCAATGTTTTGCCGTAGGCATCTATAATGACACTACCACCGCAATAGTCGCACTTCGGATCTTTTCCTACACGATTCACACCGGCTACATAGCATTGATTTTCGATAGCTCGTGCCACAAGAAGTGCATTCCACGCCTCAACTCGCGAGGTGGGCCAGCTGGCGACATATAGAATCATGTCGTAATCGCCATGGTTTCGCGACCACACAGGGAAACGCAAATCATAGCACACCTCCAGCAAGATTCTAATACCACAATATTCCACCACTACTCGCTGCTGACCAGCCGTAAAGTGCAGGTGTTCGCCGCCATAAGTAAAGAGGTGATGTTTGTCGTAATAGACAACATCGCCACATGGTTTTACAAAGTAAAAGCGATTAAAATACTTTCCATCATCACACACTGCCACACTTCCGGCCAAAGCTGCGCCAACCGAAGCGGCTTTTCTACGCATCCAGCGCAGAGTTTCGCCCTCGGCAGGCTCTGCCACCCCCTCAGGTTCGGTACAGAAACCTGTGGAAAACATCTCGGGAAGGATATACAAATCTGCTCCGGCATTTGCATCTATCATCTTATCGATATTCTGCATATTGGCCGTAGGATTTGCCCACTCTATATCACACTGCAAGATAGTAACTTTCATATTATCGCTCTTGAATATGCAAATATAAGATAATTATGCATCTTACGGAATAAGATAACCATTTTTTATCTCCACCACCAATAAAAGTTGCATAAAACAGCTATCATAATGAATACTCGCATAAAAAAAGCCGAGGAAATCCTCCCCGGCTTAACATATTTATCGGTATCTCTTTACACGAAAATCTCCTTCTCGGTAAAAGCTCCCAACTTGAGATACTTTTCGTAGATCGGCATGTACGCCTTGTGATTCTCCTCGTTCGGATAGTAAGTCTTTGAGAAGCCCGAATTCATGGCTGCAATAGCATCTTCAACCTTCTCGTAAACTCCCGCAGCAGTGGCAGCAAACATGGCTGCACCCAATGCGCACGCTTGATCGGTATTACAAACCTTAATAGGCATATTCAGCACATCGCTCATAGTCTGCATAACAAAAGGTGACTTCAGAGCAATGCCACCGATACCGATAACCTGATCTATACGACAACCCTCGTTGATAAAACGGTCGGCAATAGCCTTGGTACCGAAAGCAGTGGCCTCAACCAATGCGCGATATATCTGCGGAGCCTGAGTGCCGAGGGTAAAGCCTGCAATTGTACCCTCAAGCAGCTGGTTGGCATCGGGAGTACGACGGCCGTTAATCCAATCGGTAGCAAGCATCGAGCTATCGCCAATAGGCAACTGCTCGGCCTTATGGGTAAGCTCCACGATAATCTTATCGGCAGCCTCCTCGATAAGCGCCTCAAGCTCCGACTCAGAGAGTTTCTCGGCAATAGATGTTTTGGGCAACACCTCGCGCAATGGGAACTCCAACACTCGGCGGAACATGGCAAACACATCGCCAAACGACGACTGTCCGGCCTCAAGACCAATCATCCCTGGGATAACCGAGCCATCAACCTGACCACATATACCCTTGATGAGTCGGTCACCGACCTCCTCATAAGACGACACCATAACATCGCAAGTAGAGGTTCCAATCACACGCACAAGAGTATTGGGCTCAACACCTGCACCAACAGCTCCCATGTGGCAATCAAAAGCGCCACCGGCAATAACTACATCGGTGCTCAAACCAAGTTTTTCAGCCCACTCGGCACATAATGTTCCAACAGGCTTCTCGGCGGTCTCGGTCTTATCAAACATACGCTCACGGAAACCCGCCAGCTTCGGATCAAGACCCGCCAGGAACTCCTCGGGAGGAAGACCGCCCCACGACTCATGCCACATAGCCTTATGTCCCTCGGCGCAACGGCTGCGAACAATATCCTTGACAGATGTAACTCCTGTTAGCACAGCGGGAAGCCACTCACAATATTCAACAATCGAATATGCTTTGGCAGCAACCGCCTCATCCTCACGCAACACATGCATGGCTTTGGCCCACAGCCACTCGGCAGAGTAGATTCCACCCTCATACTTACTATAATCAATTGCGCTGGCCTTACATTTCTCGTTGATCTCGGCAGCCTCTTTGATAGCGGTATGATCCTTCCACAATACGAACATCGCATTGGGATTCTCGGCAAACTCGGGAAGCATGGCAAGCGGAGTACCTGTCTCGTCGGTAAAGGCAGGAGTAGAACCTGTTGTATCGAAAGCTATACCTACAACACCCTTTGCAACCTCAGGCGAACACTTGCCCAAAGCCTCGGTAACACTCGCCTCCAGCACCTCGAGGTAATCCTTCGGGTGCTGACGCCACTGATTGGCTTTAGGGTCACAATAAAGACCCTTCTTCCAACGGGGGTAATACTTAACTGCGGTAGAGATAATCTCGCCCGTGATGGCATTCACCACCATAGCTCGAGCCGAATCGGTACCGTAATCAAGGCCTATCACATATTTATTCTCTGACATAATTACAAATTTAATTAGCACAAAGCCTTGTTAAGCATATAATATACCTCGTTGTTGCGAAGCTGCTGCTTGAAGTCGCTGATAGTGGTCTGCTTTGAGATATGTACCATCTCGATGCCTGCTATCTCGGCATAATCCTCCCAATACTCGGCAGTGAGGTCATATGAGAAACATGAGTGGTGAGTACCACCTGCCAAAATCCATGCACCTGCGCCAATCTCGAAGTTAGGCATAGGAATCCACAACGCTGAAGCTACGGGCAACTTGGGCAGCGGCTTGGGCTCGATGCACTCAACATCATTTACAATCAGGCGGAAACGGTTACCCATATCAACGATTGTAGCAGTACATCCCGAGCCGACCTTTGAGGTAAATACCAAACGTGCGGTAGGCTGCTTACGGATACCGATACCGAGGAAATGAACCTCCAACGAAGGCTTGCTGGCAGCAATCATAGGACAAATCTCCAACATATGTGATTGCAGGATTGAAGAGTTCGCACCATCGAAGTTCAAGGTGTAATCCTCAAGGAATGAGCAACCCTTGGTCATACCTTGATTCATATACCATACGGTACGATAGAGAGCAGCCGACTTCCAGTCACCCTCTGCACCGAAGCCATAACCCTCGGCCATAAGACGCTGAGATGCAAGGCCGGGAATCTGATCCAATCCTACAAAGTTGGGGTCGTTTATATCCTGCGTACCCAAATCGTCGAAATTGGTAGTGAAACCCTTTGCACCCTTCTCCTTAAGGATAGCACGCAAAGCAAGCTCGGCCTTTGCCGAATTCCACACCTTCTGCGCAGCCTCTGTTGTAGGATCGAGAATCTCGGCAGAGCAGGTATAGAGCTTATGATACTCCTCTACCAATGCGTCAACATCCTCATCCTTAACAGCCTTCCAATACTCCATAAGTTCCGATACGGGAGTATAATCAACATGGTAACCCAAACGCTGCTCGGCCTCAACCTTATCACCGTCTGTCACAGCCACATTATTCATCTGGTCGCCAAAACGTAAGATAAGCATATCCTGTGAATCCGCCCATGCAGCAGCCACGCGCTCCCAGATAGCAATCTTACGCTGTGCCTCGGCATCCTTCCAATGGCCTACAACAACCTTGCGGCGCAGGCGCATACGGGTACAAAGGTGACCAAACTCACGGTCACCGTGTGCCGACTGATTGAGGTTCATGAAATCCATATCCATGGTATCCCACGGAATCTCGGCGTTATATTGGGTGTGGAAATGCAACAAAGGCTTACGTAGTTGCTGCAAACCGTGAATCCACATCTTTGCGGGTGAGAAGGTGTGCATCCATGTGATGATACCGATACACTTCTCATCGTTATTTGCAGCTTTCATTACTGCCTCAACCTCCTTTGATGAGTTTGCAGTACCTTTATATACAACCTTTACGGGAAGATTGCCTGAAGCGTTCAAACCGTCTACCATCTCCTTTGAATGTGAATCAACGACAACAACTGCGTCGCCACCATAGAGCAACTGCGCACCAGTCACCCACCATACCTCATGATTTTCAAATGCCATAATTTTAAGGTTTTATTAGTTAATATTAGTTTAGTTTTTAGGTTTTTACTTTTTCTTTTGGCCATAATAGGCGTTTGGCCCATGCTTGCGCATATAGTGCTTCTCGATAAGCAACGGATTCATTGTCGTCTGGGGATTCACACAATACGATACAAAGGCCATCTTGGCACACTGCTCCATAACTTTGGCGTTATATACTGCCTTTTCGGGCGTTGTACCCCACGAGAACGGGCCATGATTTTTAACCAACACTCCCGGAGTGTGGTCGGGATTTATCCCCTCGAAACGCTTTACGATGACATTGCCTGTCTCCAACTCATAATCACCCTTTACCTCAGCTTCGGTCATATCGGCCGTACAGGGGATATCCCGATAGAAATAATCGGCATGGGTCGTTCCTATATTTGGGATATCGCGCCCCGCTTGCGCCCATGCGGTGGCATAGGTCGAGTGGGTATGCACCACCCCACCGATATTCGTAAAGGCACGATACAATACAAGGTGTGTAGGAGTATCCGACGAGGGGTTCAAATCACCCTCCACGACACGGCCTGTCGCCAAATCAACTACAACCATATCGGAGGCCTTCATAGCATCATAATCAACCCCGCTTGGCTTGATTACAACCAAACCCTTCTCGCGGTCGATACCCGACACATTGCCCCATGTAAATATCACTAATCCTTGCCTAACAAGCTCAAGATTAGCCTGAAAAACACGTTGTTTAAGATCTTCCAACATATACTGAACGGCGTTTATTTGCCTATACGATAAAGTACAAAATGCTTGGCAGGCACAACGGCCTCAATTCCACAACCACTGGTGGCAACCACACTCTCGCAAGGAACAACCGCATTGGGATTATCAACGCTGTTATCGAGGTCATAATCGCTGCAATTGAGTGTTATCATACGAGCCTTTGCCGCCACCTTTTTTGCTCCTTCGAGCTGAATGTTTACGGGCAAAGCCTTCTCCGAGGTGTTGATAACTTTAACAATATACTCCTCGGCATCAGCATCCCACACAGCACTTGCAAAGAGGCCATCCTCACCCTTGGGTGTAGGTGCAGAAAGTGAAGTCGGTAAGACATGAGTACCTCTATTACAAGCATACATCTGCTGGACATAATAGCTCACACTCTTTGCACAACGCAGATTATCAAACCAGATAAGATCGGGACGCCACTGCCACCCCTCGACATGGGCAAACAGGGGTGCATAGGTTGCCATGTGGACAATGTCGGCATTACGCTCAAGGGTGGTCATAAATGCAGCCTCATAGATAGAAGCACCTGCATGATTCCACTTCTTGCCACGGTCATGGCAGGCATACTCGCCAGCAAAGACTGCCGGGCCGGAGCGATCGTAATCATCATAACGATACATACTATTCTTAAACCAATCGACGGGGCGATAGAAGTGCTCGTCCACCAAATCGGCCTTCTGCTCACGCATCGCCTGCCAACCAATATCGAAATTACGACCCTCGGAATCAGGGCCCGATGTGCCGATAATCTTTATTTCGGGATATGCCTTACGCATTGCATCAACAAAGAATTTCAATCGCTCGAAATAGAACTCACCCCACTGCTCGTTGCCGATAGCAAGATATTTCATGTTGAATGGCTCGGGATGGCCCATCTCGGCACGCAACTTACCCCACTCGGTATCAACACCGCCATTGGCAAACTCAACCAGATCAAGACAGTCATCAATAAATGGTTGTAAATCCTCGAGATTACACTCTGCATGAGCGCTCTCCTTGTCGCGATTTTGGAATTGACATGCCATACCCACATTCAACACCGGCAACGGCTCTGCTCCAATCTGCTCCGAGAGCAGGAAGTATTCATAGAATCCCAAACCGCCCGACTGGAAATAGTCGGGGAAGAAGCGATAGTTAAAAGTATATTCCCAACGATTTTCGTTAATAGGACGATTCTCTACCGGGCCGATGGTATTCTTCCACTGATAGCGTGTAGCCAGATCAGTTCCCTCGACAATACATCCACCCGGGAAACGGAAGACACCGGGACGCATATCATAAAGAGCCTGCACCAAATCCTTACGCATACCATTACGCTCGCCCAACCATGTATCTACGGGGAAGAGTGAAACATGCTCCAAATCTACGGTGGAGTTACCGCCCGAACGACGGTTTTCATCGGTGAGAAATATACGTAAATTAGCCTTGGCGATAGTGCGAGGCGACTTCATGACAACCTCATACTTTTTCCACTCCTTTGAGTCAACCAAAACGGTTGATTGAGCAAACTCCTGACGCTCCTCGTTGGTATTCTGGTCGATAAACTGCACCAGCAGATTCACCGGTTTACCATCGGGCACACGCGCCCAGACTGAGAAACGATACTCTGCATCACGCTTCAGACCAATGCCAAAGAAGCCCTCGTTCTGAATTCCCGTCCATTTATCGCTATGTCCGCTACTACCAAGTCGCACATAATGAGGATTGCGTTCAAATGGGCCATCGTTCTTCAATGTGACATTACCAAACATATGCCAACCCATAAAATGGTCGGGAGTAAATTCAAATGAACGATTCTTCACCAGCTCGGCATACAAACCGCCATCTGCGCCATAGTTGATATCTTCAAAAAAGACACCATACATGGTAGAGTGAATTTCAGCACCGAGTTTTTTTGTATTTACAGTAACCGTATTCGTTTGAGTTGTCTGATCCTGCTGATCGCCTAATAATTTGATGCTGGCGAAAGCCATCTCCAAAGGCATGATGCAAAATAAAGAGAGCAAAGCACCATACACCATCACTGATTTAATACTATTCATCTGCATTTCTGTTAGTTATTTGGCTATTTTTTCGTAATGTATGCATGGAAATGACGGCTTTCCATAGGCATACATTTACTTATTATTTTGTAAAATTATATATATTTTTTTCAATTTACAAAATTACAATAAGCAAACACTAACATTTTTATGCTATATGACCACTACAAACCCATTAAGTCAACACAGACAATCATAACTCTATCTAAATTAGTAAGAAAAGTTATACAACATCTGTATCTTCTCATCAAATATTGTAGCGCAACACCTTATATCGCTGCACACTAATGATGCTCGCCGCACTCATGGCCGTGGCCTGCACAACCCAGACCCGAGTCGAGAATAAAGCCCGACAGATAGCCGCTAACAACAGCGTCAACATCACCCATACAGCCACGAATGACCTTAATACCGTGAGTTTCAAGCTTATTTTTTGCACCATCACCCATATTTCCTGCCAACATAACCTCCACTCCGAGATTTTGTAAATCAGCGGCAATCCCCGATTTACAACCGCAACCCTGCGGCGAAGGGAGCGTTTGACGAGCCACGACCTGTTTCTGCTCGACAGTAAAAATTGTATAATGGTCGCAATGGCCAAAATGATCATCTATACGGCCATCCCTAGTAGGCAATGCAATCTTCATATTTCAACGATTTAACAAGATTAAAGTCTAAATTTTCACAAAACAAACTCGATTTTTGAGGCACATTCATAACCCTCGTCATACAGAGCGACAAGTTTGGAGATATTGCGCTCCATGCGATCCACAACAATAGGGCGCTCGGGTCGAATAACCGTCAGTTCTCCTGCCGCTTCCAGTTCCTCCACCATTGCTATCTGACGATTATACAGTGCATTACGCTGTTGAATAGCATCACGCAATTCTGGATATTTTTTATAGAAGAACGGCAACACAACTCCTTTTTTTTCAGGCTTGCGATAACCTTTATTTCGAGTCAAAACAACAACATTATTATCAAACCCCAGACTGCGTGCCCGCTCTAGAGGAATAGAATCGGCAATGCCGCCATCAAGCATCGGCTCGCCATCAACATATGATATGGGGCATACAAACGGGAGGCTGCTTGAGGCTTTGACTATATCGATAATCCGAACAGGATCATTTTTCTCATCAAAATAGCAAGCCTTACCCGTAACACAACTTGTAGTAACCATCTCATATCGCTCGGGGCAATCGGCGTAAGTCGCATAATCATAAGGGATTATCTTTTCAGGGAAGGTATGAAACAGAAGGTCGAAATCCATGATATTCCGCTTGGTCAGCAGATAACGAAACCCGATATAACGATACTTCTCCAGCAAATCTATATTGCTGTATTTCGCTCGACCACGCTGATTGGACATATATGAGAGGCCATTGCATGCACCCGCGCTCACACCCACGGTATAGGGGAATCGTACTCCCCTATCCATAAAATTATCCAACACCCCGCATGTGAAGACACCTCGCATGCCTCCACCCTCGAGAATCAACCCCGAGCGAGATGTGATATTTACCATCTGCTCTGCCATACAACCAAATTCTACGCAAATTTATAAATTTTTGTTTATCAACAACACAATACTTCTCCAATATCTATCCCAAGCCCTATATTATTATATTTTATAATTAATATATCAGAGGAAGTACCAAAAAGTGGGAAAATAATATCCTGGCAAATCCCAAATTAATCCTTTTGGCCTTTTCAAAACTGCACTAATTATATGGACGAATTTAATGAATTATTCGGAAAATGCCAAAAATGTTGAGGTTAAATGGTTTAACTGAATATTGGAAAGGCCTATCGGGTAGGATTTGGAATGTTGAGGATGATTGTACCACTTGTGATATATTAATAGAATTAGCAACTTTTTTTGCCAGGCATGGCATAAAGATGATGATTCTTAAGGGGTATGGATTGAGCCTAAATTATCCCGTGCCCAATCATCGGCCATGCAGTGATGTAGATATTTGGCTTTTTGAGGAACGTCAAATGCCTGACGGCACAATCGAACGATATGGCGTTCAACAAAAAGCGGATGCGCTTTTGCAGAAACATCTTAACATCGCAATCGATGAGGACAAGCACCACCATACCGTCTTCTATCTCGACGGTGTAATGGTTGAGAATCATTACGATTTCCTAAACATCCACGCCCACCTATCAAATAGAACAATCGAAAAGCGACTGCAACAGCTTACCCAACAACCAATGGAGGAAATTGCAGTTGGCGAAGCTACGATATACCTCCCATCGCCCGATTTCCATGCTTTATTCCTGTTGCGCCACTCGGCATCGCATTTTGCCGCAGAAAGAATAACCCTGCGCCATCTGCTTGATTGGCACTATTTCATAGAGAAAGAGAGTGAGAAAATCGACTGGCAAGCTCTATACAACATAGCTCGGCAGACCAATATGCATCAATTTCTAGATTGCCTTAACGCTATTTGCATTGACAAATTTGGCTTGTCCGAAAACTGCATGCCATCATTCGAGCGCAATCATCAACTAGAAGAACGTGTGTGGAACGAGATTCTGCATCCAGAGTTCTCGGCGGAGAAACCACAAAAAGCCGGATACGTCAAATCCTGGAGCTATATGTTTCGCCGTTGGTGGGCAAATCGCTGGAAACATCGCATAGTCTACAACGAAAGTCTTGCAAAAACCTTCCTTGTGCAGGTTTGGAGTCATCTGCTCAAACCAAAATCGTTAAAACTATAAATATACCGACCGCAAAAGTGGTCGGTTTTTTATTTCCCTGGCGAAAGAGAACATTTTCGCACCACAAATCACCCATGCAGCAGTATACTGTAACCGATTTTGCACTAACTTTGCGGCAGGTTAGGTTTTTAAAATTTCAAATATTATGGATTCCGAGACAAAATTTCGTCTTTGGTCACGCAGCTATATTTTTGTCTGTATAGCGGCATTCATGATGTCGTTCTCTTTCTTCATCCTTGTCCCTACCCTGCCACTGTATTTGAGCGATACGTTTCATATTGGACAAGCGATGGTTGGTGTTGTACTGTCGTGCTATGTCGTGGCAGTGCTGTGCGTACGCCCTATGGCAGGATTCATCGCCGATGCATTTCCTCGCAAAAAAGTCTATTTGATAGCATATACCGCTTTTGTCATCGCTTTTGTAGGATATTTCTCTATCACCTCCTCTCTTGTGATGTTTATTCTGCTCCGTATCTTCCACGGATTCAGTTTCGGTATGCTCACAACGGCGGGCAACACCCTAGTCATTGATGTTATCCCATCAGCGCGACGCGGTGAAGGTTTGGGGTACTACGGCGTTACCAACAATCTGGCAATGGCATTTGGCCCTATGGTAGGACTTTTCTTGGTCACATCGGGTAACTACTCAATTCTCTTTGCAACATCGTTGGCGACTGGTCTTATAGGATTATTCTTTGCCTCAGCAGTTCGTGCACCACATAAAGAGTGCATAGAAGGCAAGTGTCTACAACTCTCTGCCGACCGATTTTTCCTCAAGGAGGGTATTCGAGCTTGTGTATCGTTTTTCTTGCTGGCTATACCCTACGGCATGACAACAAGCTATATAGCCATATATGCTGCAGAATCGGGCATAACCTCCAATTCAGGACTATTTTTCACAATTATGGCTGCGGGCCTGATAACCTCACGTCTGAACTCCGGCAAACAAGTCGACAAAGGCTTTATCACCGAGACAATCCGACTTGGCATGGCCATAGCGTTGGTGGGTGCCATCGGCGAAGCTCTACTCTCCACCGTATCGGGATGGAATCTGACGGGAGGATATATCACATACTTCGTTACCGCCTTCCTCTTTGGTTATGGATTTGGAACACTCTTCCCCGCCTATAACACCCTATTCATTAACCTTGCGCCAAATTCACGACGCGCAACAGCCAATGCCACCTATCTTACAGGCTGGGATGTGGGTATCGGCACGGGAATGTTGCTGGGAGGCTCAATTTCTGAGATTGGATACAAATATTGCTATATGTTTGGAACAGTCCTCATTCTACTCTCGCTCCTCTTCTTTGTTGGCAGCGTGACACCCCACTTCAAAAAACACAGGTTACGATAATAATAAAAAACGATAGCCGTTTGGCTATCGTTTTTTATTATCCTCTACACTCTTTACTCTGAAATAAGTTCTGCAATCTTGTTGCTCCACATGGTGTAGCCTTTTCCGCTTAGATGCAGGAAATCACCGCCATACATCTCCTCATAAAGTGAGCCATCGGGCTTAACAAACCATGGTGTGGGATTTACATACTCCACTCCCCTAACTTTATTCTTTGCAAGATAATCATGAATCTCGTTGCAAGCCTGACGAACCGATGAATCGGCCTCTTTACCTGCGGGCAGCAGACCGAAGAGAATAATTCGGGTATCGGGCAACTGCTTGCGAGCCTCCTTGGCACATGCTATAATACCCTCGGCAATATCTCTAGGCGCATCACCTGCTGTCACATTATTGATACCTATTGTGATTACCGCCACATCGGGCTGGCAACGATTGTAATTTCCGTTTTTCAGTCGCCACAGCAGATGTTGGGTGCGGTCGCCTGCTATTCCCGCAGCCTCCCACATATCCTTACCCACAGCAGCATCCATGGCACCCTTACCCGCTCTTGTGGTAACTTTTGCACGGTTACCTCCAAAACCTTGCGTGATAGAGTTGCCCAACAGCAACAGCCGTAGTTTTTTCCCCTCCAGCGTAGCCTCTATATCCTCGTCCACGACATGCCAATCAGCACCCGCAGCCCATCCGGCTGCCGAACGATACTCATTTCCCGGAACGGGATACGCACACATATTCTTATCGCGACCGGTGGCTTTTAATATAAACGACACAATTTGGTTGGGGTCATTCAGCGAATGAGGATGATGTCCCACACCGGCCTTATGAATCACCTTCAGCGTATAGCCATATTTGGCCAAACGACTCTCAAACAGGGCTGTATTCTCCTCAACAGGTACAACATTGTCGGCATCACCCACAACATGCAGAATGGGAATATCGGCCTTTGCGATTGCTGCCGCATGGTCCAGAGGATTCTTACTCCATGTGCAGGCCTCTGCCTTATCTGAAAAGCCATATGCCGCCAACAATTTTTCGGTATCACGTTCCGAGCCTTCACTACGGCCCTGCCCCATCGGCCAACTCTTGAAATCCATCACAGGGGCATCGGCATAGATACAAGCCACCTTGTCGAGATTCTCCGCAGCCCAATTATATACTATCAGACCACCTCTGCTCATACCCTCCAATACAACTTTTTTGTTCAAGCCGGCCTTAACCGCCAAACCATAGAACTTATTCCAACGCTCCACAGCCTGCTCCGAGCCATACAAATCGCCAACCTCACAATAGGTAAGATAGAAACCCTGCTCAAGTAAATCGATGTCGACCTGAGGCTCGTGACCCCAGAAGCGGGCACGCCAAATCCACGGATTGCCTTTAGCTGCCTGATGCGGCTCTACGATATAACACCTAACGCCATCGTTGTCATACTCATAACCCTTGAAACCATGGAAGTTGAACTCCTTAACGGGTTGCAGCGCAAAATCAGCCACCACACTGCTCTTTTTTGCCCTCTCAAGAGTAAGATACCTATATAACTTCATCGCAATCCTTCCTGCGCCAATCGATGATGGATGCAATTTGTCGGGCATAATATGGCTGACCCACTTGTTTCCAAACAGGTTGTGCAGATTGATAATATCCAAATCTCTCTCATAGGCAGTTTGGGTTATGACAGGTATAATCTCTGTACTGATAATATCATCGCCATGGTCACGCTCCATGAAACTACGAACAGGAGTAAGCAAAATCACCTTCGGCTTTGATGGCAAATTGATATAGGTATCGACAAATTTACGATACTCCTGACCAAAGAGAGGTCGCAAGTCGGTGTTTCTGTTTGCCGCAGCATTTGTACCCATCTTTATGAATACAATATCGGGATTGTACTCCAATGAGGCCTTGTATTGGTCGGTATTAACATAGGGCTGTTTGCCCTCACAAAGTACTGTTGTGGCCGACACTCCAAAGTTCTTAACCTCATAGCCATTCCCCAGATATTCCTGCAATTGAGCCGGATAGCTATTCTGCTCGCGGTTGGCAATACCTGCGCCAAACGTTATGCTATCACCCACACAAGCTATCTTGATGGGCGTAGAATCCTTTTCTTGACAGCCAACGACAAGCAACAAGGCAAAAATTATAAATAATATCCTTTTCATAACAATAATAGTTAGGTTGCAATATGATTTAGTACCACAATGTAGGCTCTGCACCCATCTCAAAACGCAGCTGACCACCCGCCATCAAATCGGCATGAGATATCCACGGCTTGCGATACTCCTTGCCGTTCAACCATACACGCTGGATATACTTGTTCTCCTGTGAATTGTTCTCGGCCACAATCTCAAACTCTCCGCCGGTAACCTTCAAAGTAGCTTCAGAGATAATCGGTGAGCCGAACCAATAACGAGCCGACGCAGGCTCAACCTCATAAAGGCCCAAAGCCGACATAACATACCATGCCGACATCTGACCAGCATCCTCATTACCCGAGAGTCCTGCCTCGCCATCGTAATAGAGTGTAGACAACACCTCACGCACCTTGTCGGCACACTTCCACGGCTCACCTGCCAAAGCATACAAATATAAGGTGTGGTGGCTCGGCTCATTACCGTGGGCATACTGTCCAATCAAGCCCGATATGTCGGCCGACTTCTTCTCGCCTGTAACTTCCGAGCTAACAGAGAAGAGCGAATCGAGTTTGAAGATCATCGCCTCCTTACTTCCAAAGCACTCTATCAGTCCCTCAATATCGTGAGGCACAAGCCAAGTGTATTGCCAAGCGTTACCCTCGCAATAATCATCGGCATTGTGATTTGAGTGGAATGGGTCAAAAGGCTCACGCCACTTGCCATCACTGCTCAACGGGCGGATAAAACCTATCGATTTATCGAAATAGTTACGATATGAGTGGCTGCGCTCCTCAAAATATTTTGCATCATCCGACTTACCCACTGCTCGGGCTGCTGCCGCTGCTGCCGCATCGGCAATCGCATACTCCATATCATAGGCAACCGACTGGGTTGTCATCTTGTCATAAGGGATATAGCCATACTCCATGCGATAGCCATTTCCTCGGCCCTCGTTCATGGCAGTTGCACGCACAGCCTCGTATGCACGGTTAATATCGACACCCTTCTCACCTTTGACAATTGCGTCGGCGACAGATATAAGACCCGGGTTACCAACCATACAGTCGGTCTCGTTACCCCACAAATGCCAAACAGGCAAACGACCCTGCTCATCATAGATATTGAGCATGGTATTTATTATACCATCCATCTTCTCGGGATGTAAAATCGAGAGCAAAGGCATGGCTGCACGATAGGTATCCCACAATGAATAGGTTGTATAGCTCTTATGGCCTGGATTGGGATGTACCTCACCATCTGCACCACGATACGAGCCATCGACATCGCAGAACTCCGAAGGTACTATAATCGTATGGTAAAGCGCAGTATAGAAAATTCGCTTAACACTATTATCGTCGGTCTTGATTTTAGCCTTCGCAAGTTCACTCTCCCACGCCTGCTCGGCTTTTTTGGCCACACTCTCAAGTGTCGGCCACTCGGGCAACTCAGCCGCCATATTGGCACGAGCGCCATCAATACTTACGGGCGAAATAGCCACCTTCAGCATTATCTGCTCATCCTCCTCGGTGGCAAACGATGCACGGCCGTAGTGCTTGTTGTTTATCTCGAAACTTGCAAATGGCTTTGAGAACTCTGCCACAAAGTATACTTTCTGGTTGCGAGCCCATCCCGATGAGTAGCGATATCCCACGATTCTGTTGTCGCCCTCAACCTCCATCTTGCTCTCTACCACACTATCCCAGCAACCTCCGTTCTGAAGGTCGATAACCATAGCAGCCTGATTGCTTGCGGGGAAGGTATAGCGGTGGTAACCCACACGAGAGGTGGCGGTCATCTCGGCAACAACGCCATAACGACATACGGGCACTGAGTAATAACCCGGCCTGGCAACCTCCTTTGAACGGTCGGCAAACGACCACATACCGCTCTGCTCGTCCTTGCCATCTCCACGGGCATAAGTAACATCACCTATCACGGGCATAACGGTAACATCAAACAAATCACCGATACCCGTTCCCGAAAGATGCGTATGCGAGAATCCGATAAGTGTCGAATCGCTGGCATGATAACCCGAACACCAGTCCCAGCTTTGGGGAATACTGGTCGGACCGACCTGCACCATACCGAATGGCACGTTTGCACCAACAAATACATGGCCATGATCCCCTGTGCCTATTTTAGGGTCTACAAATGATGTTAAATGTGTAGAAGTTGAACATGCCGCAAACATTGCAGCTACTAGAGCAAAAAGCAGATTTCTCAATTTCATATTATATCGAAATTTTTATTTTGGATTATTATTACAAAGGTAAGAAAAATTTTCGAATAGCCGTCACGCCCCCACTACCACACATATGTTTGATATTAAAATTTGCTTTATGGGTTATACATTATTTATATTTTTCCTATCCACAAAACAGTTAATTCGCTCATAATCAAGTCCTCCCCCAAAAGCACTTTTACTATTTTTATTTCACAGATTTTATTCCGAAAACAATTTTATACATTTGCGTGTTAAAAAATGTTTTTATTAACCGCCTGATTGAGATATTAAAAATTTTTATTAACGAGTATTTATTTTTTTATATTAAACCAATTTTTTTACTAAAACCCTATCTTATGAGAAAGTTTTTTAGAAAAATGTCATCAAACCTTTGGGGGGGGGTCAAAGCCACTCTAATGGTTCTGATGTTCATGTCAATCGCAACTGCGGCTGACGCACAAAACAGGGTTGTAACAGGTACGGTCGTAGACAAGGCCGGACAGCCCGTGATTGGTGCTACTGTTATTGAAACAGGCACAATGAATGGTGTTGCCACCGATGTGGATGGTAAGTTTACCCTCACATTCCGTGAAAAGAGCACCAACATTACAGTTGAGTCACTCGGTTACATCTCTCAAGAGGTGGCTGTTGGTAGCAAAAGCGATGTTACCATCACCTTGGAGGAGGATGCTATCGGTATCGAGGCTGTTGTAGCTATCGGTTACGGTACTGTTAAGCAGAAGGACTTGACCACTTCAGTATCTATTGTCGACACAGACGATTTGGATCGCCGTCCCATCACATCTGTATCAGGCGTACTTCAGGGTAAGGCGGCCGGTGTGCAGGTAGTACAGGCTAACGGTTCTCCGGGCTCAGGTATGGTTATCCGCGTACGTGGTGCTTCATCTATCGCCTCTTCAAACGACCCTCTTTATGTTGTTGACGGCGTGCCCGTAGGTGAGGGTGAGTACGCTATTGCATACCTCTCTCCCAACGATATCGAGTCAATGCAGGACTTGAAGTATGCCTCTTCAGCTGCGATCTACGGTTCACGTGCTGCAAACGGTGTTGTTCTTATCACCACCAAGCAGGGTAGCAAGAAAGATGGCGCAATGGTTACATTCTCGACTTTCGTGGGTGTATCTAACGTAACTAAGACCTTCGATGTTTTGAATACCGAGCAGTACATCGAGCTTCAGAACGAGATCGGACTTATCAAGGGTCTTCCCTCAACTTTGAAGGATCAGACCGACTGGTTTGACGAGACCTACTCAACAGGTGTAAACCAGAACTATCAGTTCTCTGTATCTGACGGTGACGAGAAGGGCTCATATTATATCGGTGGTGGTTACACTCACGAGAAGGGTGTTATCAGCACAACATCTGCCGAGCGTTTCAACGTAAAGGTTAACTTCGACCGCAAGATTCGCAAGTGGCTTACTGCAAACGCTTCAGTAGCCTACTCAAATTACACCAACAAGGGTGGTATTATCTCTGGTCAGGGTGGTAACCGTGCCGGTGTGGTTGTATCAACTATCACCACTCCCACCTATGCTCCCATTTGGGATGCAGAGAACCCCCAGCAGTACTACAACAACTTCTATGGTGCTACCATGACCTCTCCTTTGGAGAATATGGCTCGTACCGACTACGACAAGGGCGTAACCAACCGTTTGTTGGCTACCGGTGGTTTGACTTTCAACCTCTACGAGGGTTTGGTATTCAAATCAACCGTTTCAGTAGACTCTCGCTGGGTACACTCTTCTTCATTCCTCGATCCTATCCGTACTACATATGGTCGTGAGCAGAAGGGTTCAGCATCAGATACCCGTTCAGAGGACCGTCGTATGATTTACGATAACATTCTTACCTACAACTACACTACCGGCGACCACAAATTCGAGATTATGGGTGGTACCTCTGCAACCACATCAGTATGGGAGCAGCTCTCTGGTAGCCGTAGCTACTTCTCTGCCGAGAACAACAACGCTATTCCTAACCTCAATGGTGGTAACAATGGTGGTTTGCGCGGTCAGAGCTATGGTAAGAGCGAGTGGGCCATCATGTCTTACCTGGCACGTGTATCATACAACTATGCCGACAAGTACCTCTTCACAGCAAACTTCCGTTCTGACGGCTCTTCTAAGCTTGCTCCGGGTCATCGCTGGGGTTACTTCCCCTCATTCTCGGCTGCATGGCGTATCTCTGGTGAGAACTTCATGAAGTCAGCTGTATGGATTGACGACTTGAAGTTGCGTGTTGGTTGGGGTCAGACTGGTAACCAGGCCGGCTTGAGCGAGTATGGTTATTTGCAGCAGTACAACACTAACTACACCAACTGGACCGAGTCTGGTCACTCACAGGATGTTCCTACTCTTGGTGACAAGTCTAATATCAAGAACGCCGATCTTACATGGGAGACCACAACCCAGACTAACGTAGGTATCGACTGGTCTATGTTCAACCACCGCTTGGAGCTTACCATCGATGGTTACTACAAGTATACAAAGGATATGTTGATGTGGGTTCCGCTGCCCGATCCCTACCCCTCAATCATGCGTAACGAGGGTGAGATGTCAAACTGGGGTTTGGAGTTCGTTATCTCTTCACGCAACATCGTAAATCGTGACTTCACATGGTCTACCGATTTCAACCTTTCACTCAACCGTAACAAGCTTGAGAAGCTTGACCTCCAGCAGGTTTACTACTATTCAAAGACTGCTGATATGACCAACGACTACGTTGTTCGTATGACTCCCGGCCACGCACTTTCAAAGTTCTGGGGTTATATCTCTGACGGTGTTGATCCCGAGACCGGTGATTTGATGTACCGCGACATGAACGAGGATGGTCAGATTACTCCTAGCGATAAGACTTGGATCGGTAACGCTAACCCGAAGTTCACATTCGGTATGACCAACAACTTCTCATGGAAGGGCTTGAACTTGAGCGTTCTTGTTACAGGTTCTTATGGCAACGATATCTTCAATGCCTCTCGTATTGAGACCGAGGGTATGTATAATGGCTACAACCAGAGCACCGAGGTTCTTCGTCGTTGGAGAATCCCCGGCCAGATTACCGACATCCCCCGCGCTTCTACCAGCAACTACAACGTTCGTAACTCAACTCGTTGGATCGAGGATGGTTCATATATCAAGATTAAGAACATCACCCTCTCTTACGATGTTCCTTGCAAGCGTTTGGCTCACCTTCACATTTCGAAGATTCAGCCTTACGTAACATTGCAGAACTTCTTCACTTTCACAAAGTATTCAGGTTACGACCCCGAGGTTAGCCAGTCTACTTCTGCAACTTCAATGGGTATCGACTGGGGTACATATCCCAACGTTCGTACCGTTGTTGTAGGTCTTAATGTAAACTTCTAAAGATTAAAAAGGAGAACACAATATGAAAAAGATTCTTATAGTAATTAGCCTTTTGGGCCTTGGCGTAATGCTCTCTTCATGTAATTTGGAGAAGTTCCCCGAGACCGGCTACAACGAGGGCAATGTTGATGTGCCCGAGGATTCTTCTGACAACGATAGTGCCATCACCACAAAGGAGGCTATCGCAGGTCAGCGCACCGCTATGTACAACTGGTTGCGTGGTGATTTTCAGGATGCCAACTACAAACATCTTACAGCTAATGCATGCCGTGCAGACGACGCTTACGGCGGTGGTGACAGCGGTAAGCCCACTGAGGTTGAGGGCAACACTTTCACCTCTGACAATGAGTTCCCCAGCACTTTCTGGAGCGGCTTCATGAATGGTGTAAGCAAGGCAAATGCTGTTATCTGCAATCTTGACGCAGTTAAGGAGAACGATCCTTCACTCTCTGATACAGAGTATAACCAGTGGATGGCCGAGGCGTTGTGTGTACGTGCCTATATGTGGTTGCTCATGACTCAGTATTTCGGTGATATCCCTATGCTGACATCTATTCCCCCCGCAATCAACGCCGATAATGTTGAGGAGGTTTATCCTCTCTACTTCCCCAAGCGAGTAGATGCCGAGACATTGAAGGCACAATTGGAAGAGGATTTGGCATTTGCTTGTCAGCACGCTCCCGATGCACAGAGCGTCGAGAAAGATTTTGCAAGCAAGGGCTTCGCACAGTATCTTGTAGCCAAGATGTACTCACTCAAGCAATATCGCGACTGGGGCAAGGTAAAGGCAGCTTGCGAGGCTATCGAGAAGATGGGTTACTCTTTGGAGCCCGTATATGGTGACCTTTGGGCTTACAATCTCGACGCCGAGACTTCAATGCATAACAGCGTTGAGTCAATCTTCGAGGCCGGCTACGACAAGCCCGCCAGCGGCAACTGGTTCTTCATGATGTTCTGGCGTAACCACTTTAAGCCCGATGATTCATTCAGCTGGATTAAGTGGTGTACTCCCACTCGCAACCTTGCAAATGCATACGATGCCGAGGGTGATACCGAGCGTAAGAACGTATCAATTCGTTGGGACAAGTGTACATGGGAGCAGTACTACAGCAAAGACGAGTACGCCTTCATGGGTAAGATTCCCACCAACATCACTGTAATCTACCACGCACGTTTGGCTGACGTTCTTCTGCTTCACGCCGAGGCTTTGGCTAACTCAAACGATGCAAAGGGTGCGATGAAGCTTGTTAACCAGGTTCGTAAGCGTGCCAAGATTGATGCTCTTCCCGAGGAGAATGTGTCGACTGAGCAGGCTAAGCTATACGTTCTTAACGAGCGTCGTTTGGAGCTTGCTTATGAGGGTCACCGCTACTTCGATTTGATGCGCTTCGGTGATGATTACTCAAAACTCAAGGAGGTTCACGACGGTGGCAACATCAAGGGATCTGCTTCATACGATCCCTACTTCGTAACTCGTACTCCTTTGACCGACGAACGCGTGTTGATGCCTATTCCCACTTCAGTATTGGATGAGAACTCAAACATCACACAGAATAAGGGTTACTAATAGATAGTTTTTGATTTAATATGATTAAACTAAAAAGAAATATGTTTTGGGCTTTGGCACTCCTGCTCTTTGCAGGATGTGCCTGTAGCTCAAAAGGCGAGGCAGGAGATGGTGATGGCAATGGCACAACGCCTCCTTCTACCACACCTCCTGCTGCAACCACAGGCAAGGTGGAGGCTTATGTAACCTCACAGAACCTTACAAAGACCTTTGCAGCCAGCGAGATAGATTTCTCTTCGGTTTCAATGTCGCCTACCAAAATCACAATCGATCCTAATACCAAGTATCAGGATATCGACGGCTTTGGTGCGGCCTTGACTGGTGCAGCATGCTACAACATCATGAAGATGAGCGCCGAGGATCGTACCAAGTTCCTCAAAGAGACTTTCGACCCCGTAAACGGCATGGGCTTCAGCTTCATCCGCATGCACATCGGTGGCTCTGACTTCTCGATGGATGAGTATACCTGCTGCGATCAGAAGGGCATCGAGTTCTTCGAGATTCCTCAAATCGAGCGTGACGGTATCTTCCCCGTTCTTCGTGAGATCATGAAGATTAACCCCAACATCAAGATTATGGGTTCACCATGGTCTTGTCCGCGTTGGATGAAGGTTAATCCCGATGACATGAAATCAGAGTGGAACAAGTGGACCAGCGGTCGTTTGAACCCCAAGTACTATGCTGACTATGCGAAATACTTCGTTTTGTGGGTACAGGAGATGGAGGCCGAAGGCTTCCCCATCTATGCCATCACCATGCAGAACGAGCCTCTCAACCACGGCAATTCAATGTCGTTGTATATGCCCTGGGAGGACCAGCTCGCATTCATCAAGCATCTCGGCCCTGCCTTCGAGAAGGCCGGTATCAAAACCAAGATTCTTCTCTTCGACCACAACTACAACTATGACAACAAGGCCGGTCAGGAGCGTTATCCTCTCCACATCTTTGCTGATGCCGAGGCTGCGAAGTATGCTGACGGCTCGGCATGGCATAGCTATGGTGGCAATGTGTCAGAGTTGGATTACATCAACAAGATGGCCCCCGGCAAATCAATCTACTTCACCGAGGCTTCTATCGGTACGTGGATTGCCGACGGCACATGGGATGGTGTATTGAAGGCTTGCATTTTGAACGATTTCGAGCATAACTTCCTCGGCGTGCTTTCACGCAATGGTAGCGGAGTTATCATGTGGAATCTTATGCTTGACAACGATCGCAAGCCCTACCGCCCGGGTGGTTGCGCAACATGTTTTGGCGCTGTTGAGATCAACAACAAGGATTACAAAACATTGCGTTACAGCTCACACTATTACGATATAGCTCACTGCTCAAAGGTAGTTAAAGCCGGTGCAAAGCGCATTAAGAGCTCTGGCTATACCACTTCAGGTCTCACATATGAGGCATTCCAGAATCCCGATGGTTCTTACGCTGTATTGGCACTCAACAAGAGCAATGCCGATATTACAGTGGCATTTGAAGGACCTTCAAAGGGCTTCCGTTTTACCATTCCAGCTGCATCGATAGCTTCATTACGTTGGAGTGAGAAATAATTTAACATTAAAAACAATTGTTTATTATGAAAATTTTGAAATACATCGCACTTCCACTTTTGGCTATCGCCACTATGGTTGGATGTCAGGATGACCCCGAATTCAGAGTCACCGATCAGGGACCCGAGATGACTGTGGTATCTGTAGATTCAAAGGCTAATTTCGGTGGAAACATCCATTTTGAAGTAACAATGAGCGATAAACGCCCCCTCTCTACTTTAAAGGCTCAACTCTATTTTGATGATGAGTTGGTAAAAGAGACCGTTATACGCACAAAAACCAACGGCACTTACGAGGGTACTGTGCAAGTTCCTTTTATTGCTAACATCCCCAACGGCTCTGCCAAATTGGCATTGGTAGGTCAGAATATCGAGTTCGGCCTTACTACAATCGAGCAGCAGATTACCGTTGAGCGTCCTCAGCCCGAGAAGATTTTCTTGGTGATGAAAGACAAGGAGCTTGAGATGACTCGCAAGGATGGCTACCTCTACTCTGTAACTTCAGACTTCCCCCAGAAGCCTAAGGGCTACTTCCGCACAGGCGAGCTCGACAGCGATGGCACTATTGCCACATTCGGTTGGCAGAACGGTGCAGTTGCATGGGATTCTACTGCCGAAATTCCTTTCAGCAACGCTATTGCAGGTGAGTATGACATCACTTTCAACATGCTCACATTCGAGGCTTCTCCATTCTTGAAACTCATGTTTGCAGGTGTTGAGATGGAGCTTATGTCTGGCTCTGACTCTCGCTATGCAGCAGTTGTAGCTATGCAGCAGAACAGCACATACACTCTCGAGGGCCTTGATATCAGCGAGTGGACAATCGACCCCGACTGGTTTACCCGCGAGGCTGATGGCTCATTGAAATCTATCGTCCTCAATGGCAACTATCGTGTGATTGTCGACACTGCTGCCGAGTATATCACTGCCATGACATGTGATGCAGCCGGCCAGGCAGCCAAGTTTGACACTGCAACCGGTAAGGGCGCATTGTACCTTGTTGGTGAAGGTCTTGGCAAGCCTAATTTGGCAGGTGCTCCGGGCTGGACTCCCGAAAATGGTTTGTGCCTTGCTCCCGTAGCTGATGGCGTACACCAGATTACAGGTATCGCCGGTCTTACGATGAAGGCCGATGGTATCAACTTCAAGTTCTTCGGTCAGAATGATGGCTGGGGTCCTGTTGAGTTGAAGGGCGATATGCTTTCTTGCGAGCATGATCTCGTTTTGGTTGGTACAGGTGCTGCTGCCGATGGCGGTAACGGTGTTGACTCTGGCAACATCCAGCTTAAGGAGGGTAAGACCTTCGAGCCCGGTGGCATTTACAAGTTCACTGTAACATGGAATGGTGGCACAGGCGTTCTCTCTATTGAGAAGGTTGGCACTGCAGAGCTTCCTAAAGAGGATCTCAAGATTAACGGCACTACACTTGAGCAGGCTGACGCAGCCAACTACTCTGGCGTATTTGCGCTCAAGCAGGGTGACGTACTCGTTCCCAGCGGCTTCGGTGATCTGAGTGCATGGTGGGCCGACACCAACTATGTAGAGGCTACTGCTACAGGTCTTAAGTTCAAGCCCGTAGATGGCAACTACAAGATTATGGTTAACACCGACGCCAAGACCGTATTCTTCAAGCGTGTAAATGCTGACGGTTCTGATGCCACTATGGCAGACGACGGTTCAGGTGCCATCTGGTTGATGGGCTGGGGCGTAGGTGCTCCCTCGTTGGACAACCAGTTTGCATGGAATCCCGGTGCTGCATATTGTATGCCCGAGATTGAGAAGGGCAAATATGTGTTTGCAGGTCTGGCTGGCCCCGAGAAGGGCTCTTCTATCGGACAGTATTGGCGTTTCGACTACCTCTCATTCAAGTATTTCCACCAGAATGGTTGGGGTGGCGAGATGAATGCCGAGAATACTACCTTGAACAGCACTTTGGTAGCAATGCCTGGTAATATTGAGTTGGCTTCAGGCGTAAAGCTTGAGGAGGGCAAGGCTTACATCCTTATAATTGATGCATCTGCAGGCAAGGACAACGTAGTTATGTCTTTCACTGCTGCCGAGTAATCACATCACATAATTGATTATGTTTCAAATTGTGGGGTGTGCTGCATAGTACGCCCCACATTATTATACGACCTATGAAATTTACAAATATTTTAAGTATTATAGCTCTTTTTATGGTCGGTTGTACCTCTGCGCCACAGACACCGCAGATCGCCGTATATCTCGACGAGAGCAAGCCCATGGATGAGCGTGTTGAAGATGCTCTTCAGCGCATGACACTACGTGAGAAGATCGACATCATCCACGCTCAATCAAAATTTTCATCGCCCGGTGTAGAGCGTTTGGGTATTCCCGAATTATGGTGCACCGATGGTCCTCACGGTATTCGCCCCGAAGTTATGTGGGACGAATGGGATCAGGCAAAGTGGACCAACGACTCATGTACTGCATTCCCTGCCCTCCCCTGCTTGGCTGCAACATGGAATCCCGACATGTCGGCCAAATATGGCAAAGCCATAGGCGAGGAGGCTCGTTATCGCGAGAAGGATGTTTTGCTCGGCCCTGGCGTTAACATCTATCGTACACCCATGAACGGACGCAACTTCGAGTACATGGGCGAGGATCCACATCTATCATCAAAGATGGTTGTTCCCTATATTCAGGAGGTTCAGAAGAATGGTGTTGCAGCGTGTGTTAAGCACTTCGCCCTGAACAATCAGGAGATTGAGCGCCATGCGGTGAATGTTGTGGTTGATGACCGAGCCCTGTATGAGATTTATCTGCCTGCATTCAAGGCTGCCGTTCAGGAGGGCGGAGCATGGGCCATCATGCCTGCATACAACCGCTATAAGGGTCAGCACTGCTGCCACAATCAATACCTTCTGAACGATATTCTCAAGGGTGAGTGGGGCTTCGACGGCGCAACCATCTCGGATTGGGGAGGTGTTCACGACACCAAAGAGGCTGCATTGCACGGCTTGGATCTGGAGTTCGGCTCTTGGACAAACGGACTTAACTGGGGTGCAAGCAACGCCTATGACATGTATCACATGGCTATGCCTTACATGAAGATGATCGAGAGTGGCGAGTTGACCACCAAAGCACTCGACGACAAGGTTCGTCGAGTGCTGCGCCTTATCTTCCGTACCGCCATGAATACCAAAAAGCCTTTTGGCTCAATGAATAACGAGGAGCACTTGGAGGCTGCACGCGAGATTGCCGGCGAAGGTATCGTCTTGCTGAAGAATGACAACAACGTGTTGCCTTTCGACCTGAACAAGCAGAAGAATATTCTGGTTGTCGGCGAGAACGCCATCAAGATGATGACTGTAGGTGGCGGCTCATCTTCACTCAAGGTGCGCAAAGAATTCACCCCGCTGGATGGAATCAAACTTTACGTTGGCGACAAGGCTAATATCATCTACGAGCGTGGCTATGTAGGCGACGTTACAGGCGAGTATAACGGCGTTAAGTCTGGTCAGGATTTGAGCGAGAATCGTTCAGCCGAGCAACTTATTGCCGACGCTGTGGCTGCAGCACAGAAGGCTGATGCCGTAATCTTTATTGGTGGCCTTAACAAAAAGGAGGGTCAGGATTGCGAGGGTGCAGACCGTTCGGAGTTAGGTCTACCTTATGGTCAGGATGCTGTCATTGAGGCTCTCGCCGCAGCCAACAAGAATCTTGCTGTAATAAACATCTCGGGTAATGCTGTGGCAATGCCCTGGATTGAGAAGGTGCCCTCTATTATGCAAGGTTGGTTCCTCGGCTCGGAGTCGGGCAACGCCTTGGCAAAGGTTATCTTCGGAGAGGTTAACCCCTCTGGTCACCTTCCCTTCACTTTCCCTGTGAAGATAGAGGACAACGCCGCTCACGCTGTTGGCGAGTGGCCCGGCAAGGAGGATGTTCACTATAACGAGAGTATCTTCGTTGGCTATCGCTGGGCAGACAAGGAGCAAATCAAAGCACTCTTCCCCTTCGGACATGGCTTAAGCTATACCACCTTTGCCGTCAGCGAGCCTACCATCTCAAAGAACTCGATTAAAGAGGGTGGCAAGCTCACCATTAAGTGTAAGGTTACCAACACCGGAAATCGTGAAGGTGCCGAGGTTGTTCAGCTCTACATTGGTGACCACGAATCATCGTTACCACGCCCCGTCAAAGAGCTGAAGGGCTTTAAGAAGCTCCATCTTGCAGCAGGCGAGAGCGGTGTTGCCGAGTTCACTATCACCGATGAGGATTTGAAGTTCTTCGACGACAAGCGCCACGAGTGGGTTGCCGAAGCAGGTTCGTTCACCGCATATATCGCAACTTCGGCCGAAGAGATTCTTCACCAAGTGGATTTCACTCTCAAATAGCAGATATTTGCAAGTATTATAATGAAAGTTGCTCGCCTGTCGGGCAACTTTTTTTGTATATATACGTTAATTTATCATAGATATGTCGCTAAATTTTATTGGCCGGAGGCTTCAATCTCCGATAAATTCATATCTTTGTATATATGCAAATATTGTAATCATGAAAAAAGCATATCTTATAACTATATTTTTGCTGATTTCGGCAACCGCTTTCGCCGACACAGCTGTCGAGAACCTACTTCTTGAACTCGACGCTCAAATTCAACAGCGCGACACATATATGGCAAATCGCATGCAGCGAATTTCATCACTGATGCAGCTGCATACGGTAGAATCTACTCCACAACGTGATTATGCCCTCAACAAACAGCTAATAGATGAATATATCACTTTTCAAGCCGACTCTGCGATAAGTTATTTTCAGAAAAATCTCGAACTCGCACATCGCATGCACGACAAGGTGCTGCAACACCAGACCGCAATAGATCTGGCTCATTTTTATGCTTCAACGGGTTTCTACTACGAAGCATCGCAACTGCTCTATTCTATCGACACACTCTCGTTATCGAAGCGCGATGAGCTAAAATATTATCTGGCCCAACACAAACTCAATGACGAGTTACAGCTATATTCAAATGACGAGGCGCAGAAACAACGCTCTTCACAACTCGCCAACTACTACATAACCCGTATCACCCAATCGGCCGAGGCAGACTCTTATAATGCCATACAGGCAGAGTTGTGGTTGGCTATGCAACAAAACGACTACACACAGGCGGCCTCGCTGGCTGAAAAAATAATGGCAAAAGTTCCCAAGCTATCCCGTGAATGGGCCACAGCCTCATTTATGCGCGGATTGGTTGCCCAGCAGATGGAACACAACGACATTGCCGTTCAATGGATGATTCGCTCGGCTATAGTCGACATGAAGCTTGGCATACGTGATTACGCCGCCTTCAAAAGCATCGCGGAGTATTGCACCTCCTACGATATTGAACGCTCCATGCGATATATGCGCGTTATGATGGAGGATGTGCAAGCATTTAACTCCCGTCTGCGACCATGGCAGGACGCAATGATTTGGCCCGAAATCGAAAAGGGCTACCATGCATATACCGACCGCATGACCTCGATTCAACGAAGACAGATTTATTTACTTGCAGCGCTGGTCGTTGCCGTTATTGCATTGCTCATATATCTGGTCACCCAAAATCACCGATTAAACGATGTGCGAGAAAAAATGCACAATGCCAACACCCAGCTGAATGACTCTATCGAGGACCTTAAGTCGGTAAATGAGCGTTTGGTTGAGCTTAACAGCCAAATTACCGAGGCCAACGGAGTTAAAGAGGAGTATATCGGAATTTTCCTGCAAGTCTGCTCGGAGTATATCGACAAGATGGTAAACGAACGTCGTCATATCATGAAATCACTTCGCGCAGGCAAGGCTGACGAATTGCGTAAAGAGCTCGACTATTCAAAGTTGGAGCAAGAGGAGTTGAAGCAGTTATACAATCTCTTCGACAGCACCTTCCTGCGCCTATACCCCACATTTGTCGAGGAGTTGAATACTCTGCTGACCGAAGATTCACAAATGGAGATAAAAAAAGGCGAATACCTCAACACCCAACTCCGCATTTTTGCACTTATACGACTCGGAATAACCGACACGCCACGCATCGCCACCCTACTACACTGCTCGCTATCAACAATCTACAACTACCGTTCACGCATACGCTACAATGCCGATATTACGCGCGAAGAGTTTGAGACAAGAATAAAAACCATAGGTTCATTTAACCGTTAATAGCCACCTGATGCACCATGATTAAACAACTCAACAAAAAAACTGTCGACAAAATTGATCGTCCCATAAAAATCCTCCAATTTGGCGAGGGTAATTTCCTGCGAGCATTCGTAGATTGGCAGATAGATATTGCCAACGAAAACGGTATAATGGATGCAGGTGTAGCAATCTGCCAACCGATTATAGACCCCGAAAAGAGGATGTTGAAGATCGTGGATATGCTACACAATCAAGACAACATGTATCATGTGTATCTTGAGGGTATAGAGAACAAGCAGACAAAGAAAGATATTCGCCTTGTCAAGAGCGTGATGGATTCTTTTAACCCCTATGAGGAGTATGCAAAGTATGAGCAATATTTCCTCTCGCCGGACTTGAAAATAACCATCTCAAACACCACCGAGGCGGGCATCCGCTACGAAGAGGGTGATGATCTAACAGCATGCCCGCCAAAATCATACCCTGCAAAGATTACCGCGCTGCTTTTCAAGCGTTTCAAGCATTTCAACGGTGACACAACCAAAGGCTTGGCTATAATTTGTTGTGAGTTGATCGAAAATAATGGCTCTACGCTGCACGAATATGTCATTCGCCATGCGAAGTACAACAATCTGGGAGAGGATTTTATAGAATGGGTAGAGAACTATTGCTACTTCTGCGACACCCTTGTAGATCGTATCGTTCCGGGATTTCCACACGACACCATAGACCAAATCAAGGAGGAGATAGGCTATGATGACAATCTGGTTGTCAAGGCCGAGTTATATCATCTTTGGGCGATAGGCGGAACGGGATATCAAAAAGTAAAAGAGTTACTACCATTAGACAAAGCGGGTTTACATGTAATATTTATGCCATCAATAAAGCAGTTCCGCGACAAGAAGGTAAGAATACTTAACGGCTCTCACACCGGCATGGTCGCCATGGCAATGATGATGGGATGTCAGACCGTCATGGATGCTTTTAACAATCCCGATATCGAATTATTTATCAATAACATGGTGGCGCAAGAGGTCATTCCTATGATTGACGAGGATCAAGAGGAGCTAAAAGCCTTCGCCGAGGGTATTTTGGAACGTTTCTACAATCCCCATATCAAGCATCTGCTAAAATCAATCTCATTAAACTCTCTTTCAAAATGGGAGGCTCGCAACTACCCCACTCTGAAAGACAATTGGTTCAAAAAGGGGGTAATTGCCAAACATGAGTGCATGACATTTGCCGCGCTGATGGCATTTTACAGTCCCAATAGCGGCTTTACGCCCGACGACACGCCAGAATTTATAGAGTATATCCGTAGCAATTGGGATTCAAACGATATTGAATCTACCATCACAAATATTGTAAAGCAAAGTGGTATCTTTACTGTCGACTTCTCGGAGGTGGAGGGCTTTATCCCCACCGTATCGCAATATATCATCGATATCGAGAGTTTAGGAATGACTGCGGCATTGCAGAAATTTTTGGCGCAAGCCATAGAATAACTCTCGCTCATTATCCATCCAAAGTGGCAAAACAATGAAACAATATATTAAAATCAACCGTACCGACAATGTTGCAGTAGTAATTGCCGACTCCCTACAAAAGGGCGAGGTTATAGAACTTGACAACAAGCAGATAATCCTACTCAACAACATCGTCAGAGGCCATAAATTTGCCATAACAGATATCGCATGTGGTGAGGATATTGTAAAATACGGCTACCCTATCGGCCACGCCACGCAAACAATTAAAGCAGGAGAATGGGTACATTCCCACAATCTCGAAACCAATCTTAATGACAATCTTGATTACACCTACAACCATAAAAGCTATGAGATAGCATTTAAACGCCAAGACAACCTGCGTGTCATGGGATATCTTCGCAGCAATGGCACTATGGGTATCCGTAATGAGTTATGGATTATACCCACGGTTGGATGTGTAAATGGTCAGGTTCAAGCTATTGTTGAAAGAATCAAGCGAGAATGTGACTGCTCACACCTTGACGACGTAAGGGCATACACTCATAATTACGGTTGCTCTCAACTCGGCGAAGACCACGAAAACACACAAAAGGCTTTGGCCGCTATAATCAAACACCCCAACGCAGGCGGAGTGCTGGTGCTGGGGTTAGGATGCGAAAACAACCAAACAGCTTCACTCAAGGAGGTTTTGGGTAACTGGGACTCAAAGAGAGTGAAATTTCTTGTAGCACAAGAGGTCGAAGACGAAATTGAAGAGGGTTTTCAGATATGCAAGGATTTAATCGATAATTGCCGTCATGACAAGCGCGAGCCGCTACCACTAAACCTTTTGCGCATAGGATTAAAATGCGGCGGTTCTGATGGTTTATCGGGTATTACAGCCAACCCTCTTGTTGGACTATTCTCGGATTGGCTTATCGCTCAAGGCGGCACTACAATCCTCACCGAAGTGCCTGAAATGTTCGGAGCCGAGACTATCCTCATGGATCGAGCAACCGACAAGAAGATATTTGAGGATACAGTCAAGTTGATTAACAATTTCAAAACCTACTTCCGCAAACATAACCAGCCCATCTACGAAAATCCCTCACCGGGAAATAAAGCAGGTGGCATCACCACTCTCGAGGAGAAGTCACTAGGCTGCACTCAAAAGGGTGGTGCACAACCCGTTGTAGATGTGCTTGGCTACTGCCAGCCCGCAATTAAGCAGGGATTAAATCTGTTGCAGGCTCCGGGAAACGATTTGGTGGCCGCTTCTGCCTTGGCCATGTCGGGTTGTCAGTTGGTATTATTCACCACAGGTCGAGGAACTCCGTTTGGAGCGTTTGTACCCACCATGAAGGTGGCAACCAACACACAACTTGCCAACTTTAAATCCAATTGGATAGATTTCAATGCCGGCACACTTGTAGAGGAGGCCTCTTCAGCAGAGGTTTTGTCGGATTTTATTGCCAAAATCATGGCAACCGCAAATGGAGAAAAACTCAAGCACGAAAAAGCTGGATTCAAAGAGATAGCCATATTCAAAACCGGCGTAACGCTATAAACTACTCCTCCATATAGCTAAACTCCAATCGAGCATAGGCTCATTGTCCATAATCCACTAATTCCAAGGGTATTACACCATAGTTAGCGTATATTTTACACAAAGAGGTAAAAGTTATTTAAAAAGAATTGTTTATTTTGGCTATAACATGTACTTTTGTTATAGATTGAGTTATCATCTTGAGATGATACAGAGCCCCAACACCTTACAATCGATTTAATAACTTAAAATCATATACGCCATGAAACAAATCTTACTGACCTTTTTGACTTTGGGTTTTGCTGTATGTGCAATAGCACAGGATTACCCATACCAAGACCCATCTCTATCATTCGAGGAGCGCGCCAAAGATCTTGTAAGTCGCATGACTCTCGAAGAGAAGGTTTCACAAATGCAAAACGGAGCAGCTCCCATCGAGCGACTCGGCATACCATTCTACGATTGGTGGAACGAGGCTCTGCACGGAATCGCAAGAGCTGGTTTGGCCACTGTATTCCCTCAAACCATAGGTATGGCCGCATCTTTCGATGAGCAACTTATCGAGAGAGTATTTACCGCCACCTCCGATGAGGCTCGCGCCAAACATGCCGAATTTGTGAGAAACGGCTCACGTCGCCGCTACGAAGGCCTTTCGGTATGGACCCCCAATATCAATATTTTCCGAGACCCCAGATGGGGTCGAGGTCAAGAGACCTATGGCGAAGACCCCTACCTCACCTCGACACTCGGATTGGCCGTTGTTCGCGGTTTGCAGGGTGACCCCAATGCCAAATTCTCAAAACTTCATGCCTGCGCCAAGCACTTTGCTGTTCACTCGGGTCCCGAGTGGAATCGCCACCAATTTGATGCCAAGAATATCTCACAGCGCGATTTGCGCGAGACATACCTTCCCGCATTCGAGGCACTGGTGCGCGAAGGTGGTGTAAAAGAGGTCATGGGAGCATATAACCGCTTCGAGGGCGACCCCTGCTGCGCCAGCACCTACCTGCTTGAGGATATTCTGCGCAAGGAGTGGGGCTTTAAGGGTATTGTTGTTTCTGACTGCGGTGCTATCAACGATTTCTATCGCAAAGGATATCACGAAACACACCCCGATGCCGCAACAGCCTCTGCAGCAGCAGTAAAAGCCGGTTGCGACATTGAGTGCGGCGGCAGCTATGCAGCTCTTGTCGATGCAGTAAAGCGTGGACTAATCACCGAGGAGGAGATAGACCGCTCGGTGGAGCGACTGATGGTTGCTCGTTTCGAGATGGGTCATTTCGAGAAAGAAGACCCCTATAATATTCCCTACTCTGTTGTAGATTCTAAAGAGCATCGTGAATTGGCAAAGCAGATGGCTCTAGAGACATTTGTACTTTTACAGAATCGTGACAACATCTTGCCACTCGACAGCAAGAAGCGCGTTGCTCTGGTTGGCCCCAATGCCGACAATGAGGTTATGCAATGGGCAAACTACAACGGTATACCATCATACACCATCACCCTTAAGGAGGGTTTGGAGCAACTGCTTTCACCTGAGAATATCGTTTACGAGCCCTTATGCGGACACACCGAAGTGTTGAATTTCAGAACGCTGTTTGACGAGTGCGCCATCAATGGCAAAGCTGGTTTTAAGGCAACATATTGGAACAACCTCAATCTTGAGGGTACTCCCGCCGCTTACGATCACCTTAACCGAGCTTTCAACTTCAGTTCGGCAGGAGGTATAGTATTTGCTCCTGGCGTTGAACTTACCGGCATCTCAGCGCGTTATGAGTCGGTATTCTCACCCAAGGCCGACGGTCGCGCACTATTCCGCTTAGGAACAAACGAGACCGTGCGCATCTTCGTAAACGGCGAGAAACTGGCCGATAGATCAAATGCCTACCAAAATGCTCCTGTATGCGAATTCTTATACAAGGCAGGCGAGAAATATAACATCACAATCGAGTATGCCGGCAATCGTAAGCGCAATGACGCATGGCTGAAGCTCGACCTTATCGAGGCTATCTCACAAGATAAATCGGTTGCATCATTCCTCGAGAAAATTAAGGATATCGATATAGTTATCTTCGCAGGTGGTATTTCGCCCCAACTCGAGGGTGAGGAGATGGCTGTATCGGCTCCCGGATTCCGTGGTGGCGACCGCGACGAGATTGAGTTACCCGCAATACAGCGCCAGACCATCGCTGCTCTTAAGAAGGCCGGTAAGAAGGTTGTTATGGTTAATTTCTCTGGCTCAGCACTTGCTTTGGAGCCCGAAACAGAGAATTGTGATGCAATCTTGCAGGCATGGTATCCCGGTCAAGAGGGCGGCTCGGCACTTGCAGACGTAATATACGGCAAGGCCAACCCCTCAGGCAAACTTCCCGTAACCTTCTACCGCAACATCCAGCAGTTACCCGACTTCCAGGATTACAATATGAAGGGCAAGACATATCGTTATTTCGACGGCAAGCCCCTATTCAGCTTCGGCTATGGATTGAGCTACACCGATTTCGCATATGGCAAGGCTAAAATCAACCGTAAGAAGATTGACAAGGGTGATGAGGTCACTGTAACTATTCCGGTACGTAACACCGGCAAGGTAGAGGGTACAGAGGTCGTTCAGGTATACATTGCACACCCGTCAGACATCGAAGGCCCTATTCAGGCACTGCGTGCCCATCGCCGCGTGAAACTTGCCCCGGGCGAAGAACAGCTTGTAACATTCAAGTTAAACGAGAAGAATTTTGCATGGTTCAACACCGACACAGAGCGCATGGAGATGCTATCGGGCAACTATGAAGTTCGTATCGGCGGCTCTTCGGACGCAGCAAAACAGAATGTTGTAAAGGTGGTTGTTCGTTAGTTAATCACAACCATAAGTTGAACAAATAAAAATCCAATCAATATGAAGAGATGGCTCACAATATTATCGTTAGCTCTGATTTGTTCTTGCAGCAACACTCCTGAACCGCTAACGATTAACGATAAAGAGTATTTTGAACGTCAAGGAGTCAATGTGCTTGTATATAACAATCTCTTTTCCGGAGGTTTCAACGATGAAAAAAATTCCGGATTGGAGATAATCCACCATGGTGTTCGTACGGCGCAAGGTGGAGCTATACGCCTATCGAATACCCCCGAACAGTGGGATTTGGTTCCCAAGACCACCAATCGAGAGGTCAACATCGAAAACAATACCATTGAGGTTGGTCTGCGATACGACGACTACGACTTTGATGCCCGCATGGTGGTTACAGGTGAGGGCGAAGCCTTCAGGGTAGAGATTTGGCTCGACAAGCCACTCCCCACAGAGCTTGAAGGTGATGCAGGATTTAACCTCGAATTCCTACCGTCGCAATATTGGCACAAAACATTCCTGATGGATGGCCGATATAATCGTTTTCCACGCTATGCTGTAAGCGAAACAATCACCCGCCCCAACAGCGAAAAGGTAAAGCAGTACAAAGGTTATAAGACCTACGACGACCGCGGCACAGGCACATTCATAGATCCGCTACCGCTCGAAACAGGTCGCACATTGCTAATGGCTCCCGACGACGAAGAGCGTACTGTAAAAATCACATCTGACGAGAGTGATATAATGCTATACGATGGACGCATGCTGGCTCAAAACGGCTGGTTTGTTGTCCGCAGTCTTCTACCCGCCGGCAAAACAGGCAAGGTGCTGACATGGCACATCGAGCCACATGCTATCAAAAATTGGATTCGTGAGCCTAACATCGGATTCTCTCAGGTAGGCTATCTGCCCGACCAGCCAAAGGTCGCTGTGATTGAGCTTGACAAACGCGACAAGGTTTTGTCACAGGCATCCGTATACTCAATTGCCGAAGATGGCAGCGAAAAAGAGGTCTTCAGGGGCAAAATCGAGCCATGGGGTGATTATTTCAAATATCACTACGTGAAATTCAATTTTTCAGAGGTCACCGAGCCCGGCATATACTTCATCCGCTATGGCGACCATCGCACCAACAATTTCTTGGTTGAAACGGATGTTTATGACCATATTACTGATGCCACAAACGACATTTGGATTCCAATACACATGAACCATATGTTTGTAAGCGACGCATATCGAGTATGGCATGGTGAGCCCTTCCGCGAAGGCTATCTGCAAGCGCCACCCAGCACCGATCATTTCGACCTCCATGGCCAAGGCCCCACAACCGACACGAAGTACAAGGCACTTGAACTGATTCCGGGATTAAATGTTGGCGGATACTTTGATGCCGGCGATTTCGACATCGAGACAGGTTCAAACATTGGCGTTGTTCACAATTTTGTATCGATCTGGGAGCGTTTCCAGCCCAAACGCGACAAGACATTTGTAAGCCACGAGCAACGCTACGTCGAGCTTCACCGTCCCGACGGAGTGCCCGATATTCTGCAGTTCATCGAGCATGGAACATTGAATCTTGTAGCACAGGCCGAGCAGATAGGACATATGGCACAAACACTCTCTAACTCGGTTTTGGACAACTACCACCACCTCGGCGATGCTGCCTCAATCACAGATGGCCGTCATTACGACCCCCGTTTAGGCCCTTACGAGGTATCGGCTGATGGCAAATCAAGTGGAGTAAAGGATGATATGTGGGCTTTCACAAGTCGTAATCTCGGTCTTGACTTGCGTGCTGCCACCACATTTGCAGCCGCCAGCCGCGCCTTGAAGGGATATAACGATGACTTGTCGGCACGAGCCCTTTATCAATCAAAGCGTCTGCTTAAGGAGGCCGGCAGTCTGTTGCAACGTCAAGGCAGAGGTGGCATGGGCACTAACCTGCAACTATACATCGCAACAGGCGAAACCCAATACCGCGACCAGTTCCTAAAGGATATTTGGCCTGCATTGGAAAGAAGTGCCAGCGGCAATATGCAAACAGCACTCGAAGCAGTACCTTATATGGACGATGAATACAAGAAGCAGTTACGTCCATATGTAGAGAAGTATCGCGAATATATTGAGAGCCTTGAGCAGGATAATCCCTATGGCGTACCTATCAGCTTGGGTAATTGGGCTGGTAGTGGTAATATCGCATCATTTGGCACGACCATCTGCTTTGCAGCAGAATACTTCCCCGACATTATCGACAAGAAACACGCTTTCAAGGCTGCAGATTGGCTATATGGTTGTCATCCCTACCACAACTACTCGCTCGTAGCGACTGTGGGTGCAGCACGCCCGAAAGAGGTTTTTTACGGAAACAACCGCGCTGATTTCTCGTTCATCCCCGGCAACCTGGCTCCGGGTCTGCTATTCCGTCATCCCGATCATTTCGAGAACTATGATGATTGGCCCTATTTATGGGGACAAAATGAGGGTACCATCGGAGGCAATACCGGATACCTGATATTTGGTTCGGCATTCAAGGATGTAATGTTAAACAAAGAATAACGAGCATAATAAATCATATCTTAAACCCCGACCTCCGCTATTGCGGGATTGGGGTTTCTTGTTTCCTATCAAAATACAACAATACAAACACCGCAAAACATCGCACAGAACAACAATTTTCACGATTAACGCCAATTTAAGACTATTTTCTCACGAGTTAATATTATCTTTGTTCCAAAGAAACATATAAACTGACAATCATGAATTTGAAGTACGGGATAGATGATCGTCCCAAAATGGGGCATCTAATGCTATACAGCCTGCAATGGTTTGTGCTGGCACTCGCAGTTATTGTTACATCGCTATTTATAGCCACAGGCTCGCCTGCCGAACGAGTTTTATATGCACAAAAAGTATTTGCACTTATGGGTGTGGCCATAATAGCGCAAGTGTTGTGGGGTCACCGATTGCCCATCATTGCAGGCCCTGCGTCGGTACTGCTTGTCGGCATAATCACAGCCCTGGCAACACAGGGAGAACAGATAAATACAAATAAAATATACACCGCATTGCTTATCGGTGGTGCAGCTACCCTGCTACTCACCTCAGGCCGACTTTTGGAGCGCATACAACGAATATTCACACCTCGCATAGTTGTCGTGATAATGATGCTCATTGCATTCACTCTCGGAACAACCATCAAGAATCTGATATTCCCCGCCGGGGATGAGGAGCGGCATATTTTCGGTCTGTGGTTCACCCTGCTTGGCATCCCTGCCATGGTGATTGCAGCCAACCGCATGCGCGGAGTTGCAAAATCGCTTGTAGTTCCCATTGCATTGGTTATAGGATACGTCATCTATTACGCTATTTACGGTGGATTTGCGCAAGCCGCACAACAATTTTCGGAGTCTGACGGCGCCTTGATTCTTCCACAGATAGAATTCGATGGCAGTATGATTGCCGCATTTTTGATTTGCTATATTGCCCTGATAATTAACGACGTCAGCTCGGTACAGTCGCTCGGAGGCATGCTCGCTGCTCGCGACACCGACAAACGCAGCCGCCGTGGCCTTGCCGTTACGGGCATTTTCAACATTGCTGCCGGAGGCTTGGGTGTAATAGGCCCTGTAAGCTACTCTATGTCGCCCGGCGTTATCGCCTCGTCGTCGTGTGCATCACGCTACGCGCTTTTGCCGGCCGGACTTGGGCTTATTATCTGTGCTTTTGTGCCGCAGCTGATAGCAATCACCTCGGCAATTCCCAACACCGTCATAGGCGTTATTTTGCTCTACTTGATGGGCACCCACGTTGCCGCATCGTTCCACACGCTCATCGAGAGCGGCTCTGCAAAGAGCTTCAACGACTGCCTGACAATCGGTCTGCCCATCATGATTTCGCTTATTTTCGGCATTATTCCGCTTAATATTATTCCCTCTATTCTCCGCCCTATTATCGGTAACGGATTTGTTATGGGTGTGCTTATGGTTATGCTGCTCGAGCATGTGATTCTCCGCCAGAGAAAATAACCCGCAGCAAAAACGCCCGCAGCAAAAACACCCTCGGCACAAACTGCCCTCGGCACAAACACCCTCGGCACAAAATACCGCAAAAAAATTCCGCCCGACGCACGTCGAGCGGAATTCTATTTATTAGGCGGTGTGATTACTCACCCCAACCTGCGTTCTGCTGACCCTTGAGGTTAGCGTTAGCCTCAATCTCGTTACGAGGAATAGGCCAAACGAACTCGGGAGCACCGGCAGCCAACTTCATATCGTGACCGGTCTGACCGAATGTCAAACCACGAGCAGTCTGCTTATTACGAGCGAAACCATCGCCCCAACGCTTCAAGTCGGGCATACGGCCACCCTCGGCGATCATCTCACGAACGCGCTCGTTCTTAATCTCCTGGAACAAAGCTGCACCAGTAACACCTGAAAGAGCATCCAAACCACGAGCCTGACGCAAAGCGTTCAAAGGCTCAAGGCCCTTACCGCTCTGACGATACTGTGCCTCTGCGTCGATCAAATACATCTCAGCTACACGGAACACCTTGGGCATCAAATACCAACCAAGCTGAGTCTCGCCACCTGTCTGAAGGTTGATGTTACCCATATACTTGGTAAGAACGATACCAGTCACCTTGTTATCCTCCATCTGATTGATGTGCTGCTCCTTTACATAAGGACCATAACGCCAGTCCTTTGCTGTATCGTAGAGGTCACAAACCCACTGCTCGGGGATGTAAGCAGCATCGCAACGATAGTCACCCAAAGTTGCATCCCACTGACCAGCGTGATAGTCGGTGAAACGGCCAAAGAGGTCGGTCTTTGTCATCGCGGGCTGGAAGATAGTCTCTGTAGAGGTATCCAAACGCCACATCTTCTCCAACTCTGCCTGGCTCTTAACCAAAGGATAAGAAGCGTAGAGTGATGAAGCATACTTCGATGCATTTGCATAATCGTGCATATCAAGAGCCACCTGTGCCTTAAGAGCTGTGATAGCATCCTTTGTTACATAAGCTGAATTTGCCTTGCCGGCAGCAGAGATCAACTTCTCGGCATCAGCGATATCGGTAGTGATCTGGGTGTAGGTAGCAGCCATAGTACCACGATCGGGACGGAAGTTAGGATCGTAAGTGGTTACGATGGGCACACCAAAATCGGTAGCGGCTGTTGAAGGCTCATAGTCCTTGCAGTAACGCAAAGCCAAAGAGCGGAAAGTGGCAGCACGCATAACGAGCATCTCGCCCTTATACTGATCAACCTCAGCCTGCTCATCAGCTGAAAGGCCCTCATACATAGCGTCGATCTTGCCAATAAGGAAGTTGATGTTGGCCAAAATAGAGTAGTGGCGAATCCAGTTATTGTAAACATCACCATCAGATGATACAATATTGTGACGGTACATAAAACCACCACGGTTACCAGATGAGCTCAACTCGTTGAAGAGGTCTGACTGATAGTCGGGATAGTAAACATACTCGCCCAAGTAGATACTACGGTAGAGACGGTATACACCCTCACGCATTGCAGCAGCATCCTTTGCAGTTGAGATGTTATCTACACCCATGCTCGTTTTGGGAGCAAGGTCGAGATTACATGCCACGCTGCCGAAAGCCAATGCGGTAACGCAAACAAACTTTATAATCTTATTCATAATCTTCATGTTATTATTGGTTTAACATTAGAACTTAAACTCGGCACCGAAAGTCCACTGACGTGATGCAGGATAATCATCCAAAGAGAAGTCTGATGAGTTCTCGGGGTCGAGGCCGGTGTAACCGGTCAATGTCCAGAGGTTACGAGCACCTACATAAACGCGGATACCGCTGATGTACTTGCTGTTTGCGAACCACTTCTGGGGCAATGTATAAGCCAACTGGATATTCTTCAGACGCAAGAATGAACCCTGCTCCAAAAGGTCATCACCATAGTAGTTACGACCACCAGCTGCAATATGTGACTCCAAAGAGGGGAACTTGGCATTATCACCCGGCTGCTTCCAATAATCCAATGCACCGGTTGTCTGGTTACGATTCCAGTTTACGAATACAGGGTTCTCAGAGAAGTAGAGTGAGTTATTGTAGAGCCAGTTACCATGTACCCATGAGAAGTCGGCAACAAATGAAAGGCCCTTCCATGCTACGTTCACACCGAAACCACCAGTATAAGGAGCTTGGAATGACTTACCAGTATTGAAGAAATCAGCAATATTGGGATCTGAAGTAACGCTTCCATCCTCCATCAACCACTGACCCTCACCGGTCTCGGGATTAACGCCCTGCCACTTCTGCATATAGTGCATGTAGTAAGCGTCACCTACAGCCATAAGAGCAGTCTCGCCGAGTGCATACTCCTGAAGACCATCCCAAAGCTCGGTAATCTGGTTCTTGTTGTAGTTGAATGTAGCGTGGAAGTTTACATACCAATCCTGGTTCTGGAAGATATCGTAGTTCAAAGTGATATCGATACCGCTGTTGCGCAAGCCACCGATATTCACCCAGTTAGAGGTAAAACCGGTTGTTGCGGGAACGGGAACCTCGGTAAGCATATCGGCAGTCTGACGACGATACCAATCAACCTGCAAGCGGAGCTTGCGCCACAACTCGATCTCGGCACCAATGGTCAAAGTACGCTGCTCCTCCCAACCCAACATGGGGTTACCAGCAGAAGCCAAGTTCCAACCGTTGTTACCATTATAAGTAGTAGCACCAAGAGTTGCATACTGCAAGTAGTTACCGATACCAGAGTTACCCTGTGTACCGTAAGATGCCTTTACAGAGAGGTTGCTGATTACATCGCTATCGGCCAAGAAAGCCTCCTTCTTAGCATTCCACATAGCACCTGCTGACCAGAAGAGTGCGTTACGATTCTCGACACCGAAACGTGAAGATGCATCGTTACGGATTGAAGCATCAACGAAGTACTTCTCACCGAAGTTATACTCCAAACGACCGAATACAGAGTTAAATGCATACTCGCCCAAAGAGTAAGTGGGAATACCTGTCAAATCAGTACCGTGGTTGGGATAGGGGAAACGAGAATCGGTAACACCCTTCATACCAAATCGTGTATACTCAGAGTTACCGTAGATTGACTCGTGACCAACCAAAGCTGTGATATTGTGATTCTCACCAAGAGCAAGCTTATACTCGGCAGTATTAGTCCAAGTCCAATCGTAGTTACGCTGGAAACCATTCGACACGCTACCTACACCATCATTGTAATAATAGTCGGGAGAATTCATTGTAGAATTCTTGTAGTCGAATGCATTCAAACCGAGCTGTGAACGAAGAGTAAGGCCCTTAACAGGCTGCAACTCAAGGAACATTGAGCCATTCAACTGCAAACGCTCATTCTCAATAGGGAACAACTCATGCAATACCAGCGGGCTGGCAAAACCACCTGCAAAATCCATAATCTGCAAAGGATTACCATCCTCATCATAAGGATTTTGATATGAAGGAAGCAGTGTAACAGCATTAACGGGGTTAGTAAACCAGTTAGTACCCTGGCTACCATAGCTAAAGGTATTGGTTGACTCCTGATAACCAACACCAAGGCTCATACCTGTCTTGATCCAATCCTTGATGCGAGTCTCTACATTACCACGAACTGTGTAACGAGTAAGCTCTGAACCCGGGAGGATACCATCCTGATCTGCATAGTTGGCAGAGAAGTAGTAAGTAGACTTGCGAGTACCACCCGATACACCAAGGTCAACCTGATACAAGGGAGCACTCTGATTCATAATCTCGTCAAACCAGTTGGTGTTAACGCTCTCATCGATGCCATAGCCGCCTACATAGTAGTCACGAATGAACTGCAACTGCTCGGGATCGTTTGCATCCATGCCATTCAAAATGGTGTAAACACGAGAGGTGAAGTCGATCAACTCCTCGGTGTTCATCGCGGTTACGCGGGGCTTGGTAGCAGAAGACATAGAGTACTGTGTACGAAGAGTAACAGTAGCACCCTCGTTGTAGTTACCACGCTTTGTAGTAACGTAGATAACACCGTTGGCAGCACGCGAACCATAGATTGAAGTGGCAGATGCGTCCTTCAATACGTTGATTGCCTGAATATCGTTCTGGTTCATAGCCAACAGAGTACCGGTTGTGATGGGTGAACCATCCAACAAAATCAAAGGCTCAGTATCAGCGTTGATTGAACCAAGACCGTGAAGGCGGATAGTAGAGGTCGCGTCAAGCTCACCGCTACCAGAGATAATCTGAAGACCCGCAACCTGACCCTGCATAGCATCCATGATGTTGTTTGAGGGGCGGTTCTCGAGCTTCTCGGCCTTAACCTGGTCTACTGAACCGATTACAGTACCAACCTTCTTACCGGTACCATAACCAACGACAATAACGTCGTCGATTGACTCTGATGAGTCGGCAAGAACAATGTTGAAAGAGGTCTTGCCTGCAATGTCGATGGTTTTCTCCTCGTATCCAAGGCATGATACGATCAACTTACCGCTGCGGGGTGCGTTGACAGAGAATGAACCATCCACGTTTGAAGTGACACCGGTTGTAGTACCAGCTACAACGATCGCTGCGCCGACGATAGGCTCACCAGCCGAGTCGACAACAGTACCTGTCACCTGCACGTTCTGAGCCATAGCCATAAAACAAGCTGTCAGAACGGTTACGATAGAAAGTACAATTTTCCTAACCATAAGCATAATTTTTTGTACGTTTGTATTACTGTATTTTCTTGGGTTTATAATATAAAAATGCAATAGCTTCGCAGGGCGGTTGATTGGCGGCCTCATGCATACTTTGTAGTGTGCAAGAAGGACTTTGGTTACTTGACCGCTACTGCGAGCTATGGGTAATTATTTGATAACCAGTGGCAAGCATGATTGTTTTTAAGATAAAGGCAATCTGTTTTGTTACTTTAATCGTATCTATTTCGCTATGAGATCACATTTTAAAATCCTGTTTTACATAAAAAAGCAGGAACCGCTTCGAAATGGCGACCTGCCTATTATGTGCCGAATAACCATTAACAGGTCGTCGTGCTGTTTTTCGACGCACCTTTCGGTTCGTCGAGGATGTTGGGATTTGACGCAGAAACGTGTTGCAGGACGCGGGAAAGAGGCTCAGAGAATCAATAAGCACCTCGACGAGATCTATTATCTGTTATATGACGCCTATATGACTGTGCTACATTCAACCTCGACCCCTACTCCACAGCGGGTGCGCGAGGTGTATAGAAATGATTTTGCCAACCAAATGGGCGTTGTGGCCTATTTTGAACGCCATAATCGGGCCTTCGAAAAATTGGTTGGTGTTTCACGAAGCAAAAGCACGCTTTATAAATACAAATATGTATGTCAGCACTTGAGGAATTATATCTATAAGCGTTATATGAAACATGATCTGCCCATGAATAGTGTAAATCGCGATTTTATAGGGGAATTTCATGGTTGGCTCATCAAGGATAGAGAGTGCTGCGCCAACTCCGCATGGCTCTATATGATTGCGCTTAAGCACATATTTGCATGTGCCGTAAATGATGGTTTGATTCTCTCATCGCCCTTTGCTGGTTATAAGTTGCACCAGCAGGTGGTGCGTAAGAATTTTCTTGATCGGGAGGAGCTGCGATGTATTATGGCATATAAGCCGACTTCGCCAATGCAGGGCTCTGTATTGGATGCGTTTGTATTCAGTTGCTTTACGGGTCTTTCGTTTGTAGATATAAAGAAGTTGCGTATGTGCGACGTTCACGTCGCCGGTCAGCGAAGGTGGATAGCTGTATTTAGGGCCAAGACAGGTTGCGCAGTGGATGTGCCTTTGTTGCGTATACCTTATTATATAATAATGAAATATTCTCGTGGTGATGATAAGTCGATATTTAGCATCCCATCCAACTGCTGGTGCAATCAGATTATACGTCGTGTGGCAACTTCGCTGGGAATAAATCGAGCGATAACATTCCACTCGGCCCGGCATACATTTGCTACTACTATGACCCTGAACAACGGTGTTCCGATGGAGATTGTCAGCCACATGTTGGGGCATGCCGACATCAAAACCACGCAAATATATGCTCGGGTGCAGAATTCTTCGGTTATCACCCAGATGCAACGCGTGTCAAAAACTATGGATACGTATTTTGAAACACAATTATCAAATATGGCCTCTACTCGGCCGACGGCTACAACCGCTTAATAGAAGTATTATGACAAATCAATAGTTTACAGCCCATTTTCAGTACTTTTCTTATCCGAACAATCTATATCCATTATACAGCAACCTTACTCTGCATAAAATATAATATACTGCATATTTATGTCATGCAAATCCAATATTCGCAATCGGGTATGCAATATGTTACACATTATTACAATTGTTGCAAAATAGCTTATATACTATAACTTTCTGAATCAAAATAGACTAAATGTATTACGTAGCGGCATTTTATATTAAATTTTTTTGATAATTGTGAATTTAATTAGTAACTTTGTCCCGTATTTTTATATTATAAACCCAAGAAAATACAGTAATACAAACGTACAAAAATTTATGCTTATGGTTAGGAAAATTGTACTTTCTATCGTAGCTGTTCTGTCAGTTTGCACATTTGCACTTGCACAGAACTTGAAAGTGTCCGGTACGGTTGTTGATTCAGCAGGCGCTCCCATCGTAGGTGCGACAGTTGTAATTGACGGCACAAACACCGGTGTCACAACAAACGTGGATGGCCTTTTTACAATCAATGCACCCCGCAACGGTAAGTTGGTTGTATCTTCTCTTGGTTACGAGGAGAAGATTGTGGATATTGCAGGAAAGACCACAGTAAATGTAACACTTGCCGAGTCATCACAGTCTATCGATGACGTGGTTGTTATGGGTTATGGTTCAGGTCGTAAGATTGGTACTGTAATCGGTTCAGTAGACAAGGTAGGTAGCAAAGAACTTGAGAACCGCCCCTCAAACAACGTCATGGACGCCATGCAGGGTAAGGTTGCAGGTTTGTCAATTTCTACTTCAAACGGTGAGTTGAACACCACCTCTACCATCCGTATCCACGGTATGGGTTCATTGGGTGCTGGTACTACTCCCCTTATCTTGTTGGACGGTGCACCTATCGGCGCAGGTACTCTGTTGGCAATGAACCAGAACGACATCGAGTCAATCAGCGTATTGAAGGACGCATCTGCCACTTCAATCTACGGTTCACGTGCTGCCAACGGTGTTATCTACGTAGCATCAAAGAAGGGTGCTCGTGGTTCAGAGAATGTTGACGTAACTTTGCGTACATCATACTCTATGTCTAGCATGCCCAAGCGTAAGATGGTAACCATGGATACCAGCACATATATGGGCTACATGGATGAAATCGTAAGACGCATGTACCCCGATTATTGGGAGGCATTGGCCCCCGGCACAGCTGGCGGTGCTCAAGCTGGTGTCGAGAACCCCGGTGATTTCTATAACATGCTCTTCTGGGGCTTTGAGATCGACCCCACCGTTAACACCGATTGGTACGACACCATTATGGATAAGAACACTCCGATGTATCAGGTTGACCTTTCTGTTTCTGGTGGTTCAAAGAAGACATCTTACTACTTCTCTGGCAACTATTCAGACCAGACCGGTGTAATGCCCGGTTCAGAGTTGACTCGTTACACTTTCCGTGCTAACGTAGACACTCGTGCAAACGATTGGTTGAAGATGGGCATGAGCCTCGGTATCGGTTACACCGATTCTGCAATGGCTTCTACAGCTGATGCCGCAGGTAGTCTTTACACTTCTAACCCCATGTTCGCATCTTTGATGATTCCTTCATACCAGCGCGCCACCAACGAGGATGGCTCTATGATGGAGTTCCTTGATCTCTATGGAGATGCAAACCCCTTGGTTAACCCCATGTACTCACCCATGACATCAAACCGTTTGCAGCTCAACGGTCAGGCATTTGTTGAGATTACTCCCGTTAAGGGTTTGACATTGCGCAGTTCATTGTCTGCTAATGCATTCGACTATCGTTCACACTCACACATGAGTCCCAAATGGCCCACTGCTTCTGGTCCTCGTGGAACAGGCTCTACTTCAGAGTTATTCCAGCGTAGCTATGAGTGGACATGGACCAACACTGCCGAGTATCAGTTCAGCATTGCCGAGAAGAACAACTTCAGTGTATTGCTCGGTCAGGAGGCTATCTACAGCAATGGTGAGTTGATGTCTATCTCAATGAAGGGTCTTACCAACGACCGTTTCATGACAATCAATCAGGGTACCGAGCTCAACGGTCTGCCTTCTTACTCTAACTCAGAATCCGCCTTCAACTCTGTATTCGGTCGTATCGAGTACAACTACGACAACCGCTACTTCATCGACGGTTTGGTACGTAACGACGGTTCTTCACGTTTCGGTGCAAACAACCGTAACGCCACATTCTGGGCAGCCGGTGCCATGTGGAAGCTCTCTAACGAGGCCTTCTTGAAGGATAGCGAGACTTTGAATGACTTGAGCGTAAAGGTTTCTTATGGTACACAGGGTAACTCTGGTATCGGTAACTACTCACAGTATGAGTATATCTCAAGCGGTAGCCCCTATGACGGCACAAAGACCTGGTATCTTGCCAACGTAGGTAACCCCAACCTTGCATGGGAGAAGCAGAGCACATTGAGCATTGCTGCCATGGTTAAGTTGTGGAACAAGTTGACAATCGAGGCTGAGTACTACAACCGTAAGACAGACGATATGCTTATGCCTATTCCCAAGGCTCCGTCAGCAGGTTTCTCTTCAGTTACAGGTAACGTAGGTGCTATGACCAACTCTGGTATCGACCTCTCTGTAAACTACGACATCTTCCAGAACAAGGATTGGTATGTAGGCGCACACGCCACATTCAACTACAACAAGAATAGACTTACCAAGCTTTGGGATCCCACTTTGGAGCAGGCTGTTTACACCGACATGCTTTACTACATGAAGGATCGCGCATTCCCCACATACTACACTCAGGAGTGGCGTGGTGTTAACCCCGAGACCGGTGAGGGTCAGTGGACTGCCGAGGATGGTAGCATCACCACCGACTTCTATGAGGCTGCATTGGTTGATCTCGACAAGACACCTTATGCTCCCTACACAGGTGGTTTCGGCGTACAGGCTACATGGAAGGGCTTGAGCTTGATAGCTGACTTCTCATGGGCCGCTGGCAACTACATGGTAAACAACAACCTCTACTTCATCGCCAATACCGATTTTGCAATGGGTTATAACCAGGCTGAAGAGGTGCTTGACTATTGGAAGGAGCCGGGTGACCGCACAAAGTATCCTTCATTGGATTATGCTGTAGCTAACGGTGGTACACAGTTTGACTCACGCATGGTTGAGGATGCATCTTACTTGCGTCTGAAGAACATCCAGATCTCTTACTCATTGCCCAAGGATCTGCTCAACAAGAGTGGCTTCATCAAGGGTGTTAAGGTATTTGTAGGTGCTCGTAACATGCTTACATGGACCGACTATAGCGGTTTCGACCCCGAGGTTTCAGAGAATCTCTTCGATACCGATATCTATCCTAACACTCGTCAGTGGACATTTGGTGCAGAGTTGACCTTCTAATTGCAGATTTAACCATATAAAATAGATTAAATGATTATGAGAAGATTATATTTTATGATTGCTGTCGCAATGGCATCTGTAACACTGTCATCTTGCGAGCTTGAGATCGACCCCGATACCTCGCTCAAGGGTGCAGATGCAGCCGACATTGAGTTTATCAATGGTATGCGACTTGGTGCTTATAGCAGTTTGAAAGGCATTACCTCAGGTGGTTATCTCTACTATGCCGATTATCAAACTGACCTCTTTAACGAGACCGCAATGTCTGGTAACCGCGGTGGTTTCTTCGCTCGTCTGAACTTGTATGATTCAGATCAGGATATAAATTCGATGTGGAACGGCTACTACTCACGCATCAGCGATATCAACTATGCTTTGATGAAGTTGGCTGAGCTTGAGCAGAAGGACACCGAGGGCGAGTTCATTGAGAAGACCTCTCTCTACAAAGCAGAGTTGCACTTTATGCGTGCATACACCATGCACCAGCTCGCTTTGCGTTTCTGTAACGACTACGAGCCCGCAATTGCAACCAAGCAGCTTGGTGTTCCCTGTCCGAAGGAGTATAACCCCGATGCACAGCTTAACCGCGGTACTTTGGATGCAACCTACAAGTTTATTCTCTCTGATATCGCTATTGCAGAGCAGGGTTTGAAGGATGTAGCTGGTTCAGCTGATGCTATCTACCTCACAGCCGATGCCGTAACAGCATTCAAGGCTCAGGTAGCTCTTCAGATGCACGACTACGAGAACGCATCAAAGTATGCTTCATCACTCTATACCTCATATCCTTTGGCAACTACTCCCGAGGAGATTGAGAAGATGTGGCGTGAGGATATCTCAACAGAGACTATCTTCCAGCCTGAGGTTCGTTCTACATCATTGGGTACAGTAGGTTCAATGTCTGACTACTACGCAGGTTCATGGAATGCATCAAGCAGCGCATACTTGTGCCAGCCCGCATATGTTTTGACTCAGACCCCCGTATCATTGTACAACCCCGCAAAGGATATCCGTTACGGAACTTATATCGCTCCTTCATATATATATAGATCTGGTAGTGTGCTCCCCGGTGTACTTATGACCAAGTTCATTGGTAACAAGTCATTGCAGACTATCAAGACCACTTTGGTATACCGCAATATGCCTAAGGTATTCCGCGTAGCCGAGATGTACTTGATCGATGCTGAGGCACAGTACCGCGAGAGCGGCAAGGGTCTTGAGCCTCTGAACGCATTGCGTCAGGCTCGTGGTTTGGATGCTCTGCCCGACACAACTACCGGCGAGGAGTTGTTCCAGGAGATCAAGAACGAGCGTATCCGTGAGATGCTTGGTGAGGGTCACCGTTTGACCGACCTTAAGCGTTGGCACGATGGCTATGTACGCACATTCCAGTCAAGTTTGCAGAGCGTATTGCGTGGCCACTACATTGGCACAAAGATTCCTGCTGACTTCTTCATGTTCACATGGCCTATTCCTCAGGAGGAGCTTTCAAACAACTTGAACTTCGGTGAGCAGAATGCTAACTACTAATAGATAGTTCATTCCGAACACTCGGAAATAAATCAAGCAACCCCGTCTTGCGTGCAAGACGGGGTTTTCTTATGCTGAGCAAGCACTAATAGGCACAAAAAAACTCTGCCTAAAAATTATTCAGGCAGAGTTAAATCAAAAATTCAGATGAGGACTACTCCTCGTTATCAGCTACCAAAATTCGACCACAATACTCACATACGATGAGTTTCTTGCCCTGACGTACATCCACCTGACGCTGGGGAGGGATACGGTTATAACAGCCACCACAAGCATCACGTTTCACAGTCACAACAGCCAAACCATTGCGCACGCTACGACGAATACGGTTATAGGCGGTGAGCAGACGCTCGTCAATCTTTACCTTTGCCTTCTCGGCTTTAGCCTCAAGAGCTGCAACCTGATCAGCAGTCTCGGCCTCAATGCTATCCAACTCGCTCTTCTTTGCGGCCAAATCTATACCACGATCAGACACAACAGCCTCGGCATTCTCCAATTGAGTCTTCTTGCCCTTAATAGCTGCGGCATACTCCTTTAGACGCTTCTCGGCAAGCTCAATCTCGAGTTCCTGATACTCAATCTCTTTAGTAATAGCATCAAACTCGCGATTATTACGCACATTATTCTGCTGCTCCTTATAGTGAGTAATCTGAATCTTAGCCTGATCGATTTCGCGTTTACGCTGCTTGGTGAGCGAATTGAGCTCCTCAACCTCGGCATTGATGTTCTCGATACGGGTATTCAAACCCTCAATCTCATCCTCAAGATCCTGAACTTCCAAAGGAAGCTCACCCTTTACTTTGTTAATTTCATCGATTTGAGAATCAATCTTCTGCAACTCATACAGCGCCATGATTTTCTCCTGCATCGAATAATCGACTTCCGATGTTTTCTTTTGTGCCATATATCTTAAATTTGTTTTGCCAGCATGAAGGCGGGTTATCCCACCATATAATTCACAGGGTTGCGAGAGTGCGCACTCTTGCGAATTGCAAAGATAGATAAATTTTTTGATAAAATATCAAATAATATTTGAATTGCGCAATATTCGCTCTCAAAATGACCCATATCTGCCAAAATTATCGAATTTTCATGCCTCATAAAGTCATTATATTTCAAATCGGCTGTCAAATATATATCGGCTCCCGACTTTCGAGCCTCATCGATGAGCGAACCACCCGCACCAGTGCAGATGGCAACCTTGCGCACTAGGGGCTTAACAATATCACTATGTCGCAGCGCCTTTACTCCAAAACGCTCCATCACACTACGCATAAAAGTTTGTGCATCGCACTCCTCCGCAAGATAACCGACCGCACCAAATCCGCAATTCTCATATGTTGGCTGCAAAATCTCAACAGACTCCAAGCCAAGCATCTCCGCCATACGCCAGCTCATACCCGCAGGAGCACTATCAAGATTGGTATGCGCGGCGTACAATACGATACCACGACGAATAGCCTCCTCGACACAACGCTCTGTGACAGAAGCCGAGTTAAAACGTTTTAACGCATGGAATATTATGGGATGATGGGTGATTATCATATCGCAGCCATTCTCCACCGCCTCCGATATTACCTCCTCGGTCACATCTACGGCAAGCAGAGCTTTATGAACCTCATCGTCAGGGCGACCGACAATAAGCCCGGAATTATCGTACGACTCCTGCAACGACAGCGGTGCAAATGCCTCAATTACCGCAGTTACATCTTTCACCTTCATAGCCTAAAAGAGTGATTGTTCATAAAATGGGAATAGCTCCTTATCCTCCTCTTCACCCCTCTTCTTACGACGCACGACACGTTTTTTTGCAGGAGCAGAAGCACTCTCCTCGGCAGGCTGCTCTACAATCTTTGTAACAACACTCTTACGCGGTTCAGGCTGGGGTTCGTCAATTGGCTGAGACTCCACATCCGCCTGATTCAGCACCTCATCGGGCTGTTCCACCTCTGACGAAGAGTAAACCTGACCCTCATCACCTGCCTTAAGTTCCTCACGGACCTCCTCCAATGCCGCACGAATTTTTTGCAAACGCTCCAACAGCTCCGCATCACGCGATACACCCTTGCCTGAACGCTTAAGCACCTTATTGGCCCCCTCCAGAGTCATGCCCTGCTCTTTCACAAGATGGTAAATCTGCTTTAGTTTCTCGACATCCGAAGCTGTAAACAGACGATTACCCTTCTTGTTTTTGGTTGGCTTGATACAATCAAATTTCGACTCCCAATGGCGAATAAGCGAGCGATTCACATCAAACATCTCGGCCACCTCACCAATCGAATAATAGATCTTTTTTATTGCCATATAGCTCTTATATTATTTATTGTCATTTCAATATCCTCAACGACATGGGATACATATTATTCACTCTCGCTCCCACTCGTTTCACAAAGCCCAGCGCCTGACCTTTGCACACTACCAGATTGAGCCCCTGCTCAAACAAAGTCGCATCGATATCATGCCGACGCAAAAACTCCACAGCTAAATCGTCTCCAACCTCCACACATGGCACCATATCACGCCTAAAACCGACATAGAGAGCCAAAGCTCCATCGGGTTTTAGTTTGTTTTTGAAAATCTGGCCCATTGCCACGCCCGAATAAATCACCGACAGCGAAGACGACAACGCCTCAATATCGGCAAAATGCTCTTTTCGGCAGCCATAAATAGTGTCGCCGGCCTGATAGAAACTCATCTCAAAAGAGCGTTCTATCCAACGATTAAGTTCTTGTTCGGCCTTTCTATCCACTGACGCTATTGCTCTGCGACGTGCTTTGGGTGTTTTTCGACGAGACGCTACTCCCGCCTTGAGAGCAACAGCCATAAACAATCCCTCGCCCTTAACCTTATGAGGAAAGAATCTAAATGTTTGGAATACTCCGACGCGCCCCACAACAACACCCCAATCGGCGTCAACTGCTACAACAGGAGCCTCGCAGAGTTCGTCACCATACTCGTCACACATGCGTTGCAGAATCTCCTCATCCTCGGAACGGTTAAAAGTACATGTGCTATATATCAACGCACCACCCACCTTAAGTGAGCCAAAAACATTCTGCAATATCTCCCACTGGCGCATGGCACACATCGCCACATTTGCCTCGCTCCACTGCTCACAAGCATCGTCTGACTTACGGAACATACCTTCACCTGAACAAGGTGCATCCACCGCCACAGCATCAAACCACTCCTCAAAAGGAGTTAAATGTGATGAGTCGTTACAGGTCACCACCATATTACCCAACCCCCATTTACGGGCATTATCGGCCAACACAGCGGCACGACCTCGGTTTATCTCATTCGCCACAACGATACCCTCTTCACCAACGAGCGAAGCATAGTGAGTACTCTTGCCGCCTGGTGCGGCACATACATCCAACACTCGCAACCCTCGGCACATATCCTCACCTCCAAATGCTGACGCAAGCACATGTCCAGCAAATTGCGAACTGGCCTCCTGCACATAATATGCACCGGCATGGAAATCGGTATCGTAGGTAAACAACGGCCTCTCGTCAAGCTGATAGCCTGCTCTACTCCACGGCACTTGCCTACACTCCCATTTTGGCTGCAAAATTTTCTCGCAGTTCAGTCTTACGGATGTTGTAGGCTCTTCACCGAGAGCTTCACACAACTTCGCAGCCTCATCAGCGCCAAGTTCCGTCACCATACGTTCGACAAACTTTTCGGGCAGATGCATGGTATTGTTATCGGCGCTCATATTTTTTCAGATATTCACATATACGATCAATCACCGTCGGATCAGCCACAAAATCCTCGGCGTCCTTGTCGATAGTCAGCACATCGCCATCATATATATTGTTAATCCAATACTCATATTTTTCATTCAGGCGCATCAAGTACGACTCGTCGATATTCATCTCATATTCACGTCCGCGACGCTTAATCTGCGTCACAAGGGTCGGAATACTTGCCCTCAAATAGATTATCACATCGGGGCGGGGAATAAGATTTGTCGTCAAACCAAAAATTTTCATGTAAGTATCAAAGTCGCGGCTCATCATCAGCCCCATGCCGTGAAGATTTTCGGCAAAGATATATGCATCTTCATATATCGTACGATCCTGAAAAACGACATCGTCACCCGCAGCCAACATATCGAGGGTCTGCTGGATACGGCTACCGAGAAACGACACCTGCAACTGGAACGCCCAACGACTCATGTCGTTGTAAAAATCGCCTATATAGGGGTTGTCGCTCTCCTCGTAATAGGCTTTTGCACCATATCGCTTGGTAAGTATCTCTGTCAATGTGGTTTTGCCACTTCCGATATTTCCCGCTATCGCTACATACATATCTTTTACACTTTTGTTCGTTAATTGAAAAACTCACCAACTCTCGATATCGATTCAGGCATTGAGAACACAACAACTCTATCGTATGCCTTAATTTGGGTATCGCCCACGGCAATATAGACCTTATCACCACGAACAATACCACCAATAATCACATCCTGCGGCAGGCGCATATCCTTGATTGCACACTTTGTAGCAGGCGAATTGGGTTTTACGATAAACTCCAGCACCTCGGCCTCGCTACCCGACAGACAACGTATGGCCTGCACATCGGTAGACATCGTAAAACGGAATATATTTGACGCTGTGATACGCTTTTTATTGATTATGGTATCAATGCCAACACTCTCAGCCATGCTGATATAGTTAAGATTCTCGACCTCGGCGATAACTTTCTTCACGCCCATGCGCTTGGCCTGCATCGCCGCAAGAATATTTGTCTCGCTTCTACCCGTTACGGCCAAAAATGCATCGGTTGTCTGCAAGCCCTCTTCAATCATCGCATCGAGATTACGACCATCCTCGTGAATAATGAGCGTTTTTTCAAGTAGCTCAGCCAGGCGGAACGCCTTCTCACCATTATACTCGATAATCTTGATGTTCATCTCATCCTGCAACTCCATCGCCACTCTCACACCCACGCGCGAGCCACCCAGAATCATCAGATTTTTCACCTCGACACTCTTCTGTCCCGACAACTCGGTCACACTCTTTGCCGCATCTTGTCGAGCGATTATATAGACAATATCGCCCTCGAAGAACTCATCCTGACCTCGTGGTATTATTGTTTGGCTGCCTCGTTTTATTGCCACGGCACGGAACTCGGCAATCGAGCCATCGTCGGCCAACTCAAAGAGCTTGCGGCCAAGCAATGGAGATGTGGGCTCGAGTTTTAATACTATAAGTGCCAGCAATCCGCCCGAGAAATCGACATAGTCGGTGGTGGAGGTGTGACCCAGCAGATTTGCCACCTCAAGAGCGGCGATTTTTTCGGGATAAAAGAGATAGTCGATACCCATATCGATAAACATCTCTTTGTTGTTGGGCTCGAGATATTCATTATTGTCGATTCGTGCGATTGACTTCTTCGCGCCCAACTGCTTGGCCATTATTGCGGCCAAAACATTCTGATTCTCATCGTGATTCACAGCGATAAAGAGATCACAACGACGCACGCCCGCACGACGCAACACGGCGAAGGCAGTGGTATCGCCCTCGATGGTTATAAGGTCGGCCAGATTATCCACCTCGCTCAGCAACTTCGGATCGCTGTCAATGACTGTAATCTCGTGGCCGCTACCGCTCAACATGCGAGCCAAGTGGCTACCCATCTCACCTACTCCTGAAATAACGATTTTCATCTCTGCAATAATCTCTATTAAATACCCTTTTGCGCCCAACCATGCCCGCTTGCGCCCAAAGCCATCGGCCGAAAAATCATCTGTCGCAGGTGCATAATTTTGCAAAATACCATACAAATATATAAATTTGTCGATAGATTTTCAACTAAATAGCAAATTTTAACGTTTAAGAGTATATGGGAACAACCTTTTCAACGATATTGATAGTGATTGCCATCTCGATTGGCTTCGTGGGATTCTTCTTTTTAGGCATGTCGCTCACACAGATTTTCAAGGGTCACGACATTGATTCCGAGATTGCCACCAACAAAAATATGCAGCGCCTCGGCATAAAATGTGCCGTTCAGGAGTCGCGCGAAGACACAGGCACCGACTGCGCCGACATAGGGTGTCACGGCAACTGCTCATCGTGCGACATCGACCATAGCAAAGAGAAGTAACGTATGAAAATCATTTTGGAATTTCTTCAAGAGCTTGCCGACAACAATAATCGCACATGGTTCGAGGCCAACCGCGAGCGTTACAAGCAGGTGAAACAACGCATGGATGTTGTGGCGGCGGAGTTTATTGAGGCTGTTGCGACGTTTGACCCTGCGGTGGAGGGTGTGCAAGTGAAGGATGCAACCTACCGAATCTATCGTGATACACGCTTTTCGAAGGATAAATCGCCCTACAAGACATGGTTTGGGGTTTACGTCTGCCCAAGAGGGAAGAAATCGGGATTTTCGGGTTACTATATGCACGTTGAGCCCGACCAGAATCACTATATGCTCTGCACGGGAGCCTACTGCCCCACCGCTGGCGAGATAAAGAGTGTGCGCGAGGAGATTATGACCGAGGGTGATGCCTTTGTGGAGAGCATCGAGGCGGCCACAGGGTTTGAGGTGGATTGGTCATCGGCTCTGAAGCGTATGCCGCAAGGGTGGTCGGCCGAGGATGAGTATTCTGATTACTACCGTCTGCGAAATTTTCTTTTGGTGAAGTTGGTCGATAAGGATTATTTCCTGCGCCCCGACGCCATACAGCAAGCAGCCAAAGATATGCAATGTACCCGAGCGTTTAACGACACGCTCAACCGAGCCATCGAGTACGCCCGCGAGATGGGATGGTAAAAACCTTACTTCGAAAATAAACACAAAACTCCCGAGCCTTACGAGGTTCGGGAGTTATTATTGTAAAAGGTTTTTAATCCAACAACAACGCACACTCTGTAATCTTGGTAATCTTACCACGCTCAACCACCAACGTCTCCTTAGCACCATCATATGTATTAAGGTCGCGACCGCCAGCAGTTGGGTCACTGCTACCTACAGGGTAGTAAAGACGATCTAAAGTAAGGTCTGCTGTTGAATAAGTACCGGGGAGTACGGGAATAAATATCGATGTTGCAGTCGTTTTGCTCAACTTTACATTCAACACATCAGAAGTTGTTTTATCGTAGCCTTCGCTTATCT
>JAGBIC010000010.1 GCA_017935185.1 Alistipes sp. | reverse complement strand
GTAAAGCAAAAGTAACGCCGATGTAACATTTCGTTTTGCGAGGCTTCGTGGCTGTCAATATCTCTAACTCTTTGATAACTAAATAGGTTATATCTCTATACTCCTCTATACTGTTATACACATTTCGTTTTTACCCCCGTAGATACGGTGCCGTCGATAGTCCACTCCGAACAGCTCTCCGACATATCAAGCGTATATGTGCCCGCGGGGAGCTTGCCATCATCGGTCACAGGGGCATAGACATCGAGGCAGTAGTACGAGCCAGCGGTGAGCGACGTGCCACTGAAGTCCATCTTAAACTCATTCTCGGCAATGATAATCGAGTAGTTATCCACACCGGGAGAAAACTCATCGCCCCAATACTCCGCCAAGAGATATTTTGCCTCGATGCGGACATCGTAGTTCTCGGGCTTCTGGGCATTAGCATCATCGCCGCCCTTCTTGTCGCACGCTACGAAGATGAGTGGTAGCGCGGCGAGCAGATAGAAAAAATGTTTTGTTCTCATAGTACTTATAATTTTAGTTTGTATTATTTGCGAGCTTTTCTTTTGCAAAGTTACGCTCCCTTGCAGGCGTTTTCCAAATTTTTCGGTCGAAAGTTTTTCAGCGATTGACCCAAAAGTACATTGATTATCAATAAGTTATCCATTGTTAAAAATCTAATTTTTCAACTATCTGACTATCAACAAGTTGCACTACCATCCAATAATACAGACATATCTCATTGATAAACAATACTTTACGCTTACCGCAGCCTATATTCGCAAAAAAGCCTCACAACCCTATTTAAAAAGAAAGGCAAGAAAAAATTTTTGCAAAAATATTTGGTTTATTTTATAAACTTGTTTACCTTTGTATCGTAAAACTTAAAAACACCGACGACAATGGAGGAGAAAATCAAAAGGCTGCCGGCTAAGGCACAGCTACAACGCCGAGCACTTCGTATCGTTCTACTGAGTGCGCTAATGCTAATCATCAACCACCAATTTACTCCAGGAATGAACTGGGGTCTATGGGCGGCAGTGGGTCTTTGCGCATCGTTCATATTCGACCTTATCGACTACATCATCATCAAACGAAACACAACTGAGGAGGAGTAACTATGACACACGACGAAAAGCAACTCGACGAACATCGCAGCATCGAGATCATCTCGAAAATGATTGCCGACACATCGGCACACATCGACAGCGAGAGCGGGAAACACTTCCTGCTCTGGGGTTACACAACCGTAATTGTATCGCTGTTCGAGTACGTTGCTCAGGTCTGCCACCTCCCGATGCCGCTATGTCTCTGGGCGTGGTTTCTGATTCCCGCGGTTGGAGGTATCGGCACGATAATTCTCAATCGCTGCTCTACGACGTCGCGACCAAAGTCGTACGTCGACAGAAGCATCAGTGCCGTGTGGATGGTATTTGGACTCTCGTTCGGTATGGTATTCATAGCCGCCATCGTCTACCACGCAAGCATCCTCTTCCTCACGGCTCTGCTTATGGGTATGGCCACAGTAATCACAGGTAAGATCTGCCGCCACAAGGTTCTTGCGTGGGCAGGTAAGGCTGGCGTGATACTCTCGCTCGCATTTCCGCTTTTCCATCTCTGGATACGCGAAAACGGAGCCGCGCTAAGAGATAGCTGTGGCGACTGCTTCGAGGCGGTAGTTTATTCGGAAATTATTATCTTTGCGGTGATATTCATAATTATGATGGTAATACCGGGACATATACTCCACAACCGCTCAAAACATTTGAAGAATGCTTAAGCCGCTCGACCCACTGCTACACTCCGAGCTACGCCTCGCCATAGTCTCGATACTCATAGGTGTCGAGGAGGCCGACTTTGTCTACATACGTACCGAGACTGGGGCCACGGCCGGTAACCTTAGCGTTCAGATAGACAAGCTACAAAAGGCTGGCTACATAGAGGTAGAGAAGGGCTTTCGCGGCAAGATGCCACGCACGGTATGTCGCATAACCCACTCCGGGCGCGAGGCATTTGCCCAGTATGTCGAAACGTTAAAAGAGTACCTGAAGATGTAAAAAAGGGTGTCACGTAAAGGACACCCTTAAATTTTACTGCTATCTAAGTCTATACTTATGGAAATGCGGAGTCACGGAACCCGCAAAAAAGAGCAAAGCAAGCAGTACCAAAACCGCTCCAAAGATATAGCAATAAGCATAGCCATATTCAGCAATATATCCGCCAAAGAGCATACCGCCACCGATGCCAACATCCCAGCCCGTGAGGTAGGTGGCATTTGCCGTTGCACGACGCGAGTTGGGTGCGAGGTTGATAAATAGCGTGTTATAGGCGGGGAACATCGTGCCATAACCATAGCCAAAGAGGAAGGCCGTTACGAAGTAGACAACGTATGCCAACGTAGTGCTATACGCAGCGGCCGCCGCGAGCGATGCCTCGCCTAAAGCACCGAGGAACGCGATGCAGATTCCCAGACGGATAGTCTCCGTGATAAATCCTCGGTCAACTTGCTTACCCGAGTGGAGTCTTGACGCGATGAGGCCCGCAGCCATAACCGTGAAGAAGAGGCCCGCGTTATGCGTAATACCCACCGACTGCGCATAGAGTGCCATATAACTTGTCGTCATACCATATGGGATGGCGAGCAACATAAAAGCGATGCAAGCACGAATTCCCTCCTTGAGAAAGAAGCGATCTGCCGAGAGCTTAAACTCCACCTTCTCCTTTAGTTCGCGCTTCGGCGCACGCACCAAAGCACCGAGAATCAAGCCGATGCTGCCCGTAACAAGCGACGTAAGAAACAACAGCGTATAGTTCCCCGACGAGATGATGAAGAGTCCCGCCATAGGTCCAAAGGCCATAGCGAGATTATTCGTAACGCCGTAATAACCAAGACCTTCGCCACGGCGTGATGAAGGCATCACATCGATAACAAGCGTATTACCTGCGGTAGTAAGCATACCGAAAGAGAAGCCGTGGAACACGCGCAAGAGTATAAACAACGCCAAAGTCTGCGTGATAAAAAAGTAGCCGAGGAACGTAGCCACGAATATGGCATACGACACGATATAGACACTTTTTCGTGGCAATGTGTCGGCGACAAATCCCGCCATCGGCCTCACGCTCAGCACCGCCACAACGTAGCACGACAGCACCACACCCACCAGTGCCTGACCGATGCCGAAGGTATCCTTGAGATAGAGCGGCAACGTAGGCACAAGGATAAAGAACGAGAACGACATCAGGAATGCCGCAATACAGACAAAAATATAATCACGCGTAAAGAGTCTATCTTTAATCCCAGCATCCATAGCAAATCTACATTAAGTATACTGTCTTATTGTTTAAATCAGTCGCTTTGATATCCGAGGACTGAGGCGATCTATCATCATTGAGAATGAAAGTACCGGCACTATAATAAAAAACATCATCTTCAGAATAATATGTATAATACATAGATGGATCAACAGACACAAGTGTCTTAGAAGATAACAATATATTACGAACAGAAGCGACTTCAAATTTATTCACAACATTATATTCATTAACACCCGATATCACGTGTATAATATTGATAAAGTCAATTGGATAGATCATATTATCGCGAAGAAGGAATATATCATCGTCGGCAGAAGGATCACGCGCGAAATATAGTTGTCTATACACAGTATCATTTAAATCAAATCCAGTAAAAACACGATAACATCCTTTAGGGATAAGCACCTTTGACGGGATATCGCGCGATTGTGTGACAGCAATGCCCTTACTAAAATTAGTAAGATAGGCAGTATAATAACTATAATTAATACAAGTAGCACGATCAGTATTAGAATAAAATGTAAAATAGGTATCCCTGCCCGCATAATCAAAGACCTGACTATTGTATACGAACAAGGATTCCTCCATATCGACATAGATATCCGAATCAGTTAAATTAGAGATAGTGTACAAAAAAACACCATCTTCAGTGTTAAACATATACTCAACACACACAATATCATCAGAATATTTATATTGCCCTTGAGATAATGAAACAGTATCAGAATAGAGTGTAGCAAGTTGAACATAGCGAGGCGAGCTACAAGAAAGCAAAAATAAAATAGGTGCTAAAATAAAAAATATACGCTTCATAATTCACAAGTTTACACAAAATTAAAAAAAAACTCAAGAAAGAACAACAAAAAGAATAAATAATATAAAATTATCAGACTATAGGCTGTAATAACACGCAATGTAACATACCTCACATTATCAAATGAGTGCATGATGGAATCGCAAGATTAACCAGCAAGATGCAAGATTAACTACAATATAGTTAATTTCTTTGCATCAAAAATTAATACACAAAAACACTACCCACCACTACGAATATACACAAAAAAAAAGCCGAACCCTTAACGGATTCGGCTTGAAGAGGCGGCTACCTACTCTCCCACC
>JAGBIC010000002.1 GCA_017935185.1 Alistipes sp. | reverse complement strand
GTAATCTTTGGACCGAGTATATTGCCGATTATGATTATGCTCAATATATGGCCTTGCCTCGTTTGAGTGCGATTGCAGAGGTGGGTTGGAGTTACGAAAACAAGGACTATGCATCATTCTTGGAGCGTTTGCCTCATTTGGCTGGCTTGTTTGATGTGTATGGTTATACCTATGCAAAACACGCATTGCATAAGGAGTAATGTATTGTAATAAATCTACTAACATATAAATTTATAAAACTATGAAGTTAAATCGTCTATTTTTGTTTTGCGCAATGCTCTGTATGGGAGCAATGATGCAGAGCTGTTGCTGCGATAATGGTATCAGCGGCGAAAATTATCAGTTTAAAGATGGCATGATCGTATTTGACGAGCCTGCTCGTGCAGTCGGTCAGGAGTCTATGTTGCAGTTTGCAGCAGATCCTATCCCCGTGGTGCGTGTTGGTTTTGTTGGCTTGGGTTCTCGTGGCCCCGGTGCTGTAAACCGTTTTACCCATCTCGAGGGTGTAGAGATTAAGGGCTTGTGCGACATCGAGCAGAAGAATGTTGATAAGTGCCAAAAATATTTAGAGAATGCTGGTATGCCTAAGGCAGAGGGCTATGTTGGTCCCGAGGCTTACAAGCAGCTTTGTGAGCGTGATGATATTGATTTGATCTATATCGCTACCGATTGGATTCACCATGTACCCATCGCAGTTTATGCTATGGAGCATGGCAAGCATGTCGCAATCGAGGTTCCTGCTGCTACATCTGTTGAGGAGTGCTGGCAGTTGGTTGATACTTCAGAGCGCACACGTCGTCACTGCATGATGCTTGAGAACTGTGTTTATGACTTCTTCGAGCTTACATGTATGAATATGGCGCATCAGGGTCTGTTTGGTGAGATTCTCCATGCTGAAGGTGCCTATATTCACAACCTTTCACCTTTCTGGGATCAATATCACAACAACTGGCGTTTGGATTTCAACCAGAAGCATCGCGGTGATGTATACGCCACTCATGGTTTCGGCCCTGTTTGCATGGCTTTGAATATCCACCGTGGTAACCGTCTTACTCACCTTGTATCTATGGATACCAAGTCGGTACTTGGTTTGGAGAAGGCAAAGGCCAAGATGGGTGTAACCGAGTTTGCTAACGGTGATCATACCAGCACTCTTATCGCTACATCTTCAGGTCAGACTATCGAGTTGCAGCACAATGTATACACTCCGCGTCCCTACAACCGTCTGTATCAGCTTACAGGTACTAAGGGTTTCGCCAACAAGTATCCTGTTGATGGCTTTACATTTGTACAGGGCCAGTTGCCCGAGGAGATTCTCCCCGAGGGATATAAGATTGATCCACATGGATTCGTATCAGACGAGGTTAAGCAGATTGTTAAGAATTACTATCAGCACCCCATCCACAAGGAGATTGCCGAGCAGGCAAAGAAAGTTGGTGGCCATGGTGGTATGGACTTCGTAATGGATTATCGTTTGGTTTATTGCTTGCACAATGGTCTGCCTTTGGATCAGGATGTATATGATGCAGCAGAGTGGTCTTGCATTGGCGAGTTGTCGGCAACCTCTGCAAAGCACAACAGCATGCCCGTAGCTGTTCCCGACTTCACCCGTGGTGATTGGAATAAGATTCAGGGTGTGAAGTTCCACACGAAGTAAATTTTAAACCTTATTATAAAGGCCGTCTTCCTTTAGCGAAGACGGCCTTTTTTATTCGTTGTTTATTAGTAGCCAGCTGTGATATTGCGGAAAGTATAGGTGCATTCCGACAGTTGTGATTATGTATAAATGTCTATATTAGAGTAGTTATAGATGTTCAATTTCAGATTGTGGCGGGTGTGTATTATGGATTTGTGAAGTCTCTGTTGATGATTCGATTCAATGGATATGAGCAACAAAAAAAGCTTCGGGAAATTCCGAAGCTTTTTTATTGGAAGATCCCCGATTTATTTCTCGTTTGAGAATGAGTAGGGGCGGTCGGCCTTGTCTGTGCCACGCTTTGTGTTGGGCTTGTCGCTCATCTTAACACTCATTTTGCCACCCTTCATCAAATCGCCATGAGTAATATAGTTGCGAGTGTAGTTCTTGCCGTTTAACTTCATAGCGTCGATATAGTAATTAGATGCACTGTTCTCGGGGGCCTCAATTTCGAATGTCTTGCCATTCTCAAGGTGGATAGTAGCCTTCTTGAACAGAGGTGCACCCATAATATATTGGTCGCTACCCGGGCAAACGGGATAGAATCCCAAAGCAGAGAAGATATACCAAGCCGAAGTCTGGCCGTTATCCTCGTCACCGCAATAACCGTCGGGAGTGGCTGAATAGAAACGATCCATAACCTGACGCAACCAATACTGGGCTTTCCATGGCTGACCGGCATAATTATACATGTAAATCATGTGCTGGATAGGCTGGTTGCCGTGAGCGTAGTTACCTGTGTTCATTACGGTCATCTCACGAATCTCGTGGATTACGCCGCCATAGTAGCTCTCGTCGTAGATGGGAGGTACGGTGAATACCGAGTCAAGCATTCCGCTAAACTCCTCATCGCCGCCCATAAGGTCAATAAGGCCCTGCGGGTCGTGGAATACCGACCATGTGTAGTGCCAGCTGTTGCCCTCGGTGAAGGCATCACCCCACTTGAGCGGCGAGAAAGGTTTCTGGAACTCACCATTCTGCAGTCGGCCACGCATGAGTTTGGTCTCCTTGTCGTAGAGGTTGCGATAGTTCATTGCACGTTTTGCATAGCGATCGATAATCTCCTGGGGCTTGTTGAGCTCTTTTGCCATCTTGTAGATACACCAGTCGTTGTAGGCGTACTCGAGTGTGCGGGCTGCGTTCTCGTTGATCTTAACATCGTAGGGAACATAACCCAAAGTGTTGTAATATTGGTGACCCAAACGGCCTGTTGAACTTACTCTGGGGTGAACATTCTCGGAACCGTGAACCAAACCCTCGAATAGAGTCTCTACGTCGCTAACCTTGACGCCCTTCAAATAGGCGTCAGCCAGTACAGATGCAGAGTTGTTGCCGACCATACAGCCGCGGTGACCCGGACTTGACCACTCGGGGAAGAATCCACTCTCCTTGTATACATTTATAAAGCCCTCCTGCATCTTCTGATTCTCTGAGGGGTATAGTACGTTCAACAGCGGGAAGAGGCAGCGGAATGTATCCCAGAAGCCGGTGCCGGTGTAGAAGTAGCCCTTCTCGATATTGCCGTTGTGGGGGCTGTAGTGTATAACCTCGCCATTGGCATCAATCTCGTAGTGTTTCTGGGGGAAGAGTGTGGCACGATAGAGGCATGAGTAGAATGTGCGGTATTGGTCAAGGTCGCCGCCATCAACCTCTATGCGGCCGAGAACATCGTTCCAAGCCTGACGGCCCTTCTCGGTAAGTTCCTCGAGTGAGTCGTTGCCCAACTCTTTAAGGTTGAGCGCTGCCTGCTCATGGCTGATGAACGATGATGCTATACGAGCGTGAACCTGCTCGCCCTTGCGGGTCTTGAAACCGATAACGGCACCCACATGATTCTCTTGCTGCTCGGTCTGATTCTCTTTAAGTTCGCCATTTACAAAGGTGTTGATATACTCGAATGGCTTGTCAAACTCAACGATGAAATAGTTCTTGAAATCACGTGTTACACCTCCGCTATTGCGAGTTGTGTAGCCGATGATTCGGTTGTTCTCCTTGTCGATCTTTATGTATGAGCCACGGTCGAAGGCATCAACCACAACGTAAGAGTTGTTCGACTCGGGGAATGTGAAACGGAAGAGTGCTGCGCGGTCGGTAGGCGAGAACTCGGTCACAACATCATGCTCGGCAAGATATACTTTATAGTAATATGCCTTTGCAACCTCGCCTTTGTGAGAGAACCAGCTTGCTCGCTTGTCCTCATCGAATTCGGGTTTGCCGACAACGGGCATAATCGAGAACTGTCCATAGTCGTTAATCCAAGGGCTGGGCTGGTGAGTCTGCTTAAATCCGCGGATTTTGTGCTCGGTGTATACATACATCCATCCATTACCCATCTTGCCGGTCTGGGGTGACCAGAAATTCATACCCCATGGGCGTGCGATGGCAGGGTAGGTGTTGCCTGTTGAGAGAGCAAACTCCGAGAGTGTTCCCACCAAAGGATTAACCATCTCGGCAGGAGATAATCTCTCTTGTGCAGACAATGCCATATTAGTGGCAATAACTGCAAAAAGTGTAAAAAGGATTTTTTTCATTTTTAATTTGGTTTTTATATTTGCACAAATATAGCGAAAATGTTTTAAAATTCTATGTCAGCGTATTATTGTGCCACTCCAAACTGCGCGATTGCCACAGGAGTCGGTGACCTTTAGTTCGATAATATGCTCCTTGCCACCCGAAATATTTTCGGCATTTAGGTCGATTGTGGCTCTGCCCTTGGCATAATCTATTGCCACCCATCTGCCGTCTATTGTGGCAATATAGGATGATATACCTGAAAAATTGTCCGACAATCGGAAACTGATGTTTCGGCGTGATGAGCAATTCTCGCCCACTTTGAAATTTGGTCGTATGTGGGGCGCTGCTATATCGGCAACAAGACAATATGTGCCGAAGGATGATGTTTGTGCAACATGGCGATTATGGCGATACCTACCTCCCGCATAAGAAACATTGCCATTATTGCCAACTAAAGCCATGGTGGTGTGGGGTTGCAGAACACCATTTACTGAGTTGTTGAAGATTACCGTCATGCTCTTATGTAGGGGCGTGTCGGCATCATGCACACTGTATGCAGGCGACAAAATCACAACAGTAGAATCGGTTTTAGGCGTGATGTCGGAACGTTTGATGTTGATGGCTATGGATTCGTATAGAGCCCCTTTGGGAATCATAATGCCGAAAGAGTCGTCTAATTTGTGTGAAAAATCATCGTTATAGTGGGCTATAACGGCATTGTCGTCGAGCTCGCCCTTAAAACATTCGCTGTTGGCCTTACCCTCAATCTCGAATTCAAATTGTGAGGTGTTGCCGCAGTCATCGGTAATAAGAAATTCCACATTGCGTTTTTCCCCGTCACGACAACCTATTATGCCGCGATTCTTGGCTGTCGGATAGAAATATTTTGTTCCACCAGGCATGGCGGCTACACGCATAGCCTCGTTGCGAGTGTTACGTTGGATGGGGTAGTAGGATACGGCATTGCAATAGCGTGACAGGTCGAATGTAAAGCCATCATTACGATACTCAAAATATTTGCTGCCATTGATTTTAGCTACCATATTATATACTCCGTAGGTGTTCGCGCAATCATCTTTGCGGTCGGATGTCTCCACCACAAAATAGCCTCTGCGGCCAACTTTTATGGGTGTGAAACTCCTTAAGCGATAGGTGTTGTCGCCTGTTTTTCCTACACTATAAGTTTTGCGTGGGGCGTGGATGGCAACGCCTCGCACAGAATCAATCTCAATATAGTGCAACTTCATTATATAGGGCGATATGCGATCTTTGGGCTTTACAACGCCTTGCGCAATAATGTTGAGTGTCTTTTGGCTGCGCAAATCTCTTATCTCATAATGCAGGTGAGGGCCTTGTGAAGATCCTGTGTTGCCCGAGCGGGCAATCTCCTCGCCGCGACGGACGATGAACTGATTGGGCTTGCAGGCTACATCGATCTTGCTACGCTTGAGCCTGTGGCGTTCGTTATATACAAACTCGGCTATATCCTTGCGGAAAGATGACAGGTGGCCATATACGGTCATTGTGCCGTTGGGATGGTTGATGTAGAGTGCCAACCCATAACCCGAAGGAGAGTGCAGAACCCTGCTGACATAACCATCGGCAGCAGCCACAACGGGCTTGCCCTCCACACCATCGGTCTTAAAGTCGGTGCCCGAATGGAAGTGGTTGGGGCGCATCTCGCCAAAGTTGGCAGAGTAATATCCCGCTACATTACGCAATGGATAGTCGTAATATGATGGATCGAGTCGCTGCGCATGACTAGCTGTGTATGTGAGTGTTAAGGCCAGCGCAAAGTATAGGCGGATTAAAATATGTCGTTGCATTCTTTTTCGTCGTTGATGTCTTTCATTATTGTTTCAACACATTCGATCACTTGGTCGGTGTGGTAGCCGAGCGATATGCCGTGGCGAACAAGCTTGCCCTTTAGCTGGTATGCCGAGTCGTATTTGGTCGTGCGCATTTTGCGGCGCAGGCGCTCCATGAGGCGTTCGCTGCTGTTGATACTTGATAATTGGTGCATGGCCTCATCTATGATGGCTGGGGAAATTCCCTTGTTGCGCAGAGCCGCCCTGATCTTGAACTCTCCCCATGCGCTCAAATTGTATTTTTCCCGAACAAATGCTTCGGCATAACGTTTGTCGTCAATGAATCTATCCTTGATAAGGCGTGCTAATATCTGCTGCTGTTCTTGCGGATTGATACCCCATCTGCGCATAAGCCTCAATGCATCCCCAGAGGAACGCTCGGCTTTGGCACATTGGCGCATAAGCGATGTTAAGGCCTCTTGTAGACTTTTGGTCTTTATTTTTTTGTCGGTCGGCAACATATCATTCGTGGTTTTTGGAGGTAGTCATTTCGTAATTCCACATCATATCCCTCGGCTTGTAGCATTGTAGTGGTCTGTTCTGCAAGTAATTCGTGAATCTCAAAGAATACTGCTCCTTGTTCCGATAACAGCTTATGCGCTGAACGCGCGATTGAACGATAGAACAATAGAGGGTCATCATCGGGAACAAATAGGGCCGAGTGAGGCTCATGTCGAGTGACATTTATATGCATCGATTCGCTCTCTGACGATGGAATGTAGGGTGGATTTGATACTATAATATCGAATTTTCGTTCGGAAAGCTTGTTAAGCCCGAGCAGTACATCAGCTTTAATTATCTCGATGTAAATGCCTAAATTCTGTCTGTTTTTCTTGGCTTGGACAATGGCTTCATCGTATAACTCAACAGCGGTAACTTGGGCTTTGGGAAGTAGATTTTTTATTGAAAGAGCAATGCAGCCGCTACCGGTGCAGAGGTCAAGAATCGAGGGACTTGCAGTTTTGTCGGCCACCTCCTTTACCCAAATCACCAACTCCTCGGTTTCGGGGCGGGGAATAAGAACGCCCTCGGCTACCGAAAATGTCAGGCCGCAGAAATCGCATTGGCCGATGATGTATTGCATGGGACGCCCATTTGATAGATCGCAAGCCGCCTTGTCAATATTATCTATGGCGACAACTTCGTTGGGGTCGATTATATAACGAGTTTTGTCAACGCCCTCAAGTGCTGCTGCTACTGTACGAGCAATATTTTGCCGTTCCTGAATAGGATATAGTTCCTCCATTTTTGTGGAGAGATATGCGACAATTTCGGCTCGTGTGGCTCTCATGTTATGCGCGTAACTTAAGTTCGGCAAGAGCTATGGCGGCGGCAGCTTCGACAACAACCGCAGCACGCAATGTGATGCATACATCATGTCGTCCCTTGATTACAAGAGGTTCGACTGCTCCATGCTCGAAATTGAATGTGTTTTGCTCTGAAGATATAGAGGGAGTGGGCTTTATGGCAGCGCGAAGAACAATCTGATTGTTGTTTGTTATGCCGCCGACTATGCCACCGGCATTGTTTGTCATGGTATGACCGTCAGTGTCAACTATCGGGTCGTTGTGTTGCGAGCCGAGCATACGGCTGGCTGCAAAGCCTGCTCCAAATTCAACACCCTTCACGGCAGGCACAGAGAAGAGTAGGTGTGCCATCAAGCTCTCGGCGGAGTCAAAAAATGGTTCGCCAAATCCTGCGGGGATGCCGTCAATGCGGCACTCTACTATGCCACCGACTGAATCGTTGTTCATGCGGGCCTGTTCTATTATTTCGCTGTGACGCTGTTTGTCGCGCTCGCCGCCAATCTCTATGATCTCGGTGGAGAATATTACCTGCTCACCCAAAATCTTTTTTGCTACAACACCTGCGGCGACCAAGCCAAGTGTTATGCGGCCTGAAAAATGACCGCCACCACGAGGGTCGTTATGCCCGTTCCACTTCTTTTGTGCTACCCAGTCGGCATGCGAAGGACGAGGATGGGTTACAAGATTGCTGTAATCTCCCGAGCGGGTGTCTTCATTGAAAAACTCTATGGTCAAGGGTGAACCTGTGGTGTGGCCTTGATATAATCCTGATACGATATGAGGCGTGTCGCTCTCCTTGCGGGGCGTAGTGCCGACTGCGCCGGAACGTCTGCGATCGAGGTCGGCAGCAAAATCATCTTCACATAGCGCTATCCCTGCCGGAACGCCATCAATACTCACTCCCACCTGTTTGCCGTGAGATTCTCCCCATATGGTTACGCGGAATATATTACCCCAAGAGTTCATTATTGTATAATTATTGAATTCAAATCCTCAAAGAATGTGGGGTAGCTCTTCTCCACACATTCTGCATTTTCAATTGTCACCTCACCGTCGCAACGTAATGCCGATACAGCTAACGACATGGCAATACGGTGATCGTTATGGCTGAAAGTTGTGGCGGGCATAATTTTGCCGCCCTCGATTTTCATGATATCCTTTTCGCTGATATCTACCTTGATACCAAGTTTCTCATATTCATGGCGGATGGTCTCGGCTCTGTCGCTCTCCTTGTGGCGAAGGCGTTCTGTGCCTCTGATAATGCTTACACCTTCGGCAGCAGCGGCAAGTGCAGCAAGGGCAGGGAAGAGGTCGGGACAGTTGGTAGCGTCAAATTCAAATGCTTGCAAATCGCGTTTTGAGACCGTTATAGAGTCGTGCTCGATGATTATCCCTGCTCCGGCACGCTCTAATGCACGACAAATGGCTGTGTCTGCCTGCTTTGAAAGCGTAGATATATTCCTCACCGTAACTTCACCGGCAATTGCGCCGGCAACCAATATGGTGGAGGCTCCGCTCCAGTCGCCCTCGATGGCTATGTCGGCAGGGGTGTACGCCTGATTGCCCTTGATGAAAAATTCGGTGTAGTCATCGGTATTGTGCATTATGTCAACTCCGAAACGCGCTGCGGTGTCGATAGTCATATCGATGTATGGTGTTGATACAGGGCTTGATACATGTAATACGGTATCCTCCTGTGCAAGCGGCAGAGCCAAAAGCAGTCCTGTGATAAATTGAGAGGAGACGCTGCCATCCACCTCAACCTCGCCACCATGAATGGGCCCTTGTACCTCGATGGGGAGGAAACCGCCTCCATCGCGTATTGTAACGCCGAGTTGGCGCAAAGGCTCAATCATCATCTCCATGGGGCGGTAAAGTAGTGTGCCCTCGCCTTTGATGCAAATAGGGGTGGTGTTGAGTGATGCGATAGGGGTGAAAAGGCGTGTTGCCAGACCCGATTCACCAACAAAGAGTGTGTCGCTGATAGGGTTTAGCCCGCCATCTATAACAATTGTGCTATCGTCTACAAATGTGACTTTTGCACCTAACGCCTCGATGCACGATAGTGCAGAGCGGGTGTCCTTGCAAAATTCGATGTTTCGCAGAGTCGTGCGCCCCTTTGCCATTAGGGCAAGGGCTATGGCACGCTGTGCGTAACTCTTTGAACTTGGCGGAGTGATAATGCCTTTGACGCTCCCCAAGCTGATGGTTTTATCCATATATGGGTTATTGTTGATTATCTTCTGTGTTATTGTTGCCGACCAGGTCGAGCGAGGTGTTGTCAGAAACTGAATCAGAAACTGAATCGCCTGCGGCAGACATCTCCTCTCGAAGACGCTCCATGGCGGCACTCGGGCGACGACGCAACTCAAAGTTCTTGCCTAAATATACCTTGCGAACCATCTCGTCGTTAGCCAAATCCTCGGCAGTACCGATTTTAAGGATTTTGCCCTCGTAGAGCAGATAGGTGCGGTCGGTAATCTCCAATGTCTCGTCAACATTATGGTCGGTAATGATTACTCCGATATTCTTGTTCTTAAGTGTTGCGACGATACTTTGAATATCTTCAACGGCAATAGGGTCTACGCCGGCAAACGGCTCGTCAAGCAGGATAAATGCAGGGTTTATGGCCACGGCGCGAGCAATCTCGGTACGACGACGCTCGCCACCCGAGAGCTGTATACCCAAACTCTTTCTTACCTTTTGCAGACGGAACTCTTCAATGAGAGCCTCGACTCTGTCGCGCTGATATTCCTTGCTGTAGTTGGTCATCTCAAGTACGGCACGTATGTTGTCCTCAACGCTCAAACGGCGGAATACCGAAGCCTCCTGCGCCAAATAACCCACACCCATCTGGGCGCGTCGATAGACGGGCATGTCGGTTAGCTCGGTGACAATGCCTTCGTCATTTTCGAGGAAAATCTGACCCTCGTTAGGCTTGATAAGACCCACTATCATATAAAAGGTAGTGGTCTTTCCAGCGCCGTTGGGGCCCAATAATCCCACGATTTCACCCTGTCTTACATCGATGGAAACGTGGTTTACCACCGTACGTGATTTATATTTTTTAACCAGCTCGCTAGTGAATAGACGCATAATCGTTGAAATTTTTTACAAAGTTATTATTTTTTCCAAAAAAAGTTTTATCTTTGAATGAGAAAATAACGATTTGCAGCTATTGTTGCGACCTTATTGATACTATAGAGACATAATGGAACAAGAAAGCACTCTTTTACACGACAAACTTAAGGAATATTTCGGGTTTACCTCTTTCAAGGGAAATCAGGAGGCTGTTATCCGTAATTTGTTGGCAGGTCGCGATACATTTGTGTTGATGCCGACAGGTGGCGGTAAGTCATTGTGTTATCAGCTGCCCGCGTTGTTGATGGATGGAGTTGCGATTATTATATCGCCGCTGATTGCTCTTATGAAGAATCAGGTGGATGCGATGCGAACATTCTCTACCGATTCGGGCATTGCTCATTTCTTGAATTCATCACTCAATAAGACTGCTGTTAATCAGGTGCGTAATGATGTGCTGGCCGGTAAGACGAAATTGCTCTATTTTGCACCTGAATCACTCACCAAGGAGGATAATGTTGCATTTCTGCGCAAGATAAAAATATCATTCTACGCCATTGACGAGGCGCATTGTATTTCGGAGTGGGGTCATGATTTCCGTCCAGAGTATCGGCGTATACGACCTATAATCAACGATATTGGTCAAGCACCTTTGATTGCCCTTACTGCAACCGCAACTCCAAAGGTTCAGATGGATATCCAGAAAAATCTGGGTATGAGTGATGCTGTGGTGTTTAAGTCGTCGTTTAATCGTTCCAATCTATTCTACGAGATTAGGCCAAAACATAACGCAGAGCGTGATATTATACGATTCATTAAGCAAAAGCCCGACAAGAGCGGTATTATATATTGCTTGAGCCGTAAGAAGGTGGAGGAGCTTGCCGAACTGCTGATGGCCAATGGCATAAAGGCGTTGGCATATCATGCCGGTATGGATGCGCAGACTCGAGCCAATAATCAGGATGATTTCTTGATGGAGCGTGTGGATGTCATTGTGGCCACGATAGCCTTTGGAATGGGTATCGATAAGCCTGATGTGCGCTATGTGATTCATTACGATATTCCCAAGTCGTTGGAGGGATACTATCAGGAAACCGGTCGTGCCGGTCGAGATGGTGGCGAGGGTCACTGCCTTACATTCTATAGCTATAAAGATATCCAGAAGCTCGAGAAGTTTATGCAGGGTAAGCCGGTCGCCGAGCAGGAGATTGGTAAGCTGTTGCTGCTGGAGACGGTGTCGTATGCCGAGAGCTCGATGTGCCGCCGAAAGACGCTGTTGCACTATTTTGGTGAAGAGTATGGTGAGGCAAATTGTGGATGCTGCGACAACTGTGTGAATCCCCGACCGAAGGTGCAGGCGCAGAATGAGATGAAATTGGCATTGCAGACACTTGAGGCAATTGGTGATAAATTTAAGACCGACCATCTGGAGGCTGTGCTTACAGGTAGAACCACTGCATTGGTAAAGAGTTACAGCCATAATAAGTTAAAGTGGTTCGGTGAGGGTGCCGATCACGATGCCAAGTTCTGGGGAGCTATTGTGCGTCAGGGACTTATAATGGGTCTTATCGATAAGAGTATCGAAAATTACGGTCTTATTTCGATAAACGAAAAGGGTCTTAAATATATTGCAAATCCCAAACCTGTCACCATAACACTCGACCATAATTACGAAGAGGAAGAGAAGGATGACGAGGTTGTAGCAGCTCATTCCGGCAAGGGTGGCGCAGCTGATGAGGAGTTGTTTGCCATGCTTAAGGACTTGCGTAAGAAGGTTGCCAAGAAGAATGATTTGCCACCGTTTGTGATATTCCAAGATCCCTCGTTGGAGGATATGGCCATTCAATACCCCATAACCATTGAGGAGATGCAGAATATCACCGGAGTTGGAGCCGGTAAGGCAAAGAAATTTGGTGAGGAGTTCATCAAACTCATCAAGGCTTATGTTGAGGAGAAGGATATAATCCGTCCTCAGGATATGGTTGTCAAGTCGGTTGCCAACAAGTCGGGAAATAAGATATTTATCATTCAATCTATCGACAGAAAGCTCAATTTTGAGGATATTGCGCGAGCCAAAAATCTCGATTTTGACGAGTTGCTGACCGATATAGAGGGTATTGTAAATTCGGGAACAAAACTCGATATATCTTACTTCATTGAGCAGTATATGGACGAGGATAAGGCCGAGGACATCTATCTATATTTCAAGGAGGATGCCGAGAGTGACTCTTTGGATGCAGCCATTGAGGAGCTGGGCTCGGATTACACCGAGGAGGAGATACGTTTGGTGCGTATTAAGTTCTTGTGTGAGGTAGGAAACTAATATAAAGTTATAAATAAGAATATTATATCGATCATCGCATAGCAATATGCGATGATTTTCGATAATATTAAGCATATGAATCAGGTAAGAGCCAAAAAAACTCTGGGTCAGCATTTTTTGACCGATCTTAACATAGCCCGTAAGATATGTTATTCGCTTTCAGGTGGAACGCCTGACGCTCCATCACAGGTGCTGGAGGTGGGATGCGGCATGGGTGTGCTTACGCAATTTCTGTTGCAGCGTGATGATATAACCACTTATGGTGTTGAGATTGACGGTGAGAGTGTGGAGTATCTTCATGAACATTATCCCGATTTCGCGTCACGGCTTATCGAGGGCGATTTTTTGAAGATGAATTTGCGTGAGAAGTTCTCGGGAGAGTTGCGGGTAATAGGAAATTTTCCCTACAATATATCGTCGCAAATCTTCTTTAAGATAATAGAGAATCGCGATATGATTCCCGAGTGTGTTGGCATGATACAACGCGAGGTGGCAGTGCGTATGGCCGAACCTCCGGGTTCTCGTGAGTATGGAATTTTGAGTGTGCTGTTGCAGGCATGGTATGATATTGAGTATCTGTTTACTGTTGGCGAAAAGGTCTTTAATCCGCCACCAAAGGTGAAGTCGGCTGTGGTGCGTCTGCGCCGTAATGCTACGGTGGGGCTGGGTTGTGATGAGCAGTTGTTTGTTAAGGTTGTTAAGGCCTCGTTCAATCAGCGTCGAAAGATGATTCGCAATTCACTGCGCTCGGTATTTGGGGATTTTGGTGGAGCGGAACATCGTTTTTTTACGCAGCGTGCAGAACAATTGTCGGTTGCCGATTTTGTTGAGCTGACCAATTGGGTTGCCCAGAATAGAGCGTAGTTGATGTTGGATATATGTTGTGAACGTGTCGAAATTTCGGCACGTTTTTTTGTGGGGTATGCTCATTGGTGTGATTGTTGCTTTGGGTAGGGTGTTTAACTAAAAGATTCTACACATGAAAAGATTTTTTCTATTTTTAACAATGTTGCCGATGGTGGTTTGTGTGTCGGCGCAGAGTCAAAGCAACAAGCCGAATCAGCCTGATGAAAAGGTTTTGATATCCGAGTGGGTAGATGGAAATTACCTTGTGCGTCGTTATAAGATGATGCGCAACGATAGCGAGGCTAAATATGATATTCATTATAGTGTCTCGGCATCGAAACTGTCGGATCTGACGGCAGGAAATGCGGCGGAAATTGCAGATATTGATAAAATAATGGCAGCCCTGAAGAGCGATACAACAAAACATATTCAATATATAACAATTACGGGATATGCTTCTCCCGATGGTAATGCACAGAGTAATAAGGTTTTGGCCATGAGCAGGGCGCAAAAGTTCAAAGATTGGCTTGATTCACGTTTTGCGCTGGCGGCGCAGTATAAAGTTGATGTTATATCGGATGTTGAGCAGTGGAACGATTGTATTGCGGCAGTGGAAAGTTCGTCCATCAGCGATAAAAGTGGGGCGCTGACGGTGCTTAATTCGGCTATGAACGAGTCGCAGAAGGAGCAGAAATTGAAGGCGATGCCACAGGTGTGGAGTGTTTTTCGCACACAAATTTTGCCGGCGATGCGTCGTGTCGACATGACGGTATATTATAATACCGACACCTATGTCGAGGTGCGAACTCTTATCGAGAAACCTGCTATGGATCCCGAGCCAGTTGTGGCAACGCAGAAATGTTGTTGCGATGGGGCTGTTGTGGAGGACGAGATTATAGGAATAATTGTAGATATGAGGGACGGCAGGAGAAACCATTAGTCGCAAAGAGCGAATAAATAGTTTATATTTGCAAAAGTCGTTAGTTTTAAGTATATTTGTGCCAAGTATAACAATATAAACGACTTTAACTATGGCAAATTTAAGAGTTCTTAAGAAGGAGATCGACTATCGTCTTGAGGGTTTCGTATTTGATTGTGAGATGGCTATATATTTTCAGCCTTCAAAGGAGGAGGCTGTTGTGGCTTTGATGGAGAAGGCGGTTGCTTTGCGTAATGCTCTTTATGCAAAGGCTATGAATCCTACCGAGCCTCACAATGCATCGCTTGTCCGCAAGTATTATGCAGCTTTCCGTCGCGATATGGAGGCCTCTTTTGGTGGCTTGTTCGAGGAGTTGAGCGCTCTCAATGAGGCAAAATAATCGAGCTGTAAGAAAAAATTAAGCAGAAGTCTTAAAAGTATAAGGCTTCTGCTTTTTTTGTGCTTCGGGGATGACTAATGTGATGACTTCTCTATCATGGCAGCCACGGTAACATCACCCGTAACATTCACCGATGTGCGCAACATATCCAATGGTCGGTCAATGCCGATAATTAGTGCAAGACTCTCGGCCGGTATGCCCACTGATGTCAACACCATAGCCAAAATAACATAACTGCCACCCGGGATTGCGGGAGTGCCAATGCTCGATAGGGTGGTCATGAATATAATTGTCAGGAGTTGAAACACAGTAAGTTCGATGCCCAAAGCCTGTGCAATGAATACGGTGGCAATGGTTTGATAACATGATGTTCCATCCATATTTATTGTAGTGCCTATCGGTAGAACAAACGACGATACTTCATCGGATACTCCCAATTTTTGTCGTGCTGTGGAGAATGTTACAGGCAGGGTGGCGGCGCTGCTGCTGGTGGTGAAAGCAAAGAGTTGTAAAGGATAAACGCTACGAAAGAATTTCCCTAACCTTATTCCTCCAAATAGTCGAGCCAATAGTGGATAGAAGACCAATAGCAGGAAGAAAAGGCCTATAATAACGTTGGCTGCATAAGCTCCCAGAGCGGCAAAGATTGTCGCATCGCCATTAAAGTCGATAACAACGCCAGCCATCAGAGCTGTAACGCCTATCGGGGCGCATCGTATGACATAGCCGACAAGATTCATAATAGCATCATTTAACGCATCAATAACATTTGTCAGAGCCAATCGCTTTGTGTCGGGAATCGATAACACTGCAATGCCGAACAGTATGGCAAAAAATATGATTTGCAGCATTTTGCTGTTGTCGGTTAGTGCCTGAAAGATATTGGTGGGGATAATCTCGTTGAGAAAGCCCAGAGGCCCATTGCCCGAGTTGTCAATTTGCTTGATTTCGATATCGTGCGCTTTGTCGGCATATTTCTCGCTCACCACCTCAACAAGTTCGTCACTCACCAAGTCGCCAGGGCGTAGTAATAGGGCAGTGGTAAGTCCTACAAGAACGGCGAATATGGTGGTTGCCAGATATATGGCTATCGTTTTTCCTCCGAGGCGTGAGAGGGTGGCAGTGCCTTTTAGGTCGGTGATGCCTTTGATTAACGTGATGAAGACCAATGGTACTGCTATCAACACAAGAGCCTTGATAAACAGCTTGCCGAACGGTTCTATCCAATTAGTGACAAAAGTCTCTGCGTTGAGCCATATGCCGATAAAACCGATAAGTATACCAATGACCATTCCTGCTACTATTTGCAGGTAGAAAGGGAGTTTTACTCTGCTCATATATCGGTGCTTTAAGTTTATTCATGGTTGCGGCAACCATCCCTATGATGATGCTTCAGTATGGTGTGAGGAACATGACCGTGCGACACCAATTGTATGGGACAGTCGTAGTTTAGCAGTTGTTCCTCGGTTAAAATGTTGGAGTCATGGCGATGAACGTGGCGATTGACGCACACAATGCTTTTCACCACGCTGGTGATTGTCCCGAGATCGTGTGATACAAGCAGTATCGCCATTTTTTTGTTCAAAGTGGGCAGCATCTCGTAAAATTCGTGTTCGAAATGATTGTCGACAAAGTTTGTCGGTTCGTCAAGTATCAGCAACTTCGGCTCCGAGATGATGGCTCGGCACAGCAGGGCACGTTGTAGCTCGCCACCCGAGACCTCTCCTATGGGACGGTGCGCCAAATCGGCGATATTCATGAGCTTGAGCAGCGTGATAGCCTGCTCTTTGTCAGATGAGGTATAACGTCCCGATAGACCTTTTTTACTTTGTAGACCCGAAAGAACAACCTCTTCGATAGATATAGGGAATCGCATGTCGAATTGACTGACTTGTGGCATATAGCCGATGTGGGCATGATGTGAGCGTCGTAGCGACTGGTCGATGTGGATGGTGCCACTATAAGGCGTTGCACCCATAATCGCTTTCACAAGAGAACTCTTTCCACCACCGTTGGGGCCGATGATACCAATAAAATCATCGGCATATATATCGAGATTCACCCCCTCAAGAGCTGTATATCCGTCGTAGTTGACCCCGACATCCTTTAACGATACGATGACCTGTTTTTGCTCCATACTATTGTGGCTGATTGGTGATTATTTGAGCAATGTGGCAGATGTTTTCAATAATATTCTCTGCCAGAGGATCAATTTCGTAGGCCTTAAGGCCCATATCTTTGGCTATAACCTCCGCCACAGAGCGTGGATATTGGGTTTGGAAAAGCAGAGCCCGAACATTTTTTTCTCTGGCCCGCTCAATGATATTGGCAATATACTTGACCGACGGCTCTTTGCCTTCGTTCTCGATGGCTATTTGTTCGATGTCATAAGCTCGTGCAAAGTAACTAAACGCAGGGTGGTATATCACAAAAGCTTTTGCAGACGACTCTGCACACATTGCCTGGCAGGCGTGGTCTAATTCCGAGAGTCGTTCCATCAGTTTGTTGTATGCCGCGCTGTATTGGGTGGAGTCGGGATACTCTTGGATGATGGCGTCGTAGGCGTTACGAGCCATTATCTTAAGTTCACGTGGCGAAGTCCATATATGAGGGTCGATGCCATGGTGGTGGCCATCGTGGTGATGAGCGTGATCGTGTGTGCAACTTCCCTCAATAAGGTCAATGCCCTTGCTCAAATTTATGACTCTGTCGGGGATTTCCATATCGCCAACCATACTCTGCTCAAAAGGAATAAGCCCCGTGGTAAATACCAATTTGGCCTGATTTAGTGCTATATATTGCCGTGGGGTGAGCTCGTATGTCTCAGGGCCGGCTCCAGAGGGTAGGAGGATTGCCACTTTTAGATTGTTGTCGGTAATCTGCTCAATGATATACTTAAGCGGAGGAATGCTCACTATAACATCGGCTTTCTCATCAAGGCGTTGCCGACTGCACCCGAATAGCAGTAGGGTGGTACATAGCGTAATAAGGAGATTTTTTATGTCAGATATATACATAAGCGTCGGGATATATAATGCAAAGATAATAAAATCGCTGACATGCAGAGCATGTGAAATTAAAAAAGTCCGACCATCGGGCCGGACTTATCTTTGTAATATCTTTTCTGAATATTAAAGAGTGGTGAGGTTGAAGTTCTTCCACAACACCTTAATATTGTTGCCGTCGTGAATCTGCAACATGATACGACCTGTCTTTGAGCCGATAAGCTCATCATTGAGCTCCATCATAGGCTCGCCGTTAAGCCATGTCTGAACCTTGTTGCCCTCAACACGCAAACGCAGGGTGTTCCACTCGCCCTCCTTCAGGATATTCTCCTTCTCGTCGGGAATCTGCTTGAGCCAGCCGCGACCGTAAGACTCGTAAACGCCACCTGTGTCGTTACCCTTGGGGGCAACCTCGCACTGCCAACCGTTAACCACGTTACTCTTGAAACCACCGTGAACAAACGAGTGGAAGAAGAGACCAGAGTTGCCGTTTGACATCTGCTTGAACTCAACAGTAAGGTCAAAATCCTTGTAATACTCGCGAGTGCCGAGGTAGCCATACTTCAAATCCTCGCCGTTCTCTGTTACAAGATTGCCCTCCTCGTCAACAGAAACGCGCATGCTGCCAAATAGCTCCCAGCCGGTGAGATCCTTGCCGTTGAAGAGGCTAACTTTCTTGCCGGCCTTCTTGGGCAACTCCTTAATCTTGATATTGCGGAATGATGCGGGATCGCCGTGGTCCTGAAGACAGATAACGCCCTCGTGAGCCAAACCATACTCGGTATGGTCGCCCCACTTGCCGCTTGCCTTCTTTGCGAACCAATCATCTGTCCAAGCCTCAAACTCGAGAATCTTCTCGCCATTAAGCCAATGCTCAACGTGTCCATTGTCGAAGACGATTTTTGATGTGTTCCACTTGCCAACGGGATTAACCTTCATCTTGTTTGCATCGGGAAGGTGCATAGCGTAGTCTACGCCAAGCTTCTGCCACTCCTCCAACTTTGTGGGGGCATTGATCTCCTCCCAGCCCTCGTTGTCGATAAGCTGATACTCGGGGCCTGTTACATAAGGAACCTGAAAACGAGGGTGCTCAACAACGTGATAGAGCATACCGCTGTTACCGCCCTTTGTGAGTTTCCAATCCCAAACGAGCTCGAAGTTGTCGTACTTCTTGTCGGTTACAATGTAACCCGAAGCATCACCGCCTTCGCCTGAAGCCTGAATGCAGCCATCAACTACACCCCAGCCATTGGTAAGCTCTGTTCCGTTAAAATCGCGCCAGCCGTTGAGCGTTTCGCCGTCGAAAAGCAACTGCCAACCCTCAGCCTCCTCGGCAGCTGTCAAGGTGTTGGGCTTCTGGCATGAGGTTGCCAAACCTGCAATCATGGCAGATGAGGCAATGAATGTCATAAGTTTCTTCATGATGTTAATTTATTATTTATCCAATATGTTGTTTTATGTATTTTGCTTTTAATACGTAATCGCCTGATTGTGAATATAACTCCATTATCAAACCGCTAACGCTGTCTGTGGGGGTAGCGTTGTGGTGGCAGTGGGGTAGTGTTTCGTTGTACCAAGCTGTATATCGCTCTCCATTGACGTTTGTTGTGGCAAGTTTGCAGGGTGTACCTTGTATGTTTTCAGCAGTGGGTCTTTTAACCCATCTGTGCGGAGTCGTGCCATCGATAAAACATGCGCTTGCGGCGCTGCTTATGTCGAATGTTGTTTGTCCATCAAAACCTTTGAGTGTATATGTGCGGTTACATACCGTTTTATATGTAAATGCTCCCTTTGATATCTGTTTGTATAATGAGTCCACTTGCAGTGTGATCAGATCCTGCTTTGACTGGTAAGTGCGTTCATATACTACAGTCAGATGCGAGGGGCCGGGCTCTGTGTAATGTTGCGTTTTCTCGTACTTGGTCGAGTACCATGCATTGTGTGAGGTATTGAAAAAATGCATAAATGCGACAATAAGCACAATTATGCTAATGGATGTTATGAGTATGTAACCCCGTTTATACATGGCAAACTCGGTGTGATTGAGTAATTATCTGCAAAAGTACATAAAAAATCTCAAATTATCTCCGGCTGGCAACCTTTATTTAATTTTGTTGAGTTCGATTTGATTGGTAAACTGGTTTTAGCAGGAGCTGTATATTAAGTAGTACATTTGTTAGGATGGAGCGAGGTGTTATTTTTGTCAATGTGCTTCCAGATACTGCCGGTAGGTGATTCCCCTATAATTGATGTAATATTTACATTATGTTAAAAATGATATAGATTTATTTTCATACACCTAGCAAACGACGTTGTTTTATACATTGGTATGATTGCCAGCTCTGCAAAAGCATCCATAAAATAAGGTTGTCGAATTTGTATCGACAACCTTATTATAATTATTATTTGAATACCTATTTTGACATATCGTACAAGCGGGCCTGCATCTTTATAAGTTGGGCTTTCCCATTTGTGCTGAATATTTCAATAGTCGGATTCATGCACTCAATCAATCGTTGACCGATGCAGTACTCGATTGGTCTGCCGTCAGATGATAGATTTATCTTAATTTTGTGATTGATAACTAGCTTGATGTCCCCTTCAAATTCTATATCGATAACCACCGCACCATACTTGCAAGTATGATTGAAATCTCTACGTATCGCAATCTCATCTTGACCTGTGTTGCCAAAGGAAATGTCAGACAGCTTGATTTTTTTGATGTGTTTCTTGCCTTTGGGTGGCATAAATGAGTAGTCGGTAAGTTGGTAAGTAATGCCACTCTTCTGGGCCTTAACTGTCTCATGTCGAGGAAAGATTGAGGCTTGAACCTCATAACCGGCATCAGTCAGGGTTTTGCAGAATTCGGGAGTATATAGTTGATATTTCATTGTCGAGATGCCGCAATGACCGCCAATTTTTTTCAGGTTGGTGATGATCTGCTCGGTTGTACCAGCATTTATAGCCAAAAGTATTGTGCAATTAGAGAACTCGCGCACCTTTTGCATGTGTGCAACACCTCCGGTAAAACATATCCATTCATTGCCAAACATCTTTTGTGTGACGTGATACGACTCCATAAGGTCACTATGCAACATAGGTACGATACCTTGTTTCTTGCACTCAGCTAACAGCTCCTCCAATGTGGGTATCGGTGTTCTCATAGTTGGGTCGGCAGACTCCAAGACGTAATCTCGGCGCAACTCTTCGAATGTGAGGTCTGATAGTTTTATAGGTTTCTCTATCTTTGAATAATCTTTTGCATTGCGGGCAGTACGGTTAAGGGTGGCATCGTGGAGAATTACCATTCTCTTGTCTTTGGTGTACTGGACATCGCACTCAATACCTTTGTATCCCATTTTCTTTGCAGCAGCAACGGCTGCCACACTATTTTCGGGGATGACAAACTCGCCCTTATCGTTTTTGCTCCAACAGCCACGGTGTGCAAACATTAGTGGATATTTGTCTGTTTTGGCTTCCGCGGGAATCAGTATGAAGAGCGACAATGTGAGTAGTAGAAAACGTTTCATATGTATATTGGTAATAGTAATTTGAATTAGTGTATATTATAGGTACGCTAAATTTTAACTCTCCGAGAATGCGATATTTTTCATCTCCTGAGGCGTTGGTCGTAAAAACGCAAAAATGAGAAGGTAAAGACTTCGACAATTTCTCTTTATCTGCACACCTTTATATTATACAACTCTATTTCGACATTTCGTAACTCTCGAATGTCCGATCCTCGAAGAGAATTATGATTCGTTTTATGTTTCCACGATTCGTCGGGACTCCCTGTTTCACCACGCTGGGATTTGTGCCAAATTCTGAAATATTTTGATGGTGACTATTTGCGTTCAGATTTTGCAAGGCAGCTTCTGTTGTGGTGGCTTGATTTTGGCGCGTGACTTCAAAAAATGATTCTGTATTATTTCTAACTTTCGTCTGCGCGTTGTCTTCAAATAAAGTATTGGATTGTTGCAGTTGATCCTGATTATTCACAAGTGTTCCGTTGGCAGGGTCGAATCCGGGCCGAAACATCTCCTCGCTTTCAAGAATCAACCAGTCAGGATTGATTTCCGGAAAGCGCAGCAGAATTTTCTGGAGCAATTCATAACTGGGTTTACGTCCCTCTTTATTCAAAATGTGAGAGATTCCTGAAGCCTGTACTCCGAGCAATTCTGCGAGGCGGCTCGATGTGAGCTGCTTATATTTCATCAATTTTTGGAATTTTTCCCTCATAATCACCATTTTTCACAAAGATAAAACATTTTCCTTTTGTAAACAAGTAAAAAGTGATAAAAGTAAAATTAAGATAAATATTAACAATTATTACATAAGTAACCATATTTATTATTGTAAAATTGTCACATATAAATATATTCAATTATTGCATTAATTAAAAATATGTAAATAGCTGATAAAATGTGTGTTATATTGCCGAATTACGCTATTATATATACTATATGTCTATATCGGCTTAATACACACCTGTCCATAATGTTTTACCGCAAATAAAATTTGTAACTACCTGATATACACTAGTTACAATTATTTGTTTAGTAGTTGAACTACCCTATTTTGAGGTATTTTTCGAGTCTTGCGACCATATTGGCACGTGTTTATTATAGTAACTATTGACATTAAGGTTTACATAAATATTATTACAGAAGTAATTACTTTTGTAATAATTACTTGTATTACAAATTTACAAAAGTAAAATAATTTCTTGTGATTATTGTAAAATTATGAATTAAAACACTATGATTGAAATCCTGTTAACGTTTGCTGAATGATTTATTCAATCATGTTTGATTATGTTAAATATTAAAACAAATAGGTAGCAGTGCTACCCTGCTACCTATTTAAAAATCAATAAATTGTAATGTTGTAAACAGATGTTTATAATGCTATTTCAGCTGCAATTTTTGCGAATTCATCTGGGGTCAATTTCAACTTTTCTGCGCTAAAATCTACATCTTTTTCGCTGTTCATGGGGATTAAATGAATGTGTGCATGGGGAACTTCGAGTCCGAGGACTACCATTGCTACTTTTTTACACTCTATTTGACCCTTAATTTTGTGCGCAATCTTTTTAGCGAAAAGAATTAAGCCTGAAAGCGTCTCATCGTCGAGGTCAAAAATGTAGTCCTCCTCCACTTTCGGCACTACAAGTGTGTGTCCTTTTGCCAATGGATTTATATCGAGAAATGCGTAATATTTCTCATCCTCGGCAACTTTATAGCTGGGAATCTCGCCTGCTATAATGCGTGAAAAAATTGTCGCCATAATTTTGTATAACTAATGATTTTGATTTTATATTTTTGCGATAATGATACTATATATTGGTTGTGTTATGCCGCTTTGCGTGGCTTAATATTCTTCGTATTTTGGTCGTAAAATCTCCGAATATATAACAGCTTTGTCCATCTCGAATTCTTCTATTATCTGACCCAGTTTCGGATTGATGTCATCTTCGGGTTGTGCGCCCTGCATGGCATTGCTCTTTTCGCTGCTCTTGGGGGCCTCTGCTTTTGATATGAGGCTTTTGGGGTTTGCTGTAGTATTGTTGGCGGCAGCTCTTTTGCTGGGGGCCGTTTGTATTTGCTGAGGCTTTGTGGGTGATGTTCTGTGGGAATCGGCGGTCATAGGCCTGTTCGTCGGGCTCTCTTTAGGTGTGTTGCCGGATGGTATCTGCTCTTTGGGCACAACATTCGGTTTTTCGCCGAGAATCTCGCGAATTTTACGTTCGATTTCTTGTTGGGCATCTTCGGCCTCCATGTCGCTGTCGGGCTGTGAGGTGTGCTTATTTTGCCCTATCTGCGATATTGAGAAGAGTGCCCCTGCCAAAAGTATTATAATCCATAAACCGTCCATAAGCCTAATTTGTACCTCGTTTAACGCTATCCATTCCTTTTATTCTGCGAAGTCTGTCCATGAGCGCATTTAAGCTGTCTGCATCACGCACGTACACGCTTAATGAGCCTTCGTAAATTCCGTCATGTGATTGGATTTTAACCTCACGCATGTTGATGCTGAAGTCGTTGGTAACAACGTTTGCCAAATCAACGAGAAGACCCATGCGGTCAATACCAACTATATCGATGGTCACAAGCGATGATTGCATCTTGTGTTGCGACCACTTTATCTCCTCTTTGACGATGCATTCTCCATGTTGCGATGCGAGGCGTGTAAGCTCCTCGCAAGTGGATTTATGCACGATAATCTGGTGTGTTATGGGATCTTTGAAACCGACGACGCTATCGCCCGGAAGCGGATGGCAGCACTCTGCAACCACCAGTTCGGATGTGTCGATTGGTTTGTTTTCGGTATTGTTGCTGTCATTTCTGTTGCCATCCTTGATAAATAGAGTCCAGAACTTTAAAATCTTGTTCTTGGAGTTGGTTTTGATGATTTTATCAAGGTTGTCGAGTGATACGATGCCAGCTCCGATTTTGGTGTATAACTCCTCTTTGTTGCTGCTTTCGTATGCTTCGATTAGTTTGCGTATAACGCGGTTGTTGGGCGTAATATTCAGCTTGGCAAGGCTCTCATCTAGTAGCTTCATGCCGCGCTGGTAGTTGTGCTCCTGCTCGCGTTTCATGTAGCCCTTGATGGCTTGCTTGGCTTTTGTTGTATAGACTGACTCCAGCCACTCTGCCTTTGGCTTGGCGGATTCTGATGTGATAATCTCCACCTGATCGCCGCTGCTTAAGGCGGTGGTAAGAGGCATGATTTTATGATTGATTTTAGCACCTATCGCCGAATTTCCAATCTTGGTGTGAACATCGTATGCAAAGTCGAGGGCTGTGGCACCGAATGGTAGTCGTCGAGCCTCGCCTTTTGGTGTAAATACCGCAATTTCAGATGTATACAGTGATAATTTAAAGTTATCCAAGAAGTCTACTGCGCTCTGTGTTGGTCCTTCGAGTGCTGTGCGAATCATCTTTAACCACTTGTCGAACTCGTCCTCATTGTGTGAAATCGCTGCGTGTTTATATTTCCAGTGCGCTGCAAATCCTCGCTCGGCAATCTCCTCCATTCGTTGTGTGCGAACCTGTACCTCTACCCAAATTCCGTCAGGGCCCATTACGGTCGAGTGTAGAGCTTCATAGCCGTTAGCCTTGGGCATGCTGATCCAATCTCTCAGGCGGTCGGGTTTAGGGGTGTAGATGTCGGTTATAGATGAATATATCTGCCAGCATTGGGTCTTCTCAGATGGGAAATCCAATGGCTTAAATACTATACGTATGGCAAACAGGTCGTAAATCTCCGAGAATGGTATCTGTTTGCGTACCATCTTGGTCCAGATGGAGTAGGCGCTCTTTACTCGGCCCGAAATTTCATACTGAATACCGTTTCGGTCGAGAGCCTCTATGATGGGCGCATTGAATTTGCGAATATACTCTTCGCGCGCAGCGGATGTTTCGTCGATTTGACGGGTAATCTCTGCATATTCCTTTGGAAATCGGTATTTCATGCAGAGGTTTTCCAACTCGGTCTTTATAGCGTAAAGTCCTAGTCGATAGGCTAATGGCGCAAACAGATAGATGGTCTCACTCGTGATTTTTATCTGCTTGTTTTGCGGCATAGCACCCAGTGTGCGCATGTTGTGCAGACGGTCTGCAATCTTGATAAGAATAACGCGAACGTCGTCTGATAGGGTTAGCAGTACCTTGCGGAAATACTCGGCCTGGAGCGATGTGTCGGTGTTGAATACCCCCGACATCTTAGTGAGTCCGTCAACCATCGAGGCTATCTTGTGGCCGAAGATGTGTTCCATATCCTCGACTGTGTAGTCGGTATCTTCCACAACATCGTGAAGAAGGGCTGCCACAACCGATTTTACGCCCAAACCAATCTCGTCTACAACGATTTGGGCCACTGCAATAGGATGCAGGAAGTATGGCTCGCCCGAACGACGCCGTACTCCCTGATGGGCCTCTTTGGCCAAAAAATATGCTCGCTTGATGAAGTTCCTATCCTCTTCGTTTTTGCATATATGCCTGCACGAAGCTTGTAGTTCTTCCCACTTGCTTTGAATTAAAATCTCATCCTCTGCAGTGTAATTCATAAGCTATAAAACTTTTCCGCCACGGTAACATTCGCTACCGTGGCACGGATGTTATTTCTGTGTTTTCATGGCCTCGCGCAACTTGGCTTCAATCTCTTCGCGAAGCTCGTTGTTGTTGCGTAGCAGCTCTTTGACGGCATCTCTACCCTGGCCTATCTTCTGCTCTCCGTAAGAGAACCACGAGCCTGATTTGCGTATTACGCCGTAATCAACTCCCAAATCGACTATCTCGCCAATCTTTGAGATACCCTCGCCAAACATGATATCAAACTCGGCACGCTTGAATGGGGGCGCAACTTTGTTTTTTACAACTTTCACCTTGGTGCGTGTTCCGAGCTGCTCCTCGCCATCCTTGATGACTGATGCACGACGTATGTCGATTCTCACGCTTGAGTAGAACTTCAGGGCGTTACCTCCGGTTGTAGTCTCGGGGTTGCCGTAAATCACGCCGATCTTGTCACGAAGCTGGTTGATGAAGATACAAACGGTCTTGGTCTTTGAGATGCTGGCGGTCAGTTTACGAAGCGCCTGCGACATAAGGCGTGCTTGAAGACCCATTTTTGAGTCGCCCATATCGCCCTCGATTTCGGCTTTTGGAGTCAGCGCGGCAACAGAATCGATTACAATGATATCGATTGCACTTGAACGAATAAGCGAGTCTGCAATCTCCAGAGCCTGCTCGCCATTGTCGGGCTGAGAGATGAGAAGGTTGTCGACGTCTACACCCAATTTTTGAGCATAAAAGCTGTCGAAAGCGTGCTCTGCATCGATGAAGGCTGCAATGCCGCCTGCCTTTTGAGCCTCTGCAATAGCGTGGATGGCCAATGTGGTCTTACCAGATGACTCGGGGCCATAAATCTCGATAATACGACCTTTGGGGTAGCCTCCTACTCCCAGAGCCATGTCGAGTGTTATTGAGCCTGTCGGGATTACCGCTATATCACTCACGGCCTCGCTGCTCATGCGCATGATAGAGCCCTTGCCGAAATCTTTCTCGATTTTGTCCATTACCGCACTCAGAACCTTGAGCTTATCGGTGTTTACTTGTGTTTTTTCGGTTGCCATATTCTTATTCTTTATCTAATTCGTTAATAATTTGGCGGTAGTGATCCGCTGTTTTTACCTTGTCGAAGATGTGGGTGATTATGCCCTCTTCGTTGATTATAAATGTGGTACGCTTTACGCCCCAATACTTTCGGCCATACATCGACTTTTCGGCCCACACTCCATAAGCTTCGCATATTGAGTGGTCGGTGTCGGCCAGCAGGGTGAAGTTCAGCTCGTGCTTGGCACAGAAGTTTTGGTGAGAACGCTCGCTGTCGGGGCTGACGCCTATTATGCGATAGCCGCGCTGCGCAAGTTCTTGTTTGCCATCTCGCAGGCTTTTGGCCTCCAATGTGCATCCCGAGGTGTTGTCCTTGGGGTAGAAATATAGTATTACGCTCTGCCCTTTTAGCTCTTTGAGTGTGAGAGACTCACCCTTCTCTGTCTGCCCCGTGAAGTCGGGAGCTATGTCGCCTACTTTTAACTCTGCCATATTGTTTCAGGTAAATAATCACTCAAAGTTATAAAAATTTCTTCTAATAGCCGCACGATATTGCCTAAAAATTGCACCCTATCGGTTGTTTTGCAACTTACAAGCCATTATTTACGCCTATTGTCGGACGAGTTGTTTTGGCAGAAAGCCTAATCCCAGTCGATAATGGTCTGCACTTGCTCGAAAAACTCCTCTTTTGTGGCGTTTAGTCGCTTGTTGCATGACGGGCATCGGATTGGTGATTCCATTTCGACGTAGCTTTCACATCCGACACAGCGTTGTAACATGCCGAACGATTGATCTTGACTGTAATGAAACTCTGCATTGCAGTGTTTGCATTTGATTTGATACGCAATTCCCATACTCTTTTATTGTTTAAATTATTGTACTATCTTCTTCCTGAAAAAATCATATCCAGCACCTCGGCGGTGATGCCTACGACACATAACATAAAGAATAACATAAGCTCAATTGTTTATTGTTTCATGATGCAAAAAAACAACACAGCTGTGTCAACTTGTGACACAGCTGTAAAAACTTTATGAAAAATGTGATTTTTTTGTTGAATTTACTCTTTTTGACCTACTGCTTGCGGCCAAATTCTGCTGACATACTCGGCAAGATATTGTTCGAGTTCGGGAGAGTTGACTATTATAATGTCGTCGAGTAGTCCTACAACAAAACGGGCGACGCCGGCATAGTCGGCAACTTCGGTTTGTAGCAGCCAGCGATTATTGTCGGGCGAGAGATGTTCTTCGGCGAGCGGATACTCCTCGATGAGCAGGTTGCGAGCCATAATACCCAGCGAGAGGGTGATTTTGTGGCGTTTTGTGCCGTGCATGCGAAATACATCTATAAACCCTTTGTCGTGGGCAGCTTCGTTGTCCCATCTGGTGTTGAGAATCTCCACCGAGCCTATGCGTGAGAGCTTGAATAACTTGCAGGTTAGGCTTTCGAGATCGAAGCACCACACCTGAACGTAATTTGTGGTAAAAGCAAATGGCTCTACCCTACGGCTGCGCACTGCACTACCGTGTGCCGAACGATAGTCGTGCAGTATGACCTGATTTTTTTGCTCGATAGCTTCTATAAGTGAATGAACAATCTCGGCATTGTTGCCACGCACGATGGTGTCGGCCAGAATCTTGTTGTCGTATATAGAATATAGCTTGCGTTTGAGGTTGTGTTTCAGCAGATTGGTGTCGTCGATACTCTCGATGGCACGTTTGAGGATAACGGCCTCCTCCTCGGTAAAGTGTACGAGTTGGGATATATCCTTGAAGTGCGGCGATTCCTTGTCGAGCCGGATATGGTTGCCGCTCTTTTTAATAACAAAGCCGGCCTCGCGAAATGTGTCTATGTAGCGATAAATCGTGCGACGTGACATGTTAAGCCTGTCGGCGATATCATCAACGGTGTAACGGGTATTTGCCGTAAGCATCTTCATAAGACGCAACATGCGCTCTATTTTAGGCTGGTCCATGGCGAGGTGTTTGTGGGTTTGTCCGGAATAAAAAAACTGCTTCTTGTTACGAAGCAGTTTTTAATCTGTTTATTTGTTCTCTGAGATCAATTTTTCCAACTCTTCGATTTGGCTCTTGAAGGTTCTGTCGGTTTCAATCATGTTTACAACCGTTTTGCATGAGTGCAATACTGTGGCGTGGTTACGTCCACCGATTGTGGCTCCAATGGCCGCCAAAGGTGATTTGGTGTGCTTTTTGGCCATATACATAGCTATCTGACGAGCCTGAGCCACCTCGCGGGTACGCTTTGTGGAGTTGAAACTCTGTTGGTCAATGTTGAAGTATTGGCATACAATCTCGGTGATACGGCTGATTGAAATCTCCTTCTGTGACATATGCACATAGGCTTTCAATACCTCTTTGGCCAAAGCCGATGTGGCACGGCGGTTCATCAACGAGATGTTGGCCTTGAGTGATACCAAAGCACCCTCAATCTCGCGAATGTTTGCCGAGATGTTGTCGGCAAGGTAGTTTACCACCTCGTCATTTAGGGCTAGATCCATGCTCTCCGACTTGGTGCGGATAATCTTTACCTTGGTATCGTGATCGGGAGTATCAACCTTGGCTGAAAGCCCCCACTTGAAGCGGGTCAAGAGTCGCTGTTCGATATCCTTAAGCTCCACGGGCGGCTTGTCCGAAGTGAGGATAATCTGCTTGCCGGCCAGTTGCAGGTGGTTGAATATGTTGAAGAATACATTCTGGGTGCCGGGCTTGCCGGTAAGTTCCTGAATATCGTCGATAATCAACACGTCAATCATCTGGTAGAAGCGGATGAAGTCATTCACCTCGCCATTCTTAACCGCTGTTTGGTATTGCGCCTGGAATTTATTGGTAGATACATAGAGCACCTGCAATTCGGGATGATGCTCGCGCACCTCGTGACCTATGGCCTGAACGATGTGGGTCTTGCCCAAACCCGAACCACCATATATATATAAGGGGTTGAATGGCGATGAACCCGGGGTGAGGGCCACGGTCAAACCTGCCGAGCGTGCCAGGCGATTACACTCTCCCTCGATGTGTGTCGAGAATGTGTATTTGCCATTGAGTTGGGGGTCGATTCTCAAACGTGGAATACCCGGAATGGCAAACGGATTCTTTGGGATGTTGTGAGTGTCGGTCTGAGCTACATATTGGGTTATCGCTGTCATATCGGCGTTGGCAGCCACTGGAGTCTTTTCGTTGTTGGGCACAGCGTAGTAGAGTCGTGTCTGGCGGCCGAAATACTCGGTGATAATCTCTTTGAAGATATTGAAGTGGTTTTTCTCGATGTAGGTGGCATAGCTCTCGTGGGGTACTTTGAGGCGGAGGTTAGTTCCGTCATAACCCATGGGTTTAATCGGCGCAAACCACTTCACGAACTCCTCTTGGGGAATTCGGCTCTGAATGCGGTTTAGGCAGATTTGCCATACTTCATTGTATGTGTGAGCGTTAGCCATTTATTTCGAAAAACTTGCTTATTTGTCCAAAAAAATTGTTATATTTGGTGCGAATCCTGCCCCACCGCACTTTTTTTTGAAGTCGGCTAAGGCAAAAATTCTACTTGTCGCTGATTTGTTTCTTTGACAATGCAAAGTTGTAAATAATTTTGTTAAAATAATTTTCATTTTGACTTGTTTTTTATCTTTTTTTATATATAGACAAAAATGACTTTTTTTTGGCCTTTTTTTTAACTCGCTGATATTGAATATCTGAAAAAAAAATCGTAAATTTGCCTATCAGAAAATGCAATAATGCGAAATTTAAGTATAACCAAAATTTATATAAAATGACAAATGAATTAGAACGCACAATTTTGGAAAAAGCGCAGTCGTGGATTGATGGTTCGTATGACGAAGCCACGAAAAAGCAGGTTAAATATCTGATGGATAACGATATAAAGGAACTTACCGAAAGCTTTTACAAAGATTTGGAGTTTGGAACGGGTGGTCTGCGCGGTATTATGGGTGTGGGAACCAACCGCATGAACATATATACAGTAGGTACTGCCACACAAGGTTTGGCCAACTACCTGAAGAAGAATTTTGCCGGCGAGCAGGTTAAGGTTGCCGTTGCTCACGATAGCCGTAATAATTCACGTCTTTTTGCCGAGCGTACGGCAGATATCTTTGCCTCAAACGGCTTTAAGGTATATCTCTTTGACGACCTTCGCCCTACCCCCGAGTTGAGTTTCGCAATTCGTGAGTTGGGACTCCATTCAGGCGTGGTTATTACCGCTTCACATAACCCCAAGGAGTATAACGGTTACAAAGCCTATTGGGCTGATGGTGCGCAGGTGACTCCGCCACATGATGTGAACATTATCGAAGAGGTTGGCAAGATTACCGATAATAGTCAGGTGATGACAGGTTTGAACCCTGAAAATATCACCATCCTCGGCGAGGAGTTTGATAAAATATACCTCGATCGTATTAAGAAAGATGTGCAGCTCTCACCCGAATGTGTAGAGAAGTATAAGGATATGAAGATTGTCTACACCCCTATCCACGGTTCGGGCGTGCGTCTTGTTCCCGAGTCGTTGAAGAATTTCGGATTCACCAACGTTGTAGTTGTTCCCGAGCAGGCGGTTGTGGATGGTAACTTCCCCACTGTTGAGTCGCCCAACCCTGAAGAGCGCAAGACAATGTTGCAGGCTATGGAGTTGGGTCGCAAGGAGGGTGCCGATTTGGTGCTTGCTACTGACCCCGATGCCGACCGTATTGGTGTAGCTTTGCGTACGGGTGGCGGTGACTACGTGTTGCTGAATGGTAACCAGACTCTCGCCTTGTTGTTGAGCTATCAGCTTACACGCTGGGCAGAGCGTGGTGAGTTGGATTGTAATCAGTATGTTGTAAAGACCATCGTAACATCGCTTATGGCAAATGCCGTTGCCGAGCATTTTGGTGTTAAGTGCTATGATTGCCTCACCGGATTTAAGTATATCGCCAAGATTATTCGCGAAAATGAGGGTGTTGCCAAATATATTGGTGGCGGCGAGGAGAGCTTCGGATATCTGGCGGGCGATTATGTTCGTGATAAGGATGCCGTGTCGGCGTGTGCTTTGGCTGCCGAGGCTGCTGCGTGGGCGAAGGATACCATGGGGCTTACTCTGTATGAGTGGTTGCAGCAGTTGTATGTGAAATATGGCTTCTATCGAGAGTCGCTTGTATAGGTTGTCCGTAAGGGCAAGGAGGGCGCAGAGGAGATTCAGCGCATGATGGTAGATTTCCGTGAGAATCCTCCCAAGGAGCTGGCCGGCTCGGAGGTTATCATCGTACGTGACTATAAGTCATTGGAGGAGATAAATATGCGTAGCGGTGTGCGTACTCCCATTGAGCAGGATTCCAGCAATGTGTTGCAGTGGATTACGGCCGATGGCGGTATTGTGTCGGTACGTCCATCCGGTACAGAACCCAAAATCAAGTTCTATTTCGGCGTTAAAGAGCCTCTGGCTTCTGTTGAGCAGTATGATGAGGTGTTGGCCAAGCTTGATGCCAAAATCGAGCAGGTTAAGCGTGATTTGAAGCTTGTATAATAGTTACTTATAAAAATAAATGAATTAAGGTCGCTTTTTTAGGCGACCTTAATTCATTTATTGTATATCTCACAATCTATTTTACCCTTATGAGATTTATGCCGTCACGCAGGGGCAGAATAACACTCTCTACCCTATCATCATCGGTTACCATACGATTAAACTCGATGAGAGCCTGTGTGTGGTGGTCGTTGTGGGCTACGGGTTGAACAACCTTGCCATACCACAATATATTATCGGCCAAGATTATCGAGCCGCTGTGTAGCAGATTGCCATCCATCAGCATATTGTAGTATGCGGGGTATTCGCGTTTGTCGCCATCGAGAAATACCATGTCGAACTTTTTGCCGAGACGAGGTGCAATATCCAGTGCCGAGCCGATGTGCAGATTTATTTTGTGGCCATGAGGCGAACGGTCGAAAAATGATTGGGCAATAGGTTCCAATTCATCATCAACTTCGCATGTGTCTAATGTGCAGCCCTCCTCCAGTCCTGCGGCCATGCAGAGTGCCGAATAACCGGTAAATGTGCCTATCTCAAGGATGTGCTGCGGGCGAAACATCTTTACCAGCAACTCCAACAATTTGCCCTGAATGTGCCCGGAAATCATGCGTGGATTAAGCACGCGCAGATGTGTCTGGCGATCAAGCTCATGAAGCAGTTCCGGCTCGGGCGATGAGTTGTCGTGTATATATTTCTCGAGTAAATCCATGTGTCTGGGTATCTTATTATCTATATATAAGTGTTGAGGTCTTTGCGAATATGTCGTTGGCCACCTCCATAATCTGTTCGGCTTTGACGGCAGTAACCTTGCGGTAAACCTCTTCAAGAGTGTCAATTTCGTCGTGTATCAGGTAGCTTTTGCCCGCCCCCAGCATGTAACCCTCATTGTTCTCCATCGAGATGGCCATTTGTGCTAAAAATTGCCGTTTAATCATAGCCAGATTGCGTGTCGATAGTGCTGTGGTACGCAGCGACTGCAGCTCCTTGTCGATAAGTTCGCGACAGTGGTCGGCATTGTGATGGTCGGAGCTGAAGTATATTGCTACCATACCGCAATCGTTGTAGGGAACATACGAAGCTTCGATATTGTATGATAGTCCGTTCTTCTCTCGCAATACAACATTCAGTCGCGAGTTTGCCGACGGCCCGCCCAATATATTTATCAGCAGCGACAACGGCAGGCGTTGCTCGGAGTGAATATCATACGCTCGAGCTCCGATGATGCAGTGAATCTGATGGGTGTGTTTGTTCAAAACCTTCTCAAATTGAGGAGTGGTTTCGGGGGCGGTGCGGCTGAATGTGCGAGTGGAGGCCTCTCGCTGTCCGAAATAGCGTTCCGCCACACTCTGAATTCTCGACAGCGGAATATTTCCGATTGATGAGAACACCATCTGGTCGGTTGTGTGGGTGCGAGCCAAAAATCGCTTTATATTCTCTGTGCCAAAATGCATCAGCGACGATTTGGTGCCAAGAATATTGTGCCCTAGCTCCGAGTCGGTAAATAACAACTCCTCGAAGTTGTCGAATATCAAATCGGCGGGAGAGTCTTTGTAGGTGTTAATCTCATCGACGATAACCTCTCGCTCTTTTGCAAGTTCCTTTTCGGGAAATGTCGAATGAAAGGCCACATCGGCAATGAGTTCGGCGGCTTTTGAGAAGTCGGTTTTTAGTGTGGTAGCGTGGATTGTAGTATCCTCTTTGGTGGTGTATGCATTTAGTTCGCCACCCAGATTCTCCAAACGGCAATTCACCTGATAGGCTTTGCGGCGCTCTGTGCCCTTGAATATGGCATGCTCGGCAAAATGCGCCAAGCCGTATTCGTCTTTTCGCTCGTCACGGGTGCCTGCATTTATCACTAAAGCGCAGTGTGAGATACTCGATTTTACACGTCGATGAATACCCTTTATTCCGTTTGGCAGAATATATGTTTCGAACTCCTTCATTGCTGGATAATATGGTTGCGCTTAAGCGTTATTGTGTTGTCGCAGAAAATTGCCCGTATGGCTTCTTTGGCACTGCTCCAAATCTTTGGGTGTGCCCTCAAATACTATCTCACCACCCTTGTCGCCGGCTTCGGGCCCAAGGTCGATAACCCAATCGGCACACTTTATCACCTCCATGTTATGCTCCACAATTACTATGGTGTGGCCATTGGCTATCAGCGCGTTGAATGCCTTAAGCAGACGGTTTATATCATGGAAATGAAGACCCGTTGTAGGCTCATCGAAAATGAACATTATCTGTTTGGTATCATTGTCTTTGGCGAGGAACGATGCGAGTTTGACACGCTGGCTCTCACCTCCCGAAAGGGTTGATGATGATTGCCCGAGGCGAATGTAGCCGAGTCCTACATCCTGCAACGGTTGCAGTCGCTCTACGATTCGGCGGCATGTGGCGTTCTCCTTATCTTCGGCGAAAAATGATATGGCATCATCAACGCTCATCTCTAAAGTGTCATGAATATTCTTGCCACGATACTCTATCTCCAAAATCTCGTCCTTGAATCGTTTGCCGTGGCAGGCATCGCACATAAGTTCAACGTCGGCCATAAACTGCATGCTGACCTTGATACTGCCCTCTCCCTGGCACTCCTCGCAGCGGCCTCCGGCCACATTAAACGAGAATGATGCAGCGGTAAGTCCCGTGTGGACGGCCTTTGGTTGGTCGGCATATAGTTTTCGTATCTCGTCGTAGGCCTTAATGTAGGTTACGGGGTTTGAACGTGAAGATTTGCCTATGGGGTTTTGGTCGACAATCTCCACCGATTTCAACATGGCTAAATCGCCGGTAATCTGGTCGTGTTCACCCGGCTTCATGCCTGTATCGAATAGATGGCGGCGCAGAGCAGGATATAGGATGCTCTTTGCGAGCGACGATTTGCCGCTGCCGCTGACTCCTGTTATGCATGTCATTACACCTAACGGGATACGAACATCTATATTCTTCAGGTTATTCTCTCTTGCACCTTTGATTGTTATGCTGTTGCTCCATCCTCGAGGTGTTGCGGGCACTTCGATATGGCGGCGTTGGGTCAGGTAGTCGGCAGTAAGGCTCTTTTTAGATTTCAAGATACCTTTAATTGGGCCGTTGTATATAATCTCGCCACCCATTTCGCCTGCACGAGGGCCAACGTCGACAATATAATCGGCGGCGCGGATAACCTCCTCCTCATGTTCTACAACAATGACGGTGTTGCCCAAGTCGCGCAGTTGTTTGAGAACTTTTATTAAGCGGTGGGTGTCGCGGGGATGCAGGCCAATGCTCGGCTCATCGAGGATATATAACGAACCTACAAGGTTGCTACCAAGTGATGTCGAGAGGTTGATTCGCTGGCTCTCTCCGCCCGAGAGAGAAGATGATAATCTGTCGAGCGTAAGGTATCCCAAGCCAACATCCGATAGGTAGCTCAAACGGTTGCGAATCTCAACCAATATGCGCTCGGCGCTTGTGCTGTCGAACTCGTCGAGAGAGAGTTCGTTAAAGAATACTATAAGCTGGTCGACTGTCATGCGAACCAACTCGGCAATGTTCCGTCCCCCGACCTTAACATACAAAGCCTCCTTGCGCAGTCGGCTGCCACCACATTCGTGGCATGTGGTTTTGCCTGTATAGCGGGTCTTCATGACTCGGAATTGAATCTTGCGGCGTTCACTGTCAATGTACTTAAAGAAGTCATCAAGGCCGTGGAAATATTCGTTTCCACGCCATAGCAGATGCTTCTGTTCGGTAGTCAGTTTGTAGTATGGCTCATGGATGGGGAAGTCGAAGAGATATGCTGTGGAGATCAGCTGCTCCTTCCACTTCTTCATGGTTGCGCCACGCCAGCATGCGATAGCGTCCTCATATATTGTTTTGCTCTTGTCGGGGACAACCAAATCCTCGTCAATTCCGATGATTTTGCCGTAGCCTTCACATACGGGGCACGCTCCGATTGGGTTGTTGAAACTGAACAGATGTTCGGTGGGTTGTTCGAACTCTATGCCGTCAGCTTCGAAACGAGCCGAAAATTCGCGCTTATTATCGCCTATTATAACGTTGCATATATCATTGCCGTAGCTTTATGCCCGAGCAATAGAGTCGCGCAAACGCAGGATTGTGTCGTCATCCTCTGCCATGCGAAGGCGGTCGATGACAATCTCGACATCCTCTGCTTTGGTGGTTTCGTTGATGGTCGGCATAAACTCCTCGATAGTGATAGCCTCACCGGCCACCCATACACGCATAAAACCATCCGACAGAAGTTGTAGCAATATTTCGATAATGCCTTGCCCATGTTTAGTGGTTAGGGGGGCTGTAATTACTACCCTCTCGCCGATGCCGATGCCGCTAATGTATCGTACAATATCATCTACGCCATAGCATCGTACTTCATTGCCCGAGATGGGCGAAAAAGTATGGCCTACACGCGAAAAAAGCAGTTTCAGATAGTCGTATATCTCGGTTGTGGTGCCGACTGTTGAACGAGGATTGCGGGTGTTTACCTTTTGTTCGATGGCTATTGCGGGTGCTATGCCTGTGATAAGGTCAACATCGGGCTTGTTGATACGTCCGAGGAATTGTCGTGCATAAGCCGATAGGCTCTCGACATAACGGCGTTGCCCTTCGGCGAATATTGTGTCAAAAGCCAAAGTCGATTTGCCCGAGCCTGATAATCCTGTAATTACAGTAAGGGTGTTGTGCGGAATGGTTACATCCACATTTTTGAGGTTGTGAACCCTAGCCCCTTTGATATATATAGCTCCCTCTTTTGACATGGTGCGGTTTAACTCTATCTTTTCGATATGTATCAATAATTACTCTTCGGTGAGTATCTCTACTATCGCGCCCTCGACTTTGCGCAGACGGCCCAAAATGATGTCGGCCTTGCTGTTGCGTATCGAGAGCTTTATGGTGCAGAGATTGTCGAAAATCTGCTCGTTGATAGTGGGTTGCTCCTCTTTGATGATTCGCATGATATCGTTCATTACAATATATGAGAAATCAACCTTGATATGGGTGTCTACCGTACGCTCAACAATATTGGCAGCGTCGAGTGCAGCTGCCGCCGACTCCTTGTATGCGGCAATAAGTCCCGGAACACCCAATTTCGTGCCGCCAAAATATCGTACAACAACAATCAGACAGTTGGTAATCTCCCGCGAGAGCAGTTGCCCCAAGATGGGTTTGCCGGCGGTGCTGGAGGGCTCGCCGTCGTCGTTGGCTCTAAAACGCTCGCCATATGGCCCCAAACGCCATGCATAGCAGTGGTGTGTGGCATCGTAGTAGCGTTTGCGCAGAGGCTCCAGACATGCGGCAATCTCCTCTTCGCTCTCGACATGGAAAGCGTAGCAGAGAAATTTGCTGCTCTTCTCCTTGAAAATTGCCTCGGCGTTGCCGTCAATGGTCAAATAGCTGTCCTTTGGTTGCTCCACGGTGCTTATCTGTTTATCGGACTTTATTAAAGAGTCTGCTCCAGCGAATGTTGGCGGGGAAACTCTTGTTCTGATCCAGCGAGAGCCAGATGAATGAGGCCTTGCCCACAATATGGTCCTCGGGCACAAACCCCCAATAGCGAGAGTCGGCCGAGTTGTGACGATTGTCGCCCATCATCCAATAGTAGTCCATCTTGAATGTGTAGCTGTCGCTTTTTTCACCATTGATATAATACTCACCATCACGAACCTCGACATCATTGTCTTCATATACATCAATAATGCGCTCATATAGAGGCCAAGTGTCGCTATTGAGTTCGATTGTAGTGCCTTTCGCGGGTATCCACAGCGGCCCGAAGTTATCGGCTGTCCAGCCATTGCCATTGTGGGGAAATGCCATGTCGGGGGCAGAATAACGCTCTACGCTGATAACATTATCCATAGCCAGCAGGGCCTCAACCATGCTCTCGGTCAGGGGTGAGAAGTAGTGGTTGCCGCTACCCGATAGTTCGGTGATGCCCAGCTTTTCAATAGCGTAGGCCGAAAGCGGAGAGGATGTCCTGATGGTGTAGCAGTATTGCTTCTCGGTAACAGGCTCTTGCAATTCATCGTTTACAAACAGATCACCGTCGATAATGTGGATTGTGTCGTTTGGCAGAGCTACGCAACGCTTGATATAGTTCTCGCGTTTGTCAACGGGGCGGCTGATTATGGTGTAATTTTTCTCCAGCTCCTCGCGGCCTCGCTGCTGGCCATATTCAAGTTGGTAGTCGCGTAAAATATCGTAATAGGTTACGGCTTGATTTTCAAGTAACACAGTATCTCCCGCGGGGAAATTGAATACCACCACATCGTTGCGCTCAATCTCGCGCAGACCCTTCAATCGCTTGTAGGGCCATTTGATTGCCTCGGAGAAGGATTTCTTTGTGGTAGAGAATGGCATTGTGTGATGCACAAACGGGAACGAGAGCGGCGTATTGGGCATCTGCGGGCCGTAGGTGACCTTGCTTACATATAGGTAGTCGCCCACGAGCAGGCTCTTCTCCATAGATGATGACGGAATCACATACATCTGGAAAAAGAAGATGTGAATCAGCGTGGCTACCACTGTGGCAAAGACGATGGCATTTACCCACTCGTAGATGCTGCGGTATAACGAACTTTTCTCGCATAGCTCATCGTTCTTGCTCCATACGTAACGATAAAAATACCGCGAGATATATAGGTCGTAGATAACCACAAGCCCGAGCAACAACCATAAATTGCCGGTCCATACCACGAACCACAGCACATACAACATAGACATCAGGGCAAAGCCTACCCACTTGTTGCCAAAAAATGCTTTTATTTTATCCATCTTTATTGGTGTTTACTAATTAACGTCTTTCGAGGCGGGAAAAGTGTGTTTAAAACAGATCTTCCATGGTGTAAATTCCCTGCTTGCCGCAAAGGAACTCGGCGGCAACGACAGCTCCGAGAGCCAAAGTGCGTCGATTTTTAATGGAATGGCGTATCTCCAAAACATCATCCTCCGATGTGTATGTCACTGAATGTTCGCCAGGGTTTGCGCCTATGCGGAATGATTCTATGCCAATCAGCGATGGATCGTTGGTAGGCTCGTTTATCCAACCCGATTTACGGTCGATACGCGCAATGATATCTTCAGCCAATGTTACGGCAGTACCACTCGGAGAGTCTTTTTTCTCGGTGTGATGGGTTTCGGCCATGCTTATTTCGTATGCGGGGAAGTTATTCATCAAACGTGCCAACTCGCGGTTGAGGCGGAACATGAGATTTACACCCAAAGAGTAATTTGATGCGTAGAACATAGCGCCGCCCTTCTCTCGGCAAAGCTCCTGCAGCTCCTGAAGGCGGTTTGTCCACCCTGTGGTGCCGCTAACAACGGCTGTGCCATTTTCGAGGCATGTGCGAATATTGTTGTATGCTGTTGAGGGAGTTGTAAACTCTATTGCTACATCGATGTTTGCGAGATTTTCGGCGTTGAGGTCTGCGGCGTTGTCAATATCAATAATCAGTGCCACCTCATGGCCGCGAGAGATTAGAATTTTCTCTATTTCGCGACCCATTTTGCCATATCCTATTATAGCTGTTTTCATACCGTGTGCTATTTTCAGTGTTTGTGGGGAATATTATCCCACAAAGATAGTGATAATTCCCGAGAGAAAAAATATTTGACTTAAGTTGTGTTAAATTATGATATAGCTACTACCAATATTGAAAATTTTATTTATTTTTGTATATACAAGCAGTGTTATGTTGGCTTGTTTCTGGTTTTTTGTTAATAGTGGTTAAATAGAATAGGCATGAAGAGATTTTTGTGTATAGTGGCAACTTTTGTTTTTGCGTTTGCTGCGTATGCGGGCCCCAAAGACATGGGTTATGTGGTTGTTAAGGTTAAGGCCAATGGCAAGGTTGATGTCAGCGATGCCATTCAAAAGATTATAGATGATAATCCCAATCGGACGATATATTTCCCTGATGGAGTTTATCTTATATCAAAACCAATATGCACCCCCGCCGATCCTCACAAGAGCGTGGCTCTGGAGCTATCCAACTATGCTGTGATTAAGGCAGCCGACGGCTGGTCGCATGAAGAGGCCATGATTCGTCTGGGTGGAAAAGACCCCTATAATGAAATTACCATTCCCGGAAGTAACTACTATCTTGATGGCGGCATTATTGATGGTAGCGGAGTGGCTAAGGGTGTGTCAATAGATAACGGACGCGAGACGGCTATTCGCAACACCTCGATTAAGGGCGTATCGCTGGGTATACATGTGAAATACGGTACCAATGCAGGCTCGTCGGATGCCGATATATGTAATGTAAATATTGTCGGGAATTTTCAGCCCGACTGTATAGGTGTATTGGTTGAGGGTTACGACAATACATTTACAAATATGCGTATTGGCGGTGTAAATATCGGTTTCCTTATTCGTTCCGAGGCTAATTCGTTGCGCAATATCCACCCCTTGTATTATAAAACCGAGAGCGGTTATGAGACAAGCTGCGGCTTTATGGATGAGCGACAGAATAATTGGTACGACTTCTGTTATAGCGATGAATTCGCCACGGCATTCTGCATAAATGGTGGCCGCAGTATTTATAATAATTGCTTCGCATATTGGTACTCTAACCGAGGTGAGAAACATACGGTATTCAAGTCGAATGGAGCGTTTAACTCTGATGTGATGAATATGAATGTCGGCTTTGGCCAGCATAACAAGACCAAAGAGAATAGTATTCTGGAGGCAGAGCAGGATGGAGGAACGGGAATGTTCTTTAACCTTCATGTTGGCGATTATAGCGTCATAACGGGTAGCTCGTACCTAAAATATATGCGATAGTGCAAAACGGTAATATGCGTTACTTTATTGAGTTGTCATACGATGGTGCCGCCTATTGCGGATGGCAGCGTCAGCCAAATGCTCCGACTGTTCAGCAGCGGCTGGAGGAGGGGCTCTCTACCCTGCTTCGTGAGGATATAGAGGTTGTTGGCGCAGGTCGTACCGATACGGGTGTCAATGCATCGTATTATGTGGCGCATTTTGATTGTCAGCAGGGCGTGGTCAATACTTCGCAGTTGGTTTATAAGCTCAATCTGATTCTTCCGCAAGATATTGCTGTGAGTTGTGTGAGGGCGGTAAAGGTCGAGGCGCATGCCCGTTTTGATGCGGTTGAGAGGGAGTATACCTATTACCTTTCGCAGCGAAAAAATCCGTTTAGGCGTTTTTCGGCATGGCAATATTATGTGCCGCTGGATGTGGAAAAGATGAATTTGGCGGCAGCGAAATTGCTGGAGTATGACGATTTTACCTCGTTTGCGAAGTTGAACTCCAACAATAAAACCAATATATGCCATGTGGTGAAGGCCGAGTGGTGCAGAAGTGCGGATGACGCCGATTTGCTTGTGTTTACAATTCGTGCCGACCGTTTTTTGCGCAATATGATTAGGGCCATAGTCGGCACATTGGTGGATGTGGGTCGTGGCCGATATTCGGTTGAGGAGTTTGAGGAGATAATCCGCCGTCGAGACTTGTCACTATCCAGCGCAGGTGCACCCGCTGTCGGGCTGTTTTTGAGCGATGTAGTGTATGGCGAGGATGTGGAAAAAGAGAGAGATTAAAACTTATGTTTAACTTAAATAATTCAAACTTATGGGAACAATTCTTTATTTGGCAGGTTTGATTTGCGCTATTTGGTGCGTAATCGACATTTTCAAGAAGCCTATAGGCCTTATCGGTAAGATTATCACAGCTGTTATAGTATGGTGTACTAGCTGGGTTGGTGTTATCCTCTATTACTTTTGGATTCGCCACAATATAACCAATTGGTTTAAATAGCAGAATTGGCCAATAAAAAATCGGAGACTTGAACGAGTCCCCGATTTTTTTATTATAGCACTTTGTTAGAGGTGTTTTGCCTTGCTAAAGGTGTATTGCTGCTCCCATGGCAGCCTCTGCCGCCTCCATAATGCCTTCGTGCATTGTGGGGTGAGAGTGAATAGTGCGGGCCAATGTGTGGGCTGTTGTGCCCAATGCTTTGGCGAGAGTGGGCTCTCCGAGCATTTCGGTAACGGTGGCTCCAACCATGTGTGCGCCGATGAGTTTGTCGTCAGCATCGAATATGAGTTTTACAAAGCCATCGCGGTCGCCTGCTGCCGTAGCTTTGCCCGATGCGGTGAAGGGGAAACGACCAACCTTGTATTCAATACCCTTATCGCGTGCCTGCTGCTCGGTTATTCCCACTGAAGCGACCTCGGGTGAGGTGAATACGCATGACGGGATGGTGCTGTAATCTACCGCATTCGGCTCTAATCCGCAAATATGCTCCACGCAGTGGATGGCCTCGGCCGAGGCAACGTGAGCCAACGCAGGACCAGCCACTATATCACCTATGGCATAGATTCCGTCAATAGAGGTTTTGTAGTGGTTATCAACTAAAACCTTATCGCGCTCGATGGCAATGCCAAGCTCTTCAAGACCAATATTCTCGATATTTGACTTGATACCAACAGCTGATAATACAACCTCGGCTGTGAGAGTTTCGGCGCCCTTCTTGCCTTCAATTTCAATGTGGCACATATCGTCGGCGACGGTGACGTTTTTAACCGTTGTTGATGTGAGAACGGTTGCACGCAGCTTGCGGAACGAACGCTCCATGGTCTTTGCAACCTCTTCGTCCTCGAGGGGCATCATCTGGGGCATATACTCAACCACGGTAACCTTAACTCCCAATTGGGCAAATAGGCATGCGAACTCGCTGCCGATAGCTCCCGAGCCGACAACCACCATTGACTGCGGCAGTCGCTCCATCACCAACGCCTGCTTGGATGTTATCACATGTTTACCATCAACCTCCATAAACGGCATTTGGCGGGGGTGGGCTCCTGTGGCGAGGATGATTGCGTCGGCCTCGTATATCGTGCCGTCAACATCCACCTTGCCCTGGGCTGCAATACGGCCAAAGCCGTTTATCACATCAATATTGTTTTTCTTCATCAGGAAGGCCACACCTTTGCTCATGGTCTCGGCCACAGTGCGAGAGCGAGCTACAATCTTCTCCCAATCGGGTGTTACCTCGCCTTCAATACCCACACCATAATGCGCGGCATTTTTACAATATGTGTATACCTGTGCGCTCTTGAGCAGTGCTTTTGTCGGGATACAACCCCAATTAAGACATACCCCACCCAGCTCGGCCTTCTCTACGATGGCCACTTTTTTGCCGAGTTGCGATGCGCGTATAGCAGCTACATAACCGCCAGGGCCGCTGCCGATAACAATAATGTCGTATTTCATTTCGAATAAATTATTTTACCTCTTTAACCTCCAAAATCTTGCCATTGTCGGCTGCTACGGCTCTCTTCCACTTCTCGCTGTAACCGGGTTGTTCAATCTTGCCCGGGATGTCTTTGCCGTTGCCATTGTCGATAAAGCCCTTCTCGTCTTCACCCTTGACATTGCCGTCAATATATTTAACCATCAGATACTTATCGAGCTCAACCCAGTTGTTGAACAGAGTCTGCGCGGTGCTTACCGAAAAATCGGTTGCAATTTTGGCCTGCTTCTTTGCATTGGGGGTGGATGCTATAGTTGCGTCAACTTTGCTTACCAAATCAAATGCGGCATTCTCCCACTCATCGATATTGTCGCGTACCTTCTTGCCGATTAGGTCGTAACGCAGGTAGGCAAACTGTGCCACGCGGTTGGTAATCCAGAACATCGATGTGTCAGAGTATTTGAGCATTGAACCGTTACCCTCTCTCAAGCACTCGGGAGCTACGGTAGAGTTTACGTATATCGGGGTCAGAGGAGATGTGGCAGCGTCGTCAGTTCCAAACCACAGAATACCAACCTTGCCCGGGCGAGCCTGACCCACCAACCAGAATCCTGTCTGCTGGGTGGCTATCGCACGCTCGTTGAGGTACTCCTTGCCATCCACCTCGAAATACATGGGACGCCAACGATATGGCAGGGCGTGTCCGCCTGCGCCGATATCGGTAGTCATGTCCATCGGTGTGCCCTCGTAGTGGTCGCGCATAGCGTCAAAGACCTGCTTGGGCGAGATTTTGTTTGTAGGCTTAACCCACAACGGCATGCGGTTAGAAGGGTTGTGCCCCATAGCGTAATCAAGGTATTTGTCCATACCCTCGGTAAACATGCGGTAGAAACTCCATACGCGAGCCTCGCAACCTCGCAGTGCGCCGAAATCCAGCGGTGCGTATGCGTCACAGAATGAGAACTCCTCGTCTTTGCCATTGAAATAACCTTTCTCGCGTGCAAACGAGATAACATCGGGGGCGTAAAGGCAATTTTCGGGGTCGTTCAGCGGGAATGTGGTGATGCGTGCCTGATTGGCATGGGCACAGATATATCCGTCGGGGATGCGGCGTGCAACCCATACGATACCCTTATTGTCGGGGCCTTTGCCGATAAGCTCCATAATCCAAGCCTCTTCGGTGTCGGCGATAGAGAAGCTCTCGCCACTTGAATAGTAGCCGTGGGTGTTGGCCAAATCGACAATGATATCGATAGCCTCGCGGGCGGTTTTTGCACGCTGGAGAGTTGTGTAAATCAATGAGCCATAGTCGATTTTGCCGTTGGGGTCAGATAGTTCCGAGCGACCGCCGAAGGTGGTTTCGGTGATTATGAGCGAATGTTCGTTCATGTTGCTAACAGTGGCATACGTCTGTTTGGCTTGAGGAATATCGCCCAGATATTTGCCTGAGTCCCACTCGTGGATAGGCATGGTGGGTAATAGCTTCTTTGCAGGGTTATACTTGTAAAGACAGCCGTAAAGCTGATGTGAATCGGCAGCATAAGTTACCAATATTGAGCCATCGGTAGATGCACCCTTTGTGATGATGAAATTTGTGCAGGCCAAGGCTGGTGCTAACGATATTGCCATGGCGAGCATGAGTGCGGAAAAAAGTTTTCTCATTTTTATTTGTTTTGGTTATTATAATCTAAATGTCAAAGATACAAATAAAGAATGAAGAACTCAAAATTTGAAATAATATTATGCATAATAGAAATAGAAAACGGGCAATTTTGCCCGTTTTCTATGCTTTATCATATTCGATTCCGTTTATTTTTACAGTGCCGCTGCCATCGACTTGTACAAAATGATTAGGGCTGGTTTCAACCCATAGATGACCATTTTTCTTGAAAACGTCAAATGATTCATCTATCCCGCTTATTGTCCTTTCAAGAGTGATTTTGCCGTCAGGAATGAAACCGTCAGAAGTAGAACCCATAAAACTTGGATGGTAGATATCTGTATTATTAAGCATTGCAATGTTATCTAAACCATATTCTGCATCGTCAAATAGACCATTGCCATCCAAATCGATATCATAATCAAAAAAATCCATATTTAATACCGTGAAATGTTAAATTATTCGTGTACCCAATCGGTCCACTCGTGGTTACAACTTGGGTTGGGACAATGAAAACGATATTTTACTCTACCGTCACTGTCTCTATCTTTTACAAGTGCATCCATTCCCTTTTTTCCACCAGCAAGGCCTGCCATGAAGCCAATAGGTCCGGCGACTACTGCGCCTAATGTGGCAAAAAGTGCAGTATCAATTGCTTTCATGGTTTTATCAGTTTTGTCAAGGTATACTTGACCTTGTACATTTGTACGTCCGCATCTTGGACAATCTCTCAAAATCATAATTTTAATTTTATTAGTTAGTGTTAGTCGTTATATTTTGAAATAAAAAAACGGACAAATCACTCATCCGCTTTCAAGGCCTTCGACTGCCACACCACAAGATGAAAGAAATGCCCGCGTAAACACGCGAGCATTAACTTTAATCCTTGTGGTATTCAAAAGTGTCGAAGTTCTGAAAGCAAGAAAAAAGTTAATGCGCTAAACAGTATGTAAAAAATTACTCTATATCAATATTGAATTGTTTTGGTTAGACAAACTTATTCTAAACAAAGATACGCAAATATGTTTAAATCTCCAAAAAAATATATAATTTTACGGTGTAAATAGTAGTGAAAATGTCAATAAAAAGTCAAATAGATAGGTTGCAGGCCGAATTGCCTGTGGGAGTCAAACTCCTTGCGGTGTCTAAATTTCATCCTGCTGAGGCTGTTGCCGAGGCGTATGAGGCCGGTCAAAGGGCTTTTGGCGAGAGCCGCCCGCAGGAACTGAAGCAAAAATATGAGCTGCTGCCCAAAGATATCGAGTGGCACATGATTGGCCATCTGCAGACAAACAAGGTGAAATATATCGCACCGTTTGTGACTCTTATAGAGTCGCTCGACAGTGAGCGTCTGGCCGAAGAGATTGAACGTCAGGCGGCAAAAAATAATCGGGTGATAGATTGCCTGTTGGAGATTCATGTGGCGGCCGAGCAGACAAAGTCGGGATGGGAGTATGCCGAGCTTGTGGAGTTTGTGGAGAAAGGTGGTTTTGCAGCTCTCCCCCACATTCGCGTGCGCGGTGTGATGGGTATGGCAACCTTTACCGATGATGAAGCAGTTGTAAGAGCCGATTTTGAGCGTTTGGCAGCGTGTAAAACCTCTTTGGCGAAATATTTCGGCGAGGAGTTCGATATTTTGTCGATGGGTATGTCGGATGATTATCGTCTGGCGTTGGAGTATGGTACTACCGAGGTGCGCATCGGCTCGACGATATTTGGTGCAAGAGAATATTGACTTGTAAAGTGATATGAATAGAAAGGATTTTTTAGGTGCTGTGCTTGCATTGGGCGGCGTGGCGTTATCTCCTGCAAAGGCTTCAGTTCTAGAGAGTTTTGGTGATTTGGCCGAGGCTGGTGCTGCGAAAAAATTAGACCCTTCGCTGGTGGTTTTTCTGTCGGATATCCATATTTGTGGCGAGATAGAGGATGGCAAGCCGAAACATTATCCCTACAACCCCACTTCGCTTAGTCTGCGCATAAAAGAGATTCTGGCGATGCGCTCTTTGCCTGCCAATGTTGTGGTGACGGGTGATGTGGCATGGGATTATGGTATGGAAGAGGATTATCATTATGCTGCCGAGCTTTTGCAACCGCTTGTGGAGGCGGGTATTCGTGTGACTTTGGGTTTGGGTAATCATGACCGCCGAGCTGCATTTTTCAAGGTTTTTCCACAATATAAAGAGTCATCGCCCATAGCAGGTCGTGCTGTGTCGGTTGTGGAACTTCCCGATGCGGATTTGATTGTACTCGACACACTTTCTGAACTACCCGATTTGAAACCTCGTCAAGGCACAACGGTGAGTGGTGCTATCGACAAAGAGCAACTGACATGGCTGCAAGGATTTTTGGCTAAAGCTGCACGCCCTGTATTGTTGTGTGCCCACCACCCTATTGGCGATATGCCCGGGCTGGTGAAACTGGTGACCGATTCGCCTGCGGTGGCAGGTTATATATATGGCCATGTTCATATTTGGAATAAGTCGGTATCTATTCTGCGACAGCGGGTGCCGCAGCGAATGTTGTCCACTGTGGCATTGCCCGCAACATTCTACGGTGATATTGGTTGTGCGACCATGCGGGTAGATAAGAACGGTGCAAAGATTGGCTATTCCTCAAAGGGTTTTTGGTGGCCGCAACCGTCGGAGAATCCTCCCCAAGAGTGGGAGCAACGCCAAAAGGATTTGGCCGACGAGAAGTGTACGATATGTTTTTGAAAGAGTTTGTTAATTGTTAGCAATTTACTATTTTTGTGAAAACATAAAAAACATTGCCTATGAAACATAGATAAATATTATGTAATTGAATCTTAATAGTACGGCTATGCAATAAAAGCACCCGTACAATAAATTATTATAAAAAGCATTTGCTTTACGCTTTGTATATCGGAATCTGGAAAATTCATTTAGCAACAAAGTGGTAAGGTTAATGCTCACTCCGTTTGGCGTGGGCTTAACTTTCTATTATTGTTGCTAGGGTATTCTAGAACCTCGATATACGTAATAGAAGTTTTGCTTACGCTTTTTAATTTTAAATCAACTTAAATATTATGGAAGAATACAAATTTAAATCACCTTATATTTTAAGGTTTTTAAGAGGAGACTGGAATCCTTTTACCCCAGATAGATTGACGATAAATGATCAATTTATCGAGCATATTCGTAGAAATTGGTATTTGATAAGTAAGGATACAAATACATATCATTTTCAAAGCATTGTCGGAGTCTCTGTTGATAAACACTTGTTTGGTGCAACGTTGAAAATAATGCCGGCAGGTAGTACCGGATACATTTATATACATGCTTTTAAGAAGAAGGATGCAAATCGTATTAAACAGTTATGCCAGGAGTTTATATCTAAAAATTCTCAAAGAGGTATAGGTGATATAATGGGTAGTGCTATCACGGATGCGTTAGAAAAACATAGTGCAGTAGTGACCTCATCTGCGCCTGTGGTAAATAGCAAAACTCAAGAATTACGAAATTTGAAAGAATTGTTAGAAGAGGGAATTATCACTCAAGAAGAGTTTGTTGAACAGAAACAAAAAATCTTGAATAGCTAAATATGTAATAAAAATACGAGAGGCTCGTAGCCCCTCGTATTTTTATTGGGTTAATTGGTTTTATCTCACTCTTATTCGCTGGCCGATACGCAAAACCGAGGTCTTCTTGATACCATTCAGCTGGCAGAGTTTGGTGACGGTTGTGTGGTTGTTGATGGCTATACGTCCCAATGTATCACCTCGCTTTACGATATGGTATTTGATGGCGGCAGCCTCGGCTGCAATCTTCTTATCCTCCTCGTCGCTCTGAATCTCCTCCTCGAAATCTTGTGTGAAACGAGAGTATGGGCTGAAGTATGTGCGTTTCAAGAGGAAGGTCTCACGGCGCAGTGTTCCCGTTGAGAAGTCGATAAGACGCTCGGGGTCGAATGTTTGCCCTTTGTAGCGCATCTCAAAGTGCAGGTGCGAGCCTGTGCTGCGGCCGGTGTTGCCACCCTTGCCAATCTGCTGGCCGGCGGTAACCCACTCGTTGGGCTTAACCATAATCTCTGAAAGGTGACCATAGAATGTCTCCAAACCGTTGTCGTGGCGCAAGATAATCAAGTTGCCATAACCTCCGCGCACATAGGTACATATTCTCACGCGACCATCAAAGGTGGCGTATATGGGGTCGCCTGTCTCAAGGTCGATATCGGTACCCTGATGGATACGGCGACGGCGAGGCCCATATTTTGAGGTTACACGGCCCTTGTGGGGATAGTGATAGCTCTTGAGTGTGTCAACCAAATCAATCACCATTGAGATGGGAATATCTTTTAGCTCGGTTGTGTATACCTGAATTTTAGTAGTATCCCAATTCTGTGTAAATACAGTCTCGTCAAGAACATTGATGTTGCGGTTGCGGACATATCGCCATGTGTTGTCGTTGTAGAGTACAATGTTGAGCCCCTCGCTTGAAGATGGCAGAGTGTCAACAACCAAAACATCTGTGGCGTTGAACTCGGGCCCCGACTCCAGCGGAACACGTTTTACGATTATGGCATCATCGGGCAGTGAATCTTTGTTTATCGTCTGTGTAGGTTGTTGTGCTACGGCTGCCAACGATGTAAGTGCAGCCATGAACAGGAAGATTGGTTTACGTAGATTCATTTAGTTGGCTTAATTTTTATGTGTTATTTTATTATTCTTCTGTTTTTATTAGCTCCTCGGCGCACTCCAATGCCTTGTAGAACTCCTCGCCAAAGCGACGGATGATGGGCTCTTTGAGGGCTTTGTAAACGGGAATACCCAATTTTTTGCCGCACTCGACTGCATCACGACATACCGCCCAACGGTGGTAGTTTAGACCATAGCTGCCGTTGCGGAATTGGGTCACGCGAATCGGATACAAATGACAAGAGATAGGCTTTAGGAAAGAGCATTTGCCCTCTCTGTATGCTCGCTCGATGGCGCAGAATGTTACGCCATTCTCCTCGAATGCATAGGCGCAGGCGGCATTGTTCACAAGGGGCGTGGTGTAATCGCCATCGGTGTCGACAACCATATAGCCCTGTCGCTCGACCTCTTGTCGCCCTTCGGCGGTCATGTAAGGAGCATAGTTCTTATACTCCTGCTCCAATATATCCACCTCTTCGATGTCGAGCGGTGCGCCGGCATCGCCTTCTACGCAACATATGCCCTTGCATTTGCCCAAATCGCAGGCAAAACACTCGCGAAGCAAATCGGCACTTACTATTTTGTCATCTATCTCAATCATTATCAGCTAATAATCTTTTTGGCGGTTTGGGTTGTGTTGTTACTACCCCACACCTTGTGCTCTTTAATATATTTTGCCACCTCGGCATCTACCATCGCACTGATGTCGAGCCCTTGCTGCAACGCCTCGCGGATGGCTGTCGACGAGTAGTCATATTGAGGTGCGTCGGCCAAAAATGTTGTGCGAGGTGTGGAAAATTGCATCTCAATACCTGCTCGGGGGTATACAAAGATGTCAAAATTCGCAATAATCTCCTCGGCGCAATACCATTTTGGCAGCTGGTTTATCAGGTCGCTACCCATAAGTATCGAGAATTGCATCGCGTGGCCATAATTCTCGTTCAGGTGGCGCAGGGTGTTGATGGTATATGATGGTTTTTCGAGCAGAAACTCTATCACCGAAGGTGAAATCCTCTCGCTGTGGAGGCTGTTCCGACAGGCAATCTCCACCATCGAATACCTATCCATTTCAGGTGCAAGCGTATCTTGCGCCTTGAATGGATTTTGGGGCGATATAATCATCGCTACCTCGTCGCATAAATCGTGAGTCACGGCGTATTCGGCCAGCGCAATGTGCCCATGGTGTATGGGGTTGAACGAGCCGAAAAACAACATCATGCGTTTTTTTGTCATGATGTTATTCGTTTATAAAGTTGTTGATAATCTGCTCGGTTTCGGCTACCGCCACGTCGAGCTTGTCATTTATAACAATGTGGTCGAATTCGGGGGCTTTTGTGAGCTCGAATGAGGCCTTGTCAACACGTTTTTCAATGGTCTCCATAGAGTCTGTGCCACGGTTGATGAGCCTTTCGCGGAGAGCCTCAATCGAAGGGGGCATGATAAATATCGAACAAGCATCTTTACCGAAAATCCTCTTTAAGTTGATACCACCCATCACATCCACATTGAAAATAATGATGTTGCCTTTAGCCCAGATGCGCTGCATTTCGCTCTTTAGCGTGCCGTAGCAGGTGCCGTTATAAACCTCCTCCCACTCGACAAAAGCATCCTCCTTTATCTTTTGGCTGAACTCCTCTTGTGAAAGAAAAAAATAATCTATCCCATTCTGTTCTGTACCTCTGGGCGCACGAGAAGTGGCTGAGATAGAGAACTCGAATTGTGGAAATGTTTGTAAAAGACGCTTTACGATAGTTGTCTTTCCCGATCCGCTGGGAGCCGAAAAGATTATTAGTTTGCCCGTTGCCTCCATCGTTATAAGATGTTAAGTACTTGTTCTTTAATCTTCTCCAGCTCGTCTTTCATCTTAACGACGAGAATCTGCATGTCGGCTTGGTTGGATTTCGAGCCGAGGGTGTTGATCTCGCGACCCATCTCCTGTGCAATAAAGCCGAGCTTGCGGCCCGCGGCCTCTTCTGATGCGGCTACCTCGCGGAAGTAGTTGCAGTGGTTGGTCAGACGCACCTTCTCTTCGGTAATATCGAGCTTCTCGATATAAAATATCATCTCCTGCTCAAGGCGGTTGCTGTCTACATCTACTTTGAGCTGGGCGAGATTCTCTCGTATGCGGTTTTTGATTGTCTCGCAACGGCCCTTCTCATATGGCTCTACCTGCGCTTTGTACTCCTCGATGTTGTCAATGCGACGCAATAGGTCGTTGATGAGCGTTGTGCCCTCCTGCTCGCGGAACTTGTTGAAGTTGGCCAAAGCCTCGCCCAAAGCCTGCATAACGGCTGCTTGCTCCTCTTCGGTCAGGCTCTCTGTGTGAGTTGAAACCACCTCGGGCAGACGCATAACAACGGGTATAATGGCGTCGTAGTCGGCATCTACGCCCGAAAAGGCGAGTGCATCGTTTACTTGACGCAGATATTCGCGGAAAATCTCTTTGTTTACCGTGGCAGATGTCTGTACTGATGTATTCTCTATTGTAATCGATATGTCGGCCTTGCCTCTCTTGATTTCGGCGGCGGCCATGCTGCGAATATCAAACTCTATGGAACGGTAGATTCCGGGTAATTTTACCGATAGGTCGAGCTGCTTTGAGTTAAGCGAGCGCACTTCGATGGTTATTTTTTTGCCCGGTAGCGATATTTCGCTCTTACCGAAGCCTGTCATTGACTTTATCATCGTGATGTAGTTTTATCGTGTTTCTTGTTGATTGTCAGCCGACTTTGGACTTGTGGTGGTGTAGCCCGAAAATGACGTTTAAATCTTGGCAAAGATAATATAATAGGTCGGCTTATACAAATTTTAGCTTTGTGTTTTTTGCCCTGTAAGAGAATTTTTGTATAATAAGAAGTATTGCAGGTGTGTGGATGAATTTTGTGTAATTGGGTTTGTGCGGGTTTTTGTTAAAATCGTTAAATTTAGTGACGGGCGGCAAAAAAATATTTTTTTCATAAAAATTACTTTTTTTATCATTGCTGAGTGGATTAGTATCATATCGTTATTAAAAAATCTAAATAATTAAAGAAAGTGAATAAAAACAGTCTTTTAAGTCAATTTCTTGTTTGGAATTAGTCTTTACGAGATTTTGAATAATCAGATTTTTGAATTTACTTTGTAGGATAAAACAACCGAAAATAAATTATTTGAGATTTTTTAACACATTTCACGTCATGAAAAAATATAATTTCAATGCCGGACCTTCGGTGCTTCCGGATGTAGTGCTTCAAGCAGCTGCCAAGGCCATAATCGATTTCGATGGAACAGGTTTATCGCTGTTGTCAATCTCCCACCGTACGCCCGAATTCGAGTCCGTTGTGGCAGAGGCAAAGAGTTTGTTTCGTGAGCTGTTGAATATTCCCGATAACTATCAGATATTTTTCGTCGGAGGCGGTGCAAGCACCCAATTTTTCCATATCCCCGCCAACTTCCTCGGCAAGAAGGCCGGATATATTCATACCGGAGTTTGGACAAAGAAGGCCATTAAGGAGGCGAAATATTATGGAGAGGTTGAGTTGGTAGCCTCTTCAGAGGATAAGAATTTTACATATATCCCTAAAGATTATACCATCTCGGAGGACTTGGATTATCTCTATATCTGCGCAAATAACACAATTTATGGTACAGAGTATAAGTCGGATATTGATTCGCCTGTGCCTGTTATTGCCGATATGAGCTCCAATATCTTGAGTCGTCCCATTGATGTGTCGAAATATGCTGTCATCTATGGTGGTGCGCAGAAGAATCTGGCTCCCGCAGGTGTAACGTTTGTCATTATTCGTGACGATATGTTGCAAAAGGTGGTTCGTCAGCTACCTTCGATGATGAATGTGAATACACATGTGGATAATAATTCTATGTTTAATACCCCTCCCGTATTCCCCATCTATGTGATGCGCGAGACATTGAAGTGGCTGAAGGCTGAGGGCGGTTTGGCCGAGATTCATCGTCGTAATGAGCAGAAAGCTGCAATGCTTTATGCCGAGATTGAGCGTAACTCGCTCTTCCGTGGTACGGCGGCAGTTGAAGATCGCTCGTCGATGAACATCTGCTTTGTGATGAGTGAGGGCAACGAGGAATTGGCCGCCGAGTTTATGGCATTTGCCAAGGAACGTGGCATGGTGGGTATCAAGGGCCACCGTCTTGTGGGTGGTTTCCGTGCTTCGTGCTACAACGCTTGCCCTGTGGAGGCTGTGGAGGCGTTGGTTGCCTGCATGCAGGAGTTTGAGAAGATGCACGCATAACGATGGGATATACATACCATCTGCCCTCTCGTCGCAACCCTTTTGGAGAGGATGTGATTGAGTGGGAGCAGAGTGAGATTATTGATTTTACAGAATATAAAGTAACAATGAAAGTTCTTGTAGCAACCGAGAAGCCTTTTGCAAAGAAGGCAGTGGATGGAATCAAAGGGATTTGTGCCGAGGCCGGCTATCAAGTTGTAATGCTTGAGAAATATACCGATAAGGCCGAGCTTCTGGCGGCTGTTGAGGATGTCGATGCGATGATTGTGCGCAGCGATAAGGTTACAGCCGATGTTTTGGCGGCAGCCAAGCAGTTGAAGATCGTTGTTCGTGCCGGAGCGGGATATGATAATGTCGATTTGGCGGCAGCGTCGGAGCGAGGTGTTGTTGTGATGAATACCCCGGGTCAGAATTCAAATGCTGTGGCGGAGTTGGCCATCGGTATGATGATTTATATGTCACGCAATCAGTTTACCCCGGGCACGGGATATGAGTTGCAGGGTAAAACAGTTGGTATTCATGCCTATGGAAATGTCGGCCGTCTGGTTGGTCGTAAGGCTAAAGCGTTGGGAATGAATGTTATCGCATACGATCCTTTTGTGACTGATCGTGCGCTGTTTGAGAATGATGGCGTTGAACCTGTTGGCAGTGTTGATGAGTTGTATGCAGCTTCAGATTTCTTGTCGCTACATATTCCTGCTACCGAGCAGACCAAAAAATCAATCGGCTACAAATTGCTGATGTCGATGCCCAAGGGTGCTACACTTGTGAATACGGCTCGTAAGGAGGTTATTGACGAGGCTGGTTTGGAGGCGGCCATGAGCGAGCGTCTTGATTTGAAGTATGTGACTGATATAGCACCCAATGATGTGGAGTCTATGGTGGCTCGTTTTGGCAATCGTTTCTTTGCTACCCCCAAGAAGATGGGCGCTGAAACTGCTGAGGCTAATATAAACGCAGGATTGGCGGCGGCTCGTCAGATTGTAGAGTTTTTCGAAAAAGGCATAACCAAGTTCCAAGTAAATAAATAAAATCAGATATGGTTAGAATCAAACCCTTCTGTGGAATACGTCCACCGAAAGAGTATGCTGCCGAAGTGGCATCACGCCCCTACGATGTGTTGAACTCTCAAGAGGCGAAGGCAGAGGCTACCGAGCGTTCGCTGTTGCATATTATCAAGCCGGAGATTGATTTCGAGCCTATTGCCGATGAGCACTCTCAGGAGGTTTACGAGAAGGCGATGGAGAATTTCCGTTTGTGGAAAGAGCGTGGTTGGCCCAAACAGGATGAGCAGGAGCATTATTATGTTTATGCACAAACCATGAGTGGTCGTACACAGTATGGTATTGCCATGTGTTGCCATTTCGAGGATTATCTCTCGGGAGCAATCAAGAAGCATGAGCTGACCCGCCCCGACAAGGAGGAGGATAGAATGATTCATGTGCGTAATCAGAAGGCCAACATCGAGCCGGTATTCTTTACATATCCCGATAATGATGAGGTAAATGCTATTGTCGAGCAGGTGGTTAAGAATAATGAGCCCGATTATGATTTTACTGCCGCAGACGGATTCGGTCACCACTTCTGGGTGGTGCGTGATGCCGAGAAAAATCATCGCCTGACCGAACTGTTTTCTCAAATCCCTGCCTTGTATGTTGCTGATGGTCATCATCGTACGGCTGCGGCAGCGCGAGTTGGTCAGGAGTGTATGGCGGCAAATCCCAACCATACAGGCAATGAGGAGTATTGCTACTTCCTTGCTGTAACATTCCCTGCGTCACAATTGAGAATTATTGACTATAACCGTGTTGTACGCGACTTGAACGGCCTTTCATCAGAGCAGTTGCTTGAGGCTTTGAAGGAGTCGTTTGAGGTGGAGAATATGGGTGTGGAGATATACACCCCACAAGCATTGCACAACTTTGCAATGTATCTTGATGGCGAGTGGTATAGCTTGACAGCCAAAGAGGGAACTTATGACGATAATGATCCCATTGGCGTGTTAGATGTTACCGTGCTGTCGGATTTGGTGCTTGATAAGATTTTGGGTATTAGCGACTTGAGAACATCAAAGCGAATAGATTTCGTTGGCGGTATTCGCGGATTGGGCGAGTTGAAAACACGAGTGGATAGCGGCGAGATGAAAGTTGCCTTTGCTCTCTACCCTGTCTCTATGCAGCAACTGATCGATATCGCCGATACGGGTAATATCATGCCTCCCAAAACAACGTGGTTTGAGCCGAAGTTGCGCTCCGGAGTTGTGATTCACTCATTTGAGTAGATTTATCATAAAAATCCCGCCTTGAGTAGTCTGGGCGGGTTTTTTCTTATAAGATGTTGAGTAGTTCTTCGCTGAAGGGCGCAGAGTGTATCGATTGCATGTTTGTTGCCAACTGCTCCACCGAGCTTGCTCCGACAAGCACCGATGTTACACCCTTTTGCTCTAAAATCCATGCCAAAGCCATTGCTGCAAGGCTTTCGCCGCGCTGCGCAGCTATATCGTTAAGGCGTCGTAGTTTGGCAAGCAGTTCGGGTGTGAGAGACTCTGGCTTAAGGCTCTTGTTGCGAGACATTCTTGAATCAGTGGGGATGTCGTTCAGGTAACGGTCTGTCAAGAGTCCTTGCGCCAAAGGCGAGAAGGAGATAAAGCCTATGCCATTTTCGGCGCAATAATCCAGAATTCCCTCCTCTTGCGGCTCGCGGTCGAGCATGTTTAGGCGACCCTGATAAATGAGAATGGGGATATTCTGTCTGCGCAGATAGTCGTTGGCGAATTTCAGCGCTTCGAGTGGCCATCGTGAGATACCGATATAAAGAGCTTTGCCCGCCCGAACAATGTCGGCCAGAGCTTGCAGGGTCTCCTCGAGTGGTGTGTTGGGGTCGTAGCGATGGCTGTAAAAGAGGTCGACATACTCTAAATTCATTCTTTTAAGGCTCTGGTCGAGACTTGCCATCAGATATTTGCGTGAGCCCCAATTGCCATAGGGCCCCGGCCACATCTCATAACCTGCTTTGGTGGCGATAAAAAGTTCGTCACGATAAGGGCGGAAATCCTCGTTCATCAATCTGCCCATAGTCTCTTCTGCCGAGCCGTTTGGTGGCCCGTAGTTGTTGGCAAGATCGAAATGTGTTATACCGTGGTCGAAGGCATAGCGGGTAATTGCACGGCTACGCTCGAAGGGGGCATCAGCCCCGAAATTGTGCCAAAAGCCGAGACTTACCTTTGGGAGCAGAACTCCGCTGTTGCCGCAGCGCATAAAGATGTCGGGGTTGTCGTAACGCTCGTCAGCTGCCTTGTATGGTGTTGAGGTATTGATCATATTGCTTGATAATTTTGGTTAATACAAATATACGGAAATTATTGTAATATGCCTCTTGATAAGGACTCATAAAGTTTGAAACTTTGCAGTGCGGTGGCTGAATATTGTTATGGGCATGATTAAATTATTGTTAAAAGGGACTTGCGGCCGAATAATTTGGCTTGATAATATCTATATTTGCAAGTAGAAAACGATCTTTGTGAATAAAATTTTGCAAAGTTCTAAAAATGGATGAAATATGGATAAAAGATTAACCGTAGCGTTGGTTGCCCACGATAATATGAAGCGCGACTTGGCCGAGTGGGTGGCATGGAATTGGGAGAAACTACTCTCTCATCGTTTGATTTGTACGGGAACAACAGGCCGTATTGTGGCTGAAACCCTTATGGCTCGTCGCAGCAAGGAGGCTGCAAATTCACGTTTTGATATAACTATGTTGAAGTCGGGCCCGCTTGGTGGCGATCAGCAGCTGGGGTCGATGATTGCCAATGGCGAGATAGATATGTTGATTTTCTTCTGGGATCCTATGTCGGCACAGCCCCACGATGTGGATGTCAAAGCTCTGCTGCGTTTGGCTACGCTGTACAATGTGCCGTCGGCTATCAATCGCTCGTCTGCCGATTTTTTGATTTCGTCACCGCTTATGGCTCACGAAGATTATACCCCTGTTCTGAAGGATTATACATCATATATCGAACGTAATCTTAAATAAGAGAAACAACAACCTAAACAGTGTGATATGAATAGTAACCAACAAATAGCCAAGGCTTTGGCCGCTGCGACCGACACCGCAGCCATGGAGATCGGTATTGACATTCTTGATCGTGTGCCCTCGATGTTTAAGGAGCAATTCCCTGGAGCAACAGCTCTTGTTGTGGCTGATGAGAATACTTGGCGGGCCGCAGGTCAGGCTGTATATGCCTATCTTCAGCAAGCAGGTGTTGAGTGTGAGGAGCCCTATATTTTTACCGATCCGCACCTTCATGCCGAGTGGAAATTTATCGAGATGCTCGATGAGCATCTTGCATCGTGCAATGCCGTTGCTGTGGCTGTCGGCTCGGGTACAATAAACGATTTGTGCAAGCTCTGTTCGCACCATCAGAATCGCCCTTATATGTGTGTGGCTACGGCTGCATCGGTGGATGGATATTCGTCGTTTGGCGCATCTATCACCTATAAAACCATGAAGCAGACCTTTACCTGCCCTGCTCCCAAAGCTATTTTGGCCGATGTGGATGTTATGGCGAAAGCTCCTGCCGAGATGACTGCCGCAGGTTATGCCGATTTGGCGGCGAAGATTCCCTCAGGTGCCGAGTGGATTATATCCGATTTTATTGGTGTTGAGCCTATTCATGATGAGGCGTGGCATATCTCGCAAGACACTCTCAAGCAGGCGCTCTCCGACCCCGAGGGTGTTGCAGCTCTCCGACCCGAGGCCATAGCTCCGTTTGTTGAGGGCTTGATGTTGAGTGGCTTTGCTATGCAGACGGCTCGCTCGTCGCGTCCTGCGTCGTGTACCGAACATTTGTTCAGCCACTTGTGGAATATGCGTAACCATACGTATAACGGTGTGACCCCATCGCATGGCTTTCAGGTGAGTGTGGGAGCATTGTGTATGTGTGCCATGTTTGACCAGATGTATAAGAGCGATTTCTCGCAGCTCGATGTTGATGCGGCGGTGGCAGCATGGAAGAGTGCCGATGAAGTGCGCCGTGAGGCCGAGCAGTTGTTTGAGGGTCTACCCTATGCCGAGCTAGGTATAAATGAGGTTATGGCCAAATATGGCGATAAAGATGAGGTACGCCGCCAACTTACTGTGGTGAAAGAGGGTTGGCCGGAGCTTAAAGCACGACTTCAGGCGCAGTGCTACACCTATGACGAGATGTATCGCTATCTGTCGATTGTAGGAGCTCCCACCAAGCCCGAAGATGTAGGAATATCAAAGGCGCAGATGCTCGCCGATGTGCCCTTTGTACGCCATATCCGCCGCCGTTACAATATGATGGATCTGGGTTTGCGTGCAGGCCTGCTCGATACATGGGTAGATGGCGTGTTTGGCCGAGGTGGTGTTTGGGAGGTCAAGTAACCGATAGAAAAACGATAGTCGGCCTTTGCCGATCATAATGCAAAAATCTCTTGTCGAATTGTTTGGCGAGAGATTTTTTTATTTTATGCAAATATTTGAAAATCACCAAGTTACCCCCCCCCGATTTAGGTGAAAATTTAGGTGCTTTTTGTTTGCATTTTTGCTTTTTATTTTCTTAAATTTGTACTGGAAAGCTTTTCGACAGAGTTTAATTTTAGTGGTATTATTATGAAAAAAATCTTATTGTTAGTATCTGGTTTCACCTTGTTGTTTGGTGCGGCGTATGCTGGCGCCGACAACGATTTTGTGCCATATTATAAATATCGTATATGGCTAAAGGATAAGGGTTCAAAAGTAGAACGTCAGCTTCGCCATCCCGAAAAATTCCTCTCCGAGCGGGCGTTGGAGCGCAGAGCGCGTCAGGGTGTTGGGGTGGATGCAACAGATGTGCCTGTGAATCCCAAATATATAGCTGAGATTGAGTCGGAGGGGTTGTCGGTTATCCTGCGCAGCAAATGGAATAATACTGTTGTTGTGCAGTGTGAGGATACGACCCTATTGCAGCGTATTGAATGTTTGCCCTTTGTGAAAAAGGTGGAGCAGGTGGCTCGATATCGTAAGCCCGTCGATTATTGTGAGAAGGAGCGAGCCTCTACCCCATTGCCTGTGGCGGAAAATCCCAAAGGTAAAGATTTTTATGGTAGAGGTCAAGGCCATATCAACAAACTCAATGGTGTGGCTTTGCATGATGCGGGATATCGTGGCAAGGGCGTGGTGATAGCTGTGCTGGATGGCGGATTCAATAATCAGGATAGAATAGATTTTGTGAGTGGCGAGAGAATACTCGGCACGATGAATTATGTCGCACCCGATGTTTCGGTGTATGATATGAAGGCAGATCACGGACTGACGGTTGCGTCATGTATGATGGCCAATGAACCAAATGTGATGGTCGGCACAGCTCCCGAAGCCTCTTATTGGCTGATGGTGACCGAAGACAATACATCGGAGCAGCCTGTCGAGGAGGATTATTGGGCTGCGGCAGTAGAGTTTGCCGATAGTGTCGGTGTCGATATTATAAATTCATCATTGGGTTACGAGTCGTTTGGCGAACCTCGTGTCGCTATTCCATCGTGGGAGCGTGACGGGCGCACCCATCTCATCTCTCGTTCGGCCTCAATGATGGCGGCAAAAGGTATGATATTGTGTAATGGTGCAGGAAATAGCGGTGAAGGTATTTTGACTACCATAGTTGTGCCGGCCGATTCTGATAATGTTTTGGCTGTTGGAGCCGTGGCAAAAATGGTTGATGGTGATAGGAATAAGAAGTCCGAAACGGCGCTTGACAAAGATACAGATGTGCTGTTTTTCTCGTCACGAGGTGGCTCGTATGATGGTCGCATCAAGCCCGATGTGTTGAGTGAGGCTCTCAATGGTGTGGGAAATGACGGTAAGGTACAGTTTAAGGTGGGAACATCTTTCTCAACACCCGTGTTGTGTGGTATGGTGGCTTGTCTGTGGCAGGCGTTGCCAAACCTTACGGCATTCGAGATTATGGATATTATAAGGCGTAGTGGAAGTAAGGCCGATGACCCTAATAATATATGGGGTTACGGTGTCCCCGATTTCCAAAAAGCCTTACAGATGGGCAAAGAGCTGGAATAGATATAAAAATGGCCTCCAGGATATGTGTGGAGGCCATTTTTGTGTCTACATCAACGTGTAATCTTCGATATCTCGGAATCCCAGCAGCAGGTCGCGCGTTGCCATGCGGCGTTTGCCTGCCACCTGAAGTTCGTGGATGGTTATCCAACCATCGGAGCAGGCGACCTCCATGTGGCCCTTACCGTCGGTGTGTATTGAGCCAAGAGGCTCGGTGTGCTGGTGACGGGTAAACGTAGCGTGGAAAATCTTTGCAGAGCCCCTCTCCTCGCCATTGAGGAGCATGGGTGTCCATGCGGCGGGATATGGTGAAAGTCCACGGACGAAGTTGATGATACGCTCGCCCTCCCACGACCAATCTATGCGGCAATCCTCCTTGAAAATCTTTGGTGCGGGCTTGAGGGTGGCTTCGTCAATATGCATCTGCTCTATGGGGGTAAAGTCTTGCGCGGCAATGCGCTCGACAGTGTCGACGACCAAATCGCAGCCAGCCGTCATAAGCTTGTCGTACATCGTGCCGATGTTGTCTTCGGGCAGAATCGGCATGCGCTGCTGCCCTACTATTGCACCTTTATCTATCTCGTGGTTCAACAGGAATGTGGTTATACCCGTCTCCTTCTCGCCATTGATAATTGCCCAATTTATGGGTGCAGCACCACGATATTGCGGCAACAACGAGGCGTGAAGGTTGAATGTTCCATATTTGGGCATTGCCCAGATAATTTCGGGCAACATGCGGAAGGCAATCACAATCCCCAAATCGGGCTTTAACTCCTGCATGGCGGCCACAAATTCGGGGTCGCGCAACTTCTCGGGCTGCAAAATGGGTAGGCCCAATTCTCGGGCAGCAACTTTAACATCGCTCTCGTGGATTTTCTGTCCTCGGCCGGCGGGTTTGTCGGGAGTGGTGACTACTGCAACGATGTTATACCCCTCCTCCACAAGGCGGCGCAACGAGGCCACGGCAAATTCGGGTGTGCCCATGAAAACTATGCGTAGATCTTTTCCTATCATGATTTTGCCTTTTTCGTTTTGAGTTTAGTAGCCATACGGCTGCATACGCTGCTAAATCTCTGCCATGCGGTTGTGGCAGTGATGCGGTGTTTTACGGGAAGCCAGTATGGGTCAATCTTCTGCTTTATCTCCTTGAATTTGTCGTGATACCAATCGGTGTCGAGTAGCGATGAGTCGTTGGTGGCCTTTATGAGGAGATATATGGCTACCGGTGTTAATACAAACGTGGATATCCACATTCCCATCATTGAACTCCATGTTCCCTCTTTGGCCATCTTTTCGCCCGAAAGGCTGATTACATAGTAAATTACGAAGAAGATTACCGATATCACAATAGGAGTGCCCAAACCACCCTTGCGGATGATTGCACCCAGCGGCGCACCGATAAGGAAGAAGATTATCACCGATATTGGCAGGGCGAGTTTTCGGTGCCAGTCGTTTTTGCTGCGGTATAGTTGGTTAAGTGACTCTTTTGCGGCACTCTCGTCGAGCGAGAATGAGCTACGTGAGTTTACCGCCACCGAATGGGCTGTATTCCATACCTGACTTTTCCCTCGTGTGGTCTTGGCGTTGAGCGAGTCGAGAATCCTTGCATCGCGATAAAGCGATTTGTCTATGCGCAGGGAGTCGGCAATTTTCAATACCTGTATATCACGAGTGAAGATATGGTCCTTCAGTAACGGCTCATACGATTTTGCGGTATTCTCATCGACCATTCTATCCAAAGAGTCAATATCGAACTGCAATTCCGCCAGATTCTTTGTCTGGGAATTGTTGGCCATGCTGTTGTTGTCGTCGGTGCGCTGGAAGTCGAAACCCTCCATAGGTATGGTGGCATCCTGCACGTCGAATCTATCGCGGCGCATGGCGTTCTTTGTATACCAATCCCTGTTACGCGTTTGTTGGTAATTCTCGCCGTTGTAGAGTGTTACGAGTAAGAATTTTTTGTCGTCAGAGAGGCGGATATAACCCTTTTCGGCGAGTGTGGTTGTAGTGCTTCCGCTTGAACGGTTGTCGTAGATGAGTACGTTGTGCAGAAGTCCCGATACGGGGTCCTGATGCTCAACGCGTATGCTCATGTCGTCGATGCCGTTGAAAAAGAGTCCGTCTTGGAATTCGAGAACTTGCTTTTGGCGACGAATGTCATATATGATTGTCAACATTCTTTTGTTGGCAAAGGGTACAAGGTTGTTTACCAAAAAGAAACTGCCTATCGACATGAAGATTGTGACTACTATGAGTGGTCGCATAATGCGCATGAGTGACATTCCTGCCGACTTCATGGCCTGAAGCTCGAAATTTTCACCCAGATTACCCATGGTCATGATGGCGGCCAAAAGCAACGCAAGCGGCAAGCCCAGCGGAATCATGTTGATGGTGGCGTAGCAGATAAGCTCGATAATTACGCCGGCGTCAAGACCTTTGCCCACCAACTCGTCTATATATCGCCACACGAAGTTCATCATCAACACGAATGTGACGATGAAAAAGGTCATCACCAAAGGACCTAAATAGGCTTTAAGTACAAGTCTGTGTATAGTCTTTAAGCGCATCAAATTCAATTTTTGCTTCGCAAAGATAATAGTTTTGATGCAATTAGCACCAACGATAGAAGAAATATTATACTTGTTCCGGGCGGAATCTCCCAATAATAGCTTGTTATTATACCTGCAATAGCTCCTAAGACTGCTATTATGGCCGAATATAGGGTTATTTTGGCATAAGATTTTGTGAACGATGAGGCGGTTACTACAGGAATTGTGAAGAGCGACAAAAGCAATACAATTCCCATGATTCGTATGGCCAGGACAATCGTTATGGCGGTGATAATCATCATTGTATAAGATAATAGTCGGGTCGGAATACCCTGGCTGGCGGCATAGCTGCGGTCAAAAGCCAGATACATTACGGGACGCCACCATATTAGTGTGCATATTATGCAGGCCAATGTGAATACACCCAAAACTATGACTTCTTGTGTTGTGACGGTGATTATGCTTCCGAACATATAGCTCGACAATTCGCCCGATGTGTAGCCAGGGGTGAGGCTCATGAAAAGAGCCCCGATAGCCATGCCGATTGACCATATTATGCCGATGGCGGAGTCCTCTCTCATTCTGCCCTTTTCGCTTGCGAGCTCGATACCTATGGCCGAGGCCACAGCAAAAAACATAGCACCAGCAATGGGATTTATGCCGCTATACATGGCGATACCCACTCCGCCGAATGATGCGTGTGTGATGCCGCCGCAGAGAAATACCATCCGTCGTGATACAATGTATGTGCCCACTATTCCGCAGATAATACCGGAAAATATTGCTGCCAGAAAAGCATTTGCGAGATAATTATACTGAAATATGTCGTAAAAAAAATCCAAACGTTGCGGAGCTTTAAAATTTGCGCACAAATTTACTTGATTTATGTGATTGTTTCAAAACTTTTTTCCGATTACGCCAACTTTTTATAACTTCGCACGATAAAATAGGTCAATTTTGCTATTGATGAATAGTTATGAAACGACGAGTAAGTTTTCATACGCTTGGCTGCAAGCTCAATTTTTCGGAGAGTTCGACTCTTGCCCGTGAGTTTGAGCAGGGCGGATTTGTGCGTGTCGGTGCGAACGAGGCGGCGGATATATGTGTTATAAACAGCTGTTCTGTGACCGAGCATGCCGATAAGAAGTGTCGAAATATAATTCGAAAATTACATAGGCGCAATCCCGATGCAATAATAGCGGTTACAGGGTGTTATGCGCAACTCAAGCCTAATGAGATAGCCTCTATCGAGGGCGTTGATATTGTGTTGGGAAACAATTATAAGGGCGACTTGTTTCAGCGTGTTGTGGAGCTTGGAAATCGGAGTCAGGCAAAGGTGTTTAGCTGTGATTGTGAAGATATTTCTCGCTTTTTTGCCGCATTTTCATCGGGAGATAGAACGAGGTCTTTCCTGAAGGTGCAGGATGGCTGCGATTATAAATGTGCATATTGTACCATCCATTATGCACGAGGCTCAAGCCGCAATCAACCCATTGCCGAGCTGGTTGCCGAGGCCGAAAAGGTGGCGGCATCGGGTTTACGTGAGATTGTAATCACAGGTGTGAATACCGGTGATTTTGGTCGTACGACAGGCGAAAAATTCATAGATTTGTTGCAGGCTCTCGATAAGGTGGAAGGTATTGACCGTTACCGTATATCGTCGATAGAGCCCAACCTTATAACTGATGAAATAATAGAGTTTTGCGCTCGTTCACCTAAATTTCAACATCACTTCCACATCCCGTTGCAGAGTGGTTCAACCCGCATCCTCGGATTGATGCGCCGCAGGTATACTGCCGAGAAGTTTGCAGACCGTATCGAGAAGATTCGTTCTTTGATGCCCGATGCATTTATCGGAATAGATGTTATCACAGGTTTCCCGGGGGAGACGGAGGATGATGTTTGCCAGACATACGATTTGTTGTCGGGATTAAGACCTTCGTTTCTGCATATTTTTCCATTCTCGGAGCGCCCGGGAACGCCGGCGGTAGATATGCCCGATAAAGTTCCGGCGCAGCTCTCTGCCGAGCGGGCTTCAAGATTGGATGGTTTGTGCAGGATTCTGCATCGCGAGTTTTGCGAGAAGGCTGTGGGCGGCGAGGCCGAAGTGCTATTTGAAAGTACCATGCGGGGAGGCATGATGTTTGGCTATACAGGCAATTATATACGGGTGAAAGCAGCCTATCGTCGTGATAAAATCAATCAGATATGCCGCGTAAAGCTTGTTGCTATTGATGAAAATGATGATCTGACAGCCGAAATATTGGATTAAATGTATCTCATTGCCTGATATATTTTGGCAAGAATAAATAATTATTTATATTTGCACTATATAGGCTATATAGTGTAATATAATTCGGGTGTATGACAGGAATCCGTAAAAGAATCACAATAGGTTTTTTAGGCATTGTTACCCTACTCTTCTTTTCGGGTATGGTTTCGTTGTTTGAGCTTAGCCACATGAGTGTCGATATTGAGGCTATCTTGGTTAGCAGCCGTAAAAGTATCGAGGAGTCAAAGAATATTATCGATGCGTTGCACGTCAATGACCGTGCGGTTGTGAATTATGCCGTTTTGCGCGACAGTACGTATGTTGAGCAGTGTAAGAGCAGTTATGATGAGTTGGGTGTGACGGTGCGCCGCGCCCGTGCCGCAATGTCGTCATCGGATACATCAATACTCGATTCTCTGGATCAACACATCGCAGAGTTAGGGCGGGTTATAGATGCTATGCTGGCCGGTGGTGATAATGCGGATGCGGGGTCGCAGCTCTTCGATGGCCGAAAGTGGTATGACGATAATTATGAGCCCGTCTATAACAAAATAAGCGATGGCATCATTCGAGTGATGTCGTTGGCGCAGAGCTCCCTCACCCCTCGTGCCGAGCAACTCAATCGTAATGCGTACAGATCTGTAACCCCTGTATTTATCTCGCTGGTGGTTATGATAGTTATCTTGTTGATGTTCTACTATTTCATCATGATATATACCGTCAAGCCGATTATCGGAATAAATCAGGAGTTGGCTCGCTCGCTGCGGTACAAAACCCCATATTCGATGAAGGCCGAGTGTCGTGATGAGATTAAGGAACTCAACGAAAAGATTGAGGTGATGATAAATAACCCTAAAGCGATAAAGTAATAAACTTTTTGTAGTGGGTTGATATGAGATTCAGTGTAGTAATAAGATACATAGGCATGGTATTGCTGGTCTTGGGGGCGTTTATGCTCCTGTCTGCCGGCATATCCTATGTGAGTAATGTCGATTCGGCCTGCGCTCCGTTGCTTATGTCCTCGATGCTTACGTTGCTGATGGGATTTTTCCCACTGATATTTGTGCCACGTAGCGACCGTATCTCTCAAAAGGAGGGGTATTGTATCGTTGTGGGTTCGTGGATTGTGGCCAGCTTTGTGGGTATGTTTCCATATCTGATGTGGGGCGGCGAGTTTGGGCTTGTCAATGCGTGGTTTGAGAGCGTATCGGGTTTTACGACTACCGGAGCATCAATCCTTAATGATATCGAGGATTTGCCCCGAGGACTGCATTTTTGGCGTATGTCTACCTGCTGGATAGGCGGTATCGGGGTTATTATGTTTGCATTGGTTATTTTGCCTGCGATAGGTCGCAGCAAGATGATGCTTACCAATGTCGAACTGTCGTCGCTGTCGAAGGATAATTTCAATTATCGAACAATGACGGTTGTTAAGATTATCTTTTCGGTATATGTAGGATTGACCATAATAGCTACCCTACTGCTCAAACTTTCGGGAATGTGCTGGTTTGATGCAGTGTGCCATGCAATGTCGGCCAGCAGTACCTGTGGTTTCAGTACGAAAAATGCAAGTATAGGGTTCTTTGACTCGGCGCTCATAGAGGCTGTACTTGTATGTATTATTGTACTTTCCGGAATCCATTTCGGAATTATATATAATACGCTCTCGGGCAAGAAAAACAATATGTTCCGTTCGGAGGTTACACGAACATATTTCATGGTTATCGCATCTGCGTCGCTGTTGATAGCCATCAGCTTGTGGGCTGCTGATATATACCCCACTTTGGGTGCATCATTGCGAAGTGCGTTATTCCATACGGCATCGCTTATCACCACGACGGGATTTGCAACGACGGATTGCAATAGCTGGACCTCATTTGCTATACTTATCCTGATATTCTGCTCGATGGTGTGTGCATGTGCAGGCTCAACCGCGGGTGGCTTGAAGATGGATAGGCTTGTGCTGGCATTTAAGACTTTGCGCACCCGATTGCGTGCTCAGCAGCACCCTGCTGCCGTTTTTCGCACCAAGATTGATGGAATTCCTCAAGATAGGGAGATACTGAATGGCGTGATGGTATATATTGTGGCGTTTATGCTTTTGGTGATGGGCGGTACGTTTTTTAATACCTTGTTTGGTGCCGATTTGCTGACAGGATTTTCGGCCGCTGTTGCCTGTGTGAGTAATGTAGGCCCGGGCTTCGGTGAGGTGGGTACTATGGCCAATTATTCGCTGATGCCCATAATTACGAAACTTAATTTGACGTTGCTCATGTTGTTGGGCCGTCTTGAGATATTTGGATTGATTCAACTCTTTTTTATAAGATGGTGGAGATGATAAGATATAAGTTTTTTATAGTATTTATGATTGCGCTGATGTGTGGCGCTGCAACTTCTGCTCAGGAGGTGGTTTCTCGTATTGCGGGTCTGGAGGAGAATAAAGCATATATGGATTTGTTGCGCAGTGATAATGAATTGCGTGTAAAAACCGATTCGCTTTTGGCTGTTATTCGCAGTGTGCGTAGCCAGATTGGTGAAAATGTGGAGTCGCGAGATTCATTGGCTATGGCAAGTTCCGATTCGTTGATGGTGATGCTAACCGATGCCAGCAATGCGGTCTATTCGATGCGTCTTCAGAAGATTAAATTGATAGATCAGATAAATGTCATCGAACAGGAGTTTGTCCTATCGTCAATGGGTAATATCAGTGGTGCGCAAGCGGCCCAAAATACGGGTTCGATATTTACCAATGCCTATTTGTCGAAGAGTTTGGATCCGGATGATTATAAATTATTGCTTGAGTTGCAGGCTAAAGAGGCTCAGGTTAATGAGTATGCCAATTTATATGTACTGAATTATAATAAGGTGCGTGATTTGGCCGATAAATATCTGTTGGCTCGCGATGAAGCTTCGGCCGAAAGTGTCTATGGCGAGTTGGAGGCTGTTATGGATGAAAACTTCGTTTTGGAGCGTCAGATGGCAAAGGTCTGGACCGAGATATACGATCACAAATGCTATGTTTACTCATATTTTCTCGAGAAGGAGAATCGTGAGGATATTCTGGAGCTTACCGAAAATATGATGATGGAGGCTCGCGAGGAGAAACTCTCTTCGATAGATAACTGCGTGTCGGAGCCGTTGGCCGATTATCGTCTGCAAAAGCCTGTTGTGCTGAATTATGAAACATATATCGCAAAGCTTCTCAACGTAACCTCATCGATAGACTCGCTCACCAATGCTTCTCGCAGTGTGAGACAGATTGATTATCGTTTGCCGAAGATTGATGTTGCACGTCGTTCGTTTGTCGATTATCAGGCTATTGAGTTTACGCCCCGCAGCCCGTACAACAACTCTAATCCCATCCCCGAGTGTGTGGTGTATGAGTATGGTACTATATATAGGATTTTGTTGGGAACCTACAAATACAAGCAGGCGGTGTCGATATTCCGCAATGCCTCACCTTTATGTATCGAAACCCTTGAGGATGGCCGTTTCAGCTATTATGCGGGAGGCTTTAAGAGTCGTGCCGAGGCCGAGGCTGCTGTTGAGGCTATGAAGAAAAAGGGATTCCGTAATCCCCAAATTGTTGAGTGGTGTGATGGCCAAAAGACCAACCTCTCGGAGTTGGGTGATGGTGCTGCGATAACCTATCGTATTGTGATCAAGGGTGGTGAGCTTGATGATACTGTGCATGAAATTATCGAAACCATGGCAGCCGATTGCCAAATATCAAAGAGCGCTGAAGATACCTTTGTGGTTGGAATGTTTGCAAGCCGAGCCATGGCCGATCGCGTTGCGCAGGCAGTACAAAAATGTGACGAAAACCTTAATGTGACAGTTGATGAGATACGCCCCGAGCCTGCCGAGGAGGAAGAGGAGTAGATAAACGAAGTTTAATCGAAATAGATTGCAAATATGGGACTTGTTATTTTTCTGGTATTGTTGGGAGCCTTTTTCCTTGTGGCGGAACTCGTGTTTCTGCCCGGAGCGATTTTGGGCTCATTGTTGGCGTTGAGCAGCTATGGTGCTGCGGCGTTTTTTGGCTTTTCGCGCTTTGGCTTGACGGGCGGAGTGGTAACCATTGTTGCAATCCTGCTTTTGTCGCTTGTGGTAACGGTTCTGTCGATGCGTGCAAAGACATGGCAAAGATTGGCTTTGAAAGATAAAGTAACGGGTGCGAGTATGGAGAGCCCGTCACAAAAAGTTGCTATTGGCGATAAGGGTGTTGCTGTGTCGCGTCTTTCGCCTATGGGAAAAGTCGAGGTTGGCGGAAAGATTTTTGAGGCCAAATCGCTGGATGTGTATATTGACCAGCGCAGTGAGGTTGAAGTGATTGGTTTCGAGAATTTTACCATTTTAGTGAAGAAGTTGTGATGTAAGTAGATGTTTAATATTAAAATATAATAATTATGGGTGAATTACAATTGGGATTTTTGGTTATAGTAGGCCTGCTGTGCTTTGTGGCAATATGGCTTATCTTCTATTTTATCCCCATGGGTTTGTGGTTCTCGGCTTTGGTGTCGGGTGTTAAAATCAATTTGTTGCAACTCTTTTTGATGCGTTGGCGCAGAGTGCCTCCCGGAGTGATTGTATCGTCGATGATTGAGGGTACAAAGGCGGGCTTGAACATCGATGCCAACGAACTTGAGGCTCACTATCTGGCCGGCGGTAATGTTACAAATGTGGTACATGCTTTGGTGTCGGCGCAGAAGGCGAATATCCACCTCGACTTCAAGATGGCTACGGCTATTGATTTGGCTGGTCGTGATGTGTTTGAGGCTGTTCAGATGTCGGTTAATCCCAAGGTGATAAATACTCCCCCTGTGGCTGCTGTGGCGAAGGATGGTATCCAGCTTATCGCCAAGGCTCGTGTGACCGTTCGTGCCAATATCAAGCAGTTGGTTGGTGGTGCCGGTGAGGAGACCGTTTTGGCGCGTGTTGGCGAGGGTATTGTGTCGTCAATCGGTTCGGCAATGTCGCACAAGATTGTGCTGGAGAATCCCGATTCTATCTCACGCGTGGTGCTTGAGAAGGGTTTGGATGCGGGTACAGCGTTCGAGATTCTATCTATCGATATCGCCGATATTGATGTGGGTAAGAATATTGGTGCGCAGTTGCAGATGGATCAGGCTGATGCCGATAAAAATATTGCGCAGGCGAAAGCCGAGGAGCGTCGTGCCATGGCGGTGGCTTTGGAGCAGGAGAATCGTGCCAAGGCGCAGGATGCACGTGCAAAAGTTATTTTGGCCGAGGCTGAAGTGCCATTGGCGATGGCCGAGGCTTTCCGTAACGGAAATTTGGGCATCATGGACTATTATAAGATGAAAAACATCATGGCCGACACCCAGATGCGTGATGCTATCTCAAAGACAGATAAGAAATAGTGTTTCGATAGCTTTATAACTCAATCCCCGACCTGTTTTGCAGGTTGGGGATTTTGTTTTTTGCGTTTTATATAATAAATTTTGAATCTTGACGTTTACTTTACGGTATTATTTAGCATATAAAAGTTAAATAAATATTTATAATTGCAGGAAATCGCAGGTTTTTTGGTATATTTGCAGGAGTTTTTAACCAGAAGTAGGATAATAAAATAGATATGAAGACTCTTTTTCGAGGATTTTTTTATGTTGTGTCGGCTGTAATGGTCTGTGTTACAGCACTGACATCATGTACTGATGAGGAGAAATATGACTTTGAGTTCTCTATTCAGGGACAGATTGTCACTGAGTTTGGAGCAACTGTCAAAGTGCCTTTCATCGCTCGTAATATCACATCTTTGTCGGTTTCTGTCGTTCCCGATGGATGGACAGTCGAAAATGTGGATATGACCAATTGGGTGATTACCATCAAAGCTCCGTCGGCCTTTACTGCCGATGATGCAGGTGTTGTAGAGAATGGCGACCTGAAGTTGACAGGCTATACCGCTGCCGGAACCGCCAAATCCATCAAGTCGTTCCTTTCGCTGCTTAACAAGCAGGTCGATTTGTCGGACAAATATTCAAACAGCTATGTTATCAGCGAGTATAACACCCGATATATCATTGATTGTACCCATAAGGGCGAGAGTTCAGAGCGTATCTCTCCTGCAAATGTGGATATCTTGTGGCAGACCGAGGATCGTCTGATCGATCACTATCGCTACGATGCCGATACAGGCAAATTCACCTTCTTCGTGTCGCCCAATGATGTGCTTGATGAGGATGACAAAGATGTCGGCGACGAGGTGCCCGATGGCAATGCAGTTGTTGCAGCATACGATGAGGCCGGAAATATCATCTGGAGCTGGCATTTGTGGATAACAGGTTCGGATGTTGAGTCAAATGCTATAACCACATCTGTCGGAACTTTCATGGATCGAAATCTGGGTGCATACCACAATGGTAGTAACAATAAGACAACCGATGATATCTATCGTTCGTATGGCCTGTATTATCAGTGGGGTCGCAAAGATCCGTTTGTGCGCTCTCGTGATTACCGTTTTACTTTTAACTACGATAAGAGTATTATTAACGGTGCGGGCAAAACAACATATATGCGATATGTTAATGCCGATACGAGCGACGAGGTTGGTACTCTTGAGTATGCTATCGCCAATCCCAATGCAATAGTGTTAGGTTTGGAGAGCAATGATTACGATTGGCTCTATAATGGTCATGATGATACTCTTTGGGGCGGTGCCGAGAAGAGTGTATATGATCCCTGTCCCCGCGGTTGGCGTGTGCCCGAGGGTGGTATATACACCGCATTTGATATTGATACTGCCGAGGATATGGCCTCGTTGGAGGATATGCGTAATCGTTACGGATGGAATCTTGTTGATTTGTCTACCGGCGTTAAGCTCTTTATGCCCGGTGCAGGTCGTCGCAGCTTTGAGAACGGCGTACTTACCAATATGAACAACTACGGTTATGAGCATGCCCCAATGCCTTGGGTAGGCTATTATTGGACGGCTGCAGCTGATGGCAAACAGGCCGAGTCGCTATTCTTTGACCTGAATACTACTCGTGCCGTAAATAACCGCTACGAGCCACAGAAGCCTATGTACCGCGCAAATGCCATGCAGGTACGTTGTGTGAGGGAGTAGAACCTTTATCTTATAAGAGTAGTGCGTCACCGGAAATGGTGGCGCACTTTTTTTTGTGGTTTACAGATAATTAGGTAACTTTGTATAAAGTTTATTTAAATATGAAGCAACTTATAATATTTTGGGCTTTTCTATCATTTGTATGGAATGTCAGCAGTCAAACGACTACAGTGGTTGAGAGTATCCCCGTGAGCAAGGTGCGACTGTCTGCATCTCCCTTTAAGCATGCCGAGCAGATGGATAAATGCTATCTGATGGCTCTTGATCCCGACCGTCTGTTGGCTCCCTATCGCAAAGAGGCGGGATTGAAACCCAAAGCCGAGAATTATCCGAATTGGGAGAATACGGGTTTGGATGGTCATATCGGAGGGCATTATCTCTCGGCTCTTTCATATATGTACGCCTCTACCGGTGATGATGAGATTCGCCAGCGATTGGAGTATATGTTGTCGGAGCTTGAGCTTTGTCAAAAGAATAGCGGCGATGGATATCTTTGTGGCGCACCTAATGGCAAGCGAATTTGGCAAGAGATTTCGGAGGGAAATATTCGTGCCGGCAGGTTTGATTTGAATGGCGGATGGGTACCTCTATATAATATACATAAGATCTATGCGGGTTTGCGTGATGCATATCAGCAGGCGGGTTATGAGAGTGCCAAGAGGATGCTTGCTGCGCTAACGGAGTGGATGTATCAGGTGGTTAAGAATCTTGATGACAAGCAGGTGCAGCGCATGCTTTACAGCGAGCATGGAGGTCTTAACGAGGTTTTTGCCGATGCGGCTGTCATCACAGGCGAAAAACGATATATGGAGCTTGCGAGAAGATTTTGCGATAAGGAGCTCCTTGAACCATTGTTGCGTGGCGAGGATTGTTTGACGGGTATGCATGCCAACACCCAAATACCGAAGGTTGTCGGTTTTAAACGCATTGCCGATGTTGAGGGGAATATGGAGTGGGATGCGGCAGCCCGTATGTTCTGGAGTGCAGTGGTAGAGAACAGAACAATATCTATTGGTGGCAACAGCGTGCGAGAACATTTCCATCCTGCCGAGGATTTCTCGTCAATGCTCACAAGCGAGCAGGGCCCGGAAACATGCAATACCTATAATATGTTGCGCCTGACAAAGATGCTCTATGAGACAAGTGGCGATTCGAAGTATATTGATTATTACGAGCGGGCATTATATAACCACATATTGTCGAGTCAGCACCCCGAGCAGGGAGGATTGGTCTACTTCACCCCTATGCGTTCGGGCCATTATAGAGTCTATTCGCAGCCTCAGACATCGTTTTGGTGTTGTGTTGGCTCGGGTATCGAGAATCATGCTCGTTATGGCGAAATGATATATGCACAAAATGATGATGCGTTGAGCGTTAATCTCTATATTCCCTCAAAAGTTGAGTGGAAATATGCGGTGATAGAGCAGGTTACGGCATTTCCCGAGGAGGAGACCACAACAATAATCGTAACTCCGACCAAAGGTCGCAAACCTTTCACTCTGCGTCTGCGAGTGCCGTCATGGTGTGATGCACAGGGTGTGGATGTGTTGCTGAACGGTCAAAAGCAGAGTGTTGCTGTAGAGAATGGCTATATAGCTTTACGTCGTGAGTGGCATAATGGTGATAAGGTGCAGATGAACTTGCCTATGTCGTTGCGTGCCGAGCAACTTCCCGATGGCTCGGAGAACTATTCATTTATGTATGGTCCTGTGGTGTTGGCTGCATCTTTGGGCGCGCAGCAGCAGGATGGTATGTTTGCCGATGTACATCGTATGGATCATGTTGCCCATGGTCCGATGTTGCCTTTGGAGGAGATGCCTTGTGTGGTAGGTGATGCGGAGTCGTTGTTGAATCATATCGGGAAGGGCGATAAACCTTTGACTTTTAAGCTGACAGGCCTCTACCCTGCCCGCTTCGAGCAGATGACGCTTCAGCCTTTCTATAAGATTCATGGTCAGCGATATATGGTCTATTGGCCATTGCGTTCAGAACAGAATATTAAACAGCAGATGGCAGAGTTGGCGCAACGAGAAAAGGAGCGTATGACTCTTGTTTCTATCACAGCCGATGTCGTGGTTTGCGGCGAACAGCAGCCCGAAAGCGACCATTTTATCAATATGGAGTCGTCGTCAACAGGTGGCGAGGATAATCGTCATTGGCGAGAGGCTAAAGGTTATTTCCCATACCAACTATCAACGGGCGAGGGCGCTGCCCGTAATGTGCGTATTGTATATCGTGCAGATAAAGCGAGGGTGGCTGCTGTTGAAATAGAAGGTGTGAAGGTCGGGTTGTTGACCGATGATGGCAATGGCTCGGCGGCGGTTGCCGTGTTGCCGATACCGGAGGATTTGCGGGCAAGACCTTTTTTAAGAGTTAAATTTAGTGGTATAGACGGAAATGCCACCCCTCGAATCTACGAAGTGCGATTGGTAAAAGAGTAGCTTATACAAGAAAAACGTCTGTTACAAAGTTGTAGCAGACGTTTTTGTTTATTCAGCCCGCCCTCTGGATGCGGAGCTATCGGGCGTGGTGTCGAACTCTACCCTTTCAAGGTCGGAATAATCGCGTGGATAACACTCGTTCTCATCATCCAGGCAGCCATATAATGAAGTTGTTGCCAATATTGCCGAGATGACAACTATTTTGTGTATCAACCTTTTGTTTTTGTACATAGTTGTGGCGTTTTACGGAAAGGGGATTATTTGGCCAGCGACATCAACTCTTTGAGCAAAGTGATGTTGTAGGATGCTTCGCTTACCCCTGCCTTTTCTGCCTGCTGGAAGAGTGTCATGGCCTTTGTATAATCACCTTGCGACATGGCGAGTATGCCTCTTGAGTTCATCGCTTCGGGCATGTCGGCGGGTAACCCCTGAAGGTAGTTTGCTGCCTGCGTATAATCGCCGTTGGCCATAGCTACGTTGGCTGCATTAACACGTGCCTCGGGTGATTGCGGGTAGGTCTGAACAGCGATAATCATAATCTCATTCCACTCTTTACTACCCTTTTCGTATGTGAGCGCCACAAGATAAATATCGTCAAGCGATAGGTCGGATGGATTGGTGCGTATTGCCTGCTTTATCTGCTCGACGCTCTTTTTTTGTGTCGGGCTGTCGATGGTGATGTCGGTCACACGCAATTTCGGATACCATGAGTCAAGCATAAATTGATACTCCACAGGGTATTGGCGGCGTATTTCGTTGTTCTTGTCGGCTGGTTTTATGGTATTGTCGTCGATTATAGCTATGATTTTCAGATAGTTGCTTATGTAACTATCGTTAAGCATCTTTTTCAGTGCCTCCCAATTTGTGGGAGCCGAGTCGGTGGCAATTTTACCGGCTAAAGCAGGCATTTGTGTCGCTATATGGTTCTTGATTGCTTCGGCGCGTTTTGCTGCCAGCTCTTTGTTGAAATTATATGGGCCTTCGGGAGAGGCGTATCCCATCAGATGAATTGCGTTGATGTCGTTACTGTGGGCGGCAAGCATTTCGTGCATGGCGGCGATGGCTTGCGCGTTGTTCATAAACGAAGGCTCTATTGTGCTGCTGTTTACGCGGAAATGTATGCCGGATATATTTTGCGTGGCAGCCAACTCATCCTTTGATGGCGATAAGGCATAAGCCATTTTGGGTTTGCCGACGGTGGCGGGAGTTGTTGCGCCTGCTGTGTTTGCAGCAGGTTGCGTTTGCTGTGGCTGCGATAGCTCGGCGATGGCGATAAACTCTTCGCTGATAGGCTCATTGTGGCACTCGCACCACTCTTCGCGTAAAATAAGCTCGGAATTATTCATCCACGACTCGAAAGCAATATCGTAGTCATACTCGAATATCTGCTCCTTGTGGTTGTGGCGGCGGATGTGGAAGTCCGAAGATGGAATTTCGGATCTGCGGTACATCATATTGCGACGACGTCCTTCAACGATAACCGACGGGAGTTGTATCATCTCGCTTCCGTTGCTTACTACGGGAGTGATTTTCAATGAACGATTTGAGCGCACCTTTAAGTCGCTGATGTCGAAAATCATATCGACGTTAAGGCGTGATGCAGCCTGCTGCATATTGATGTTGTTTACCCCTACCCCGTTTTCCGTGGTCACGCCTTGCGCCTGCGAGTGGTTGATTGATAGCATTATAGCGCAAGCAGCGAAAATATATTTTGCAAGATTTTTCATGGTAGTATTTTTTAGAAAAGATAGACGAATGAGATTGCCAATTTTGTTATACCCCAGTAGTTTTTGTTGCCGTTGTCGAGGATTTTATCTCCGCAGTCGGCACAATCGTATTGGTCGTACCATGCATGTGCATAGCCTACTCCTATTTCGGCCTCCAGATTCCAATGTTTACCCAGCATCCATGCATAGCCATAGGCTAGGCCTGCTCCCAATGCATGTCCTTTGTAGCGATAATCTTTCAAGCCATCCCAAATACTGAAGGGGAAGAACGATACATTGCCCACGTTGAACCCTCCGCCGAGCATATGTACGCCGAGGAAGTGGCCATTGAACCTCTCGCATGTCCACCAGCGGAATTCAGGCTGAACAAGCCAATGTTTCCATTTGCGGTTGTCGGAGAATGTAAAGGGGTTGAATCCTGCCGAGATGTCGAGAGTGGTCTGTCCACCCAATCCTATCTCAATACCCAAGTTGGGCGATACTGTTGCCCAATGTACCAGATTTGTCTTGATACCAACCGATTGAGCATTGCTCTTTACGGTAAATGTGGCCAAAGCCAACGTAATAAGTAGAAATTTTCTCATAATTTGAAGATTGCCAGTTAATACACACGGCAATAATCAAACTTTGCACCAAAATTGGTTTTTTGGCAGAAAAATGTGGTGTAGCAGAGATTTTGGGTGTTGGTGTAATACGCAAACGACTTTGCGAAGTATTGTGATTATATTAAAATAAAGTATTGACACCCTGCAATGCAAGCAACATGAGCAGGTAGCGGATAAATTTGCCGATAAACATGGTTGTGGTGGTAATCCATATATTGCTGCGCATCAATCCGAGTAGTACGATAATCACCTCGCCCACCCATGGCAGCACGCCGAAAAATCCCATCCATGCGCCATATTTTTTCGCAAATTTTGAGACTTTGTCCATCTTTTGCTTGTCGATTTTGAGCCAGCGCTCTATCCACTCCATGTTGCCGAGCCATCCAAGCCAGTAGCAGACCAAGCCGCCGAGGGTGTTGCCTACCGATGCCGATATTAGGCACAATGTGGGGTCGGCGCCCATCTGCACCAATATGGTGAGAACCACTTCGGAGCTGAACGGAACGATGCTGCCGGCCAAAAAGGCCGACAAAAAGAGGCCGATATATCCCCAATCGATAAAAAATTGTGCTATGGCATCCATCTTGAAATAAATGATGTGCAAAAATAATGTTTTTTTACTATATTTGCCACGATTGTAGCTGACTAAATGTCGCAAAGGCAATCATAGGTTGAACTTGCACCGTAAATAGGTGCCCCAAAAATAATGTAATGAAGAAACTGTTTTGTCTGCTAATTGCAGTCATGAGCCTCGGTGGTGTCGTGGCTCAAATCACAACCTCATCTCTGCGAGGTGTCGTGAAAAATTCATCTGATGAAACTTTGGTGGGAGCCACGGTGGTGCTCCTGCATCCCGAGTCGGGCAGAACTTACGCTGTATATACCGATGCAGAAGGTTATTATGCCATTCATGGTATACGTCCTGCCGAAAATTACCGTCTGGAGGTAAGCTACGTTGGATATCAGCCTTCGGGGATTGAATCTTTGGCGTTGCGTGTCGGCGATGTTCGTACCGAGAATATTATTCTGAAATCAAACACTTCTATCGAGCCTGTTGCTGTGGTGGGTCGCCGAGGCAGTTCCGGTGCTGTTGGCGAAAAGTATAACGAGTCACTCATTTCGCAGATGCCGACTGTGTCGCGTTCGTTGTATGATGTGGTGCGATTGACCCCACAGGCGGTGGTGCAAAAAGGTGGCGGAGTGTCGTATGGCGGAGTGGCAAGCCGTTATAATACATTTATGATTAACGGAATGGCCAATAACGATATGTACGGCTTGTCGTCATCGGGAACAAATGGCGGTTTGTCGAATGCTAATCCCGTGGCGCTGGATGCTATCGAGCAACTTGAGGTGGTTGTGGCTTCGTATGATGTGCGCATGAGTGGCTTCGGCGGTGGTGCGGTAAACGCCATTACAAAATCGGGTACAAATAATTTTAAAGGTACGGCATACACTTATTATCACAATCAGGATTTTTATGGTACAACACCCGGGCGTGATTTGCAGGAGAGAACAAAGTTGCAAGACCAGGCAGCGCGAACTCATGGTTTTACGTTTGGCGGGCCTATTGTCAAGAATAAACTATTCTTCTTTGTCAGCGGAGAGTATAATCTGAACACATCGCCATCGTCGTATTATTTGGGATATGAGGGTGTGAATATCGATAAAGATGATTTGAGCCGCATTTCAGCACGTTACAAAACGCTTACGGGATATGATGGCGGAGGTGTCGGCCGTCGTGATGTGCAGCAGAAGTCGGCTTCGCTGCTGGCGAATCTCGATTGGAATATAAACACTAGGCATAATTTGTCTTTGAGTTACAGCTATCTGGATGCTCGAGCCGAGGAGTATGCCAATTCGCTCAACTCATTTATGTTCAACGGCTCGGGATATGCCAATTACAGTAATGCTCACTATTTGGGACTTTCGCTCGAGTCGCGCCTTACGGATAAAATACACAACACCTTGCGTGTGGGATACTCTCGTGTGGGGGATGGGCGTGAGCCTGATATTGTGGGGGCGTTGCCGAGTGTGATAATTAAAAATACGGGAAAAAATAAGGGCGTGACGGTAAATATTGGCAACAACCGATATGCCGGTGTGAATAACCTCAAGCAGAATGTTGTCACCTTGAGCGATGATTTGATTGTCGATTTGGGCGCACATTCGCTGATGTTCGGTATGCATCATGAGTTGTATAATATCCATAACCAATATATCGCCAATGCTTATGGTACATATACCTATAACTCGATAGAGGAGTTTGAGCGTGATATGGCAGCCATGTATGAGTATAACTATACCGACCCTGCGGTTACGGGAACAACAACATGGGGGCCTCGTTTCAAAGCTTCGGAGTTGAATTTTTATGCTCAGGACAGTTGACAGCTGGGGGGCGGATTTCAACTTATGTATGGTTTGCGTGCCACCCTGCCGTTGATATTCAACACCCCAACCCCCAATGAGGAGTTTAATGCACGTGGTATAGCTTCAAAATACAATGTCCGTATCGGTGATGTGCCGCAGGCGCAGCTGCTGCTCTCGCCTCGTGTGGGTTTCTCGTGGAGTAAAGCGTATGGGGATAGCCGTTTGATGGTGGATGGCGGTGCAGGTATTTTTACGGGCCAAGTGCCTTTTGTGTGGGTGGTGAATAACTACTCAAATACGGGTGTCGAGCAAAAGGGTTTGCGCCTTGTGGGACGTAGTGAAGGTGGCGAGATTGTTGAATCGGCGGCGCAGTTCACATCAACTCCATCGCCTACCACAATGTCGAATACCACCCAGATGCTCAATGCTATGAATAGCAAGTTCCGTTATCCGCAAAATTTCAAGGCAAATATCTCGGCCGAGATAGCCACTCGTGATGGATGGAATGTCGGTGTGGAAGTGCTGTATACAAAGACCCTGCATAATGCGGTTTTCCGCAATATTGCCATCGAACCAACGGGTGAAGAGGTGTATGCTGTCGGGGCAAATGGTGCTGTGCCAAAATTTGAGAAGAGTATTAAAGACTATTCGGCTGTATATTATCTCGACAATACCTCAAAGGGCTACTCTTATTCTGTCGCCGGTAATGTGTCGAAGAGCTTTGATTTCGGATTGTCGCTTGCGGCGTCATATATCTTCAGCCGAGCCTATTCGGTGTGTGATGTGCCCTCTACATCGTCATCAAGTAATTGGAATCGTACTTATGGCCTTGATTTGAACAACCTGCCGTTGTCGGTATCATCGTATGATATTCCGCATAAAGTGAGTTTTGTGGCGACCTATGCCAAGCGTTATGCCCCATTGTTCGATGTCTCTGCTTCGTTGGTTTATCAGCTAACTTCGGGACAGCGCTATTCGTTGTGTTTTGGCGAGACTGTGGATTTTAATGGCGATGGTGTGTTTGGCTCAACCCTGATGTATATCCCCACCGAGGCCGATTTGGCACAGATGCGTTTTGCCGATGGTGGCTCGGCGCAGAAGTGGAATGAATATATTGAGCAGAATCGTTATCTGCGAAAGAATCGCGGCTCGTTTGCCGAGCGTAATGCCATGCAGGCTCCTGTGGAGCACTCTATCGACCTGCATTTGGCGCATGGATTCTATTTTGGGACAGCTTCGTCGCGCAAAATTGAGTTGTCGATAGATATCATGAATTTGGGTAACATGATTTGTCGCCATTGGGGTATGCGTTACAATGTCGGAGGAGGGCGTATGCAGCCTGTGACCGTTGCTGCCCTTGAGGATGGCGAGCCTGTATATCGATTCACCAGCGGCCAGCTTACTCCCGATGATTTGCTATCAAGATGGCATATGCAGTTGGGTGTAAGGGTTGTTTTCTGATAGGAGACAAGGCAATTTCCGATAATTGAAAAAAATGATGAAAAAATGGTGCTTAAGTGCGGTTTTTGCGAGAATTTTGCTTATCTTTGCCCCGATGAAGTGATGATAATATGAGAAAGCGAGATTACATAACTCATGAGTTGGCAGATTGCATTTGTGCAACAGAGCAGGGGTATTGTTTCTCAATTTCACAGCAAGACGTTAATACTGTTTTTTATTGATAATATTTGGGCGACTTTTTTGGTCGCCCTTTTTGTGAATATATGAGTGCGAAAGTGATTCTAAAAGGTGGTATGCTGGTGCACGACGGCAAGAGCGAAATTGCCGATGTGCTGGTGGCTGACGGCAAGATAGTAAGCATCGCTCCCTCGATTGAGGCGGGTGCTGATGATAGGGTTATTGATTGCCGAGGGTTGGTTGTGATGAGTGGTTTGGTGGATTTGCATGTGCATCTGCGCGAGCCGGGATTCTCAGCCAAAGAGACTATTGCGACAGGTACAGCCGCAGCGGCTCACGGTGGGTTTACCATGGTGTGTTCTATGCCCAATTTGAATCCTGCACCCGATAATATGGGAAATCTGCAACAGCAGTTGGATATAATCTCGAAAGATGCAGTGGTCAAGGTGCTGCCCTATGCCACTATCACCCGAGAGAGATATGGCCGCGAGGTGGTCGATTTTAAGGCACTTGCGCCTTTCGTGGCGGGATTTACCGATGACGGCAGCGGTGTGCAGAATGACAATATCATGCTTGAGGCCATGCAGCAGGCCAAAGAGTGTGGTGCTATAATAGCGGCACACTGCGAGGTGAACGAGTTGCTCAAGGGAGGATATATCCATCAGGGAGAGTATGCGAGTGCTCATGGTCACAAGGGTATCTGCTCGGAGAGTGAGTGGAAGCAGATTGAGCGTGATATAGCTCTGGCCGAGCAGGTAGGTTGTCGATACCATGTCTGCCATATCTCTACAAAAGAGAGCGTTGCGCTAATCCGTGAGGCCAAGAGCCGTGGTGTGAAGATTACCTGTGAGACAGGCCCCCACTACCTTACAATGTGTGATATGGATATCAAGGAGGAGGGACGTTTTAAGATGAATCCGCCCATCCGTTCGGCTGCCGATCGTGATGCTCTGGTTGCAGGCTTGCAGGATGGAACAATCGATGTTGTGGCTACCGACCATGCTCCTCATACAGCCGAGGAGAAGTCGCGTGGGCTGGCCGGCAGCGCAATGGGTGTTGTGGGCCTTGAAACATCGTTTGCGGTAATATACAGCCGTTTGGTTAAGGAGGGTGTGATAACTCTCGAGAAGGCTGTCGAGGTGATGGCTGAATCTCCTCGCAAGATATTCAATCTCGGCGGTGGTCTGCATGAGGGCGAGTGCGCCGATATTGCGGTATTCGACCTCAATTCTGAGTTCGATGTCGATCCCGCCACATTCCTATCAAAGGGGCGCAGTACCCCGTTTGAGGGTTGGCATTTGTGGGGCGAGTGCTGTCTTACGATGGTTGATGGCCGTATAGTTTATGAAAAATAGGTAAATAAATAATATAAATCAGAACGAATGAAACCTTTTACAAAAAAGTTAGTCCTTGAAAATGGTCGTGAATTCCTCGGCTATGGCTATGGGGCCAATGTCGAGAGGGTGTGTGAAATAGTTTTCAACACCTCGGTGGTGGGTTATCAGGAGATTCTCTCTGACCCGTCATACATCAACCAGATTGTTGTGATGGCTTATCCTTTGATTGGTAACTATGGTATTACCGACGAGGATTTCGAGTCGAAATTTCCTCAGATTGGCGGTATGGTGGTACGCGAGTGTAACGAGAATCCGAGTAACTTCCGTTATACCAAAACCTTCTCGGAGACACTCGATGAGCAGGGTATTCCCTGTATCGCAGGTGTCGATACCCGTATGATTGTGCGTATTATCCGCGATGAGGGTTGTCAGCGTGCAGCTATCGTCAATGTTGATACCACTCTCGAGCAGGCTTTGGAGATGATTAAGACTACCCCGCTGCCTACAAATCAGGTGCAGCGCGTCAGCTGTCGCAAGCGCTGGTTCTCGCGTACACCCAATCACAAATACGATATTGTGGCTGTTGACTGTGGTATTAAGCATAATATCATCCGTCAGTTCAATAACCGTGGTTGCAATGTAACCATCGTTCCTTACAACACCACGCTTGAAGAGATTTTGGCGTTTAACCCCGATGGAATCTTCATCTCTAACGGCCCCGGTACTCCCGAGGAGCTTCCCGAGGTTGTGGAGTTGATTCGCAATGTAAAGGGTAAGATTCCTTTGTTTGGTATCTCGTTGGGTATGGAGCTTATCGCTTTGGCCTACGGAGCAAAGATTTATAAGATGAAGTGTGGTCACCATGGTGGTGCTGCAGTACGTTGTTTGGCAAGTGATCGTATCGACATGGCTGTGTTGAATCACACCTATGCCGTCGATGCCGAGTCGTTGAAGGGTACAGGGTTGAATGTAACACATTTGATTATCCCCGACTCTACCGTTGCAGGAATCGAGAGCATAAGCGATAAGGTTTATGCTGTGCAGTTCCACCCCGAGAGCGCTCCGGGACCACAAGATAGCGTATACCTTTTTGATAAGTTCATTAAAATGATGGAGGAGAAACAAAATGCCTAGAAGAACAGATATAAAGAAAGTTATGGTAATCGGCTCTGGCCCGATTGTCATTGGTCAGGCTGCTGAGTTTGATTATGCAGGTACTCAGGCGTGTTTGGCATTGAAGGAGGAGGGTTATGAGGTCATCTTGGTGAACTCGAACCCCGCAACAATTATGACCGACACCAATATTGACGACAAGGTATATATGGAGCCTTTGACTCTGGAGTATGGTGCCAAGATTGTACGGTATGAGCGTCCCGACGCCATTGTTCCCGGATTGGGTGGCCAGACAGGTCTTAACTTGGCTGTGCAACTTGCAAAGAAAGGAGTGTTGGATGAGTGTCATGTGGAGATTCTGGGAACTTCGTTCAGAAGTATCGAGGAGGCCGAGGATCGTGAGCTCTTCAAGGAGTTGTGTATCCGTATTGATGAGCCTGTATTGCCTTCGGTTGTGGTTAATACCATGGAGGATGGTGTTAAGGCTGCCGAGGAGATTGGCTACCCCGTTGTTCTGCGCCCTGCATTTACGCTGGGTGGAACAGGTGGCGGTTTTGCCGACAACGAGGAGGAGTTGCGCGAGATTATGCGCAATGCGCTGATTCTTTCACCCGTTCATCAGGTGCTTGTCGAGAAGAGTATCAAGGGCTATAAGGAGATTGAGTTTGAGGTGATGCGTGACAAGAACGATACCGCCATCGCAATTTGTAGCATGGAGAACATCGACCCTGTGGGTATTCACACAGGTGACTCTATGGTTATCGCCCCTGCACAGACTCTTACCGATAAGGAGTATCAGTTGCTGCGTAACAGCGCATTGAAGATTATCCGTGAGCTTAAGATTGAGGGCGGATGTAACGTGCAGTTTGCGTTGGATCCCCTATCGTTCAAATATTATATTATCGAGGTTAATCCCCGAGTTTCTCGTTCGTCGGCATTGGCATCAAAGGCGAGTGGTTTCCCCATTGCTCGTGTGACTGCAAAGATTGCTGTGGGTCTTACCCTCGACGAAATTATGATTGCCGGCCGTCCCGCATGCTTTGAGCCTGCGTTGGATTATGTGGTGCTTAAGGTCGCTCGTTTCCCGTTTGATAAATTCAGCGATGCATCGAATGAGTTGGGTACCCAGATGAAGGCCACAGGTGAGGTTATGAGTATTGGTCGCACCATCGAGGAGGGTATGCTTAAGGCGTTACGCTCATTGGAGACAGGTGTTTGCCATCTCTATCACAAGAAATTTGATGATTGGAAGGCCGATGCACTTTTGGAGTACATCCGCAAAGGTACCGATGACCGCTTCTATGCCATTGCGCAGCTGATTCGTTTGGGTGTGGATTTGCTTATTATCTACAATCACACCAAGATCGATATGCTCTTCCTCGAGAAGATGAAGAATATTGTCGAGCTTGAGAAGGTCGTTGCTGCAAATGTAGGCTGTGTGGATACTCTTAAGGAGGCCAAGCGTATGGGCTTCAGCGATAAGTATATCGGCCAGCTGTGGGGCATGACCGAGGCCGAGGTATATTTGTTGCGCAAGAAGGAGAACGTATTCCCCGTATATAAAATTATCGACTCATGTGCCGGTGAGATTGATACCTATGTGCCCTACTTCTACTCAACCTATGAGCAGGAGAACGAGTCGGTGCGTAGCAATCGCAAGAAGATTCTGGTGTTGGGTTCAGGCCCGATTCGTATCGGTCAGGGCGTGGAGTTCGACTACTCTACCGTTCACGCTATTTGGACAATCAAGGAGGCCGGCTATGAGGCTATCATTATCAACAATAACCCCGAAACGGTATCTACCGACTACACCATCAGCGACAAGCTCTATTTCGAGCCGTTGACTGTCGAGGATGTTATGAATGTCGTAGAGCTGGAGCAGCCCGAGGGTATCGTGGTGTCGTTGGGAGGCCAGACAGCCATCAACCTTGCCGAGCCTTTGGCAGATTTGGGTGTGAATATTATCGGTACAGGAATTCAGGCTATCAATAACGCCGAGGATCGCAAGTGCTTCGAGCGCATTATGAATGAGGTTGGTATTCCCCAGCCCGAGGCCGAGGCGGTGACTGATATCGAGCGTGGTGTGGCTGCAGCTGCACGCATCGGATATCCTGTGTTGGTACGCCCCAGCTTCGTGTTGGGTGGCCGCGCGATGCAGATTGTGGGCAACGAGGAGACTCTGCGTCACTACCTGCGCTCTGCGGTTGAGATTAACGAGAAATCGCCTGTGTTGGTTGATAAATACATTCAGGGTAAGGAGCTTGAGGTGGATGCAATCTGCGACGGTAAGGATGTTTATATCCCCGGCATTATGGAGCATGTAGAGCATACAGGTATCCACTCGGGTGATAGTATCAGCGTATACCCCACCTTCAGCGTGAGCCAGCAGGTTAAGGATACCATTATCGAGTACACCCAGCGTTTGGGTCTTGCCATCGGTATTGTGGGTTTGTTTAACATACAGTTTATTGTAGACGAGAATGATAAGGTCTATGTTATCGAGGTGAATCCCCGTTCATCACGAACAGTTCCATTCTTGTCGAAGTCTACCGGTGTGCCTATGGCGAAGATTGCCACCATGGTTATCCTCGGTCACTCGCTTAAGGAGCAGGGCATAAACGAGGTTTATGGCAAGGAGAGCACCCGCTGGTTTGTTAAGTCGCCTGCATTCTCATTTGCCAAGATTCGTGGAGTGGATTCATACCTCTCTCCCGAGATGAAGTCTACAGGTGAGGCTATCGGATACGACAAGAGTTTGAATCGTGCTTTGTATAAGTCGTTGCGTTCTTCGGGTGTGGCTGTGGCAAATTATGGAACAATTTTTGTTACCATTGCCGATGCCGACAAGGAGCGCGCGCTGCCTCTGATTCGCCGATTCTACGATTTGGGCTTCAATATCGAGGCAACAAAGGGTACTTGCGAGTTCTTGCGTAACAACGGTGTGCGTACACGCCATCTGCGTAAGCTCAGCGAGGGTTGTACCGAGATTTATGATGAGTTGCGTAAGGGTCATGTTACCTATGTCATCAATACCATTGATGTGAATCAGCACAGCACTCGCCGCGATGGTTACGATATTCGTCGTGCGGCAGCCGAGAATAACGTGACACTCTTCACTGCGCTGGAGACTGTGAGCGTGTTGCTTGATGTGTTGGAGGAGATAACTCTCGGAGTATCAACAATCGACGGTAAATAAGATGTATAAAAAAGGAGTATATAATATTGTAGCCAACGAGCCCCTTACCCACGATGTGTGGCGAATGGTTCTCGAAGGCGATACCAAGTGGATTAAGCGCCCCGGTCAGTTCGTGAATATCGAGCTGGAGGGGCTCTATCTCCGTCGTCCTATATCGATATGTGATTGGGATGCTTCGACCATCACAATTATCTATAAGGTTGTTGGCCGTGGTACAGAGCAGATGCGCTGTATGCAGGCAGGCGAGAAGCTTGATGTGCTGACAGGTCTGGGCAATGGCTTCAATCCCGATGTGGAGTGCGAAAAGCCTCTGCTTGTGGGTGGTGGCGTAGGTGTGCCACCTCTGTATAATCTGGCGAAGAATCTGTTGGTGCAGGGTCGTAAGGTTAGCGTGGTGTTGGGTTTCAATACCGCTTCAGAGCTCTTTTACGTCGATGAATTCCGTAAGCTGGGTGCAGATGTCTATGTTTCGACAGCCGATGGCTCTATGGGCGTGAAGGGTTTTGTTACCGATGCCATTCGTGAGTCGGCAATAGATTTTGATTATTTCTATTCGTGTGGCCCGCTGCCAATGCTTAAGGCTCTGTGCGACTGCTGTGAGCAGGACGGTGAGCTTTCGTTCGAGGAGCGCATGGGTTGTGGCTTTGGCGCATGCATGGGTTGCAGCTGCAAGACTCTTACGGGAAATAAACGTATTTGTAAAGAGGGGCCGGTGATGAAACGCGCCGAAATAATATGGTAGCTATGGAGAGAGTATGTGATATGTCAGTCGAGTTGTGCGGCGTCAAACTCGATAACCCCATTATTCCGGCCAGCGGTACATTTGGTTTTGGTCGCGAGCATAATGAGTTCTACGATATAAATATATTGGGCTCGATTTCAATCAAGGGCACAACCCGCGATGCTCGCTTTGGTAATCCTACTCCCCGTATCGCCGAGTGCCGTGCGGGATTGATTAACTCTGTCGGATTGCAGAACCCGGGTGTTGATGCGGTTATCAGCAATGAGCTGCCCGCCCTGCGTAAGATTTTCCGTAAGCCTATCGTTGCCAATATCAGCGGTTTTTCGATTGAGGAGTATGCCGAGTGTTGCGCCAAGATTGATAAGGAGGAGCAGGTGGCAATTATCGAGGTGAATGTTTCTTGCCCCAATGTGCATAATGGCGGTATGAGTTTCGGTACTCAGCCTGAGATGGCGGCCGAGGTTACTCGAGCCGTGAAGGCGGTGACTACCAAGCCTGTGTTTATCAAGTTGAGCCCCAATGTTACCGATATCGTTGCTATCGCAAAGGCTTGCGAGGAGGCGGGTGCTGATGGTATCTGCTTGATAAACACCCTGCTGGGTATGCGTATTGATACCAAGCGTCGTCGTGCGGTCATTGCCAATAAGATGGGTGGCTTTTCAGGCCCTGCTATCTTCCCCGTAGCGGTACGCATGGTCTATCAGGTGGCTAACGCCTGTTCGATTCCCGTTATGGGCTGCGGAGGCGTCGAGAGTGCTTCGGATGTTATCGAGATGATGATGGCGGGTGCAACTGCGGTACAGGTGGGTGCTGCGAATCTGAAAGACCCTTATGCATGCAAGAATATCATCGAGCAGCTTCCTGCCGAGATGGAGCGTCTTGGCATTGAGCGCCTGAGCGATATTATCGGAATAGTTAAATAACTTGTTCAGAGTGAAAGTAAAAACGCTGTCGGTATATGCTGACAGCGTTTTTTTGTATGATCTGATTTGCTTTTAATTCATTGTTGGCCCTCGCTACCCTATTTTCCTGCCGGTTACTCTTCAGCTGCCACTATTGGCTCTGGTTGGGCTGTGGCGCTATGGAGAACAGAGATGTTGTATTTGTCAATCTTTGTGATGAGATTTTTGAAATAGTTCTTGGATACGGGGATAGGCTTGATGTCGTCGTGCGACAGAACGATGTATCGCATTTTGCCACCCTTTTTGATGTGGTTGATCTTCATCACATTCACCAGATATGAGCGCTGGCAACGCACCATGCTTGTCTCTGCCAGATTCTCCTCAATTGTCTTTGTGCGACTGCGAAGCATATATGAGCAGAGCTTGCCGTTATTCTCGTAAAAGATTTTGATATAGTTGTCCTGCGACTCCATATAATATAGCGAGTCGGAGTTGATAGTGAGTTTCAATGTGCCGTTATAGTCATGCAGATGAATAAGCGAGGGATAAACGGTGTTTGATTCGTTTGTGAGCCCCATCTCATATTGCAACATCTGCAACTCCTCGGTTTTGCTCTTGTAGGCTGCGTATAAAGTCAGTATGGTATATGGCAATAGCAATATGAGCAGTGTGCATATAAATGCTCGCAAAGCTATTATATATATAGGGCCGTTGGGTGTGCCGACAAACAGCCATGTGAAATAGGTGTAGAATAGCGATATGGCCACCACCTCGCCCATAATCCAGAAGATGTATTTGGCGTAGGTGAAACTGATGCGATCTTGTATGCTGTGCATGATAAGTTTGCTGATAAACATTATCGAAAGTGCAACAAGATAAAATGCCACAGTCATACCCAATTTATCCATGCTATATATGCTGAACCATGCTGTATTTGAGAATGGCGCATAAATTGCCATGAACAAAATCGAGAACGTAAGGACGAATAATACAGAACCCACGAGGTACTGTTTGTTTAGGATAAACTTTGGTATTTCTATGTTTTTATTTAATTTTGTCATGTATTTGCGACTTGAATTTCTGTGCAAATATCGTAAAATAAGTTGAAAATACATAACTTTTACCATTCATATTGTCACTTTCGTCACAAAAAGGCATATTTGGCGGCATTTATGGGGTATTGAGATTGGATTTACATATTTTTGCGCTTGTGCTTTCCGGAAGGCATATATGTGCAAAATAATTAACTTTTTTCAGGGTGGTCGCGGCTCTGATTGGAGTGTGATTTTTACAAAGTTTTATTAAATGAGAATTGTAGGAACGGGCAGGGCTCACCCTGCCAAGATTGTGCCCAACTCGGAGTTTGAGAAATTTCTCGATACAAACGATGAGTGGATAAGGGAACGAACCGGTATCACCGAGCGACGAGTGATATCATCGGAGCAACTGGAGGAATTGGCTGCCGAGGCTTCTGTAAAAGCCATTGAGGATGCGGGGCTGACGGCCAAAGATATAGATTATATAATCTGTTCGAATGTCGTAAATGAATATATAACCCCTTCGTTGAGCTGCCTTATTCAAGGTGCGATAGGTGCAAGTTGTGCGGCTGTCGATGTGAATGCAGCTTGTTCGGGTTTTATATATGCTTTGGATATGGCCGATGACCGCATAAAAAGCGGAAAGGCAAAAAATGTGCTGGTCGTGGCTGCCGAAGAGCCTACGCGTATGGTGGATTGGAGCGATCGGTCAATGTGTGTGCTTTTTGGTGATGGCGCGGGAGCTGTGGTGGTTGCCGAGGGCGATGGCGAGTATCATTCGCGCCTTACGACCACATGCAAAGTAGATTGCTTGCATTATGTGCGCAGACTGGAGCCTACTCCGCATATCACAAAAGATGAACCTTCCGGCCCGATGTATATGAATGGTAAGGAGGTCTTTAAGACGGCTGTGCTTTCGTCGTCACGCGATATAAAACAGTTGCTTGACGAGTCGGGGCTAAAGCCTTCGGATATAAAATATTATGTATTGCATCAGGCTAATTTGCGCATTGTAGAGGCTATAGCCAATTGGCTTAAGCTCGATATGTCGCATTTCCCGTGCAATGTAAACTATTGTGGAAACACCTCATCGGCAAGTGTTCCTTTGTTGCTTGACGAGTTGGCACGCAGCGGTAAGCTCAAGCGTGGCGACAAAATATTGATGAGTGCCTTTGGCGCAGGATTTACAACAGGAGCATGTATTGTTGAATGGGTAAAGTAAAAATTCAATAGAGATGGAGCAGAGAGTAGTAATCACAGGCATGGGTGTAATCTCGCCTGTTGGAAATAATATAGATACATTCTGGAACAACCTTGTTTCGGGGTATTGCGGAATAGATTATATAAAAGGCTACGAAGAGTATAATTTGCCGATTAGCGTTGCAGGTCAGGTCAAGGATTTTGATCCCGAGGCAGGCGGCTTGGATAAGGCAAATGTGCGCCGTAGCGATATATACTGCCAATTCGCTATGGCGGCAGCCTATCAGGCCATGAAGGATAGCGGTTTGGTGAGTGGCGAGAATGTTGCCCCCGAGCGCTTGGGAACTTATATCGGTTCGGGTATTGGTGGTTTGCAGACCTTCGTGGCAGAGACTACAAAGTTGCTGAATGAGGGCGTGAATCGTATTTCGCCGTTGTTTGTACCGATGATGATTGGTAATATTGCATCGGGCAATGTGGCGATAAAATTCAATGCGCAGGGAGTCTGTCTGCCTGTTGTGACAGCTTGTGCTACGGGTACACATGCCGTTGGCGAGGCATTCCGAGCCATCAGGCACGGCTATGCCGATGCAATTATTGCGGGTGGTGCCGAGGCTTCGGTGCATCCGTTGGCGATAGGCGGTTTTGCCAATAGCAAGGCGTTGTCGCGCTCGGAAGACCCTCTTAAGGCTTCGCTGCCGTTTAATGTGAATCGTGGCGGCTTTGTTATGGCCGAGGGTGCTGGCGTGCTGGTGTTGGAGTCGTTGGAGAATGCTACTCGCCGTGGTGCAAAAATCTACGCAGAGGTTGTGGGTTATGGCAATAACTGTGATGCTCATCACTATACAGCCCCACGTCCCGATGGTGTGCCTGCATCGCGCGCTATAAAGGCGTCGCTGGATGAGGCGGGATTTGATGCCGAGCAGGATACTTTGTATATCAACGCTCACGGTACGGGTACTCCGCTGAACGACAAGACCGAGACTGCAGCCATAAAATTGGCTTTGGGCGAGGAGGCTGCGCATAAGGCTATGGTCAGCTCCACCAAATCCATGACGGGTCATATGTTGGGTGCTACGGGTGCTGTTGAGTTGATTGCTTCGGCCTTGACGCTGAAAAACGGAGTGGTGACCCCCACTATCGGTCTGGATGCTCCCGATCCCGAGTGTGATCTTGATTATGTCCCCAATGAGGCCCGCAAGGCGGATGTTACAATAGCAATATCAAATTCGTTGGGATTTGGTGGTCATAATGCGTGTGTGGCATTGCGCAAGTGGAAT
>JAGBIC010000009.1 GCA_017935185.1 Alistipes sp. | reverse complement strand
CATATAGCAGGTGGCCGTTTGGGGAGTTGCGCCGATGGTCGTACCCTTCGAGAAGCTGTAATCTATCTTAAGGTAGTAACCATGGGTGGGATAGTTGTCGGGCTTCGAGAAGTCGGCACCCGCGGCAGCCATTCCGATATGGTTCTCATAGATAAAACGCTGGTAGAGCGGAGTCATGGTTGCTGTGCTGACCACAGTTCCGATTTGCTTTGCTTCTTGATACGTTGTTCTTGCCAAATCGGAGTGAACTCCAAAGGCTGAAGGCGAAGTGGTGGCATCGCTAATGGCGGGGTGATCCGAGAAGAGGAAACCCTCGTTGTTTGCCACATCCTTCGAGCAGAGAGTCACCTGATCGACTCTTACAACCGCCTGACCCACATCCTCGCCCTTGAGTGCCGCGCTGAAGGTGAGGTTGGCAACGGCACGATATACTGTCATCTCAACATCCACCTCGGTGTCGTTGGCGGGAATCGTCACCTCCGCCCAATGCGATACGGGCATAGCAGCCTTATTGGCAGCAAAACTCGCTATATCGGCCGCAAAACGGGCGGTAGATAGCTCGGTGTGGGTGGTGTGCTCGCCCAGAGTCAGCTCGGTGGTAGAGCCTGCCTTATATATTTTGCCGAACTCGGCCTTGTTTACCACCGCCACAAAATGGTATTTCGCATCGGCAGTATTCTTGGGCAGCTCCATATAGAGTGACTGACCCTCGGTGCTTACATATGTTCCTGTGAAGCTCTTGGTTGCCCAGCCTACGGGAGTATCGCCAATATTGCCCGAAGCATCGATAGCATAGGCCCACACCATGACATCATCAATCTGATCGCCCGACTCACCCGACGTTGCGGCACGAGTAGTACCGGCACCGAAATTGAGCATTACCTTCACCATTTCCGGATTGAACGTAGCTGCATCATCCGACTTGGTACAAGACGTCACGAGGCCGACGCACAAAGCTGCCAAAAGCAATATATGTGTTAGTCTCTTCATTTTCTTCAGTTATTTAATTCTCTCCGAATCCGGGAGTTATATCTTCAATAAGCCAATCAGGTATGGTGATATCAACATCGGTGCAAACACCCTTGGTGTATATGAGCTTAACCACGATGGGGATAAGGACCTCTTGCTTTGTTACATCTATCTGAGTATAGGTGTTAAGGAAATCCTCCAAACGTAAGGTATTTAACACCTTGCCACCTCCGGCCTCGACAAGCTCAAAAAGAACATCGCTCTGCTTGGGATGACGCATTATATTCAGATAGGTGGAGTGGTTGCCTGTTGTGGCATCCAACTTCATTTTAGGGTTATAGGTAATCTTATCGCCATGAGCCACATTGTTGAAGTTGGTGTATGGCAACAGATTCTTTATACGCAATTCATACATAGGCTCCGCAGGTACTTCATCGAGATTCTCGGTGACAACCGTATAAGAGACCTTAAGGTGTGACGAACGGAAAGGAACATCTTCCTCGACGAACTCATCCTTAGGAATATTTATGACTTTAGAACCCAGATAGAGAGAGTCATTGCCCTCGACCACACCGCTACCATCAGCATTGGGGTGGCCAAAATATATCTGACTCATATCGGTTGCCGAAGTATTGTTCACTTCGGTCTTATCGAAACAGTTACCTACTCCCACAACGCGGTATGTTCCGGCATTGAGGTCGAGTTTCGTACCCTGAAACGCCTTCAGAGCCCTCTGCTCAATTCGCTTTGTTTGCACAAGGCGGTCGTTAGCATCGAAGACATAGAGGGATACGTCGGTAATCTGCTCTGGAAATATATCCCAATCCACGTCGCCCGTATAGCTAAATGTCAGCGTGACCATTTCGCAATCGTCATAACTCTCCTTGATGCAACTCGTGAGCAGAAGGAACGAGGCGAGCGACAAGCATGTATAATAGAGTAGATTCTTCATTCTTGTAATTTTTATGACGCGCCATGCGTCTTTTTTACGCCCCGAAGGGCAATGGGGTTGGGTAAATAAGTCGGGCCCGAAGGACGAGCCTCAGGCCCGACTAAAGAGTTATATTAAAATTTGGTAATCAAAATAATTGATTAGGGAGCAGGTGTTACAAAATCTACTGTGAGGTCGTTTACTACCCATTGAGCAATTTTAACATCAACATTTGCACATACAAACTGTGTGTCTGAATCAACATTCTCCTCAGCAAAGTCAATAGAGAAACGGTAGATATTACCACTCTCAAACTCAGTTACGGGAGTTGTACCCTTGTTATAAGAGTCTACAGTTACAGTCTTCTCGGGAATCTGAACTTGATATCCGTTACCAACAACATACAAACCAACTGTAAGGTTGCTAACATCCTGAGGAACAATATTCCATGACCATACACCCTCGGCAGGAGCAGCATAGTTTACCTTATTAGCCTCGCCGGTTGCACCATGAATATGGGGCGCTGTCACTTGGTATTCTGCAGCCAAGAAGCTACCTTCACTTTCAAATTCACTCAAAGTATGAGTATAGGGCGCATTTGTATTGCCAGCCTGACCAGCCAAAGAGAGCGAAGTGAAACCAATCCTATCATAACCCTTATTCGCAGTTTGACCCAAATCGGTACAAGCAAGGTGGTTAATCTCGATACGAGCCATATAAGGAGCAATAAAAAGCTCATCAGCCTCCAACAAAGGATACTCAGTGTGGTCACCATCTACTGTACAAGTCTTGCCATTGTTCTCCAAAAATGCTGGTCCAGAGTATGCTACAACACCATAAGTAGTTGTTGGTGCTTCGGGATTGCTGTTGTCTACAATATTTCTATAAGGAGCAGCGAGCATAGCTGCCTCATCCTGCCAAGCTGCATTAGCTGCCGTTAGAGTTGCAGGAGCCTGAGCAACGTTGGCAATAGCAGCAACCATAACCACATTTTCGGGAATAGCATGGAAAATGAACGAACCGTCAGTCGCTACAGTTGCTTCGCTCAACTTCTTTGAAACAATCACATTACCTGGACTATCTGCAAACAACACAATTACATCGCTTGCATCGGCACAAGCCAAAGCATTATCGGTGGCTGCAGGAGTTATGCCACCTGCGGCACGAGTAGCAGAGGCCAAGTTGCCTACTGTAATTTGAACACTCTTCTTTGAATCATCGAATACGGGAGCACCGTCTTCATTCTTGCTACATGCCACAAGAGCTACAAGGGCGAGAGCTGCAATAAAATACTTCTTCATAGTCTTAATTGTTTAAGTTTATTTTCGTTTATTTTTTGATCACAATCTATTCCAAACTCTTGGCAAGCTCAGCAAGGTTGTGCTTAGCGTCAGCTGAGCCCTGCGCAGCAGCCTTTTCCCATTCAGCGCGAGCCTTCTCAACATCGCCCTTACCTGCATAGGCATAACCCTTGGCAACCTGAATATTTGCATTGCCGGCATCGCTCTTTGCGAGGGTTTGCAGAGCTGCATCCCACTCACCATCGGCAATCTGGACGGCTGCCATATCTACAGCAGCAGCAACCACAGTAGGATAGGTGCGAGCCGCGATAGCCAAAGTCTCCTTATACTCGTCAGAGCCTTTACGATAGCTGCCTGCCACACGATACATCTCATCCAAAGAGAGTTTGCGGGGATCACTCTTGATTATACGACGAGCCTCGTCGATATTAAAGTTACGCACGTTATACTCGATACGATAGTCATTGCGACGCAACTTAGGATAAACCTCACCCATCAAGCGCTCATAAATAGTGGGAGGAATAAGTTCTGAGAGCTGCTTATCTTTCTGATCGAGAGTCATGCTGTTGTCGTCGATGATAGCCAGCACCTTCTTCTGGTCAAGCAACATAGGCATATTCTCAACCTCGCGCTTGAAGTTAATCCAGTCCTCACCACGACCTGTGGCAGTGATACGAGAACGCTCAATACCGGTCTTGGCAGCAACATAATCGGCAAGTGAATTGGCACGATTCTGCGACAGACGCTCGTTGTAATCCTCGGGAGCCTCGGGAGATGCCCAACCCTCGATAGAGATTGAGGTAATGGTAAGATCGGCATCGTCCTTAACTTTATCGATTGACGAAATCACTGAAGCCAACTCGGTGGCGTTGTTCTTATAATCCTCCAGAATCTCATACTTATCAACCTTGAAATTGATATAAGCAGACAACGACTCTGCACGCACCTTGATAGGCTCGGGCTCGGGAGTGAGCAATGTAAGACGATATTGAGGCTTATAAGGATCATGCAAAATTCGCTGCAAAGGACTCTCACCCAGCGCAAGCAACTCAGGATCACAACCACAGCTACCCTCTTTAATTACTACATTGGCACTCTTCATCCACGCCTCGTAAGGCACTTGTGTAGAGTAAGCGATAAGCTGTGCGCCGGCCTTTCGCTCGGCACGTTTTGCCTCTCGCTCGGCATATAGAGGATTATTGGTCACGCTCTGCTCGCCATTACGCAGATAATAGAGCCATGCACGGCGACCCATAATCTCAACCGAAGGCAGATCGAGTGACTCTCCACCCTTCTCAATGGCAGGAGTGAGCACCAAAGTCTCGTCGGCACCAACCTCCAAAGTAGTAACATCGATATCCATCTTGACCGTCACACGGCCATTGTCACGGCTCACGCTGAGATTCTTAACCTCGGCTGTGCCCTCCATAATCTGCTGCGCCCACGAAGGAGTCGAAATTAGGGCTACAGCCAGAACGCATATAATATAATGTATGGTAGTTTTCATGATGCGTGAGTTTTAGAAGAGATAAACCAAATTGATAGCCGCCTTGGTGGGACCAAAGTAATGATGTGAATCACGACCAATCTTCTCGCCACATTTTGGACAGAAGAATTTATCGTAATCGGTATAGGCATAACCTACGGTAAGTTCAGCCTCGAGATTCCAATGCTTGCCCAACATCCACGCATAGCCATAACCGACACCAGCTCCGATAAACCAACCTTCGTAACGATGGTCGGCTAGTTGCGAGAAGTTGGTGCCGAGGAAATCAGGCAACCCCGAAATGCCTCCAACATTATATTGGCCACCCCAAAGATTTGCAGCGAGGAAATGACCACCAAACTTGTGACAAGTCCAATAACGTACTTCCGGCTGCACAAACCAGTGCTTCCACTTCTTGTTATCCGAGAACTGCCAAGGATTCCAGTTACCCGACAAGCCGAGAGTCCACTTCTCGCCCAGCGCCTTCTCGACGCCCAAATTCATCGACGTAGTTGCATCATAGAGCAAGTTGGTCTTTACAGCCCACTCTTGCGCAGAGAGTCTATTTACAAAACCCACTGCACACAACACGAACAGCAATAATAGAGATTTCCTCATCTTGTTAGTAAGTTTTCAATGTTTATGGGGAGTCATGTCATGAGCCAGCATGCTTAAAGAAGTTGGATTTGACTTTTCGGCAAGAGCCAGTGCTCCCACCTGAAGCGGGCGGCCTCATTTGCCGAAATCCGAAACATGCAAAGACTAAAAGAACATAAAATCCCTCTTTCTGAATACAAAGATAATTATTGATTCTTTATATGCAAACTTTTTTTACTGTTTTTTAAATATTTTTTCGCTTTTTTTCATCTAAAAAACATAATAGGTTGATTTACACAATATTACATATTATAGCTTTTTCCAATATTTTTCATATTTGGTATTTTTATCGCAAATGTCATCTATTGTATTTTTGACACATGTTTGCCATTTTTACCACTAATCGTAATGTGGCATTTATGGTAAGTTTTGGTCATAACATCCAATACCAAAACATCTAACTTATAGATTATAAACAATATAGATAAAGAAAAAATCGACCAATAGCCAACAAAAAAGCCCTGCGGAAGTAACTATCCGCAGGGCTTGCAATACTATTTCGATTATTCTGCTATTTCTCGGGGCGCATAACAACCTTAACGATATTGCCATCGGCAAGAATCTTCTTGGCCAACGCCTGAACATCGGCAGCGGTTACGCTGTTTACGGCATCGAGATAATCGGCCACATAATCCACACCATAGTCGTAGTACTCTTTGATAGCCTGCGACCACCACTGGTTCTGCTCGATAGACTTGGTGTAGTTCTTGTTCTCATACTCACGGGTCTTGTCCATATCCTCCTTGAGCGGGCCCTCCTTGGCAATCTTCTCCAACTCGGCAACGATGATTGCCATCAACTCGTCGGCCATCTGCTCGTTGGTATCGAAGGCTATCTGCAAGCGATACTCGTGAACGGGACGGGTTGCAATTCCGCCACCAACAGATACGCCATAGGTACCGCCCTTCTCCTCGCGGATAGACTTCAGGTAACGGTTATCGAGCGCAGTCGAGAGGTAACGCATAACCATCTTGGTCTTCAGGTCATACTTCACGTCACTTGTATAGGCATAGTATACCGAAACCTTGGGCTGCTCCATCTTGACCTTGAAATCGTTAACCACGCCACCCTTGGCAGTACGCACCTTATCGTCGGTCAAAACATTGCCTGCCTTCTTGGCTGTGGGCAGCGAACCGATATACTTCTCTACAAGCGGCTTGAGCTGCTCCTCGCTCATGTTACCGATGATGGTAAAGCGGAAGTCGGCAGCGTTAGAGTAAAGACGCTTGTGAATCTCGGGCATATGCTCCAGTTTGATTGTCTGCAAAAGCTCGGTGGTGAGCTGCTGACGACGATAGTTATTGCCATAGAGACTCTTCTGGTAATTCTGCGAGAAGATGAAGTCGGGATCGGTCATCTGGTTGGCCAGCATCGAGTTGTAGCGATTCATCAACGTAGTGAAATCATCCTCCGAGAAGCGGGGAGCTGTGAACTGCAAGTAGAGGAGCTGGAACATGGTCTCGACATCCTTCAACGATGCGTTGGCAGTAACAAAATGGTCGTAAAGACCCATGCTGACACTTGCAGCGGCATTCTTGCCCGAGAGCTGCTTGCGCAGGTCGCTGGCCGAGAACTTCGAGATTCCCGACATCTGCATCACGCCGCCCAACATCTGGGCAGAGTAGTACTGCTCATCGGCGAATACAGCAGCACCGCCATACGATGCGGCCTCGATACCCACGTTGTCGGCCTGATAAGGAGTCTGCTTGATGACAACCTTGATGCCATTCTCCAAAGTCCACTCGGTGAAGCCGAGCGACTCGTTTTTCTTTGTAGAGGCAACCTTTGAGCCTGTCAGCGCAGAGTCGTCGGCGATAAGAGGCTCGACCACAACATTATCCTCGAATGCAGCAACCTCAGCAGCCACAGCAGCCTTCAATGCCTCGGTAAGCTCGGCCTCGGTGGGGATAGCAACACCCTCCTTAACGGGTGAGTTCACAATGATAACGGCATTCTTCAACGGATCGTATAGCTGGGTGATATAGCTGTTGATCATATTGCAGTTCAACGCCTCGATAATCTGAAGGTCGATCTGATACTCCATCTCGGCATCGTACAAAGGCTTACCCTCGCGGAAGTTATCGATGCACCTATTGGCGAAGTGTGAGTGACGGCGGTCATCACGGCTGTTGTACTGATTCTCAATACTTGAGAGGATATTATTCTTGGCACGCTCATACTCACCCTCGGTGAAACCGTGGCGACGCATACGCTCCATCTCGGTCAAAAGAGCCTTGTAGCCCTCCATAATCTTGCCATCCTGAGTGACAACCTGACCCATGCTAACCTCCAATGTGGGGCAGATACCCATCGACTCGGCGGGAGAGAAACCTGCCTGCACGAAGGGCGCATCGGGCTTGCGGGCGATATCGCTCAAACGCTCGTTGATCATCACCGACACAAACGACTTCATAAGGCTAACAACCTCAGCCATGATGGTGTTGTTCTGCTCCTTGGGCATTGCGGGCGACTTATACATGATTGAGAGGCTTGACTGCTGCATCTCGGGATCGGCATATACGCTCACGATAGGCTCGGCATTGTCGGGCACTACAATCACCTCCTTCTTTGCTGCATCTGCCGCGGGGGCAGGGATGTCGGCCATGATGGTCTTAATCTTCTGCTCGACCTTATCAACGTCGATATCGCCGACAACAACTACTGTCTGATAGTCGGGGCGATACCACTTGTGGTAGAACGACTCGAGGTCGCTGTGGTCGAAGCCCTCAAGACCCTCCAAATAACCGATAAGGTTACGCTGCTCGTAGAGAGTGCCCTTGCCCACAGCCTTCAGCATGGCGATGGTAGAACGCCATGAGGCATTGTCGCGGGTGCGCAACTCCTCCTTGATAACACCACGCTCCGAATCAATCTCCTTGGGATCGAGGGTGATGAAGTGTGACCAGTCGTGCAGAATCAACAGGGTTGAGTCCACCACGCTCTCGCGTGCCACGGGCACATCGGTCATATAATATTGAGTGTAGTCCCACGAAGTACCTGCATTGAGGTTAGCACCAAACTTAACGCCAATCTTCTCGAGATACTCGATAAGCGACTTGCCCGGGTAGTTCTTTGTACCGTTGAAGGCCATGTGCTCGAGGAAGTGAGCCAGACCCTGCTGGTTGTCGGCCTCCTGAATAGCACCCACATCGTGCAAGATGTAGAACTCGGCCATACCCTTGGGTTTCTCGTTGTGACGGATGTAGTAAGTAAGTCCGTTAGGCAGTACGCCCTGACGAATCTCGGGATCGACAGGCATCTCCTGCGTAAGATCCTGAGCAAATAGCGCGGTTGCCGCCATCATCATGGCCACAACCATCAAAAATAACTTTTTCATAATACCTATATATAATATATTAGTTTTTATCCTCTCCTTGCATCTTGTGCGAAGGTTTCTCCTCCGGTTCGGCCGGCCTCTGTTCTGCGGGCTTCTGTTCGGCTTGCTCCGGCTCGGCAGTGACACCCTCGGGTTTTTTGTGGATACAGAGCCCTGCGATAAGACCTATCAACATGCCTATTCCTGCGCCCGTATTCATCTTACCGAGGAAGAATATACCCACCAAAGCTCCCACAACAAAACCGATAATCATGCCCGCAACCATATGGGTGCGAACAACCTTGACCTCGGTATGCTGCCTGGCCTCCTCCATCAGCACCTCGTCTTCGCTCTTTTTAGGGCCCTCATCGCCCTCGAAGGCACTTTCGTCGATAAAAGGATTTTTGTTTCTCATCTTCGCTTTCGGAATGCGGATATTCACCTGCGCTTAACTATTAGTCGCAGAAACACCCTTCCAAACTACAAAATTATATATGATTTTCTTTTCAACAACGATTTTCACTCTTTTTTTATTGCCTGCGGCCCGCCTTTTGATTGCGACGATTAAAAGAAAAAAATGCAAAAATCTATCAATTGGCACAAAAAAAACCTCATTAGGTTAATAATTATAAGAAAATATCGTTATATTTGTATAGAACAAAACATTAAAACTTTAAGCCATGAAAGTCAATAATCTAATGGCCGAACTCGAGCGTAAGCACCCGGGTGAGAGCGAATATCTGCAAGCAGTGCGTGAAGTTCTCGAATCAATCGAGGAGATTTACAACGACCATCCCGAATTTGAACGCGCAAAGATAGTCGAACGTATGGTCGAGCCCGACCGTATTATTACTTTCCGTGTGACATGGGTAGACGACAGCGGTCAAATCCAGACCAACCTCGGCTACCGCGTGCAGTTCAACAGCGCCATAGGCCCCTACAAGGGTGGCATACGTTTCCATGCGGCGGTGAATCAGTCGATGTTGAAGTTCCTCGGCTTTGAGCAGACATTCAAAAATGCCCTGACAACCCTGCCGATGGGTGGTGCCAAGGGTGGCTCGGACTTCAGCCCCAAAGGCAAATCCGACGCCGAGATTATGCGTTTCTGCCAAGCCTTCATGCTGGAGCTGTGGAACAACATTGGTCCCGACACCGATGTGCCGGCAGGTGATGTGGGCGTGGGTGGTCGCGAGATAGGTTACATGTATGGCATGTATAAGAAACTTGCACGCGAATACAACACAGGAGTGCTTACGGGCAAGGGCCTCACATGGGGCGGCTCGCTCATTCGCCCCGAGGCGACAGGCTTCGGAGCGCTCTACTTCACCGAGCATATGCTCCGCCATGCGGGCAAATCGATAAAGGATAAGACGGTGGCTATTTCGGGCTTCGGCAATGTTGCGTGGGGCGCAGCACAGAAAGCTACCGAGCTGGGGGCGAAGGTAATAGCTATCTCGGGCCCCGACGGAGTGATTTACAACCCCAACGGCATGACAGCCGAGAAGATTGATTATATGCTGGAGCTGCGAGCCTCAAACCGCGACATCGTAGCACCCTTTGCCGAGCGATTCCCCGACTCGGAGTTCATTGCAGGCAAAAAGGCGTGGAGCATAAAGTGCGACATAGCCCTGCCCTGCGCATTCCAGAACGAGCTGAACGGCGACGACGCCCGCGAGTTGCTGGCAGGCGGCACATGGTGTGTGGCCGAGGTGAGCAACATGGGTTGCACCCCCGAAGCGATAGAGACTTTCCAGAAGGCAGGAATTTTGTTTGCCCCGGGCAAGGCGGTGAATGCCGGCGGAGTGGCAACATCGGGACTGGAGATGACCCAGAACGCCCAGCACCTGTCGTGGTCAGCCGAGGAGGTAGACAAAAAACTGCACTACATAATGTCGCAGATTCACAGCTCATGCGTTCGCTTTGGCGAGCAGCCTGACGGCACGATAAACTATGTGAAGGGCGCAAATGTAGCCGGATTTATGAAGGTGGCGCAGGCCATGCTGGAGCAGGGAGTGATTTGATAGGATAAAAGGCGCTTCGGCGCAATGAGCAAAAAAATAGGTTGCAACCCAAATATGTTGCAACCTATTTTTTGTTGTAAGTATTCATCGTCAGATCGGGCCCTGCCGTAGCAAACGACAAGATTGCCTCGCCGAATATCTTCAGCCTCTCGGGCATTGCCTTCTGCTCCTCGTCGCTCCACTCGCCCAGCACATAGTCGACCTGATGGCCTCGGGCGAAGTCGCCACCAATACCAAATCGCATGCGGGCATAATCCTCGCGCCCCAGCAACTCCGAGATATTCTTCAGGCCGTTATGACCGCCGGCGCTGCCCTTCTTGCGCATGCGCAGCTGACCAAACGGAAGCGAGATATCGTCAGAGATGACAAGCAGATTCTCGATGGGTATCTTCTCCTGCTCCATCCAATAACGCACCGCCTTACCCGACAGATTCATATATGTCGAGGGCTTGAGCAGCACTATCTGACGCCCCTTATGACGCAGCGTGGCGGTAGAGCCGTAACGTCCTGCCATAAAAGAGACGTTGGATGCCTCAGCCAAGGCATCCAACACTCTGAATCCTATGTTGTGACGGGTAGAGGCGTACTCGGCGCCTATGTTACCCAATCCTACAACGAGGTATTTCATCTACTCACAGATTAGTTGTTGCTAGCAGCACGTGAAGCACGAGTTACACGAACGGCGCAAACTGCTGTGGTAGCAGGAGTAACGAACTGAAGGTTCTCGAACTGAAGGTCGCCTACGAAGATGGTCTGACCAACCTTCAAAGGAGTTACGTCAACAACGATCTCGTCGGGCAACTGATCAACCATAGCCTTAACAGTGAGCTTACGAGCTGACAAAGCCAACTTACCACCCACCTTAACACCCTCGGCGTTACCTGTAAGGCGTACGGGAATAGCGATAGCTACGGGCTTACCCTCCTGAACACGGTAGAAGTCGATGTGGAGAATCTGCTCACGAACAGGGTGGAACTGAACCTCGCGCATAACGGCCTGCTCAACCTTGCCATCGATGTCGATGTTTACGATATAAGAGTTGGGGGTGTAGATAAGGGGCTTAACTGACTTGGTGTCAACAGTGAATGCAACCTCCTCACCACCACCATACAAAATGCAGGGAATCTGACCCTCGCGACGGCAAGCCTTGGCTGCCTTCTTACCGAAATCGGCACGCTTTGTTGCCTTAATCTCAAGTGTTTTCATTGTTTTTTAAAGTTTAATTGTTATTACCTGCGGCATTACTCAACATGGTGAAAAACACGCCACCAGATCCCATTATGCCTGAATCGGATGCAAAGGTATGATTTATAAATCAAAAAACCAAAAATTTGCAGCATATCATTTTTTGAACAGTCAAAAATTTGTTATTGTCAATCAATTTCCTTAAATTCGCTTGATAATTCTATTTATCTGTACGACGATGAAATTACAACACTTCGCCACAGACGAAAACGGGCTAAAGAGCATGGAAGCCCGCTTCATTCGCAACATCGAGCAGCTGCACGATAACGAAATTTATCTTATCATGCACGACATTCTCCAACCTCAGCCCATCGCCTGCGTGAATTGGGCCGAGTATGACTATGCGCCGCAGGTGAGCGTAAGAGTGGCTCACTCCGACGAGGCACTGGCCATAATGTTCGAGGTGGAGGAGGAGCATCTGCTGGCGGCCAACACCGAAGACAACGGCTCGGTGTGGGAGGATAGTTGTGTGGAGTTTTTCGTCAAAAATCCCAATGGCGAGGGTTATTTCAACTTCGAAATGAACTGCATAGGCACTCTGCTGGCAGCCTTCCGTCGTGCGCGCAACGATGCCGACATGTTCAGCGCCGAGAAGCTCGCTGCGGTGCGCCGTATCTGCTCACTTGAGCATAAACAGCTCGACAAGGCCGAGGGCGGCAGATGGTGGGCAATAGAGATTATCCCCTTCTCGCTGCTGGGACTCGACTCGGCTCCCGAATCTTTGCAGGCCAATTTCTACAAGTGTGGCGACAAATGCCGCCGCATGCATTTCCTTAGCTGGTCGCCCATCGCACTTGAGCAGCCGAACTTCCACTGCCCCGAATTCTTCGGCAGGGTAGAACTTATATAAGCAGACTAATAACTTAAACTATATGAATCAGGAACAACTTTTAGCTATCGCCAAACAATTTGCAATCGAAGGCGAGATTGCCGAGATCAAACCTCTCGGCGAGGGATTTATAAACGACACCTTTGTAGTTACCACAGCAGGTGACGCCCCAAACTATATTCTTCAGCGCAAGAATCACAACGTATTTCCCGATGTGCCGGGGATGATGGATAATATCTTGGCTGTCACCGAGCATATCAAAAAGAAGGTTGCCGACCCCATGCGTGAGACACTCACCGTTATTCCCGCCTGCGACGGCAAGCTCTACGTCAAAGACGGCGAGAACTTCTGGGCAGTATGCCTCTTCATTGCCGACACCGCGAGCTACGACCGTGCCGACTCGCCCGAGCTGGCATATCAGGGCGGCGTGGGCATAGGCCGTTTTCAGGCTCTGCTGGCCGACTTCGACAAGCCGCTAAACGAGACAATCAAGGGATTTCATAATATCCGCTGGCGTTTCAAGCAGTGGGACGAGACTATCGCTGCCGACCCCGCAGGTCGTGTTAAGGATTTGCAGCAGGAGATTGGCTGGGTAGAGGCTCGCCGTGGCGAGATGCTCGACTTCTGGTCGAAGGTCGAGAGTGGCGAAATTCCCACTCATGTAACCCACAACGACACCAAAATCAGCAATATCCTCTTCGACAAACCCACAGGCAAGGTGCTCTGTGCCATCGACCTCGACACCGTTATGAGTTCAACCTCGCTCAACGACTTTGGCGACGCCATCCGCTCCTACACCAACACAGGTGCCGAGGATGACAAGAACCTCGACAATGTTGAGATGAGCATCGAGATGTTCCGCGCCTATGCCGAGGGTTACCTCTCGGAGCAGCGCAGCTCGATGAAGCAGATTGAGTTGGACTATCTGGCCTTCTCGGCACGCTATATCACCTTCGAGCAGGTGTTGCGCTTTTTGATGGACTACATCGACGGTGACAAATACTACCGCACCGCCTATGCCGACCACAATCTGGTGCGTACCCACGCCCAATACAAGCTCTTGCAGAGTATCGAGCGCCAATACGACCAGATGTGCGCCATCGTAAAGGAGCTGTCGTAGGCCGGTTTGCCTCCGTCATGCCACCGAACGAAGTGAGGATTGGCATCTCTAACGCGACACTCTGTGACGTCATTCCCCGACACCGCAGGTGGCGAAGGGAATCCTCCACTAAACAGCACATCTTGCTCTCTCCCCCGAGGATGCCCATCGCTGCACAGCAGCGGGGCATGACGTTGGGAAACTCACTAACGCTAATAATGTGGAATTACGTGCTGATAAACGTACTCCAAAATAGAGTTGTATCAAAAATAAATTTTGAATTTTGAACCGACGCTGCGGAGCGAGAGCAGAGGGAGCTTGCTCACTTTGCCGAGCCGCGAGGAGGAAACGACGATTT
>JAGBIC010000008.1 GCA_017935185.1 Alistipes sp. | reverse complement strand
CCAACGTCGGCATAACCTGTTGCAACAACCTTTGCACCACGGTCGTGACCATCCTGACCCAACTTCGCAATCATGATACGGGGCTGACGACCCTCCTTCTTGGCAAACTCGGCGCACATAGCCTTTGCCTTCTCGAAATCTGCATCCTGCTTCATGCCTGATGAATATACACCTGAAATTGAACGAATAACTGCCTTGTAGCGACCTACAACAACCTCGCAAGCGTCAGAGATCTCACCCAAAGTAGCACGTACCTTGGCAGCCTCAACAGCAAGCTCCAAAAGGTTACCCTCGCCTGTCTTCACGCACTCGGTGATAGCAGCCAAAGCCTTATCAACGGCAGCCTGATCACGGTTAGCGCGCAACTCCTGCAGACGCTTAACCTGACTCTCACGAACAGCGGTGTTATCCACAGCCAAAATATCAATGGGAGCCTCTTTCTCCAAACGGTACTCGTTCAAACCGATAATCTTCTGCTCACCAGAGTCGATACGAGCCTGTGTACGAGCAGCAGCCTCCTCGATACGCATCTTGGGGATACCGGTCTCGATAGCCTTGGCCATACCACCCAGCTTCTCAACCTCCTCGATGTGAGCCCACGCCTTGTGAGCAATCTCGTTGGTAAGAGCCTCTACGTAGTATGAACCTGCCCAGGGGTCAACCTGACGGCATACGCTGGTCTCCTCCTGAATATAAATCTGGGTGTTACGAGCGATACGAGCCGAGAAGTCGGTAGGCAATGCAATAGCCTCATCCAATGCGTTGGTGTGCAATGACTGGGTGTGGCCCAAAGCTGCGCCCATAGCCTCGATAGCTGTACGAGCTACATTGTTGAAAGGATCCTGCTCGGTGAGCGACCAACCAGAGGTCTGGCTGTGAGTACGCAATGCGAGTGACTTGGGATTCTTGGGCTCGAACTGCTTAACAATCTTTGCCCACAACATACGTGCAGCACGCATCTTGGCAATCTCCATAAAGTGGTTCATACCGATAGCCCAGAAGAATGACAAACGGGGAGCGAACGCGTCAACAGACAGACCTGCGTTGATACCTGCACGCAAATACTCCAGACCGTCAGCCAATGTGTAAGCCAACTCGATATCGGCGGTAGCACCTGCCTCCTGCATGTGGTAACCCGAAATTGAGATTGAGTTGAACTTGGGCATATTCTTTGAGGTATACTCGAAGATGTCGGCGATAATCTTCATCGAGAACTTGGGAGGATAAATATAGGTGTTACGCACCATGAACTCCTTCAAGATATCGTTCTGAATAGTACCGGCCAACTGATCCAAAGTACAACCCTGCTCCAAACCTGTTACGATATAGAATGCCAATACGGGCAATACAGCACCGTTCATAGTCATAGATACCGACATCTTGTCCAAAGGAATACCGTTGAACAAAACCTTCATATCCTCAACAGAGCAGATAGACACACCTGCCTTACCTACGTCACCTACTACACGGGGATGGTCAGCATCGTAACCACGGTGTGTTGCAAGGTCGAATGCTACCGACAGACCCTTCTGACCTGCGGCGAGGTTACGACGATAGAATGCGTTTGACTCCTCGGCAGTAGAGAAACCTGCATACTGGCGAATAGTCCAGGGACGCATTACATACATGGTTGAATAGGGACCACGCAAGTTGGGAGCGATACCAGCAGCATAGTTAAGGTGCTCGAGATCCTCCAAATCCTTTGCCGTGTAGTTATCCTTTACAGGTATCTGCTCGGCTGTGAGCCAAGGCTGCTTTGCCTCGGCATTGGCAGCGCAGCACTGTGCATTGCCGCCCTCGTATGATAAATTTTCAAATTTTGCTCTCATTGCTTTGCTTTTTAGATACCCAACTCCTTAAGGTAGAACTTCAGAGTTTCGAGTACATTACTCTTTACGTTAATGAAATTGGTGATACCCTGTGCCTCCAACTCGGGAGCGCAAGCAGGTGCTCCGGCAACAACCAAAATAGCCTTACCGCCAAGCATCTCCTTAATCTTGGGAGCCACCTCTGCATAATCGTCATCCGATGCGCAAACAACCACGATATCGGCCTTTGCCTCCAAAGCAGCAGCAACACCCTCCTCCAATGAGTGGAAGAATGTGTTATCCTGAACACGGATACCGGCACAAGCAAAGAAGTTGCATGAGAACTGCGCACGAGCACGAGCCATAGCCAAGCTGCCGCAAGTAAGCATGAACGCCTTGGGCTCCTTGCCGCTACGGTCGACATGCATACGCATAGCCTCGAATGCCATAGCACCACGATAGGGAGTGAGGACATTTGCCTCATCCTTGCGGGTTACAACACACTCGCAAACGGCTGAATCAACCACCTCGGTGAAGTTGGGATACTGGTTTGCACCCAACAGAATCTGACGACGAGTTGCGATGTTCTTATCCTTGGCAGCAGCTGAAGCCTTCACCTTCTCAACAACAAAGCCTGACTTGAAAGCAGCCACATAGCCACCCTTCTCCTCAACCTCGAGGAAGAGCTTCCATGCCTGCTCGGCGATGCTCTTTGTAAGAGTCTCGATATAGTACGAACCACCTGCGGGGTCTACAACCTGATCGAAGTGTGACTCATGCTTCAGAAGAAGCTCTACGTTACGAGCAATACGCTTCGAGAACTCGTCGGGCTGCTCGTAAGATGCGTTGAAAGGAACAACCTCCAATGAGTGAACACCGGCCAAAGTTGCCGACATTGCCTCGGTTGTACCACGCAACATATTCACATAGGGATCGTAAACAGTCTGATTCCAAGTTGAAGTTACAGCGTGTGCGAACATCTTGCCAGAGCAAGGCTTCTCGGGGTTGTAGCCCTTAACGATGTTTGCCCACAACATACGAGCTGCACGGAACTTGGCGATCTCCATGAAGTAGTTTGAAGTAACTGCAAATGTGAAACGAATCTTGCGAGCCACCAAATCAATAGGAAGACCCATCTCGGTAAGCTTAACAAGATAATCGTGACCGGCAGCGAGCGAGAATGCCAACTCCTCAACGATTGTTGAACCGGCATTGCTGAAGATGTTACCCGATACGTTTACAACGCGGATACGCTTGTAATCAGCAGTTCTCTTGATAAACTCCGCTACTGCCTCATAGCAAGCTGTACCCTGCTCGTCACCACAGCAGTAAATACCCTTCTGTGAAAGATCCTTCACGATGGGGTCGAAGATGAAGTTAGCCTTAATCTCATCTTTCTCAATACCCATAGCCTCGAACTTATCCATGATAAGATTAGCTGTGGGAACAAAATCCTTACCGCCGAAAGTAAGCTCTACGGCAGGAATACAAATACCATCGAGCAGGGTGTCGATAAACGCTGCGTCGATGTTGTCAGCCTCGCATAAGCAGAAGCCCAAAGAGTTAACGCCTGCATTGAGGAGCTTCAAAGCCTCCTCGTTTGCAGCCTTGGGGCACTTCACGCATACACTCTGATGGATTGCCCAATCATTTGAGTTGTGAGTACCACGCACATAAGGGAACTCACCGGCCTGTGAGCCCAAAAATTCGATGCCTTCCAGATTCTCTGCACGATAGTAAGGACGCACATTGAATCCTTCGGCTGTTCTCCATACAAGCTTGCGCTCGTAATCAGCACCTTTAAGGTCTGTTGCAATTACTGCCTCCCACTGCTCGGTAGAAACAGGGGGGAATTCAGCGAACAACTTTGCTTTTTCGGTATTAGCCATAATTGTTTGGAAATTTAATTTAGTATATGTTTATGTATGAAATATTGTTTAAATTCTTACCTTATGTAATAAATTCGCGCAAAGATAACACTTATTTTATAGAAAACCACACTGTTTGTTACGAAAATAACAACTATTTTTCAATTATCACAACAATTTTTCAAAACAGTAGAAATAGAGCTATTTTTCAAGCGTGCTTTAATCACTATGGTATTTTAGAATATTTTTATTCTATTTTACCACTTTTTATACTCAAAACAAAATTTTATATTTTCTCAAAATTCACATACTTTTTAACAGAAAAAAGGGATTTTGCCTCCATATTTTCAAAGACAACACAATTTTTTAACGCCAATATCCGAAAAAATATCATCTTTTTAACGTTTTTTAGCAATAATAGCTTAAATTTGCATCGTAAACAGAAATTGAAATAAAATCATTTTTTACTATAACAATATTATGATGTTGCGATTTAGAATGGTTGAAGCTGCTCTTAACCATCGAGCAGTCGAGGTAAAGGCCCCCGGAGCACGCCCCTCCGACTACTTCGGAGAGAAGGTATTTGGCCGTAATGTAATGCGTAAATACCTCGACAAGCCCACCTACGAGGCTTTGCTCAACACAATGGACAATGGCACTCCCCTATCATCGGAATTGGCCGACAGCGTTGCGGCAGGAATGCGCCAGTGGGCTTTGGATAATGGTGCCGACCACTACACACACTGGTTTCAACCACTCACAGGCAGCACAGCCGAGAAACACGACTCATTTTCCGACCCCGACGGCAAGGGAATGGTAATCGAGACATTCTCGGGCAAGGTACTTGCGCAGCAAGAACCCGATGCATCGTCGTTCCCCAACGGAGGAATTCGCAACACATTCGAGGCACGAGGATATTCGGCATGGGATCCGACATCACCCGCATTTATAGTAGATACAACGCTCTGTATTCCAACAGTTTTCATCTCATATACAGGCGAGGCGCTCGACTACAAAGTACCCTTGCTCCGCTCTATCTCGGCCGTAGATAAGGCTGCCACAGAGGTGTGCCGATATTTCGACAAGAGCGTAAACAGTGTACACACATATCTGGGTTGGGAACAGGAGTTTTTCCTCGTTGACGAAAGCTTATGGGCTGCTCGCCCCGACCTTATGCTTACAGGCCGCACCCTCATGGGTCATGAGTCTGCCAAAAATCAGCAGTTGGAAGACCACTATTTCGGCGCTATCCCCGCACGAGTAATCAACTTCATGAAGGAGTTGGAATATGAGAGCCACAAGCTCGGCATACCCCTTAAGACTCGTCACAACGAGGTAGCTCCAAACCAATTTGAGGTTGCACCTGTCTATGAGGAGGCCAACCTCGCCAACGACCATAATCAGCTGCTGATGACAATCATGGATAAGATTGCCCGCCACCACAACTTCCGCGTTCTACTGCACGAAAAACCCTTCAAGGGTATTAACGGTTCGGGTAAGCACAACAACTGGTCTTTAGGCACTGATACCGGCGTAAACCTCTTCGGCCCGGGTAAAACAGCATCCGAGAATCTGCAATTCATCACATTCCTTGTAAATGTAATGGCTGCGGTATACAGACACAACGGTCTACTTAAGGCCGCAATCATGAGTGCAACAAACGCCCACCGTCTGGGTGCAAATGAAGCACCACCAGCCATCATTTCAACATTCCTTGGCACACAAATATCTTCTGTACTCGACAAGTTGGAGCGCAGCAAGGGCGATAACACAATCCGCTTTGACGCAAAGAGCGTATTAAAGATGAGCGGGGTGGCTCAAATCCCCTCAATTCTGCTCGACAACACCGACCGCAACCGCACCTCGCCCTTTGCCTTTACAGGCAACCGCTTCGAGTTCCGCGCCGTAGGAGCATCCGACAACTGCGCAGAGGCCATCATCACACTTTGCTCTGCCACAGCACAGCAGCTAACCCTCTTCAAGCAGGAGGTAGATGCCAAAATCGAAAGTGGCATAAAGAAAGAGAAGGCCATATATGAAGTTCTGAAACGCCTTATAAAAGAGTGTAAGAATATTCATTTCGATGGCAACGGATACTCCGACGAATGGAAAGAGGAGGCCGCCCGCCGCGGTTTGGATTGCGAGACTTCAGCCCCACTACTATTTGACCGCTACCTCACCCCCGAAACAATAAAGATGTTTGCCGAGGTTGGAGTATACAACAAAGTTGAAATCGAGGCCCGCACCGAGGTCAAATGGGAGACCTACACAAAGAAGATTCAGATTGAGGCCCGCGTTTTGGGCGATATCACCATGAATCACATTCTGCCGGTAGCCTCTAAATACGAGTCTATACTGCTCGACAAGGCATACAAGATGAAGGAGTTGGGTCTTAAATTCGAATCTGACCTTGAGCTTATACGCAACATACAGAAGAGTTCGGCAACGCTCCAAAAATTGGTTACCGACATGGTCGAGGCTCGTAAAGTAGCCAACCGCATAGAGGACCAACGCCAGCGTGCCATCGCCTACCACGACACCGTAGCCGGCTACCTCGACGACATCCGCACCCTGATAGACAATCTGGAGGAGGTCATCGACGACCAGCTTTGGCCACTACCAAAATACCGAGAACTGCTTTTTATAAAGTAATATAAAATAAAGCAATTTATACTAAATACTAAAAAACAAAGGGTGTGGTTTCTTTGCCGAATACCACACTTTTTTTTATTGCCACTCATAATCATCACATTTTAAATCATGTATATAACCTTTATTTATGCGTAAAATAATGTGGGTAACAGCAATTTTGGTGGAGGATGTTTCGCATAAACAAAAAATTATATTACTTTTGCAGCCGAAAAAATGATGTGGAAGGATTTGGACTGCTTGCAACCACAAAAAAAATGCTAAACCAGCACATATTAGTATACGACAGTCAATCTTCCATACGTTAATTGTTTAACTTAACAAAACTATTAAAGTATGGCTTTTTTATTTACATCGGAATCGGTTTCGGAGGGTCATCCCGATAAAGTGGCCGACCAGATTTCAGATGCTATTCTCGACGAGTTCCTTCGTCACGATTCAAAATCAAAGGTAGCTTGCGAGACGCTCTGCACCACAGGATTGGTGGTGGTTTCAGGCGAGGTTAAATCGCAGGCCTATGTCGACATTCAGAGTGTTACACGTCGTGTAATCGACCGTATAGGATACAACCGCAGCGAGTATCAGTTTGATGCAGCTTCTTGCGGCATTTTGTCGGCTATTCACGAGCAATCGTCAGATATCAACCAAGGTGTTGAGCGCGAGGATGCGGATTCGCAGGGGGCAGGTGATCAAGGAATCATGTTTGGTTATGCTTGTAACGAAACTCGTGAGTTTATGCCCGCAACATTGATTCTCTCGCATGTTATCCTGAAGGAGTTGGCGGTTATTCGCCGTGAAGGTGAAGTGATGAATTACCTGCGTCCCGATGCGAAAAGTCAGGTAACAATGGAGTACGATGAGGCCACAGGCAAGCCTCTGCGTGTTCACACCATCGTTGTATCTACACAGCATGATGAGTTTATCAAGCCCACCGAGAATCGTTCGGAGAAAGAGGCGGAACTTATGATGCAGAAGATGATTCGCGACGATGTTCGCAACATCCTCATCCCCCGCGTTAAGGCGCGCCTTGAGCGAGCCAACGACCGCTTGGCCGATTTGATTGGCGATGAGTATATTTTGCATGTGAATCCCACAGGAAAGTTTGTCATCGGTGGCCCTCATGGCGATACAGGTCTTACAGGTCGTAAGATTATTGTGGACACCTATGGCGGCCGTGGAGCTCATGGCGGAGGTGCATTCTCGGGTAAGGATTCATCAAAGGTCGACCGTTCGGCCGCTTACGCTGCACGCCACATCGCAAAAAATATGGTAGCCGCAGGTGTGGCTGACCAGGTATTGGTACAGCTGAGTTACGCTATCGGTATTGCCGAGCCGCTCTCGATATATGTTGACACCTATCATTCAAAGCGCCCTGCTGCTTTGAAAGGCATGAGCGATGGTGATATTGCAAAGCACATAGGCAAGCTCTTCGACCTACGTCCCGCATCTATCGTGCGCCGTTTCGGCCTTACCAATCCTATCTTTGAGGCTACTGCATCATATGGTCACTTCGGCAACCGCCCCTATACCAAGGTTGAGAAGGTATGGGAGAATGGTGTTGAATGTGAGCGCGAGATTGAGTATTTCGGCTGGGAGCGACTTGACGCTGTCGATATGATTAAAAAAGAGTTCGGGTTGTAAAACTCCTCAATCGATAAATAAAAAGAGGGCTTGTTTTGCAGGCCCTCTTTTTGTTATAGTAAAATAGTAAATTAGTGCTACTTTGTCTTATATGCACAACGATATTTACCGTTGGCAAGTTTGGTCATTTTGCCTTTTAGCAGGTTGCGGCGCAAAGGCGAAAGGCGGTCGGTAAATACCTTGCCCTCGAGGTGGTCATACTCATGTTGGATAACTCGTGCAGGCAGACCGTCAATTAGTTCGTCGTGCTCAACAAAGTTCTCATCCAGCCAACGCATCTTGATTGCAACAGGACGGCGCACATCCTCATGCAAACCGGGCAACGACAAGCATCCCTCGTTAAAGAGGTCGGTCTCCTCTGATACTTCATATATCTCTGCATTGATAAACACCTTGCGATAGTTTTCCAGCTCGGGATCATCCTCGGCCCATGGTGTGCAGTCCACGATAAATAGACGAATGTTTTTGCCTATCTGCGGTGCTGCGAGACCTACTCCTGATGCTTCGTCAAGAGTAATGAACATATCTTCGATAAGTTTTTTGAGTTCGGGGTAATCGGCTGTAATATTCTCCGACTTATTGCGCAGTGTCTGCGACCCGTAAATCACAATTGGATATATCATCTTTAACTATATTAACTCTTCAACTTGAATACTTATTGCAATCTATTGGAATTATACTCCAAGGACTCCATATATGACTGCAGTATAATTGTAGCCGACACTCTATCCACCAATGCCTTATCTCGACGGGCCATCTTACCGATTCCGCTATCGAGAATCGCGCGCTGTGCTATAACCGAGGTGAAGCGCTCGTCATATAAAACAATCTCCTTGTCGGGATAAGCGTGGCGCAATCGTCCGGCAAGTGGTTCTATAAAACGCATGGTCTCCGATGGCTGGCCGTTCATTTGCGAGGGCTTGCCCAAAACTATTATATCAACGTCATTTTTTGAAAAATAGTCTGCAAGGAACTTCTCCAACTGCTTGGTCTCAACCGTCTCCAGCGCACCAGCGATAATTCGCAAAGGGTCGGTCACTGCCAACCCCGTGCGCTTGGTGCCATAGTCTATTGCCAAAATCCTACCCACGCTATATCAACGCCACCAATTTGCCAACAATATAACCCAATGCAAAACAAGCGGCGATAATTGCAACTATATTCAGTGCAATGCGACCCTTTGAATAGACTCTTTCTGCCATGGATGCACTAATTTTATGCCTTAATCTTCTTAAAGAGCTTGCGGAATGATACCTCCTCGTCTACCATCTGACGCAGAGCCTCAATCTTGATGCGTTCCTGAGCCATAGTATCGCGGTGACGAACAGTATCAGTGCCATCCTCCAAAGTCTGATGGTCAACGGTAACACAGAAGGGAGTACCAATGGCATCCTGACGGCGGTATCGTTTACCGATAGAGTCCTTCTCGTCGTAAGCAACAACATAGTCGTACTTCAACTCGTCGATAATCTGGCGGGCAACATCGGGCAGACCATCTTTCTTAACAAGCGGCATGACTGCCACCTTTGTGGGAGCCAAAGCAGCAGGAATACGCAAGACTACGCGCTCCTCGCCATTCTCGAGTTTCTCCTCGCAGTAGGCTGCCGACATAATCTGCAAGAACATACGGTCGACGCCGATAGATGTCTCGACAACATAGGGGACATAGCTCTCGCCACGCTCTGCATCGAAGTACTGAATCTTCTTGCCCGAGAACTCCTGATGGCGACCCAAATCGAAGTCGGTACGAGAGTGGATGCCCTCAACCTCCTTGAATCCGAATGGGAAGTTGAACTCTACATCGGTTGCAGCGTTGGCATAATGAGCCAACTTGTCGTGGTCGTGGAAACGGTAGTTGTCATCACCGAAGCCCAAAGCTCTATGCCATGCCATGCGGAGATTCTTCCACTTGTTCCACCACTCCATCTCGGTGCCGGGCTGCACGAAGAACTGCATCTCCATCTGCTCGAACTCGCGCATGCGGAAGATAAATTGGCGAGCTACAATCTCATTACGGAAAGCCTTACCAATCTGGGCAATACCGAAGGGGAGCTTCATGCGGCCTGTCTTCTGAACGTTCAGGTAGTTTACAAAGATACCCTGTGCCGTCTCGGGACGGAGATAGATGGTGTTTGCACCCTCGGCAGTAGAACCCATCTGGGTAGAGAACATTAGGTTGAACTGGCGAACATCTGTCCAATTGCGTGTGCCGGAAATAGGACAGACAATCTCGCAGTCGAGAATTATCTGCTTCAACTCATCAAGATTGTTGTCGTTGAGCGCATCTGCAAAGCGTTTGTGAACAGCATCACGCTTGGCTGCGATATCGGCGACGCGGGGCGAGGTGGCACGATACTGCTCCTCGTCGAAAGCCTCACCAAAGCGCTTGCGAGCCTTGTCGACCTCCTTCTGAATCTTCTCATCCTGCTTGGCCATCCAATCCTCGATAAGCACATCGGCACGATAACGCTTCTTTGAATCCTTATTGTCAATAAGAGGGTCGTTGAAAGCGGCCACGTGACCTGAAGCCTCCCACGTTTTGGGGTGCATGAAGATTGCTGCGTCAATACCCACGATATTCTCGTTGAGCTTAACCATTGAATCCCACCAATAACGCTTGATGTTATTCTTTAACTCAACACCATTCTGACCATAGTCATATACAGCGCCAAGACCATCATAAATTTCGCTCGAAGGGAATATAAATCCATACTCCTTACAGTGAGCGATAAGCTTTTTGAACAACTCCTCTTGTGTCATATCTTTTAGTGTTTTTGTGAAAACATATTTATAATCTGCAAAGATAACGTTTTTCTCGGAAATGACTCATCTTTAGAAAACTTTATGGTAAAATAGTTCGCAATAAAATATTTTGGTTATATTTGTAATATGCGGAATTTGAATAACGAAAATGTTAAAATAAAGAATCATGAAGAGACTTATCCTATTTTTTATTACTTTATTAGCCTTTACAGGGTGTAGTAAATCAGGGCTTGCAGGATGTGACAAGAGCGAGTTTGTAGCCAAGCGCGGTGTAAATATCAGCCATTGGTTGTCGCAGAGCGATCGCCGCGGAGAGGAGCGAGTGGCATGGTTTAAGCGTGAAGATGTGAAGTTTATCGCTGAAGCCGGCTTTGATCACATACGCATTCCCATTGATGAGGAGCAGATGTTTGACGAGCAGTTGAACCCCGAGCCGGAAGCGTTTGCGCTGCTACACAATGCATTGGGCTGGTGCAAGGAATTTGGACTGAATGCTGTTGTCGATTTGCACATCTTGCGTTCACACCATTTTAATGCCGAAGAAAAGCCTCTTTTCACAAAAGTGGAGGCGCAGGAGCAATTCTATGATTGCTGGCGAAAATTATCTGCTGAGCTGAATAAATATCCTCGCTCGATGGTGGCATATGAGTTGATGAATGAGCCTGTGGCAGATGACCCCGAACAATGGAATGTTATTGTGAATCGTTGTCTCGAAGCCGTACGCGAGTTGGAGCCCAAACGAACAGTTATTATTGGCGGTAATCGTTGGCAGGCCTACGATCAGGTTGAGAATCTGCGAGTGCCGGCCAACGATGAGAATGTCATTATTAGTTTTCATCTCTATAATCCATTCCAATTTACACATTTCCGCGCATCATGGACCGACCAACGCGACATGCCTGTAAATATATATTATCCCGGATATTTGGCTAAAAAAGAGGATATTGAGGCTCTGTCACCTGAACTGCAGGAGAAGTATAGCTGGCTCGCCGGCGAAGGAGGTTATTACGACATCTCAACTTTGGAGTCGCAAATCAAGCAAGCTTACGATGCTGCTGCTGCAATGGGTAAACGAACTTACCTCGGCGAGTTTGGCGTTATCAAGGCGGCTGATAAACCCTCTCGTGATCAGTGGTATCGCGACATCGTGACTGTATGTGAAAAATACGATATCGGCTATGCCACATGGGATTATAAGGGCGGCTTTGGTATTATCCGCGATGGCAAACCTGTTGATGCGATAATAAACGCACTCACTGGTAAATAAATCATGTAATATGACACCAAATCATACTACCATGGAAGATGTATTCTATTGCCCCGAATGCGGAAGCAGTGATCTTTATTTCGACAAGCGAGGTTTTGATTCCGGACGGGCGTTGAAAGGCGCATTTCTATTTGGCAAAAGCGGTTTCCTGGCCGGTTTTATGGGCAGTCAGGAGACTGTAGTGGTATGCAACCGATGTGGTTGTGTATGCAATGCAGGGCCGGCTATCGAAAGCCGCCGCAGGGCATATAAGCAACAACAGCAACTACAAGAACAAACTGCCCCACTCCAAAAACAAGGGATGGGCACGATAACTGTTATAGTAATGATTATATTACTATTGTTCCTTATATTTGCAGGCATCTAAATGCCACAACAACCTATTACAGGATGCCGGCCTTACGAAACGAGAAATGTCCTTCTCTGGATATGATTATGTGATCCACAACGCCTATATCGAACAAAGCTGCCGCATCGACAATCTTTTTAGTAAGCACTTTGTCTGACTCGCTGGGGGCGGCGAGCCCAGAAGGATGATTGTGAACTATAATAAATTTGGTGGCCAACAATTCAAGCGCACGTTTGATTATCAGACGATGGTCAACTACAGTGGATTGTATTCCGCCTTGACTAACCTTTTGTTTGTCGAGAATACGATTTGAATTGGTCAGATACATCACCCAGCACTCCTCATGCTTCATGCCATCGACAATCGGGCGCATCAATCTCACCACATCATCATCAGAGGTGATTGCATCAGCCTTCCCACCCGCTTCGGCGGCGACCCTGCGACCAAATTCTGCGGCAACATGCAAACACTCAGCTCGCTTAAGGCCTATACCCTCGGCCATACGAAGACGACTCAACCCACAATGGGCAACTCCGACCAATGAGCCATAGCGACTCATTAGAGCCTCGGCAAGAGGCATAGAATCAACACCGCTACTCGATGATTCGAGCAACAAAGCCAATAACTCGATATCGGAGAGCGCAACCGCACCCCGAACCATCAATTTATCGTGAAGATTCTTCATTCTGCTCTGTTTTCGTCCGACGTCTTACACTCTTTTTGGGCTTCTCACCCTGAAGAGCCATATCATCATTTTTAGACTCCTCGGCTGTATTGTCTTTTAAAGCTTTGACTCTTGAGGGCATAGCCTTACGGGCCTTTTTCACTGGTTTTGCAGGCTCTTGCTCGACATTTTCATCATCAGCAACTATCTTGCTCTCTTCAACTTTCACCTCCATGGCAACTTCTTCAGGAGCAGCACCACTCTCCGCAACCGACTTTGTAGCAGACATTTCCTCTTTTACCTCCTCTTTTTTCGCAGCCCTACGGCGGCGGGGCGCACGCGGCTTGGCCGGTTCGACGAGGGTAGGCTCATCAAGTTGCGGCCTTTCGTTTTCAGGCTCAGTAGCAGTATCAATATCTGCCTGAGGCTTTTCCTCAAGCTCGACCTCCTTATCGGCACGTTTCACGACAACTTTCTCGGCGGGATTTTGACCCTGATTATCATCAGACTTACGCTTCTTTGGAGTTTGCAGACGACGATCTAAATTATCGAGTTTATCCAGCAATTTCGTACAATCCTCATCGCTAAAACCTTGCGACACAGAGTATGCAGCACGTTGCTCTGCCTCCTTTTTCGACTCGCCGGCACCATATCCCGCCTCAATACCATCAATAAGCACTTTAGCATAAAAGTAGGGATGTGACGATGAATAGCTCTTATCGTGGGTTGTTACAAACTGTATAGCATGGTGATTTTTCTGACACCACTCAATAAGGCGGCTCTTGAAATCGGTCTCCGACTCCAACAGTGTGTCAATCTTGAGATATTTGACAAATATCTTGTTTATCAGCAGGCGATTAACAAAATCATAGCCCTGATCGAGATATATAGCACCCATCATGGCCTCAAAAGCATCACCATAGATATGTTTCTGGGATGATCCTCCAGAGGTGCTTGTTATAACATAATCATCAAGGCCTATGCGTTTGGCCACCCCATTCAAAGCCTGACGGGACACCATTTTTGAACGCAACTGCGTCAAAAAGCCCTCATTTTTCTCAGGAAATTCAATAAACAGATAATCAGATGTTACACTCTCGATTACGGCATCGCCCAGAAACTCCAGACGCTCGTTATTGATATGTTGCCCACTCTCAATAACAACCGATGCCGACTTGTGTATAAGTGCAAGTTTGTATAATTCGATATTATTGGGTATAAAACCAAACATATCGTCTATGGCTGCATAGAAACGCTTATCTGGACCGAAATTACGGCGAAATGGTCGAAGTAAAAAATCTATCATTTGATGGACAATGATTATGCCGGCATACGGCAAAACAGAGCAACACACAAAAGTGCGTTACATCTTACGGAAAATAATTGTCGAGTTATGACCGCCAAAACCGAATGTATTGCTCAAAGCGCAACGCACCTCGCGCGCTTGCGCCTGCCCAAGCGTGAGATTCAATGCAGAATCTATTGCGGGATCGACATTCTCGACATTGATTGTTGGTGGCACAATGCCACGAGTGATGGCCATGACACACGCCAAAGCCTCAATAGCAGCAGTACCACCCAACAGATGGCCTGCCATAGATTTTGTAGACGAGATATTGAGTTTATAGGCGTGGTCGCCAAAAAGATTTACAATAGCATTTATCTCGGCAATATCGCCCAAAGGAGTCGATGTGCCGTGAGCATTGATATAATCAATATCCGCCGGAGCGATTTCGGCATCGAGTATAGCCTCTCGCATCGCCATCATAGCCCCCTTGCCTTCGGGATGGGGAGCTGTCATGTGATATGCATCGGCCGACATACCGCCACCTACTACCTCACAATAAATCTTTGCACCTCGTGCCACAGCGTGCTCCAGCTCTTCAAAAATCAATGCGCCACCACCTTCTCCGATAACAAATCCATCACGATCAGCATCGAAAGGACGCGATGCATGGGCGGCATCATCATTGCGGGTAGACAAAGCCTGCATAGCACAGAAACTACCCACACCGGGCTCGTTGATAGAAGCCTCGGAACCTCCTGTAACGATGATATCGGCCTTACCCCAACGGATAAGATTTAACGCATCAATCATTGCATGATTCGACGAAGCACAAGCCGACACAGTAGAGTAATTAGGACCCATAAAGCCATACTTAAGCGATATGAAACCAGGTGCCAAATCAATCACCATGCGAGGTACAAAAAACGGGCTAAATCGAGGGGTAAAATTCCCCTCGATATAACCCTTACTCTCTTCGTAGAACGTTGTCGTTCCACCCGTACCAGACCCCCAGATTACACCCACTCTTTCACGGTTAATCTGCTCGTTATCGACGATATTGGCATCTCGTAAAGCCTCATCGGCCGACACCATTGCATACTGCGCAAAGATATCGTATTTACGAACCTCTTTGCGATCGAAATAACGGGTCCAGTCGTAATTTTTTACTTCGCACGCTATACGAGAACGGAATTTTGAAGCATCAAAATGGGTAATCGGAGCTGCGGCACTGACACCTTTGGTTAGATTATCAAAATACTCTTCGATGCAATTACCCAATGGATTGATTGTGCCGATACCTGTAACTACTACCCTTCTGCCTGCCATGATTCCGACGTGGTGCGAATATATGTTTTTTGATTATTTTGTGTGAGCCTCAACGTACTCGATAGCAGCCCCTACAGTGGTGATCTTCTCGGCATCCTCATCGGGAATCTGAATATCAAATGCCTTCTCGAACTCCATGATAAGCTCTACTGAATCCAAAGAGTCTGCGCCGAGATGAGCTGTGAAACTTGCTTCGGGTACAACCTCTTCAGCCTTAACGCCCAACTTGTCAACGATAATCTCGACAACCTTTGACTGTACTTCTGACATAACTTTAAATTTTTAAGTTAAACAATTTTAATATCGATTGGTTTCAATCTTTTCACATCAATTTTGTGCAAATGTAACACTTTTTTTATTATTTTTGACAATGGATAGCAAATATTTTATCCGACCAAACGCCTATAAAGCACTTAAAAAACTATAAATCAGCAATATATGGACTTATTACTTATTTCCAACTCAACAAATGCCGGTGAGGCATATTTGCAATATCCCATAAAAAACATCGCATCTTTTCTGAAAGATGTGAAAGAGGTTGTTTTTGTCCCCTATGCTGCCGTCACCTTCTCATATGCAGAATATGAGGCGAAAGTACAAGCCCGATTCAATGAAATCGGAGTAAAAGTACGTTCCATCCATCGAGCAAAAGACCCTAAAAAGATGATTCGCGAGGCCGAGGCAATCTGCGTAGGCGGCGGCAACACCTTTGCCCTTGCCAAGAAGATGCAGGAGCAGGGATTGATGCAGGCCATTCGCCGCAAGGTGGCAGCAGGCACACCCTACGTCGGCTGGTCAGCAGGCAGCAATGTGACCTGCCCTACAATTTGCACCACCAACGATATGCCCATTGTTGAGCCCGCATCATTCAAAGCAATAGGGGCTATAAAATTCCAAATCAACCCCCACTATTTGGATGCCAACCCCGAAGGTCATGCCGGAGAGACTCGCGAACAGCGTATTCTGGAATATATCGAGGCTAATCCCCGCCGTTGGGTCGTTGGTTTGCGCGAGGGTTGTATGTTACACTTGCACGACGGCAAATTAGAGCTAATCGGCTCGCGCCCCATGCGAATCTTCAAAAAGGGGATAGAGCCCTATGAAGTGAAGGCTGGTGACGACCTTTCGTTCCTATTGTAATAATAAAAAACATCTACAAACGTGAACAGCAAAGCTGAAATTGGCCGCCACGGTGAGGAGGCGGCCATAGCTTTTTTGCGAAAGCAGGGATTTTTGATATGCGATAAAAATTGGCGCTGCGGACGTTATGAGATTGATATTGTGGCACAACGCCATGGCATAACTCATTTCATCGAGGTCAAGACACGCAAGGCTGGTTCGCTAATAACACCCGAAGAGGCCATAACCCCAAACAAGGTAGCGGCACTACACCATGCCATTGCCGCATATCTCACACAAAGGCGCACCGTAGGCGAATTCGAAATTGATCTGATAGCGGTTGATATGTTCCCGAATGGAGAGTGCGATATCAGATTTGTGCCTAATATAGCCGAGAGTCATTGGTAGCTGTTGCTTTTGACTATTTGAAATAAAAACGTTACCTTTGCATACTAAATACACAATTGCCGATTATGTTTGCCCTATATAATCTGATAATTTACATCTATACTTACGCAATAAAACTCATTTCGCCATGGAATGAGAAGGCTCAATTATGGTGTGCCGGTCGAAAAGATATTTTCAGCAGAATGGCTGCAGCAATTAAGCCCTCCGACAGAGTTATATGGATACATTCCGCTTCATTAGGAGAGTTTGAGCAGGGACGCCCCATCATTGAATTGATTCGCGAGAAGTATCCGCAATACAAAATTCTGCTCACATTTTTCTCGCCTTCGGGATATGAGATCAGAAAAAACTACAACGGCGCCGACTATATCTTCTATCTGCCGGCCGACACCCCGTCAAATGTGCGACAGTTTCTCGATATTGCTCACCCCGAAATTACAATCATCGTAAAATATGAGTTTTGGCTCAACTACCTCAAGGAGTTAAAGGAGCGCAATATACGCACATTCCTAATCTCATCAATATTCCGTCAAAACTCCATCTTCTTCAAGAAATACGGCATGCTTTGGCGACATGGGCTTGACTGTTTCGAACAGATTTTCGTTCAGAATCAAGAGTCGCTCGACCTATTGCATGAAATAGGCTTTGACAATGTTATTGTAGCTGGCGACACACGTTTCGACCGCGTTGCCGAGATTGCAAAGGCTGCGAAGACGATTGACATAATAGAGGCGTTCAAGGGCGAATCGAGATTATTTGTTGCAGGGTCAACATGGGGACCCGATGAGGATATTCTCATTGAGCTGATAAATAGCAACCCCGATGTGAAATTCATAATCGCCCCCCACGAAATGGAGCAGGGACGCATTAACAAAATTATCACCTCCGCTAAATTTGGTGCAAAACGCTATACACAATGTAGTGCTGAAGACGATTTCAGCAGTTGTCAGGTGCTGATTCTCGACACCATAGGTATTCTATCGTCGGTTTACGGTTATGCGACATGGTCGTATATCGGAGGTGGATTCGGCGTGGGCATACACAACACTTTGGAAGCGGCGACATTTGGTTTGCCCATAGCCTTTGGGCCGAATTACCACAAATTCAAAGAGGCTCGCGATATGGTTGCACTTGGAGCGGCCACAAAGGTTGAAAACAGCGACGAGCTAAAAGAGTGGTTCAAACCCTTGAAGGATAATCCGGAACATTTGGCAAAAACAAGCACAACAGCCCGCGACTATACACAGAAAAATCAAGGTGCCACAGCATTGATAATGAAGATTATATTTGCAGGCCGATAATAATGGCACGAGAAAAAAGCTACCTTTCGAGGTAGCTTTTTTTTGATTAGCATTTATTTGTCATTATATTCAATATCAAGCCATCTGTTTCGTTCATGCCCTCACGCCCGATGGCCGTAAGATTATGTATTGAACGGTCGACATCTTCATCTATGATACCTTCAAGTTGCGAAACACAGCGATGCTCCATAGCCATCATGGCCGACAGCACCGCAGTAGATACTCCGCTGGCGAGTTTCAACGCGCAACTCGGTTTTGCGCCATCACATATCATGCCTGTGAGATTGGCTATCATATTCTTCACCGACATGGCAACCTCGTCGTAGCCACCACCCATAAGATACGTTATACCGCAACTTGAGCCCGATGCAGCCACCACACAACCACACAAGGCTGACAAACGGCCAAGACTTTGTTTGATATATATTACTGTCAGATGGCTCAAAATCAAGGCACGAATCATCTGCTCCTCGCTGGCACCACAATGCTCGCCGTAGACCACTACCGGAAGTGTTGCCGTAATACCCTGATTACCACTTCCCGAGTTACTCATTACAGGAATCATTGCGCCTCCCATACGGGCATCACACGCCGAAGCGGTATATGACAATATACGCGAGAAGATGCTATCGCCCATTATCTGGAGTTCGCGATCACCTCGAAGCGTTCGGCCCAGCGAATGACCATAGTCAGATGAAAAAGCACTCTCTGCCGCAGCTTTATTCAACTTTTTGGATTCAAGGATAAACTCGATCTCCTCTATTGGGGCGCTCATGGCAAAATCGTAGACCTTACGCAGGGAAAGTGCCACATCGTCATCGCCCTCCTCCTGGCCTCCACCCTGACGGCTATCGAGCAACACATCGTCATCAATGCGTTCATACACAAAATTGGTATGGCCACCGGCTATGACCACCTCGGCAACATGATTTTGCGCAGTAGCCACAACCTCGATATATAGTTTTTCGCTGATACCCGACTTGAGTTGTATGTTAATGCGTTTCTGATCAATATATTGACGCCCGTTTTCAACCGCATTCTCATCGGCATCCTTGAGCACCTCCAAACCATACTCCGAACGTCCCACTATAGCACCGAGCGCAATGGCAATAGGCAGGCCGATCATGCCTGTGCCAGGGATGCCCACCCCCATGGCATTTTTAAGAATATTGGCACTTAATCTGACCGACATATTCTCGGGCAGCACCCCCAACAACTCCTTGGCACGTGCCACGCATAATGCCACGGCCACGGGTTCTGTACAACCAATAGCAGGGACTACCTCTCGTTTAATCAAGGCTATAATAGCCTTACGTTCCTCGATATTCAACATAACGATAAATTCTTTACCACAAAGTTACAAACTGTAGCGGTTTTACCAAATTTTCTGAATCATATTATTCTTTTTACCATTAAATTACACCACAATCATCCAACAAAAAAGGTGCGCATCCCTGCGCACCCGAAAGAACCAATATTATCCGATATTAAAATATCCTTTAGGGATGTTTATTTATAAAGGAATCGTTTGATAGACTGCTTGGGGGTATGCTCAAAGCCCTCCTCTATAATCTCGATTGAAGCAATCTTGCTATATGCAGGCATCATCTCGTTGAGAGCGATACGATTCTGCTCCATAATAGCCTTCATCTCCTCGCGGTCAGCCTTCTGATCGTCTGCCGACAAAGCTACAATAGCCACAAGGCGCTTATCACGATCAACAACCAACGACTCTGCCACATGAGGCAACGAGTTGAGACGGCTCTCAATCTCCTCGGGGTAGATATTCTGACCGCTTGCCGACAAAATCATACACTTACTGCGGCCTTTGATAAAGATATTACCATGCTTGTCGACAATACCCAAATCGCCTGTGCGGAGATACCCATCCTCGGTAAAAGCGGCTGTTGTAGCCTCGGGGTTCTTGTATTAACCCTGCATAACGTTATCACCCTTCACCTGAATCTCGCCAACAACATTAGCTGCATCATCAGAGTCGATACGCACATGCAGGCGATTTACCGCACGTCCACACGAACCAAGGCGGAAAGTCTCCCACGGTGAGTATCCAATCAAAGGAGCGCACTCCGTCATACCATAACCCACGGTATAAGGCAACTTCACCTTGCGCATAACCTTCTCAACGGGCAGGCTTATAGCTGCACCGCCCAAAACGATAGAGCGCAATCGGCCACCGAATGTATTGAGAAGTTGTGTGCGAACCTTATTGTATATTATACCACGAATACCCGGAATTGAGGTCAGTACTCGCATCAAAGGCTTTTGAAGTGTAGGCATCACCTTACCCTTGAAAATCTTCTCCATAACCAAAGGCACGGTAATCAACAGATAGGGCTTAACATGAGCCAACGCCTGCATAAGGATGGTCGGAGTTGGAGTCTTACCCAAGAAATAGACATGGGCACCACCGGTAACAGGATAGATAAACTCGAACGCCATTCCATACATGTGCGCCATAGGAAGCATTGACAAGAGAGTATCGCCATCCTGCACGGGGATATTGTCAATAGCGAACTTCACATTTGAAGATATGCTGCGAGAAGTCAACATAACGCCCTTTGGAGAACTGGTTGTACCGCTGGTATAGTTAATAATAGCCAAATCGTCAATATCACCAAAAGTGTAGGCTGTAGCCATCTCCTTTTGCGACTCGGGATATACCTGCGGAATTGCGGCATCGCACTCGGCCATTATCTGCTCGAGATTACCATCTTTTGAATAAAGAGGTGCAAAATTATCGACATTGATAGCAGCTACCAAATCGGGCAACTCATTTGCATCAAGCTCCTGCCATGTCTTCTCCTCGGTGAAAAGCACGCAACTCTCAGAGTGACGAGTAAGATTTCCGATAGCCTCGGGAGTAAAATCATTAAGGATGGGAACTGCCACACCACGATAGGTGGCAATTGCCAAAAATGAAGTAGCCCATCGAGCGCTATTCTTTGCTGCAAGCGCCAACTTATCGCCGGGCTTCACGCCCAACTTATCAAATATAAAATGTAACTTGGCAATACGTGTTGCAATATCGGCGAAGGTAAAAGTGTCGCCCTGATAATCGCTCAATACGGGAGCATTCCACTTGGTACGCATCGAATGTTGCAAAATAGTCAAATAGTGCTGCATAAAATCGCTGCCATCAAGACTAATGTAACGCTCAACGCCATGTTTAGAATTTTGCTGCTGACTCATAATTTAAGTTTGATTCTATTTTGATGATGCGAATATCGTTCTAAATAGAGAATCAGGCAAATAAAAGTGATAAGGGGCGAAATTGTGGGACGAAATTACTATAGGGGTTAAAATCTAAAATTACGTGGTGAAATTTTATATATGGCCTTTTGATGAAATTTAAATTACTACAAAAGATACCTATTCATGATTATCGGAAAACCACCTTTTCACGTTGTCCATATATGTCTTTGAGATGGGGACATCAGGAATGCCGGCAACACCCAATTCGATAAATATTCCCTCTTTTTCGCGGCGCAAAACTTTAATCAAATCGAGGTTTACCATATACGAACGATGGCATCGCTGAATGTGGGTCGCCGAGAGCTGATCGGCTACCTGCTTGAGGGTATTACGCACCAACACCTTTTTGGGGGTATTGTTATTGGTATACCACACACAAACATAATTGTCGGCCGATTCTATCAACAACAGATGTTCACGACGCACCGATAGGCGCATATCACCTTTTTCATCGTAAATCTGGATATAGGCATTGTGAAGAGCTGTTTCATCTTCCGAAAGTTTCTGACGTATCGTACGCAACTGCTCTACACGCTCCTGCCAGATAAAATAGATATAAGACAACGTATAGGGGATAAGTAATATCAAGATTGTCTTCATCAATGAATTGCGGAAAAGCGTAACAACACCCTTATTGGTCTCAGTAAAGAGCGCCATAATGGTAAAGACAAGTGCCATAACAAGAATTTCACACGCAATCCACGAGATATAGGCCACATACGATATTTGTCGTTTGCGAGTATACACGCTCATCATCCATCGGCTTAATGCAGCAATAGCCATACCGACCAATATCAGGCATATGGTAATGAGCTGAACAACCAACTCGCGTGATATATTAAGCCACGAAAGGAATTTGACATCAGTATCAATTCTATCGAAGTCAAAAGGCGTATATATAGATATAAACAGCAACGCAAAGATTGGCACAAGGACAATCATCGTTACTTGATTCGATTTCTTGTATATAAATGATGGTATTGGGGTCATATCAATAGTTTTACCCTGCTTGCATTACAATATTTACTTAATCTCGAGAGCGATACGGCACAATGCATCACCATTTTGATTACGAAACTCATATTGGCTTACATTATCGGCCGCAGTTGTCATTAGCGAGAGTTGATCGTCATATACTGCCTCCTTCATAAAATTCAGATCCATGCGCCACGACTCCAACTTCTCAGGCACTTCGATTGGCATAGAGTCGAAAATGATGTCGATATAGCGCATGGTGTTCATATGACGATTGAAGTCTATATCGCTATAAACAACTTTGTGGTTTAATACTGGCTCACTCTCAACAGCACAGATACGACGCGGGCGCTCACAGGGAGAGGGGCAATCAACCATATTTCCTTCATGAGCCTTGGCCATGGTATTCATATCCACAGGCATTCGAGTTGAGAAGTCTATCATGCACCATTGTGTTGCCGAGCGACCGAACTCACGCCCCTCCGCATCAATCAGAATAAAATTTCGCGTGGAAGATAGACGGTTGTAATCGCTAATCCATGTATGCACATCAAACTCGCTGTACTCCGTAGGCATATAGTCCAACTCTATGCACATTCGCGACAATACCCAGCCATAGTTATTGCCTGCCAAGGCGTCGATACCGAAACCTTTATGGTGCGCATCCTCGCCTGCTGCATGCAGGACAATATCGCACAACGACGATACTGACACACGACCTGTAAAATCCACATGACGCGGTTCTACATTATAATGAAAGATGCTTTTCTCTGCCATAACTTTCTTTTTTTACACACTAACCACACCTGTCGATGTGGTTAATGTTACCTTTTACCATCTGCAAAGATAGAAAGAAATTGGCATAAAATAAAATTTCCCCTCTTAACGCTTCTTGACGGCCAACACGGCATCGGCTACAATTTGGCCTGTCACGTCGCCTTCATTTGTATATTCAACGTAACACTCACCGCCCTGCTGCAAATCATACTCACCGATGGGTACCCACGTGCTGGTGGTTTGACCCTTGATGACAACATTATCGGCATTGATAACAATCTGCTCTTTCTTGTCGCCTGCAACAACCGAGATAACAGATTTCTTAGACGACTCACCCCTCTTGATAAAGTAAGTATAGAGAGTATATTTTCCACTCTCCTTAATATTGATATTGTAGCGCATTGACTGCTTCTTTGCAGTGGGATTCAACACCATATACGATCGGCCATAACCATTACGAGCAACAACTCGCTGCCATCCGGCACAAGATTCGTCTGCTATATCGGCATCATCCACAACAATATCGGGAGTGGAGCCATCCAACAGAGAATTCTCGTCATACATACGCTGTATGGCCTTAACATCAACCTCCTGCACCTTAACTCCTCCATCTATTGCAAGGCAGGCCGCTTTGGCGGCACTTTGAGCCAAAAGCATAAACACAGGCTCCATACGAATCGAGCCATAAGCAATGTGGCTTGCCGACAAACACACCGGAACAAGCAGGTTATCACACTCCTCTCGTTTGGGAGTTATAGAACGATACGACACAGGATACGGACCACCGCCAGAAATCTGAACATCACCCTCATTCTTTACCATGGCTTTGCCCTCTTTTTCGATAACCACACGCTGGCAGTTATGCGAATCCATGGTATACGCCGCCATACCAACGCCATCCTCTACTATCGTCTTGCTCTCGCAGTCAGCCTGCGTTGCCACATATTCGCCAACCATACGGCGAGCCTCGCGGATATAAAGCTGGGGTGTCCAATGCCCATATTCCACATACTCATCCTTCGGCAGGCCCATTTTCAACATACTACTACGAATCGCCTCGGGCACACGCTCATCGTTACCCATAAACCACAACAAACCCATAGTATAGCTCTTGTGTGCAGCGATAATCTTCTCACGCTCTTTGTATGAGGCTTCAGGATAGTTGTGGTTCATACCTATCATATCGCTCGAAAAGCCACCATTGTTATTGATATCGGTCTTATTATTGGGCATTGGGCTAATAATGAAGTAATCGTGAAGGCGATGTGTTTTGCGAGTCTGAATGAGTCGTAACAGCAACTCATAACGTGATGCATCATAATCGGCAGGCTTCTCAATAGGCAGCTGATTGTCTTTATCGTAGGTCAGGCAGATACGATAATTGTAGGCCTGTACTTTATTGTCGCCACTACCCTTCTCGGCAAGTTTTTCATCGGAGATACCCCATAGAAGACCACTTGACGGATCACCCTCTACAACATAGGGGTCAATACCATCGGGGAACTGGTGCTTCTCCAGCATCTGCACGCCATCCCACGTTTCACCATATTGTGAATTAGGTTCGCGCCCCACGATATACGACACACCTGCTCGCGCCATCAAATCGCCTTCATACGAGCAGTCGATAAACACCTTGGCATTTACCTTGACACGACCCATGAATTTATCGATATTCTCCAACTTTACGGATGTGATTGATGCACCACTCTTTGAAGCCGATAAAATTCTATGACCATACAACACCTCAACATTACCACGTGAGATAAAGTCATTGAAAATCTGCTCGGCCACCTTGGGCTCGAACACCCAATTCTCCAATGCACCATAATGAGCACCCACACGGCGATAGAAATCGAGCGACAAACCCTTTACAACCTGCTTATTGCCGATATCGGTATGACCCAAACCACCCGACGACATTCCACCCAAGCGATATCCGGGCTCAATCAAAACCACTTTTTTGCCCTGCTTGGCTACCGCATATGCAGCAATAACGCCTGCAGAAGTACCACCATATACACAAACATCGTAATCCACCTGACGAGCACAACTGCCATACAACAGCATGGATGCAACAACCACAACCGAGAGAAGTTTTTTCATAATTGGTATTTAATAAGTTAGCGATAAAACAAATATAATACTTATTCCGTAAAAATGCAAAAAAAGCCAACAAAATGCATAATATACCAAATTATTAAAGTAAAATCTTATTTCTTGTATACTGACAGGACTTTTTAAACTCTACCACGAGATTTCGCGACTAAATTCCTTCGCTATTTGGGCGATTCACCCGCCATTTTTGGCGATTCACCCATCAAACAAACTCCATATGAATGTTAATTTATACATAAATATTAATTTTGTTTCTTAATTTTATTAAGAAATAACAATTTAAACTATGCGAAATATGCAGAGAAAATGGATTATTACGGCCATAGTCGCACTTGTATTTTGCGTAATTGGTGGCGTATACAAGTACTACAAATCATCGGGAAGCAATGAGCAAGCTGCTCCTACCTCTAAATCTCAAAAGGGTAGCATCCTGAATGTTAATGGAAAAATCATTCGCACCCAAACCCTCACAGATGACCTTACAATGGTCGGAAACCTATTGCCCGACGAGGAGGTGGACCTCACTTTTGAAACTTCAGGCAAAATCATAGAGATCAATTTTCAGGAAGGCTCGTTAGTACGTAAGGGTGATCTGCTTGCCAAGGTTAATGACAAACCACTATTGGCACAATTATCTCGCTATGAGGCACAGTTAAAGCTTGCCCAAGACCGAGTATATCGCCAAAGCGCACTACTCGAGAAGGATGCCGTCAGCCAAGAGGCCTACGAGAAGGCCAGCACCGAATTGGCAACGCTAAATGCCGACATCAATATAATCAAGCAAAATATCGCGCTCACTGAACTTCGTGCGCCATTTGACGGAATAATCGGCTTGCGTAATGTCAGCGAAGGAGCTTACGCCAACTCAAGTGTTGTAGTTGCCAAGCTAACAAAGGTTTCTCCATTAAAAATCGACATGTTCGTTCCGGAGCGATATGCCGATCAGGTAAAGAAGGGTACTCCTTTGAAATTCACCGTCGAGGGCATTAACGAGGAGTTCAGCGCCACAGTCTATGCCAAGGAGTCGGAGGTGGATGCTTCAACCCGCATGTTGGCAGTTCGTGCCACCTACCCCAACACCAATGGCCGCCTGCAACCGGGTCGATTTATATCGGCAAAGATTCGTATGCAGGATATACCCAATGCCATAGCAGTACCCACCGAGGCTATCGTACCAGAAATGGGTGTCGACAAAGTATATGTTTATCGTGGTGGAAAGGCATATGCTCAAACCGTTAAAACAGGGCTTCGTACTGACGCTCTGATACATATCATCGAGGGCATTGAAGTAGGCGACACCATTATTACCTCAGGCACATTGCAATTGCGTGAGGAGTTGCCAGTAAAACTTGATAATGTTGAATAATTAAGGGAGGCTGACTATGAATATTTCCGAATTAAGTATTCGCCGACCGGTACTCGCTACGGTGCTAACGCTGATTATTGTCATTTTTGGCGTAATCGGTTACACCTATTTGGGCGTGAGAGAGTATCCGAGTGTGGATAACCCCATCATTTCGGTATCATGCTCTTATCCGGGAGCAAATGCCGATGTAATCGAGAACCAGATTACCGAGCCCTTGGAGCAGAATATCAACGGTATTCCAGGTATTCGTTCATTGTCGAGTGTCAGCTCTGTCGGTTCGAGCCGCGTAACAGTAGAGTTCGAGTTGTCGGTAGACCTTGAGACTGCGGCAAACGACGTACGTGACAAAGTATCACGAGCCCAACGCTATCTGCCTCGTGACTGCGACCCTCCGACAGTGTCGAAGGCTGATGCCGATGCGCAACCAATTCTTATGCTTGCCGTTCAGAGCGACAAGCGTTCATTGTTGGAGATTAGTGAAATTGCCGACCTTACCATCAAAGAGCAGTTACAAACAATCAGTGATGTAAGTGCTGTACAAATTTGGGGTGAGAAACGATATTCAATGCGCATTTGGCTTGATCCGGCCAAAATGGCAGGATACGGCATCACACCCGTGGATGTCAAGAGTGCATTGGATCGTGAGAATGTCGAGCTTCCTTCGGGGAGTATCGAGGGTAATACCACCGAGCTTACGATTCGTACTATGGGACTTATGCACACCGCGCAAGAGTTCAACGATTTGGTCGTAAGGGAGAGCGACAGCCGTATTATCCGTTTGAGCGACATCGGACGTGCCGAACTCGGCCCGCAGGATACACGCAGTTACATGAAGATGAACGGCGTGCCGATGGTCGGTGTTGTTGTAATTCCGCAGCCCGGCGCTAACCATATCGAGATTGCCGATGCAGTATATGAGCGTGTTGAGCAGATGCAGAAAGACCTTCCCGACGATATCGTGCTGAATTACGGTTTCGATAACACTCGCTTTATTCGAGCCTCAATCAACGAGGTTAAACAGACAATTTTCGAGGCTTTTGCGCTGGTTATCGTCATCATATTCCTATTCCTGCGCAATATCCGAGTAACGATTATTCCTTGTATCGTAATCCCCATATCGCTCATCGGAACATTCTTCGTGATGTATCTGACAGGATGTTCTATCAACGTGCTTTCGATGTTGGCGGTGGTACTCTCCGTGGGACTTGTGGTGGATGATGCCATTGTAATGACCGAGAATATATATATTCGCATTGAGCGAGGTATGTCGCCATTCGAAGCGGGTATTGAGGGTGCTAAAGAGATTTTCTTTGCAGTACTGTCCACCTCGGTTACTCTATTGGCTGTATTCTTCCCGATTGTGTTTATGGATGGTATGACCGGAAAGCTCTTCTTCGAGTTTAGTATGGTGATATCGGGAGCTGTATTGATTTCAACATTTGCCGCCCTAACCGTAACACCTATGCTGTCGTCAAAGTTGCTTGTAAGAACAGAGCAGAAGGGTTGGTTCTACAACAAAACCGAGCCATTCTTCGTTGGCTTAAATAATTTCTACGAGCGTACCTTACAAAGCTTCTTGAAACGCAGATGGCTGGCCATACCTCTCACTGTCATCATGTTTGCTGTCATAGGCTGGCTCTGGATGTCTATTCCCGCCGAGCTGGCTCCGCTTGAGGACCGCTCGCAGATTACCATCAACACTTCGGGTACCGAGGGTGCTACTTATGAATATATGCGAGATTACACCGAGAGCATCAATCTTATGGCCGACACACTCGTTCCCGAATCGAAATATATCACCGCACGAGTAAGCAGCGGACGAGGCAATATACAGATTGCATTGAACGATATTGCCACTCGCGAACGCACCCAGATGGAGATCGCAGAAATTCTGTCGGCAGAGACAAAAAAGCAGACCAAAGCAAGGGCTTTCGTGCAGCAGCAGGCAACATTCGGTAATCGCCGAGGAGGAATGCCTGTGCAATATGTATTGCAGGCTACCACAATCGATCGCCTGCAAGATATTCTGCCGAAATTCATGGAGAAGGTTTATGAAAGTCCTATCTTCCAGATGGCTGACGTGAACCTAAAGTTCAGCAAGCCCGAGGCTCGAATCACCATCAACCGCGACAAGGCCAATCTGCTGGGTGTTTCCACCCGAGATATCGCCCAGACCCTGCAATATGGCTTGAGTGGTCAGCGTATGGGATATTTCTACATGAATGGTAAGCAGTATGAGATTTTGGCTGAGATTAACCGCCAGCAGCGTAATAAGCCTGCCGATCTGAAATCGATATATCTGCGAAGCGGTGACGGCAAGATGATTCAGATGGACAACCTTGTAGAGTTGGAGGAGAATGTTGCACCGCCACAGCTCTACCACTACAATCGCTTCCTGTCGGCCACAATTTCGACCGGACTTGCAAAAGGTAAGACCATAGGACAAGGTCTTGAGGAGATGGACCGTATTGCTGCAGAAGTTCTGCCTGACGATTTCCGAACAGCCCTCACAGGCGACTCAAAGGAGTTCCGCGAAAGCTCTTCGAGTCTTATATTTGCCTTTGCGCTTGCCATTGTGCTGATTTACCTGATTTTGGCAGCACAGTTTGAGAGTTTCAAGGATCCGTTGGTGATTATGCTTACGGTGCCTTTGGCTATTGCAGGTGCATTGATATTTATGTATGCATCAGGGCAAACCATGAACATTTATAGCCAAATCGGTATTATCATGCTAATCGGTCTGGTTGCCAAGAACGGTATTCTTATCGTGGAGTTTGCCAACCAAAAACAGGAGGCCGGCATTGAAATGTGGCAGGCAATTCAGGAATCTGCTCTACAACGTATGCGTCCAATCCTGATGACCAGTGCATCTACCATATTGGGACTTCTGCCCTTGACATACGCTTCAGGAGAGGGTGCCAATGGTCGTATTGCGATGGGTATCGCCGTAGTTGGAGGTATGCTGGTATCTACCATCCTCACACTCTATGTTGTACCCGCCATCTACACATACGTCTCTACCGATCGTAGCAAAATCGCAAAAACCGAATAATATTACACAAAGATGAAATATATATTTTCAGCTATATTTACAATATTTACCGTCGGCGTATGGGCTCAAACCATATCACTCAAGGAGTGTTTGGAGAGAGGGCTTGAACAGAATTACGACATTCTGATTGTAAGAAACGATCAACAAATTGCCGACAACAATGCAACGGCCGCCAATGCCGGCATGTTGCCCTCGCTAAACCTTTCAGCGGGATATAACGGCTCGGCCGACCGCACCTCATCCACCCCTGTGGAGGGCGAGAAGAGTGTTGAGAAGGCGGCATACGACCAGAGTGCCAATGTTGGAGTTTCGCTCAATTGGACAATATTCAACGGCATGCAGTTGCGCACCAACTACAAAAAGTTGCAGGAGATGCGTGAAATTGGGCAGCTGCGCACACGTCTTACTATTGAGGATTTTGTTGCCAACTTAACTGCTGAATACTACAACCTTATTCAGCAGACATTGCGCCTTAAAAATTTCCGTTATGCGGTAGCACTTTCACGCGAGCGTCTGCGTATCAGCGAAGAGCGATACAAGATTGGTGATTTTTCACGTTTGGACATGCTGCAGGCCCGCGTAGATTTCAACGCCGACTCATCACAATACATGTCGCAGCAGGAGGCCGTAATGGCATCTCGCATACGCATCAACGAATTGATGGCCAATGAGAATATCAACGAGCGTCAAGTTGCTGCCGACACAATGATTCTTGTAAACGACCAACTTCAGTGGGATGCATTGGCAGCAGCAACAGCAGATGCCAATGTTGAACTACTCATAGCTGATCGCAACACCATAATTTCAGAGTTGGACTACAAAGCCATAAAATCACGTAACTATCCCCACCTGAATCTCTCGGCGGGCTATGGCTACACCCACAATCACTTTGGTAGTGGCAGTATAAAGACACGAGGCACATTAGGCCCCAATGTGGGATTACAGTTAGGCTTTACGATTTTTGACGGCAATCGCCGTCGTGAGCAACGTAACGCCCGCATAGAGATCGAATCGGCACAACATACCCGCAATCAATTGGAGCTGGAATTGATGGCCGATTTGGCAAACTTCTGGCAGGCATATCAGAACAATATCGAGCTGATCAAACTCGAAAAGCAGAATCTCGTTGCCGCAAGAGAGAATTACGAGATGGCTATGGAGCGCTACCTGCTTGGAGATCTTCCCGGTATTGACATGCGCGAGGCACAAAAGAGTCTGCTTGATGCCGAGGAGCGTATTCTGGCAGCCGAATACAACACCAAATTGTGTGAAATTTCACTCATGCAGATAAGTGGCAACGTATTGCAATATTTACAATAACAATAGTAATAGCAACATTTTTTCGAGCAGGTTACTCACCAATTAGGGTAACCTGCTTGATTTTTTATGATATTATTTGATTATTTTCATCCTTACGCCATAAATTGCAAAATATTTTTATATATTTGTAGAGTATAGGTGTAATAGGACCTTAAATGTGGGCTAATTCACATAAATAATACCTACTACGCTATATTTGCACAATATTTGCACAACCTAAAACTATTACTATGACTCGACCTGCAGACAAACAAAGAGTGGTGTGGTTAGACCTTCTACGTCTGACAGCCTTGCTTATGGTTATTGCTGCACATAGCGTCGACTTATACAACGCCACACCGCAAGAAGATCCCACAACGGGATTTTGGGGTATATTCATAGGTTCGCTGATGCGCCCCAGCGTGCCGCTCTTTGCAATGATGACCGGCTTACTTCTTCTTCCCATAAAGGAGTCGGCATCCGACTTCTATTGCAAACGTATTCCCCGTGTTGCAATACCGATGGTTGTATGGTCGATTGTTTATTACATCATCCCATGGCTCACAGGGGTAATAGGGCTCGACAAGAGCGTTATATCAATCCTGTTTCCTTTCGAATTTTCACCCTCTCAACACATTGGCGATATGTTGCAGAATATCGCAATGATTCCACTAGGATTCAACGGCTACACTACCCATATGTGGTATATTTATATGTTGATAGGTCTGTATCTCATCATGCCATTTTTCTCGGCATGGGTCGAAAAGAGAGATCAAACGCTAATACGCATATTTATCATCATGTGGGGATGCTCACTACTTATTCCGTACCTACGCGAGGCTGTATCACCCGACATCTTCGGAGAGTGTGCATGGAATGAGTTTGGCACATTCTACTATTTTGCGGGTTTTGCCGGCTATCTGCTTTTGGGCCACCTGATGGGAAAGGGGACTCCCCTACCCTCACGAAAAATTGTGGCTGTTGGAGCAATGCTCTATTTTGCAGGCTATATTATCACCTATTCGGGATATGTCACCATGGCCGCACAATACAGCTATGCCGATGCACCTGAAAAGTTGGAGCTTTTCTGGCAATTCTGCTCACCGAATGTGGCGTTGATGGCTATTGGCTTGTTCATGATTATGCATAGGGTGAAAATATCTTCGGAGAAGATCAAAAACATCCTTGCTCGCACAACAAAACATAGCTTTGGAGTATATTTGATGCACTATATTTTCATTGGGCCTATCATTATCCTCCTCGCCCCGCTTGGGTTGCCCACTCCGGTTTGTGTAATATTCACTGTCTTGATAGTATATATTATTTGCTATGCAATGACAGCCGCCATATATAGATTTTTACCCAAAATCGCCAAATATATTGTAGGATAATGCCAATGGTTAAATATCCTGACAATATGAATTATTTATTTACCACATTAAACTACAAACCTATGAGAGAAAGAATCTTTGCACGCTGTATTAGAATACAAAGATGCATTACCCTCATTCTTTTGGGCGCAATGTTATTCTCGTGCAGTAAATCCGACGATGATGGAGGAAACAACAATGGCTCAACCGGCCAAAACAACACACCAACAGAAACAGGACCAACACAAGCCGAAAAATACGGTATCACATATTTATATGATGAAAAGTATGTTCCCAAAATCCATGTAGAGGTAACATTGGAGGAGTGGAACAGTCTTTTGGCTGCTTACGACAAAGATAAAAACACCAATCACACCATACATTGTGATGTAAAATATGTTAAGGGCACAGAGATAACCACCATAAAAGATGCGGGGTTGCGTATTCGAGGCCGAGCCACAAGAAAACGCCCTGAAGGCAAAACAGGCGAGATGCACAAATCGGTCGACACAGATTGGAATCGTTGCCACTTCCAGATCAACTTCAGAAAATTCGTAAAAGATGATGCCCATACCGTACATGGTGCCAGAAAGATTCTTTTAAGATGGAATCATGCCGACCCCACCTATGTCAGAGAGGTATTCAGCTACGACCTTTTCCGCCGTGCAGGAGCTTTCACAGGCACAAATGCAGCACATTGCCGACTATACATCAAGGTAGAAGGAGATCCAAAAGAGACTTACTACGGCGTATATGCTATGGTCGAGCCTATTGACGATGAGTATGTGAAGGTGAGGAAGAACGAATTCGGTTCATCGAAGGGTAACCTCTGGAAATGTCGCCACAAGGCCACCTTGAGCCCCGACTCTAATTACAAAGATGCTAACATTGGCAAAGATAATGACAAGGGCAAGGAGTATATGTACGAATTAAAGACCAACCTTGATGATTTCGTTACAGCCAAGGCTCAACTCAATAACTTTATCACGCAATTTAACACCCTTGAAGGCAAGGCCTTTAAGGAGTGGATTCAAAAAGCTTGCGATGTGAGGTTACTACTTCGTACATATGCCGTGAATGTTTGTCTCGGTATGTGGGATGATTATTGGAATAATAGAAATAATTTCTACATCTATTTCAACTCAACAAATCCAACAAATTACAAGTTCTACTTCATACCGTTCGACTACGACAACTCATTGGGCAATTGCTCCACAAGAAATGATAATGAAGATCAGGGTCGTCACGATCCGTTTAACTGGGGCCCGAAGGATAGGCCTCTGATTTGGAAGATCATTCAAATTGAGGAGTTCCGCAAGATGTACGCAGAAGAGTTGATGCGCGTTGTTAATGATGCCGAAGACTTGATGCACCCCAACGATGCAACAAAACGAGTGCAGAGGTGGCAGGCACGAATCGCCGATTACATCAAAAATGACACTGGCGAGGATTGCAAAATGGAAGATCGTCCAACAGGCGGAAGCACCCACAAGGAGTATAAACTCGCAACTATAAACGAAAACAACTTTTTCAAGGTAAAAAGGGAGTCGGTACTCTATTGGTGCGATTATTACGGCCTTAAGGATTGATAAATAAACACATAATATAATTACTATTTACATTACAACCTATGGGAAACAAAATCAACGATCCTATAGCTCGACTGATGGGCTTAAGATACAAATCCCATCCGTGGCATGGTCTTGAAGTGGGCGAACAGGCACCCGAAGTTGTTGCTACATTTATTGAGATGGTTCCTACCGACACTGTAAAGTATGAACTTGACAAGGTGAGCGGCTATATACGTATTGATCGTCCACAAAAATACTCCACAGTAGTGCCTGCACTTTACGGCTTTATTCCGCAGAGTTTCTGCGGCGATGCAGTAGCAGAGTATTGCATGGAGCAGAGTGGGCGTAAAGGTATTAAGGGCGATGGCGACCCTCTGGATGTTTGCGTACTCACCGAGCGCACCATAGCCCACGGAGATATCATTGCCATGGCAAAGCCTATTGGCGGATTTCGCATGCTTGACGGCGACGAGGCCGACGACAAGATTATCGCCGTGCTGCGCAACGATGCGACCTATCGCGGTTATAACGATATTTCGGAGCTACCCCATGTGGTCGTTGACAGACTGAAGCACTATTTCCTGACCTATAAGGACATGCCCGCATCAGATAGAGAAAACGAACATCAATGCAAGGTGGAGATTGTTGCAACATACAATCGTGAAGAGGCCTACGAGGTTATCAATCGCTCATTGGAGGATTACAAGAGCCACTTCAACTCATTGGAGGAAATTTTAAGACACGTTTAATTTTTTATGGAATCGCTAAAACTGCTATATAAAATAGGCAAAGGGCCGTCCAGTAGCCATACCATGGGCCCCAAGAAAGCTGCCGAAATGTTTTTGGCACGAAACAACAATGCCGAGGCCTACCGCGTTACGCTCTACGGTTCGCTGGCAGCAACGGGAAAGGGGCACCTTACCGACACCGCCATTCGTGAGGTGCTGGAACCTCATGCTCCCACCGAAATTATGTGGCGTGCCGATATCGTAAAGGAGTTTCACACCAACGGTATGTTATTCGAAGCGCTAAAAGGGGGCAACGTGATTGATCAATGGACAATATACAGCGTTGGCGGAGGAAACATCGCCAGTCCGGAAATGCCACAGCTCTCGGGCGAGAATATATATCCCCTGACGATGTCAGAGCAGATATTGGAATGGTGCGACCGTGAAGGCAAAAGCATTTGGGAGTATGTACAGGATTGCGAGTCAGAAGACATCTGGAATTATCTTGACAATATCTGGGAGACCATGTGCCAGACTATCGACAACGGACTCAACAACGATGGTGTACTACCCGGCGGATTAAAGGTGGCACGTAAGGCCTGCACATATTGGGTTAAATCAAAAGAGTATGGGCCTACTGTCAGCAATCGTTCTCGCCTATACGCCTATGCACTCGCCACAGCAGAAGAGAACGCCTCGGGCGGCACAGTGGTTACAGCGCCCACATGCGGCTCATGCGGAGTACTTCCGGCTGTTATATATCACCTGGCCGATACCAACAACTATCGTCGTATACGCATATTGCGAGCATTGGCCACCGCCGGCATATTTGGCAACATCGCCAAAACAAATGCCTCCATATCGGGTGCAGAGGTTGGCTGTCAGGGTGAAATTGGTGTAGCCTGCGCCATGGCGGCTGCCGCAGCATGCCAGCTGATGGGTGGAACACCTGCCCAGATTGAGTATGCGGCAGAGATGGCATTGGAGCATCACTTGGGTCTCACATGCGACCCTGTATGCGGACTTGTTCAAATCCCATGTATCGAGCGTAATGCTGTGGCGGCAGCCCGAGCCATCGACTCGGCCACATTCGCCATCCTCTCGGACGGAAAACATCGTGTGAATTACGACCATGTGGTTGAGGTTATGAAAGAGACCGGACATAATCTTCCAAGTCTCTATCGCGAAACGGCAGAGGGCGGTTTGGCAAAACGATATAAAATGAGATAAGAATCAAATGACAACCCTTAATAAATTTATAAATCTATGAAAAAACTTTTCAGCATCTTTACGTTTGCAGCTATGCTGTCATTCGTAACACCCGCCGAGGCACAGCTCGTTAGCGGCCCTCGCGGTTCAGAGGATTTCAAAATCGGTGTAGCAGGTTACACATATCGCAGCTACAAACTCGATGAGACCCTCGCATTCCTTAAGAGCATGGACGTTAAGTATCTCTCTGTAAAGGATTGGTGGTTGCCCCTTAACTCTACCGAGGAGCAGATGGAGGCTTTCAAGGCAAAGTGCAAAGAGTATGGTGTAAATCCCTATATCCTCGGCCCTATCTACATGCGTTCAGAGGCTGACGTTGATCGCGCATTTGCTTACGCACAGCGCTATGGTGCCGAGATGTTTATCGGCGTGCCTAACTATGAGTTGGCAGACTATGTTATTAAGAAGGTGAAGGATACCGGCATCAAGCTCGCCATCCACACTCACGGCCCCGATGGCGCTCCTTTCCCCAACATCTACAAAGTTGTTGAGATTTTCAAAGATCCCTCACTCGGCATCGGTTGCTGCATGGACCTCGGCCACTCAGTTCGTATGGGCGAGGATATCGTAAAGGATATCAAGAAGTATAAAGAGTGGATTTATGACATCCATATCAAGGATGAGACCGAGCCCACAAAGAAGGGGCAGACCTGGGAGATGGGTCGTGGTGTAATCGACTTCCGTCCTATCGTTAAGGTTTTGCGTCAGATCAAGTATCAGGGCGTTGTATCACTTGAGTTCGAGAAGAACCACAAGAATCCCCACCCCGGTGTTGCCGAGTCAATCGGTTACCTGCGCGGTATCGCAGATGGCACAAAATAATTATCTCAACGATAACTATATCATAAGCGGAGGTCTTTGACGGCCTCCGCTTTTTGATGTCGGATTGCCAAACAAAAAAAGGTAATACCACACCTATTCCATAACCGCATACAATCATTCAGCTTATTTAACATGCAAAAAACTTATAAAAGATTATAGAATAATAAGATATTTTTTCTATTTTTGTGATTGAATGTAACCTATAAACAATTTAATAGAATTTTTATGAAAAAACTTTTCAGCATCTTTACGTTTGCAGCTATGCTGTCATTCGTAACACCCGCCGAGGCACAGCTCGTTAGCGGCCCTCGCGGTTCAGAGGACTTCAAAATCGGTGTGGCAGGTTTTACCTACCGTAACTTCAAACTCGATGAAACCCTCGCATTCCTTAAGAGCATGGACGTTAAGTATCTCTCTGTAAAGGATTGGTGGTTGCCCCTTAACTCTACCGAGGAGCAGATGGAGGCCTTTAAGGCAAAGTGCAAGGAGTATGATGTGAATCCCTACATCCTCGGCCCTATCTACATGCGTTCAGAGGCTGATGCAGACCGTGCATTTGCCTACGCACAGCGCTACGGTGCCAAGATGTTCATTGGCGTTCCCACTTACGAGTTGGCCGATTACATCATCAAGAAGGTTAAGGAGACCGGCATTAAGGTGGCAGTTCACACTCATGGTCCTGACGGCCAGCCTTTCCCCAACATCTATAAGGTAGTTGAGGTGTTTAAGGATCCTGCAAATGGTGTTGGTTGTTGCATGGACCTCGGTCACTCAGTTCGTATGGGCGAGGATATCATCAAGGATATCAAGAAGTATAAGGATTGGATCTTCGACATCCACATCAAGGATGAGACCGAGCCCACAAAGAAGGGTCAGACTTGGGAGATGGGTCGTGGTGTAATCGACTTCCGTCCTATCGTTAAGGTTTTGCGTCAGATCAAGTATCAGGGCGTTGTATCACTAGAGTTCGAGAAGAACAGCCGTAATCCCCACCCTGGTGTTGCCGAGTCAATCGGTTACCTGCGCGGTATCGCAGATGCTACAAAATAAGATGTAAGCATAAAGCAAAAACAACCCCGACATCATTAGTTGTCGGGGTTGTTTGTTATATGACATTCAAATTAGTAGGTCATTGTAACCTCCATCTCCTTAGCCTGATCGATCATCTTCTGAAGCTCGCTCTCGCTAGGTACGCGGTTAACCAGATTCTTCTCGGCATTAACCTCCTCCAACTTCTTCTGAAGGTTAGCAGCTACACGATGACGGAACTCCTTAACAGTATCTACACCGGCAGCCTCCAACAACTCAGAGAACTGGGGGCCTACGCCCTTAATACGGAACAAATCGGCATGATTGGTCCAACGAAGAATGAGTTTCTCGCTGATACCGGTCTTCTCTGCCATCTCGGCACGACCCTTAGCTGCTGCACATGCTGCAAGAAGATCCTCGGGGGTATTGATACCTGCCTCTTGTAATTTTGCGGCGTAAACCTCGCCTACGCCCTCAATGTCAATAATTTTGTAAGCCATAGCTATTATTTATTTAGGTTAGAATGATTCTATTCTTAACTCAAAGATACAAAAAATTATAATACAAGGTATTATTCTATCATATTTTTTATTAGAAACATGTTTGTGATTTAACAGATTAGGAGTAATTGTAGACCGCATGCATACTTTAATATAAAAATAAGCTATCTTTGCAAGGCAAAAAACAAAACTACATGGAACGTCATATCGATATAAATAATTTCGACTACCCCCTGCCCGATGAGCGCATTGCGAAATTTCCACTTGAGAACCGCAGTGACTCGAAGCTTCTGGTATATCGCAACGGCAATATAAACGAGAGCCGATTCCGTTGCCTTGCAGACGAGATTCCTCAAGGTTCATTGTTGGTGTTCAACAACACCAAAGTCATTCGCGCCAGAGTGATTATGCACAAAGCCTCGGGTGCACGAATCGAGGTATTTTGCCTTGAGCCGCATGCTCCGGCCGACTATGAACGAGCTTTTGCGGTTAAGGGTGCGTGCGAGTGGAGTTGTATTGTAGGCAACCTGAAAAAATGGAAAGAGGGTCAGATATTTATAGACTTCGAATACGAAGGTTTACAATACAGACTATCGGCCGAGATTACTGAGCGTGGCGAGCGCGAACATATTGTTCGATTCGAGTGGAATGCCGATATAACATTCGGAGTATTGCTCGAACATTTGGGGCGGATTCCTATCCCGCCATACCTCAATCGCGAGAGCGAAGATATTGATTTGACGAGATATCAAACCGTATACTCAAAATTTGAAGGCTCGGTGGCAGCCCCCACTGCCGGATTACACTTTACGGATGAGGTTATCGGGCAAATGAAGTTGCAGGGATTCTGCTTTGACGAGGTTACACTTCATGTGGGAGCAGGCACTTTTCTACCCGTAAAAAGCGACAATGCCGCAGAACATCCCATGCATACCGAGCATTTTGAGGTGCGCCGTTCAACACTTGAAAATCTGCTTGCACACCACGGCAATATCACAGCAGTGGGAACAACTTCTGTCCGCACGTTAGAGTCGCTGCCCGCATTGGCATGGCGTATACATAATTCAGGCACGCCATCACAAGAGCAGGTGATTGGGCAATGGGAGTGCTACAACATTCCACAAAACTACACAGGCAAGGAGGCTTTACAGGAGCTGCTCTCATTCATGCGAAGCCAGAACCTTGACAGTATAAAGGCGGCAACACAGATAATGATTACTCCGCTGGGCTTCAAATTCCGTATCGTAAGCCGAATAATAACCAACTTCCACCAACCGAAATCGACATTGCTATTGCTGGTTTCGGCATACGTTGGCGAAGATTGGAAACGGATTTATGACTTTGCACTCGCAAACGGATTCAGATTCCTGTCCTACGGCGACTCCTCATTGCTTATATGTGACGAAAACGGGGCAAAAGCCGTGGAATAATGCCACTTTTTGAATTTATATATCTATCTTTGCAGACGAAAAAAAAGAGCACAAACAAAATATCAATACCATGGCGTTAATCGATGAAATAACCAAGCGCAGAACTTTTGCCGTAATTGCCCACCCCGATGCGGGTAAAACCACTCTAACCGAGAAATTGCTTCTATTTGGTGGTGCAATTCATGTGGCAGGAGCCGTAAAGAGTAATAAAATCAAAAAGGGTGCGACCTCGGACTTTATGGAGATTGAGCGCCAGCGTGGTATCTCGGTGGCAACATCTGTTATGGGCTTCAACTATAAGGATGTAAAGATCAATATCCTTGACACTCCCGGCCACGAGGATTTTGCCGAGGATACATACCGTACTCTTACTGCCGTAGATTCGGTTATCATTGTAATTGACGGAGCAAAGGGTGTGGAGGCTCAGACTCGCAAATTGATGAATGTGTGCCGCATGAGAAATACGCCTGTAATGGTATTCATCAACAAGCTCGACCGCCCTTGTAAGGACCCCTTTGACCTTCTCGATGAGGTGGAGCGCGAGTTGCAGATACGCGTTCGTCCGCTGGCATTCCCAATATCTAGCGGTGAAACATTCAAAGGTGTATATAATATCTACGAGAAGAATTTATCGCTATTTACCAGTGATGAGCGACAGACCGCCGACGCAGAGACGGTCGACTTCAACGACATATCATCACCTGAACTCGACAACTACATCTCCCCAAAATTTGCCGAGCAACTGCGTGAGAATCTCGAACTCGTAGAGGGTGTTTACGACGATTTCAACCGTGACGAATATCTCGAGGGTAAATTGGCTCCGGTATTTTTTGGCTCGGCTGTAAATAATTTCGGTGTAAGAGAACTTTTGGAGTGTTTTATTCGTATTGCTCCATCACCTCGCCCCTCAACAACCGAGAGCCGTCAGATTGAGCCGAGCGAGCAAAAGATGACAGGTTTTATATTCAAGATTCACGCTAATATGGATCCTAATCACCGTGACCGCATTGCCTTCATGAAGATTTGTTCGGGTACATTCGAGCGCAACAAAAACTACCTGCATGTGCGCAGTGGCAAACAGCTCAAATTCTCATCACCCACAGCATTTATGGCCGAGAAGAAGTCTGTTATCGACTTTGCCTACCCTGGTGATATTGTAGGTCTTCACGACACGGGCACATTCAAGATTGGCGACACTTTCACCGAGGGCGAAAAGTTACGTTTTACCGGTATTCCGTCATTCTCACCGGAGCTGTTCCGCTACATCGAAAATGCCGACCCGATGAAGTTCAAGCAACTTGCCAAGGGTGTAGATCAACTCATGGATGAGGGCGTTGCACAGCTCTTCACTTCATCGCTCAATGGTCGTAAGATTATCGGCACAGTAGGACAGTTGCAGTTTGAGGTTATTCAATACCGCTTGGCTCACGAGTATGGCGCATCATGCCGTTGGGAGCCCATCTCAATTCACAAAGCGTGTTGGATTGAGAGTGACAATCAGGAGCAGCTCGCCGACTTTAAACGCCGTAAGCACTCAAATATGGCTGTCGACAAACATGGCCGCGATGTTTTTCTGGCCGACACAAGCTACGCATTGGCTTTAGCACAGGAAAATTTCAAAGACATCCGTTTCCACTTCACATCGGAGTTCTAGAGGACGAGGATATATTATTGCAGAACATATATTCAATTACAATAAAAGCAGCGAAAACCTTCTTGGGCATCGCTGCTTTTATTGTAATTGAATGTTGTCATAAAATTATTTACTGCGTCATTTACTATGCTATTTCCTATGTTTTTGCAATTATAACGGTATAAAACATTATTTGAATAAGGAAGTGAATTTGCTATTATTGTATCCTCAACAGAATAGAATACAAACGAATTAATGGAGTTTACGCAGTGATTATCAATGTGATATAAAACAAAAAGAGGAAAGATTTTCATCTTCCCTCCTTTGAGCTGTTGACGAGGATTGAACTCGTGACCTCTTCCTTACCAAGGAAGTGCTCTACCACTGAGCTACAACAGCATTATGCCTTATTAAGCGGTGCAAAAGTAGGGATTATATTTGAATTAACAAAACTTTCAGGCTTTTTTTTACATTTTTTAACAAAAAACCATATATATCACACTGATAATAATAAAATTAAGGTGGCGCAATAGCCGAACCAAACTGCGCCACCCCCATAATTATTATCAAAACACACATTTGTAGCCATATTGCGCCTGCCTGCCAAGCATCTCCTCGATACGCAACAATTGGTTATATTTTGCCATGCGATCAGAACGGCTCATCGAACCTGTTTTTATCTGACCACTATTAGTTGCCACGGCAATATCGGCTATTGTCGCATCCTCGGTTTCGCCCGAGCGGTGAGAGATAATCGTCTTATATCCATGACGATGCGCCATATCAATTGTATCGAACGTTTCGCTTAAAGTTCCTATCTGATTTACCTTCACAAGTATGGCATTGCCGCAATGTTCCGTTATGCCACGCCTAAGATACTCGACATTTGTCACAAACAAATCATCCCCCACGAGTTGGCAGTTGCGCCCAATTGTGTCCGTAAGCTTGCGCCAGCCATCCCAGTCACCCTCGGCCATACCGTCCTCGATAGAATCGATGGGATATTTCGTCACAAGACTCTCAAGATAGGCCACCTGCTCGTCCGTAGAACGTTGTTTGCCATGATCTCCCTCAAATATAGAGTAGTCATATACTCCATTTTTATAGAACTCTGAAGCTGCACAATCCAAGCCCAGCGTCACATCTTCACCTGCCTTGTATCCGGCTTTGTCAATAGCCTCAAGAATAAGCTCCAGAGCCGCCTCTGTACCATCAAGTTGCGGAGCAAAGCCACCTTCATCTCCTACGGCTGTTGATAAACCTTTTTTGCGCAGAACGGCTTTTAGTGCATGAAATATCTCGGCACCCATCTGTACTGCATGGCGAATAGAAGTTGCGCCAATGGGACGAATCATAAATTCTTGAAAGGCAATAGGAGAATCACTATGCGAACCACCATTTATAATATTCATCATAGGCACAGGCATTACATAGGTGTTAACGCCTCCCAAATAACGATACAATGGGATTTTCAAATATTTGGCCGCAGCCTTGGCCACAGCCATCGAAACGCCCAATATGGCATTCGCACCGAGTTTAGCTTTGTTGGGAGTTCCATCCAACGCTATCATTTTGTGGTCTATTACACGTTGTTCAAACACACAACACCCCTTCAATATAGGAGCAATTACGGTATTTACATTTTGCACCGCCTGAAGAGTTCCCTTGCCACAGAAACGGCTATTGTCGCCATCTCGCAGCTCCAACGCCTCATTCTCGCCCGTCGATGCCCCCGAAGGCACAGATGCACGGCCTACAATACCCGATTCAAGTACAACATCAACCTCAATTGTGGGGTTTCCTCGCGAATCCAATATTTCACGAGCGATAATTTTTTCGATTTTCATAACAATTATTTTTGTCAATAAATATAGTGTTTTTTTCAAAACTAAACCAATGTAACACAAAAAATATGGTTTATTGATGAATATACGCTATTTTTGTAGCGGCTAAATCACATAAACCCAATGCAACAGCACTCAAAAGGAAATATATATGCACTACTCCCATTAGTCATATTTTTGGGAGTTTATATGACAACGGCCCTTATTGCCGGTGATTTCTATAAAATATCAATAACCGTAGCAGGCATGGCGGCATCTATTGCGGCTGTTGCAATGTCGAAGGAGACGCTCAACGAGCGTATTCACAACTACTCCAAAGGTGCTACCGATTCCAACATCATGGTAATGATATGGATTTTTGTTCTTGCCGGTGCATTTGCCGCCTCGGCAAAAGCAATGGGAGCTGTCGATGCCACCGTAGCACTTACACTGAAGGTTATACCCAAACAATTCCTGCCTGCAGGAATCTTCATTGCAGCCTGCTTCACCTCAATATCTATCGGAACGTCAGTCGGCACAATAGTCGCTCTCACCCCTATTGCTGCTACAATTGCCGAGCAGACAGGCTGTGAAACGGCATGGCTTGTGGCGGTAGTGGTCGGAGGTGCTTTTTTTGGCGACAACCTATCGTTTATATCCGATACCACAATAGCCGCCACCCGCACCCAGGGATGCACCATGCGAGATAAATTCCGCACAAACTTTGCCATAGTAGCTCCGGCTGCTTTTATAACTCTTTTAGTATATACATTTACCAATAATCATATAACATCCTATGAGGTAGAGGGCATTGATGCACATTGGGCAACAATCCTGCCATATATTTTTGTTTTGACAACAGCTCTCACAGGAGTGAATGTATTGCTGGTTCTCACATTGGGTATTGTTTCGGCCGGCATAATCGGGTTGCTGTCTGGCAGCATCAATCTGATTGATTGGATCGGCACAATGGGCGAAGGCATAAACTCAATGGGTGAACTTATCATCATTACGATGATGGCCGGAGGAATATTGGAACTTACACGCTTAAACGGAGGTATCGAGTACATCATCTCGCGAATAAACAATAGAATAACCACTCGCCGTGGCGCAGAGTCGGCAATAGCTGCAATAGTTATGGCAGCCAATGTCTGCACGGCAAATAACACCGTTGCAATAATCTCAATCGGTGAAATTGCACGGAATATAGCCACGCGATTCGGAATTGCGCCACGCCGTGCTGCAAGTATTCTGGACACTTTTTCATGCTTCATGCAGGGCATGTTGCCATATGGCGCGCAGCTCTTGATGGCAGCAGGTCTGGCTGCAATCTCCCCAATGGAGATCATCCCCCACTTGTATTATCCGTTTATTATGGGAGCCTGCGCCGTAACCGCAATAATATTGCAGTGGCCGAGATACCGCAAATAGCTTTTTAGGGGCACATATTTGACAATACCATAAAAAAAACATATATTTGTTGGTTCATAATAGTTGATACGTTGAAAGCAAATCAGTTTTATTATTAAATATTTGTTTATTATGAAGAAGATTACAATGTTTTTGATGGCTGCCGCAGCTGTGGTGTCTATGGCATCATGCGGTGGCAACGCACAGAAGAGCGAGTGCTGCGGCGATTGTGAGCAGCTTCCCGTAGGCTTGCAGCTTTACAGTGTACGTGGTGACATGGAGCAGGACTTCAAGGGCACCTTGCAGAAGGTTAAGGCTATGGGTTATGACGGTGTTGAGTTCGCCGGTTTGTTTGGTAACACACCCGAGCAGGTAAACGCATGGTGCAAGGAGATTGGTTTGAATCCCATCTCGGCTCACGTACCCTTGGCTGACATGTTGGCTGACGTTGACAAGGTTATCGCCGACTACAAAGCTGTAGGCTGCCAGTATATCGCTGTTCCCTACGTTACCGAGGAGCGTCGCCCCGGCGGTGAGTTGTTCATGCAGATGATCGACGAGATCCGCGCTATTGGTGAGAAGTGCAAGGCCGCAGGCTTGGTATTGCTCTACCACAACCACGACTTCGAGTTCAAGAAGGTTGAGAACGGCCAGTTCGGTCTTGATTTCCTTTACAGTTCTGTTCCTGCCGACCTGTTGCAGACAGAGTTGGATCAGTGCTGGGTGAAGTATTCTGGTCAGGACCCCGTAGCTTATCTTCAGAAGTACAGCGGACGCGCACCTGTTGTTCACCTCAAGGATTTCCATGTAGAGGGCAAGCAGGAGGGCGATCCCTATGCTCTTATCGGCTTGAACGAGGGTGAGGAGAAGAAGCAGTCAGCTTTCGAGTTCCGTCCTTTGGGTCACGGTGTTCAGGATATCCCCGCTATCATCGCAGCTTCAAAGGCTGCCGGCAGCAAGTGGCTTATCGTTGAGCAGGACCAGCCCAGCATGGGTAAGACTCCTATGGAGTGTGTTGCAATGAGCATGGAGTACCTCAAGTCACTCAAGAGCGAGTGCTGTGGTGATGAGGCTTGCAGCGGTGAGCCCTGCGCTGATTGCAAGGAGGCAAAATAATCACTGCCAAATAAGTTTTAAGCCCGCAATATCGCGGGCTTTTTTATTATACACAGTACAAAAAAGAGCGTTCACCCGAAGATGAACGCTCTTTAACATTATAAATATATGACTCATTACTCCAAAGTATAGGGAGAACGATAATCATAGTGAAGCAACTTGTTAGCAGCCTCGTCGCCCATGAACTTCTGGGTGATAGGATTCCACTGCAAGGGACGATCCAACTCATAAGCGATGTTACCAATGTTACATACAGTACATGAGCTGTGACCAACCTCAACAGGAACGCTAGGATCACGACGTGAACGAATGCTATCAACAAAGCTCTGGTAGTGAGGAACATTAGTCTCGTAAACAGCCTTTTGGTCTACTGCATTAGGCATAAATTCGGGAGAAGAAGCGGCGAACTTACCACGCTTAACCATTACCCAACCATTCTCACCATAAATCTTAACAGCCTGACCCTCGCCAAAGTTCATCTGTGCAACCTCAACACCATTGTCATAACGGAATGTCAAGCAGTCATAGGGGCTTGCTGAAGGAGGCAAAACCTCAACGGGACCTGAACCATCCTTACCCAAGCACCACTGTGCAATATCAAAGTGGTGTGCACCCCAGTCGGTAGTATAACCACCGCCAAGGCCCTTATACCAACGCCATGCACCCCAGCACTCGTCGCCACCCTTCTCGGTGATAAGGGGCACAACCTCGTGGTTGTAATAGAACGAAGTAGACAACGGGCCTAACCACAAATCCCAATCCAAACCGGCGGGAACATCCTGCTTAGGCAAGTCGTAAGGCTTCGGGCCTGCGCCAACATATGCCTTAATGAATGAAATCTTACCCAAACGACCCTCACGAACTACATTGGCAGCGTGGATAAACTCTGACATAGAACGCTGCATGCTACCTACCTGAAGGATACGGTTGTTGGCACGTACAGCCTCGATCAAACGCTGACCCTCGTAAACGGTGAAGGTAAGAGGCTTCTCAAGATAAACATCCTTACCAGCCTTACATGCAGCAATAGCGATACGTGCATGCTGGTGATCGGGAGTAGCGATAACTACTGCATCGATGTCGGGACGAGCCAAAAGCTCCTCGAAGTGGATATACATATCCACCTTATTCTTGATGCCCTTCTCTGCATAATACTTGTTAACTCTCTCAACAAAACGGTTACGCTTGATGTCGTAAACATCACAGCCGGCAATAACGCGAACCTCAGGGATAGTAATAAAGCCATTCATAAGGTGGATAGCCTGCTGACCCAAACCAATGAAACCGATGTTAATCAAATCGTTGGCCTCATTCTTCTTAGTCTTCTTTGCTGCAGCAGACAAAGTGCGAGGCAAAATCAATGTAGAAGCTCCCAATGCCGAAAAACGGAGGAAGTCCAAACGTGAAAGTTTTGAGCTCATAAATAATATTTTAAGTTGATTGACGTAAAATTTATGTAAAACTAATAAAAAAAATAGAATTTTACAAGTAGTGATAAGAAAAATTACGACAATAGCGATTATAATTCATTGCGTGAATCTCTCCACTCAACAATTTCGGGCGATAATACATCCTCGCGATCATCCCACTGACCACTATATATGAGCTGCTCCTTCCGGCGGTCCATACGCTCTACGATACTGAAACGTGGACGCTGACGAAGACGACGCTCGTCACGTTCAGGCGTTCTAATCACTCTGTCGAAGATGGTTTCACGGGTGGGACGTAATTCTGGCACCCACTTGAAATTCTTCAGATACAACGACTGCGTAGCCGGAATCATATTGAGCGGATAGAACTTGAATGGAACATTATTACGATAGGTCACACCAACAAGTTCGCGTTTCTCAATATAATATGAGGCCGAAGCACCCTCCAGATAAACCATCTCGGTTACATCGGTCGATTTTTCATCTTCACGCTGGAAATATATGGTCTGCACATTGCCATCGACATCATTGCGATATATATCGTTATCTCTGAATAGCGCCACCATCAATTTACCTGCAACCTGATTATAATATGATGAATCGATTTGTGATACCATAATCGGATTATCGATAAACTCGGCACGCTCTATCTGTTGATTTTTGGTGTAAATATCCATCTTATCGGCCGAGAGCTGATTTGCATTATTCCACAATACAGGATTTATAAACAGATGGATAATTGAATCACGCGAATCGCTCACCAATGAATCACAGACCATCTGGGCATCGGAGCGGTACATCCTGACATTTCTATACCCTTTAACAAGGCGATACACGCTATCGACACTCGTTGCCATGGTGGTAGTATCGGCATCGGCATCAGCTTTAATCGGCTCATGAGTTGCCACTTTTGCGATTGTATCATGTGCAACAGAGTCCTGTTCGGAAGCAACAATTTGGGCGCGCAACTCATTATTACGTGCGGTAGCTACACTATCAATCATATCTAATTCCGACACATCTCTACCTCGGGCTATCAATCGGGCCTTTTTCTCGGCACGTCGCAGCGAATCCTTAATCGAGCGCTCCAGTTCACGGGCCTTCATAGCATCGAGTTGAGCTGTGGTTTTTGCCCGACGTTCGGCGGCAATCGAATCGAGGAAGACTTTTCTTTCAGCCGCTTTAGCTTTGCGCTCCTCCTCCTTGATTTTGCGCTTTTCGGCCTTGATACGCTCGGCCTCAAGACGTTTTAACTGTTTCGGAGTGAGTTCGACAGAATCTTGTACTAGTGAATCCTGAACAAGTGAATCAGCGCCCTCTGCCAACTCATCATCATACTCATCCTCGTCAGAGATATCCTCGCTCTCCATTGGTCGCGCTGTGATACTATTTCCTCCTGAACTCTGATTATCAGCCACATTACCACCTGCCGGTACTGCGTCTTGTTGTGGACGAGCGTTATTATGGGCACTATTTGCTACATTCTGCGCAGATGATAACACATCAGTATCAGCCATCGAATCTACGCCCACCTTTAACTCGGCACTATCTACCGGCTCAAACGGACGGATAGTATGTAGGAACATACTGTCGGCACGCAAAAAAACCGAATCACTTTCAGTGGTATCATAGCTTACAACAATAGGATTGCGGGTGAGAAAACCGTTCTCGCTATCAGACCAATATTCGGCATACTCACCAAAGGCCAGCATTTTTTGATTAAAATCATCGGCCTGAATATTGCCTCGTGCAACCAGATGTTCAGATGCACGATAATACGACAGCGTATCACCCCACACCTCCTGTTCCTCGCTGAGCATATAACCATTACGAGTGACCATATAAAGGTCTTGCGCCTTATCGTAGTATCCCTCATCGGCCGAAAGGTAGTGACCATCAGCATTCCAAATCTCGCTATTACTGAAAAAGCGAGCGAACTCGGTGTCGGTATTATATATAATCGAGTCACTCTTCATGTCGTAATCAGAACCATGCAGTTCGACCTGATCGACACAGATTATATCATGCTCATCGGCATAATAGTATCCTCGCAGCGATTCGATGATATTGTTATCGTGAACCATCACTCCGCCACCATTATAACTACCTATCTTCTTTTCGGTATTAAACTTAAAATTATAGGTATAGAGCAATGCATCGCCATCGACGACCTTAATAATAGGAGAGAAAATCTCTGCCCAACTTGCATCGCCGTCATATATGGCACTATCGCCGTAAATGTATATAGAATCCTGATTAACCAACACCTTGCCAAAGAATCCCCATTTGGTGTCGGTATATCGCACAGCGCTGTCACACGATATTACTGCACCATTGTGATGGGCGGCAAAATTCCCGACAAAGCATACCACACTATCGCCTTCGCGGTTATAGGGTTTTACAATATCGGCCATAAAATCGACGCGGCGACGTATGGGCGCACTTTGGCGGCGCGAACGAATGGAATCCTGTAACGAGGTGTCGGACTCGGCCACAATAGCTACACGATGCAGGCTGGCCTCCTGAGCAAACAGGATACCCGCAAAAGTCACAACTACAGCTATTGCCGAAATAATACGACGCACGTTACTATATTTAACAAAGTTTCGCGAACCCGTAAACGAATCGCGAAACTTAAAGGTTTGTAATGCTATTTAATCCAATTGGGATAATCAAAAGTCCCTTTGCGATATTCAGGATCGATGTATACGTATATTCCATCAATCTGTTTTTTCATCCAAGCATCAAACACTCGTGACTGCTTGCTATCGAGAGCCATCTCCTCTACCGTCAGATAATCATCCACAAGCGAAGCTGTGTGAGTGGGGATTATCTCCAACAATTTGACAATCTTACTCATCTCGTTACCACGCAAATCCTGCGATGTAAATGCATCCGACACCTCACCTGGCTTAAGACGAACAAGCGCACCATAGTCATTCAAGCTCTTTCCGCTACCGAAATCCTCGCGACGGAACTTTGTGGCTGTATACTTCACATTGGCATATTGCGGGTTACTCATAAGCAAATCGTGATTGGTAACCAAACCACCATTCATCTTTGTCAACGCATCCTCAGAATGAGTCTTTGCGGCGGCCTCAAAAGAGATTGAGTCGCTACGAATAACGGTTGCCAGGCTATCGAGATATTTGAGAGGCTCCATAAGCTCATCGGTAGTATATACCGGTTTAAGCAAGATGTGGCGATAGTGATACATGCCATTCTTAGGCTCATCGATAAGCTCGATAATATGGTAACCGAACTCTGTCTCCACCACCTCTGATATCTGACCCGGCTGCAACTTCTCCAAAGCATCTGCAAAGGGAGGGGTAAGCTGTGACAACGGCCCCGGAGGATACTCTCCGCCATTCATCGCAGAACCGGGATCGACAGAATATGTACGTGCCAACACTGCCATGGTTGATTTCCCCGAAATGATTCGCTCGCGCATATCCAGCAATCGCTCACGGGTACGGCGACGAGCCTCCTCCTTTGATGCAGGGAAGCGGACGATATGGGCATATACATACTGCTCGGGGATAATGGGTTTCTCCTCATTCTTGAGCGTATCGTAATATATCTCAACCTCTCCGGGAGTAACTACCACATCAGCTACTACCTCCTGCTGCATCGACTGAGCGTACTGCTGCTCGGTCAATCGCTGACGCAAGAGCTCGCGGTAATTGTATATAGCCATATGCTCACGCGCCTCAAGCGCACCAATAGAGCCCGCCTCGGTAATCATCGACTGAAGCTGTTCCTCTACATATGAATCGACATTGGGAGGGGTAATAGAGTCGATAAGTGCCTGATTATAGAGCAATTTCTGTTTCATCAACATCTCCAGACCCTCATTCATGGGATCACGATCCGATGTATAGCCCTCGGCCCTGCGCTGTTCAACCAGCTGGTTGGCATAACTCACGACCTCGGAATGCAGGATAGCCGAGCCTCCGACAACGGCAACAACCTTATCGAGAACTACCTCTCGTTTTTGAGCCGTAAGAGCTCCGGCCGACATCAAAAATGCAGCTACGAGACCTGCGGCAATAATCTGTTTTTTAAGCATAAATATAATCTTAATTTTATTTCATCAACTCATTTGCAGTATCCTGTGATGGCTCTGCAACAGATAAATCTTTATATATTTTGGCATGGCCATCTTTCACAGCATCATCAAAAATCGACTGCTCGTGATTCTTGATTATGCCACTACGGCGTTGCGTATGAAGGATGCGTCGAATATTCTCCGATACCACCTCCAACGGAGCAACATTACCCTTACGACAAACCGAGGTGAAATCAAAATAATATCTGGCGTCATTTACTTTCATCTCCTGTATGCCCAACTTGTCGAGCAAAGGCTCGTAATCTTGCGACATAGTAGTGGGAAGGTTTGCCAAGAAATCGGCAAAATTAACCCATTCCGACCTGTAATCGATGAGTAAAAATCCGTTTTTCTCGCACAAATCCTCAAATGACTTATTATCGGTCGATGACGACGCGGCTTTTTTCATCTGATCTTTAAGCTTGAGGCTTTGACGATAGCTGTTATCAAAACGCAATATACGTCCCTTGACCAAAGTACGATCCAGCGTGAAATCGGATTTATGGGTATTATAATACTCGGCGATATCATCGTCGGTAAAATCCTCACCGGCAGCCTTTTCTACATAGTATTGATCAACTTTGCCGACTAATAATGTCTGGCGATATTCCTCAACAAGGCGGTCGATATCCTCCTCCGACTCAGGGAAAAGCCGGTCGGCCTCCTCTACCTTCAAGCAACGCACCATCCATTTGTCGACATATTGCTTAACATACGCCACGCTATCTGCTCCTTTGATATTGGCAGGGAGTATCTCGTGAATATCCTCGATTGTGAGTTCCTGACGACCTACACGCGCAACAATATTGTCACCCACCAAATAATCGGGCAACTCACGACACGAAACAGCAGCAAAAGCGGCTATCACGAATACTATTTTTACCAATCTGCGCATAATATTCCACAAAGATAAGGTTTTTTACTTGAATTAAACGCAGTCGAGGCCGATATTATTACATTTCTGCACCCTAATTGTTATTTTTTCGCCATTCGCAGCAGTTTAAACATGCGAAGAAGAGCCACCAATGCAATCACAAGGGCACAGGCGTAAATCGACCAATATAATTTACCACCGCCCAACAATTGGTGCAGGGTCACATCTGACATATCGATTGTTTGGAGGAAACATGCCGTGGCATTGTTCATAGCATGCAGCAATATCACCATCACCAACGAACGATATCTCAGATAATAGAACGACAACACCAATCCCGAAAACAGGGCTGCGACCATAACGGAAGGTATAGCATGCACAACAGCGAAAAGAAGTGCAGAAATCACCCACGCAGCCACCGCGCCATAGGCATATCGGAGCGTTCCTGCTATATATCCGCGGAAAAGCACCTCCTCAAAAACGGGGGCTAACACAACAGCCGACACGAGCAGCCAGCCTCCGCTTCCCATACTGCTCTGATCTCCAGGCAGAATAGCCGTCAAGGGCTCCAATGCTACAGTAAAAACCCACAGCAGCAAATATCCGCACAACAGCCTGAATGGCGATGCCCAACCCAGCATACGGAACTTCATCTCAAGAGGCAGCCTACGCACATGTTTATACCACCACAAAAACACAAGGCATATCACCATAGAGATTAAATACCCAACGGCCACAAATCGAGCCTGCATAAACGACACCTGCTCCTGAACATCGACATCGAAACTGTTAAGCATAACCTCATCGGGATATCTCACACCAATAAGTATAGCCAAAGCTCCGCCCATGGCTTGTGAAAGCAGAAATACCGCTATCATAACCACCACATCGAGCCATGAGTATGATTTTTTGAACGCATTATGATCGTTTAAAGCCTCCTCGGCCGAAGTTATTTCGACCTCTGCCATCTGTGGCTCAGAGGTGAAAACCTGCTCAGCGTTCTTTAACTGCTCGTTACTAATATGTTCCGACATTGATTGATTATTTTTTTGGTTACAATTATTGGACAAAGTTAATCATTTTTCTGCAACCATTGTTTTATTTAATTTAATTTCACTAAATTTGTCCGATTATATCCTGCCATGAACGGCCGTAATATAATTACGGCAACAGGGAGGAACTGACTGAAATTATTTTAATTATAGTATATTACAAGATGTCAAAAGTTATATCTCTTGCCAACCAAAAAGGTGGTGTAGGAAAGACCACCACCGCCATAAATCTTGCAGCATCGCTGGCAATCCTCGGGAAAAAGGTACTTTTGCTCGACGCCGACCCACAGGCAAATGCAACTTCCGGATTGGGTTTTGACACCAATCTTGATGGCATATACGAATGTATTGTGGGCGAAAAGCGTGCCGAGGAGGTTATTCTGCACAGCCCCGACATCAAAAAGTTGTGGATACTGCCATCACGCATGGAGCTTGTGGCTGCCGATACGGAGCTGCCTCAGATGGAGGACGGACATCATGTGATAAAAAAACTATTGGAACCGATCCGCGACAATTATGACTATATTTTCAACGATTGTTCACCATCATTGGGATATACAACGGTGAATATATTGACCGCCGCCGACTCGGTACTCATTCCTGTCCAATGCGAATATTTGGCTTTGGAGGGTTTGAGCAAGTTGCTAAACACGATAAAGATTGTCAAAAACGGATTGAATCCCGATTTGGAAATCGAGGGTTTTCTTCTGACAATGTATATGCGCAACAGATTGAACAATCAGGTAGCAACAGAGGTGCGTCAGCACTTTGGAGAGCTGGCGTTCGATACTGTAATTCAGCGCAATATCCGCCTTGGAGAAGCTCCTTCACATGGCAAGCCCGTAATGCTGTATGACGCATCGGCCACCGGCTCGGTAAACTACCTTACATTGGCCAAAGAGCTACTAAAACGCAACCGAAAATCAGCTAAAAAGCAATAAACAATTAAAGATATGAAACAGAAAGGTTTAGGACGAGGTTTGGATGCCATTTTCGGCACCGATAAGCCATCGGTAAAGGCAACGCCCATGAACCAGATGGCGCAGATTGCCATCGACAAAATCATCCCCAACCCCACCCAGCCACGAACCAAGTTCGACGATGAAGCTCTGGAGGAGTTGGCAGACTCTATTCGCCAGCTTGGCATTATTCAGCCTATAACAGTAAAGCGCAGCGAAGGGGATAAATATATCATCATAAGCGGCGAGCGTCGCTGGCGCGCATCGCAAATCGTGGGATTGGAGACATTGCCCGCATATATTCGTGAAGCCGACGATGAAAATCTGCATGCAATGGCTTTGGTTGAGAATATCCAACGTCAGGACTTGAACGCCATAGAGATTGCATTGGGCATGCAACGCCTCATTGACGAGTGCGGTCTTACACAAGAGCAGATGGCCGACAAGGTGGGCAAGAAACGCTCAACAGTATCGAACTATATGCGCCTGCTGAACCTGCCCAACGAAGTACAACTTGCGCTCAAGGAGGGTCTTATAACCATGGGCCATGCCAAAGCGATTGCCGGCATCAACGAAGAGCGTCAAGTATGGGCTTTGAAGCGCTGTATCAAAAAGGCCCTTTCGGTTCGTCAGGCAGAGGAGTTGGCACGTAAATTGGCAGAGCAGCCCGAGAGTGCAACTATTACAGACGAAGAGTACCCTGAATCATACACCCGCCTTGTAGAGCAGCTGGAGCCGTATTTTTCACAGAATATAAGCATCAAACGCAGTAAGAATGGCGGCGGTAAGATTGTCATTGACTTCAGCGATGACAGCGAAATTGAGGTATTCATAGAGCGATTCAAGAGAAACTAAACACCCCGAAATGAGCAGCCATAACACCATAGGCATACTGCGAAGCCTTTCACGCATTGTGAAAGGCCCGAAGTCGTTATTGTCTATCGGCGCAATATTGCTATTCATTTTCACAATAACGACCCACGCCACCTTACAGGCACAAAACTTCAAACGAGGTAACCACCAGACCGTTCAGGGGGGCATACTCCAGGCCGACACAACAAAAAAGGCTGATGCAGCAGACAGTTTAAGCAAAGAAGAGATTAAGCACAATGCAAAATTGGCTCGCCGCCGTGCCGATTCGTTGTATAAAGCACAGGTGCGCTACGAGCGTGCGCAGGAGTTAGGTCGCGTGGATGCCAATGGAAATATCATTCCGAGAGAGCCGTGGTTTGGTGATTCGGTATCGCTTTCAAAAGTGTGCATCACATCGGCTCTGCTACCGGGATATGGCCAAATATATAATAAGCAATACTGGAAATTGCCAATTTTGTATGGTACATTGGGTAGCTCGATTGGCCTGGCGATAGGATACAGTAATAAATATCGCCCACTAAAAAAGCAATATGACCAGATGCTTGCGGACAATCTTTCACGTTCCGAAGAGCTGAATTTGGTACAACGTCGCATGATACGGGCCAACACCACCCGTCAAATATTCATGATGACTGCAGCAGCCTCGTATATCTATTTTCTGGGTGATGCAGCGGTAAATTATGCCACCAACGAGGTGTCGAGCGTGAAGAAGGCCACCACCCTTTCAATGATATGTCCGGGCGCAGGTCAGATATACAACAAAAGTTATTGGAAAGTGCCTATCGTAATTGGCGGACTCGGTTCTATGGTCTATGTGATAGATTGGAATACACGAGGTTACAAACGCTACAAAACAGCCCATGCCCTGCGTGCCGACTTTGACCAACACCCCGAGAATTATCCCGACGGAGTATCGAAAGATGAGTTCCGAGGTCGCTACACCGCATCGTATCTGAAGAACTTGCGTGACTCGTTTAGACGTAACCGCGACATGAGCATTCTGCTAACGGTGGCAGTGTATGCATTCCAAGCGATAGATGCTCACGTTGATGCCCATTTGAAAGATTTCGACATCTCAGATAATCTGACCGTAGAGATGGAACCTATGTTTGACTATCAACAGCAAATCAATGGTTCGCATCCTGTTTTTGGAGTTAATCTTAACATGACATTTTAATAATGATGAATAACAGAACCCTTGCTTTTATCCTTCTTACTCTTTTGCTCGCCACATGCTCGACCTCTCAAAGCTTTGCCCAAAGCAGGACACGAGCAAAAAGACTTACTGCAAAACAACAACTTGTTATCGAGCGACAAAGAGTTGATTCGCTATCATCGTTACTTGCAGAGTATCAAAAGCGCGAGAAGGATTGGCAAAAGGCTTGGCACGGTCAAAAAGAGGAGAAAGAGAACACCCAAGCCAAGGAGGTCTTCACTGTCGATTACACCCCCGCCACGGCCGACTCACTCGCCGAACAGTTGCGTATCAAGCAGGTAGGGGATGCACTCCAGAATTTCTTCGACAATTACATCTGCGAACCTGTTGCACTCAGCACCGACACACAATTGGACTCATTGTATTCGGCCCGTTTAAAAGCTCTTGTATCGCCTATATATTTCCCGTATAACGAGCTTGTTCGCTCGTATATAAAGCGTTACACCGACTCATCAGGACTAATGAGCAGGGTGTTGGCATTGGCGCAATACTATTTCCCAATGATTGAGGACGAACTCCTCAAAGCCGGTCTGCCCGTGGAGTTGCGAGCCATGGCCATCATCGAGTCGGCTCTTCAGGCCACTGCCGTATCCCGTGCCGGAGCTGCCGGATTATGGCAATTTATGCCAAGCACAGCAAAATCGTATGGCTTGGAGGTGAATTCAATGATTGACGAACGCTACGACCCCGTAAAATCGACTATCGCGGCATGTAAATACATGAAGGCTCTATACAACATGTACGATGATTGGAGTCTGGCAATCGCCGCATATAACTGCGGCCCGGGCAATGTGAACAAGGCTCTGCGCCGTACCGGTGGCAACCCCCAATCATTCTGGGATGTATATTGGTATCTGCCTCGTGAAACACGAGGATATGTGCCGGCATTTATCGCCGCCACATACGCATATGCATACCACAAATCTCACAATATCTCATACGGCGAGCCTCCCATGCCAATTGCTGTTGACACCATCCAGGTGAACCGACTGCTCCACCTTGGTCAGGTATCGGCAACTATTGATGTGTCAAACGAGATATTAAAAATGCTCAACCCCCAATATAAATTGGACATTATCCCTGCGGTGAACAAGAACTACACACTTGTTCTGCCTGCCAACCGAGTAACAGAGTATATCTCGCAGCAAGACTCGATTTTCGCAAAAGATTCTACCTTCCTCAAGGAGTATCTCAACCCCGAAAATGTTACCAAGAAGATTCAGGCAACCAGCACATACTATCGTGTAAAGAGTGGTGACACCTTGGGAGCCATAGCACGCCGACACGGAGTTACCACCAAGCAGTTGATGCAGTGGAATAATCTGAAAAATGCCAACCGCTTGAGCATTGGCCAGCGCTTGCGCATTGAAAAACGATAGACAATGATTTCATCCTACATTGCCAACGATAACGACACTATAATTGCACCTGCCACACCCGCAGGCGGGGCAATATGCGTGATTCGATTGAGTGGCGCAAAAGCCATAGAACTTTGCGACAAGGTGTTTCATGGCCGCAAGGCTTTGAAAGATGCCGTTGCCGCCACACTCCATTACGGCTTTATTAAAGATGGCGATGAGGTGATTGATGATGTTGTTATCGGCCTTTTCCGTAGCCCACATTCATATACAGGCGAAGACGTTGTTGAGATATCCTCTCATGGCTCACGATATATTGTAGAGCGAATTATATCACTCTTTCGCGATATGGGTGTTCGCATGGCCGAAGCCGGAGAGTTCACACGCCGAGCATTTCTTGCAGGACGCATGGATCTGTCACAAGCCGAGGCTGTTGCCGATATTATCGCAGCCGACTCACGCGCTTCACTCACAGTTGCAGCCACCCAAATGCGCGGAGCCTACTCTGCTGAGTTGCAGGAGCTGCGCGACAAATTATTACATATAACATCATTGCTGGAACTCGAGCTGGATTTCTCCGAGGAGGATGTCGAATTTGCCGACCGCACGCAACTCGCCGAACTGCTAAATACGCTTCATGACAAAGTATCCTCCCTAGCCCGAACATTTGCATTGGGAAATGCCCTCAAACATGGTGTTGTTGTAGCCATTGCAGGTCGCCCCAATGTGGGAAAAAGTACACTACTGAATATCTTTGCAGGAGAAGAGCGTGCCATGGTCTCTGATATAGCCGGCACCACACGAGATACAATCGAAAGCATATGTAACATCGATGGCGTAACGTATCGCTTTATTGACACAGCGGGAATGCATGCCACATCAGACAGGCTGGAAAAGATGGGCATAGAGCGAACCGAACAAGCGCTACGCAAAGCTCACATCATATTGTGGGTGTGCGAGAACGACGTCTGCAACATCATCTCCGACTTGGATGGATTCATCCCCAACAACGAACAAAAGGTTTTTCGCATCATCAACAAAATCGACCTCAACCCCAATAAGCCGATAGAGCTACAAAACTGCCCCTACCCCACTCTGGGCATCTCGGCAAAGACGGGAGAGGGCATCAGTACACTAATTGACAATTTGAGTGCTGCAGTAGACACCTCAACAGCATTTAATGGCGACGTTATTGTAAGCAACCAACGCCACTACGAGGCCCTGCATCAAGCTGAAAATTCACTCAGTTCGGCCATCACGGCGCTTAAAAACAACACCTCTGCCGATCTCATGAGCGAAGATATCCGCCAAGTCATATACCACCTCGGCACAATAACCGGCGAAATCACCTCGGAAGATATTTTAAAAAACATCTTCTCAAAATTCTGCATCGGCAAGTAAATAGCTGATTATCAAATAGTTAAATCAACCATAAATGATTAATATAGCACTCTTTACGGGTGCTATTTTTGTTTGTGCAAGCATCGTTGTTAATCGTTGCTAAGCCTTTTTACGCCTGTTTTTGTACCTCCTGTGTACCTCGCCGCTTGAAATGCGATTTTTCGTTGGCGAGGTGATGGAAGAGTGTTACGCCATTTTACGGGAATTTACGGAGTTATACAAAAATATTGGTGAAATAAAGAGAAAAGAAATGAGTAGCAACATTGACATTAAGCGAATTTGTGCGTGGTGTAAGCAAGAATTCATCGCACACAAGACAACAACGACCTGCTGTTCGCATCGCTGCGCTAACCTACTTTACAAACAAAGAAAGCGTGAAGCAGCCGTAAAAGCCAATAATCAGGTTGTCGAGAAAAATATCACAGAAAAGCCTATCGAGAAGATTAAGGAAAAACAATTCCTTACTATTACGGAGGCTGCGGTCTATCTTGGGGTAACTCGCCCTACACTCTATGGCTATCTAAGACGAGGAGAACTTAAAGCATCTCGTCTTGGGTATAAGTTCCTATTGCGAAAAGAGGATATTGATACGCTCTTTAATAATCCAGCAGAATT
>JAGBIC010000007.1 GCA_017935185.1 Alistipes sp. | reverse complement strand
TTTGTTCCAAGATGAGTTGTACATCAATGCAAATCACGCAAGTATGTAGAAATCAGAACAGTTGCCAACTCATTACCTCGTTCTTGAACTTTCCGCATAAACTTTTTATTCTTAGCGGATTATGAGATTATTCCAAAAATATTCAATAACTCTGTTATTTGTAGAATAGAGAGCTGATCTCCTTGTAGTTGTGAACGTGCTCGATAACCTCGGCAAAAATGTCGGCAACAGAGAGTACAGTAAACTTGTGCAAATCCTTGTTGGGGTTCAAGGGAATTGTATCGGTTACGATAACCTCCTCCAACTTGCTTTCGTTGATACGCTCATATGCAGCACCCGACAAAACGGGGTGGGTGATAACAGCGCGTACGCTCTTTGCGCCCTTCTCCATAAGCATGTTGGCAGCCATGCATATTGTGCCGGCAGTGTCAATCATGTCATCTACGATAATAATATTGCGGCCCTCTACCTCGCCAATCGCCGTCATACTTCCAACAACATTGGCCTTAGCGCGTTCCTTGTGTGAGATGATGATGGGAGTGTGAAGGTGCTTTGCATATGAATTGGCACGCTTTGCGCCACCCATATCAGGTGAGGCAATTGAGAGGTTCTCGATGTTCAGGCTGTTGATGTAGGGAACAAATACACCGCTTGCATACAATGCGTCAACAGGGACATCAAAAAATCCTTGAATCTGGTCAGCATGCAAATCCATTGTCATAATACGGTCTGCACCTGCTGCTACCAACAAATTGGCCACCAATTTTGCTCCAATGGGAACACGGGGACGATCCTTGCGATCCTGACGGGCCCAGCCGAAATAGGGGATAACGGCGATAACCTTGTATGCTGATGCACGATGTGCGGCATCGATCATCATCAAAAGCTCCATCAAATTGTCTGATGACGGGAAGGTTGATTGGATGATAAATACTGTGCAACCGCGAATTGACTCATTGTAATACGGTTGGAACTCACCATCACTGAACTGAAGTACCTCAGAATCACCCAAAACAGAGCCGTAGCTTGCTACGATTTTCTCTGCAAGATAACGAGAATTGCGTCCCGCAAAAAATTTAATTTTATGTATAGCCATATTGTTGTAGTATTTTATTGTGCAAATATATATATTCCTGCTCTAATTAGTCGTGTTTATGCAAAGACTTTTCAAATAATTATAAACAATCTTCAATAAACGTCAATATTTCATCACGCCCCGTAGCTTTTTCGCTCGATGTGCAAAACATTGGAGGCAGCTCCTCCCATTGTTCCGCCAGAACATTACAGTAGCGCTCTACGCTTTTGCGTCGTTGGGTGGCCGATAGCTTATCACATTTTGTAAATATTATACCAAAAGGCACGCCGTTGTCGCCGAGCATCTCGATAAATCTCAAGTCGATGGCTTGTGGCTCCAATCGGGAATCGACCAGCACGAACAAGAAATGCATCTTCTCGCACTTGAGTACATAATCGAGGATAATCTTCGAGAACTCCCCTCGCTTACTCTTTGAAACTCGCGCATAGCCATATCCGGGCAGGTCGACCAGATACCATGAGTTGTTAATGCAGAAATGATTTATAAGGCGAGTTTTTCCCGGCGTAGACGACACTTTGGCAAGACCTTTACGCCCTGTGAGCATATTTATTAGCGATGATTTGCCGACATTGCTGCGACCGATAAATGCGATATCTTTCAGGTCGTCTTTCGGGACCTGAGAAATCTTTTCGGAACTGCAACGAAATTCAGCTTTTGTAATCTGCATTAACCTAATATTTATTTAATTACAGGAGCATCACCACTCATTGATGCATGACCATTGTTTGTGCCTATCTGTGGCCATCCGTTTACCCATACAACCTTGTCGAGGAACATTTTGCGGCCTGCGTTGGGCTCTTTCACGTCGTAGCCATGATAGTAGATCCAATCCTGACCTTTGTCGTCGGTAATAATCTGCGAATCGTGGCCAGGGCCCTTTACATTATCGTCGCCCGAGAGTAGAACCTCGTGGTGATTGTCAAGCATTTTGCGCCCCTGCTTATCAACATAAGGGCCATAGAGTGATTTACTGCGGCCTACAACAGTCTCGTAAGTGCTATTAAGTCCATTGCAACATGCTCCGATTGATGCAAACAGATAGTAGTAGCCGTTGCGATAGTGGATATATGTGCCCTCGTATGCATCGCCAGCAATCTTCATCAGGTTGTGGCGGTCATCAAGCTCCAAACCATCATCAGTAAGTTCAGCAAGGTATATGCCGCTAAAACTTCCCCATGCCATGTATTTGCGGCCATCCTCCTGGAATATCACAGGGTCGATAGAGTTCTGAACGCCGATATGCTTTGATTGGAAAAGCAACTTTGCATCCTTGAATGGGCCTGTGGGGGAGTCCGACACGGCGCGGCCGATACCGCAGTCCCATTCGCCACCCCATGACGACATTGAGAAGTAGAGCACATATTTTCCCTCGATATAGCTGATATCGGGAGCCCAAATACCTGCCTTGGGTACAAACTTCGGCACTTCATTTCGCTCGAAGGCTCCGCCTACAAACTCCCAATTTACCATATCGTTAGATTTGTAAATAGGTACATTGCCGTTGCGCATTGTGGAGTAGGCATAAAATGTTCCATCCTCGGCACGAATAACAGTCGGGTCGGGAGCGTCGTGGTTGATTACAGGGTTCGTGTAGCTCTTCTTTGGTGCAGCTTCCTTATCATTTGCAACGCTTATGCCGACTGTCAGTAACGAGCATGCAATAAGTAAAAACAGGCAGTTTTTTTTCATGGTATAGTAGTTAATATATTACAATTACATTCTTTGAGGAACATCAATGCCCAACAGTTTCATTGCCTTGCGGATGGTGCGGGCCACTTCGGCTGCCAGCATAAGGCGCAGGCGGCGTTTCTGTTCATCCTCCTCTTTGAGGATAGAGTGGTCGTGGTAGTAACCGTTAAAGCTCTTTGCCAAATCGTAGGCGTAAGCTGCAATCATCGAAGGTGCGAAGTTTTCACCTGCGGCGGCAACGACTGAAGGGAATTCGGTGAGTGACTTGATAAGCTCGATCTCCTCGGCCAATAACTCGCTATTGTTGTGTGACGAGTAGTCTATGCCGGCCTCATCCGCCTTACGCAAGATTGAGCAAATGCGGGCGTGGGTATATTGAACAAAGGGTCCGGTGTTGCCGTTGAAGTCGATTGACTCACGGGGGTCGAAGAGCATGGTCTTCTTGGGGTCAACCTTTAGGATGAAGTATTTGAGTGCGCCCAATCCTACCATGTTGCACACTGCATCGGCCTCCTCTTTGGTGCATCCGTCAAGCTTGCCGAGTTCGTTCGACATTTCGCGTGCAGTCTCCACCATATCGGCAATAAGGTCGTCGGCATCAACAACTGTGCCCTCACGAGATTTCATCTTGCCCTCGGGAAGCTCTACCATGCCGTATGAGAGGTGGAAGATGTTGTCACTCCACTCATAGCCCAACTTCTTGAGTACAAGTTTCAACACCTGGAAATGGTAGTTCTGCTCGTTACCCACAACATATATCATATCGTCGAGCTTATTCTCCTCGAAACGACTTAAGGCTGTACCCAAATCCTGAGTCATGTAAACCGATGTGCCATCGCCACGCAGGAGCAACTTCTGGTCAAGGCCATCTGCCTCGAGGTCAATCCATACCGAATTGTCCTCCTTGTGGAAGAATACGCCTTTATCCAAGCCGTCCTGAACAAGGCTCTTGCCCAAAAGATAGGTCTGTGATTCGTAATATACTTTGTCGAAATCGACACCCAACGCCTTGTAGGTAACGTCAAAACCCTCGTATACCCAGCCGTTCATTGTCTGCCACAATTCGTAAACCTCGGGCTCTTTGGCCTCCCATTTACGCAACATCTCTTGTGCCTCAAGCATTATGGGGGCACTCTTCTTTGCCTCATCCTCGCTCATGCCACCTGCAACAAGTTCCTTGATTTGGGCCTTGTAGTGCTTGTCGAACTCAACATAATATTTACCGACAAGGTGGTCGCCTTTCATGCCTGATGAAGCAGGGGTCTCGCCATTGCCGTATAGCTTCCATGCCAGCATCGATTTGCAGATGTGAATACCTCTATCGTTTACCAAGTTTACCTTGATTACATTGTGACCGTTGGCCTTAAGAATCTGCGCTACCGAGTAACCGAGCAGATTGTTACGGATATGACCCAAATGAAGAGGCTTGTTGGTGTTGGGCGATGAATACTCAATCATCACCGTACGACCTGAAGGTTCTGCGAAACCGAAGTTCTCGTCAGCAACGGCCTCGTTAAATTGTCCCAACCAATATGATGGGGCAAGAGATAGATTCAGGAATCCCTTGATTACATTGAATGAATTTATCTGGTCGTTGTTTGCTACAATATATTCTCCTATCTCGTTGGCCGTGGCCTCGGGGGCTTTGCGGCTTAATTTGAGTAGGGGAAATGTCACGAGAGTGTAGTCGCCCTCAAACTCTTTGCGAGTCTTTTGGATTTGCACCTGCGCAGGACTAATCTCGCCATAGAGAGCCGTGATGGCAGCTGTGGCTATTTGTGAAATAAATGTTTCGGTGTTCATATGATATTTTGTGTTTTATATTTCTATTTTCTATGAAAATATATATTTGTGCAAAGATAGGAATATTTTTTCTAATGTTCCCCTTAAAAGTGTATTATGCGAGATGTTCTGAGTGGTAAAAGAGCGATTTTTATCGCTTTTTTTGTAATTTTGTTGCCGTTAATTGACCAATATGAAGATAGGAGATATAGATTTGGGCTTGCAGCCGCTCTTTTTGGCGCCGATGGAGGATGTTACCGACCCATCGTTTCGCTATATGTGTAAACGCTTTGGCGCCGATGTGGTGACCACCGAGTTCATCTCGTCGGATGGCTTGATTCGTGATGCATGGAAGTCGCGTGCCAAGTTGAACATCGATGAGGCGGAACGTCCCGTGGGTATTCAGATTTATGGCCACCTTATCGAACCTATGGTTGAGGCGGCACGCATAGCCGAGAGTGCGCACCCCGATTTTATTGATATAAATTTCGGTTGTCCCGTTAAGAAGATTGCAGGCCGAGGTGCCGGCTCGGGCATGATGCGCGATGTGCCGTTGATGGTGGAGATGACACGCCAGATTGTCGAGGCGGTAAATACCCCCGTTACGGTGAAAACACGTTTGGGATGGGATGAGGATTCAAAAAATATCATGGAGATAGCCTTGCGCTTGCAGGATACAGGCATTAAGGCTCTTACGATTCATGGTCGCACCCGCTCGCAGATGTATCGTGGCGAAGCCGATTGGACTCTTATTGGAGAGGTGAAGCATCATCCTTCAATCGAAATCCCTATTATTGGTAATGGAGATGTCGATTCGGGCCCAAAGGCGAAGCAGATGTTCGATACTTATGGTGTCGATGGTGTTATGATTGGTCGTGCAACGTATGGCCGTCCGTGGATTTTTAAGGAGGTGAAACACTTTATGGCTACGGGCGAGGTGATGCCGCAGCCATCGGTGGTGGAGCGTGTGGCTATTGCCAAGGAGCATCTTGCCAAGTCGCTTGAGATTAAGGGCGATAGGGTAGGAATCCTTGAGATGCGTCGCCATATGTCGAATTATTTTAAGGGGTTGCCCGACTTTAAGCAGACAAGGTTGAAATTGGTGACGCTCTACGATGTAGATGAAATTATCTCTACTCTCGACTATGTTGCCGAGCGCTGGGGTGATTACGATATGAGTGGGGCTGTGCCGCCATCACTCTCGCATGAGATATAAAAATTATGGGCCGCTTTCGATTATGCGGCCCATAATTTTTAGTAGTCATACCCATAAGGCGATTGCCAGAACCAGCGGTCGTCGGAAACTCGTGTTGAGTAGTGGCCGATGGTGCTGTCATGCATCTTTTCGTTGATTTTGTCGTATGGCATGAGGGTTATGTAACGGCGAGAGTGGCCGGTGCCTTGTGTCTCGGCATTAAAACGATACCACTCATTGCATTGGATGTAGTAGAGGTTTTTTGCCATGTAGCGGTCGAGGTAATCCTCCTTCGTCTGCTTGCGTTTGTGATTCCAATTTGCGTAATCGTTTATTTGCAGGAATTCATCTTTGCGCAGTCGCTCACGCACTTCGGCGATTGAGAGCATATTGCCCTTTTCGTCCATGACATAAGCATCGTATGTTGGGTCTACCCAAAGCCATTTGTTGAGCGTATTGCTATAAACTGTGGTGATAACATGGCAATCGCTAACATAATTGAGCGGATAGCATGTGACAAAACGAGCCTTGAAGCCCATAGCCAAATAACACTCTGTGAGCATTTGTGCCATCATACGGCAGTTTACACCCCTGTTCTCCTTTTTGCACAGCTCCACTATGGCGATTGTGTTCTTCTCGGTAGGGTTTCTTGAACTTCCGTCGTGAGGGACTATCTCGTGTACCCAGTGTAGTAGATTCTTTATCTTTGAGATTTCGTTGCCAGCACCTGCAATGCTATCGAGGTTGAAGTGGTTGCGCAGACGCACCAAATCGGGGTCGTTGGGGTTGGCATAGTGGAAGCGCATGCCATCGGGTACGTTACCTCTTACATACTGCTTTGCATCTTTGAGGATTTGCTTATAGTCGCCCCATTTGCGCAGGCGGGTGATACACTCCTTAAACTCCTTGTCTTGACGGATGGGGTCGAGGTCGCTGTCGGTGAGGATTTGCGAGAGATTGATTTCTTGTTTGCCGATTACTCGGTCGGTGTAATCCTTAAAGGCCTTTATGGCCTCCTTGTTATTCCCGTCTAAAACATTGAAACAGACAAAATTGTGATAAAAACTATTGCTCAAATCATCCCCGCCTGTATGTTGGATTCGCAACGAGTCGGGCTGGGCAAAGAAGAGCTTACGCATCTTATCCATGGTTTTTAAGGCGCTCTTCCAGTCTTCGCGATTGGCCTGTTCGTTAAGTTGTTTGTTTTGAGCCTTGAATTCGATTAACCATTCGGGCTCTTGCGCCATGGCCGATAACGACAAAGCAACGGCCATGAAAGAGATTAGAATCTTTTTCATAATTGTAATAGTTGAGTTAAACTTGCGTTTGCTGATGCAAATATATATGATTGTTATGTATTATGCAAGACATAATACCACTTTTTTTTTACAACCGATAAAAAGATGCAAAATGATATAAAAAAGCACCCCAAAATTCAGATGAACTTTGGGGTGGTGCATAGTGAATATACTTTTTATCGTTGCGGTATATCCACCTCTTTGGTGCGACCGTCAATAAGATAGTCGGTGAAGTGATCAACCATGCGCCAGTAGAAATACTCGTTCATATCGCCGAAGCCATGACGCTGTGTGGGCAGATAGAGCATATCAAAACGCTTGCCGGCACGAATCAAGGCGTCGACAACACGTGAGGTGTTGCCCGGGTGAACATTGTTGTCAATCTCGCCATGGATTAGTAGCAGATGACCTTTGAGTCGTTTTGCAATCTCGGGGTTGCTGCTGATTTTATATACAAAGGTGGTGTCACCCTTGTCGCTCACCTGCTCTTTCACGCCGTGGTGGGTCTCGCTCCACCAGCGGTTGTATATCTTATTGTCGTGGTTACCTGCACAAGAAACAGCAGCCTTAAAGAAGTCGGGGTACTGCAAAATTGCAGCAGTAGACATGAAACCACCACCAGAGTGGCCATGAATACCCACACGGTTGATGTCTATAAAGCTGTGGCGGGCAGCCAACTGCTCGATTGCGGCTTTCTGGTCAGCCAAACCGTAATCACGTAAGTTGCCATAGCCATAATTGTGATACCACTTAGAACGGTCGGGGTGACCACCGCGGTTACCAACTGTGATAACGATGAATCCTGCCTGTGCCAAACGGTCGGTGCGGGGACTCATGCGGGTGTAGGGGTATTCGGTAGCCTCAACCTGCGGGCCGGGGTATACATAATCGACGATGGGGTAGCTCTTTTTGGGATCGAAGTCGAAAGGCTTATACATAACGCCATAAAGATCGGTAACACCATCAGCGGCCTTGACTTTGAATGTCTCGGGGAACTTATATCCATTGGCCAGGAGCAACGAGAAGTCGCTGGTCTGCAAAGTGAGGAGTTTGTTGCCCAAACAGTCGTAGAGAGCTGTTTCGGGAATGGTATCTACTCGAGAGTAGTTGTCTACAAAATAGCGGCATGCGTCATCAACGGTGGGTGTGTGGAAATAGTCGCCCTTGTTGAGTAGTTTCACCTCGCCGCCATCGAGTGAAACAGAGTATAGGTGCTGGTAGTAGGGGTTTTCGCCCTGCTCACGACCCATACCAGTGAAGTATATCTTGCGACCCTTCTCGTCAACCTTCAGAATTTCGTGAACGTGCCACGGGCCTTCGGTCAGGCGACGTTTCATGTTGCCCTGATCATCGTATAGATAGAGGTGTGCCCAACCGTCACGCTCGCTCCATTGGATAAGTTCCTTACCCCCGTTTACAGCCGAGAGGGGGCGTACCTCGATGTAGGTATTCAGGCGCTCCTCAATCACTGTGCGCAATGAATCTTCGCCGATGGTGTATGAGCAGATGTCGATGCGGTGCAAATCGCGGCTTGAGCGGGTTACAAATAGACGATTGTTATCGCCGAGCCAGATGTTGGGCTGGTCATACATGTGGCGCTGCTTCTGCTCGCGGGGCTTACGGGCGATAGAGAGGGTTTGGTCCTTGAAACGACCTGTGTTAATCTCTTTGCGTGAGTTGTCCTGCATATCGAACAGATACATATGTTCGATGGGAGCCTCTTTTTCGCCGGGCATCTGATATTTATAGCTTTCAAGTGTCGGGCGAGGATTGGCCAAAGCGTTGATTACCCACAAATCCTTCACATTACGCTCATCGGTAACAATTGTGGCAAAGTAACGTGAATCTGGTGACCACACACCATATGCTGCGCGGCGCTTGCCATTGAGCAGAGTGTCGGTGTTGAGTAGGTAGTAAGGCTGGCCATAGCCAAAATCCTTTACTCCGTCGGTGGTGATCTGAATCTCGGTGATTGTTGAATCCTTCTCGTCTTTTTTCAACTTCTCATAGTCCTCGCGTGACATGCGATATAGGTTGAGATCTTTGGCATAAACAACGGTTTTGCCATCGGGAGATACCGATGCCCAGCCGAGTTGCTTGGTCTCTTTCTCCTTGTCCTTCAGGTGAGTGAGAGTCTTGGTCTTGGTGTCGTATGAGAAATAGAAAATCTCTTTGCCGCTGACTTTCTTGGGTTTTTTGCCTGCCAATGAATCCTCCTTTGAAAGAGGCTTGGCTTTTGCATCCTGCGATGATGTCACCTCGAAAGTGAATGTATGACCATCCTCGTCAACCTCAAGGTCGCGGATGGGGAGTTGTGCCGCAATGAATGGGTCGCGCATAATCTCGGTGAGCTGCGCTGCCATTTTATCGTGGTCGAACATCAGCTCTTGCTTTCGTGTGGCGGGGTCGACGATATACCACTTTGTACCCTCACCTGTCTTGTAGCTATACCAAAACTTCTCGCCAGACTTAAACCAATGGGGGTCGATGGTAGTTGAGAATAGCATGTTGCCCAACTTGCTGGCAGTGAATCGCTCGGCAAGAGCCAGACGATTGCGGTCTTTGGTATCGGTGCGCTGGTCGGCAGATACACTCATTGTGGCCAAAGCCATCAATGGTAGAAGAATGTAAAAAATCTTTCTCATATATTTTGTGGTTTTATGGTTTATTCTGTTTTATTCTGCTGCGCAGCCATCGCCTTGAAGTGGTTGGCGAAGAAGAGCATCTGATATTGAATAGAGTTGCTCCAGTAAGCCCAATTGTGAACGCCGGGGCGAACGTAAAAATCGTGGGGAATACCTGCTTTTGCCAATTTTTCGTGAAAGGCGCAGTTCACCTCATAGAAAAAGTCTTCAGAACCGCAGTCGATAATGAGCTTCAGTGAGTTGGGCTTGAGTTGGTCGACCATATTTGTGACTGTATATTTCTCCCAATTCTCGGGCTGCTCCTCGATTGTGCCAATCCACTTTGACATGCCCCAATTCTTTGGGAATGGGCGAATATCCACACCGCCCGATGTGCTGCCTGCTGCTCCGAAAATATCCTGATGGCGGATTGCAAGGTAGAGGGCTCCGTGGCCGCCCATCGAAAGACCGGTGATGGCGCGGGCGTTGCGGTTGGCGATTGTCTTGTAGTGAGAATCGATATGGCTGACAAGCTCTTTGGCAACAAATGTCTCATAGCGATTTGTTGGCTCGATAGGACTATCCCAATACCAGCTGTTAACTGCTCCGTCGGGCATGACCAGCATAACTCCATATTGATCGGCCAAGAGTTCGACGTCGCTTTTGTCTACCCATCCGCTGTGGCCATCGCCGTGACCATGCAGAAGATAAACAGTGGCAACCGAGGTCATGTTTTGGTAGCCATCAGGTAGAATTACAGTAACGGGAATATCCTTGTTCATTGATGCGCTGTGCACCGATATGGTCTCTCGGGTAAAGGCCCATGATGATCCGCAGAACATTATTGCGGCAATAATTATTGAAAGTTGTTTCATGGTAATGATGCTTTTATTTCTTATTTTATTGAAAATTATTGCAAATATAGATAAAAAGAGGTTAAAGTATATTCAATATCTCAAATATTTGGTTATTTTTGCATTGAATATGTTAAACGAAAATCAGGTATACATGAAAGTTAATTTTTACTTTGTAGTTGTAGCGTTGGCTGCCCTTATGACATCATGCTGCGGTGCCGACGATAAGAAAGTGCTTTTTAATGGCGAGGATCTCACCGGTTGGGTAGGCTTTGTAAATCCCGAGAGCGGTGTTCCTGCAGATCAGGTGTATGGTGTAAAGGAGGGTAATATCTATGTTGCCGGTAATCCTTTTGGCTATCTGCGTACAGCCGAGAAGTATGGAGATTACAAGATGCACATCGAGTGGCGTTGGATTGGCGAGGGTACAAATAGTGGTATCTTCCACCGTGTGCAGGATGGCGATAAGATTTGGCCGAGTGCCATCGAGTGCCAATTGCGTAGCGGCAAGGCCGGCGACTATGTAATGTTGGGTGGCTCTAAGATCTCTGAAGTGGAGTGTGTTGGTGAGTTCCCCGTAAAGGTTCGTCAGGGCGATTACGAGAAGCCAGTAGGCGAGTGGAACGAGGCCGAGATTATTTGCGAGGGCAAGAAGATTACCGTATATATCAACGGTCAGCTTCAGAATGAGTGTACAACCACTACCGAGGATGGCTATATTGCTCTTCAGAGCGAGGGTGGTCCATTGGAGTTCCGCAATATCTATCTTACAGATATCAAATAATTCTATGATATAGAAAATAGGAGCTTGTCTAACAAGTTTGATTTTTACGAGTTCACCCCCGTCAGAGTGCTTCTGATGGGGGTGATTCTCATTTTTTAAGACTTGTTAGACAGCCTCTTTTTTTGCAACCTGCAGCACAACGCCTTCGGCGGAAGAGCAGACTATCTTCACCACATCTCCAACAGATACCCTCCCCTCAATTATAAGTGTTGTGAGAGGTTCTTCGATATTCTCCATCAGGGTGCGCCGCAGTGAACGAACCCCGTATCGGGCTTCGTAACCCATAGTCGCCAGCCGCTCTTTTGCCTCAGTGCTGATCTCAATGTGGTATCCCAGATCTTTTATTCGGCTGAAAATATCATTGAGCTCCAAATCGATAATCTTTTGCACATCTCCGATGGTTAATGTTCGGAAATATACAATATTATCTATGCGATTTAAAAACTCTGGTGCAAAGCATTTTTCAATAGCTTTGCGATATTCGTCATTTGAAGCTGTGGTTATACTTTGCTCCTTTGAGTGAGTGCTGTATCCAACCTGTTTTTGTCGCTCGGTGGCGTTGCGTGAACCGATATTCGAGGTTAGAATAATGATAGTGTTGCGAAAATCCACCTTGCGTCCCGATCCGTCGGTGAGGTGCCCCTCATCGAAAATCTGAAGCATCGGGTTATATACTTCGGGGTGAGCCTTCTCTATCTCGTCAAAAAGAACAACCGAATAGGGTTGTCGGCGCACAGCTTCGGTGAGTTGCCCACCCTCACCGTAACCTACATATCCGGGAGGAGAACCTATGAGCCTGGCAACATTGTGCTGTTGCCCATATTCCGACATGTCGATACGTATCAAGCCTCGATTTTTGTCAAAGAGCCATTTCGAGAGCTCTTTGGCAAGCAGTGTCTTCCCAACCCCTGTGGGGCCCACAAAGAGAAAAACACCTATTGGACGTCGGCTATCTTTCAGCCCGATGCGAGAGCGTTGCAGTGTACGAGATACGCGTTCGACGGCCTCGTGCTGCCCTATGACGCGACTGTGTAAATGTTCTTTTATTGAACGTATACGCTCTGCCTCATTGTAAGATATGCGCTCAATGGGTATGCCTGTGATTGCGGTGATTGTATGCTCCATTTCGCTAACGTCAATTGTGACGGGATTTTGTGCCAAATGGTTCATCCATTCACTGTGTTGCTCTTGCAGGCGTGATTTTAGAGCCAACTCTATGATGCGTGCTGATGCTGCTGTCTCATAGGCGTAGGTGGCAACGGCTTTTTGTCGTTCTTGTGTGGTTTGTTGTAATTGCTGTTGTGTCAGGAGGAGTGCTTCGGGTTCAAGCGCAGTGCGTATGCGGACATGAGCTCCTGCCTCGTCAAGTGCGTCAATAGCTTTGTCGGGGAAGTGGCGGTCGGTTATGTAGCGGTCGGTAAGAGCTACGCAGGCGTGCAATGCTTCGTCGGTGTATCTCACGTTGTGGTGACGCTCGTAATAGGGAGCGACCTTTTTAAGAATTGTTAATGTCTGTTCGGTGGTGGTTGGTTCGATTTTTACTCTCTGGAAGCGGCGTTCGAGGGCCGAATCACTCTCGATGTGTTGCCGATATTCGTCGAGCGTTGTAGCTCCGATGGTTTGAATATCGCCTCGAGCCAATGCGGGCTTTAAAATGTTTGCTGTGTCAAGGCTTCCTTGTGTGGCTCCGGCTCCAACAATGGTGTGGATTTCGTCGATGAAAATTATTGTATCGCTCAAATGCTTCAGCTCATCAAGCAGTTGTTGCATACGCTCTTCGAATTCGCCTCTGAATTTTGTGCCGGCGATAAGCGATGATACGTCAAGTGAAACAATTTTTTTGTTTCGTATGGTGTATGGGATGTCACCTGTGGCGATACGCAGTGCAAGCCCTTCAACTATTGCACTTTTGCCCACACCGGCCTCGCCAATGAGTATTGGGTTGTTCTTTTTGCGTCGTGACAGAATCTCTATGACGCGTTCAATCTCTTTATCCCGCCCGATTACGGGGTCAATCTTGCCCATGCGGGCAAGTTCGGTAAGATCTGTACCAAATTTTTCCAACATGGTGTATTGGGTGTCTGATGTGGGCTGGAGATTGGTGTCGTACTGACTAAATGAGAGCATAATCTCTTTGCCGGAGGGTTTGTCGGAATCGACGATATCCCCCATAAGCGACTCGATGGTGTGAGTTGTGATACCGTATATGCCCAACACTTCGGCGGTCGCCGTTCTGTTGTCGGCAAGAATCGCGAGCAGAGCATGCGCTGATGATATGTGAAATGTGTTAGGATAATCTTTTATTAGCGAGAGCCGAAACTCCTTTACAAACTCCTCGGGTGTGATGGTTTCGGGCAGAGGCTGGTTTTTTATTATACTTTCGATACGGTATGGAATCTGCTCTATCTCCCAACTCTTAAGTTGTAGTGACAAGAGCCGATAAGCCATAGAACTGTTTTCTCGCAGCAGCTCTATGCTTATATAATCTTTGTATGAATGATTGATGTCGGCTTTGGTCATGTCAAAAATAGTGCGGGCCAAAGCATTTTCGAGTATTCTTGAAATCTTGTTCTCCATAAATCGCTATATTTTCGCAAGTATAACGAATGGAGGAGCTGTGATATTATGTTAAAAAGTATTTGCGCAGAGAAGAATGATTACAACCCCTCTTCAGGAAGAATCTTCGGCCATTCACCTATCTCCATGTCTCGGATGTCGTCACCATCGATTGTGAATCGGATAGCCGTACGAACCTTATGAAAACCGTATTTGCCCGCTGCTCCCGGATTTATGTGCAATAGGTTGTAGATGGGGTCGAAAATAACTTTTAGGATGTGTGAATGTCCTGCGATAAAGATGTCGGGCTTATAGCTTTGAATCATCCTTATTGCGAGTGGCGAATAGTTGCGAGGGTAGCCACCGATGTGGGTCATTAGGATGCGTTTGTTTTCGCACTCGAAGCAGTTGAATTCCTGAAAAACACGACGACTCATGCCGCCGTCTATATTGCCGTAAACGCCTTTCAACGGCTTGAATGCTGCTATCTGGTCGGCGAGCTCCAGTGAACCAAAATCACCTGCATGCCATATCTCATCTACATCCTTCAAAAAAAGTTGTAGTTGCTGATCAAAGCAGCCATGTGTGTCAGATATTACGCCGATACGTTTCATTTATGTTTTAATAATTGGATTTTATATAGTCGGTTGGCAGGAAGAATGTTTTGCGTTTGGGCAGAGAGTTGTCGATGATGTTGGTGTCAATCATCAATGATTTGCCTTGTTTTACAAAATCATTAAGGAATGTTATAATCTCGCCGTGATTGTCGTGCATGGGTTTGCCGGCCATAGAGTGGTTCTCATATTCTACCGAATAGAACCAATATGGGTAATCTTCTTGTCGCAATTTTTTTGCAATGTATTTTGACCCATAAAGTCCGATACCGAATAGCGCCATTTTATTGTATGGAACCTGATTGTCGGAGCTACCGTGAAATAATAGGATTGGGGCTGGCTTTCTTGGCCATACAGGAGCGCCCTCGATTGAGAATATTGCGCCGGCAAAAGAGATTACACCGGCATAATTGAACCCTTCGGGCAGTATTTTGCAAATATCTTTCTGGTTGCAAATGGCATGTTCGGCCTGAAGGACTGTGATTGCCCCTGCACTCGACCCGCTAATGACGATTTTGCCTGGGTCGATATTCCACTCGTTGGCGTGTGTTAATGTGAATTGCGTGGCGCTGAAGAGATCCTCAACGGCCATATTTATGGTATTTTCGAAGAGCTTGAAGAAGTCGATGATTGACGGAGCCGAGACATTCTTCATGCCGAGACGATAATCTATCGCTATCACATCGTAGCCTTGTGAGGTGAAAAATTCGTAGTAGGGTATATCGCCCTTCTTGTCGCGTGTGCCACTTGAGAAACCGCCGCCAAAAACGAATATCATGCAGGGTCGAACTCCCTCAACGGGTGCGACGTAATGGTCGAGATACAGCGAATCAGTGCCCTTAACCGCGTATAGTAATGTCCGCTTTTGTGGCGAGGCGCTGGTTGTTAAGGCTATTATTGTGACTGTGAGTAGTAGTAAAGCTCGGCGCATGGTGTTGTTGCTTCAAAAATCATTCATATTTCTTACCCCACAATTTTTGCATGCGCTCGGCGATTTTCAGCTCGGTGGCATTTTCGAGGTTGGGCTTATAGAACTTTTTGCCGGCGAGCGACTCGGGCATAAACTCTTGTTCGACAAATCCGCCTGCATAGTCATGGGCATATTTGTAGTTTTTGCCGTAGCCGGCTTTGCTCATAAGCTTTGTGGGGGCATTGCGCAGATGCAGCGGCACAGGGCGGTTGGTGGTGTCGTGTTCAACAAAGGCCAGAGCCTCGTTGATAGCCATATAGGCCGAGTTGCTTTTTGGGCTTGTGGCCAAATATATGGTTGTCTCGGCGAGCGTGATGCGTGCCTCGGGCATGCCGATTTTGTGAACAGTGTCGAAACATGCATTGGCGAGGAGTAGCGCATTTGGGTTTGCCAAGCCGATATCTTCAGATGCCAAAATCACCAAGCGGCGTGCAATAAATCGGGGCTCTTCGCCTCCGGCCAGCATACGTGCCAGATAGTATATTGCAGCATTGGGGTCGCTGCCACGAACCGATTTTATAAATGCCGAAATGACATCGTAATGCTGCTCTCCGTTTTTATCGTAAAGAGCAATGTTCTGTTGCAGGCACTCGGTGACATAGCTGTCGGTGATGGTTATGTCGCCATCGGTTGCACCGGCAATAATATCGAGGATGTTGAGTAGCTTGCGCGCATCACCACCCGAAAAACGAAATAGGGCTTCGCTCTCGACAACCTTGACATTACGCTCCAGCAGACCCTCTTTTTCGGTGATGGCTCGGTTGAGCAGGGTGTTAAGCTCGTCGTCGTTCATCGACTTGAGAATATATACCTGACAGCGGCTCAACAATGGCGAGATAACCTCGAATGAAGGATTTTCGGTTGTTGCTCCGATAAGGGTTATTATGCCTTGCTCGACTGCTCCCAGCAACGAGTCCTGCTGGCTCTTGTTGAAACGATGAATTTCGTCAATAAAGAGAAAAGCTGTGGTAGGATTAAATAGGCTCTGTTTGCGTGCAGCCTCAATCACTTCGCGTACCTCCTTCACGCCTGATGTTACGGCCGATAGGGTGTAGAAGGGGCGTTGGAGGTGGTTTGCCACCAATTTGGCAAGCGTGGTCTTTCCCACTCCCGGGGGGCCCCATAGGATAAACGACGGTACATTCCCCGTCTCGAGGAATTTGCGAAAAACACCGTTTGGCCCGACAAGGTGTGTCTGACCAATATATTCGTCTATTGTCTGCGGACGCAGACGCTCTGCCAAAGGTTTACTCATAAATTCAGATATCTAATGCAAAGTTAGGTAATTTTTGGTTTCTGCAAAATTTTGGCCAGAGGTCAATTTGCTGAAAATTGCAGAAAAATAGATGCCAAGGGAGTTTTTTTACTATCTTTGTGAAAATATTAAAACAAAAATATGACCCAACGAGTTGCTTTTGTAGATTATTTGCGAGTGTTTGCCTGCTTTTTGGTAATCCTCGTGCATGCAAGTGAGAATTTTTATGGTGCGGCAGGCTCTACCGATATGGCCGGCCCGCAGTCGTTTCTGAATAGTGAACTCGACCGTTTGTGGGTGTCGCTGTATGACGGTTTTTCGCGTATGTCGGTGCCTCTGTTTATGATGGTGTCGGCATTCTTGCTTGTGCCGTTGCGTGAGGAGCAAACATCATGGCAGTTCTATCTCCGTCGTGCCAAACGCATTTTGCCTCCCGTGGTATTTTTTATGATATTGTATAGCACATTGCCTTTGCTGTGGGGCGGTATTGATGCGGCCACTTCGGTGAAGGACTTATCGAGATTTTTCCTTAATTTCCCCACTTTGGCAGGCCATTTCTGGTTTATGTATCCGTTGATTGGCTTGTATTTGTTTATGCCGATAATCTCGCCATGGTTGCGTAAGGCGTCAGCAAAGGAGGAGTTGTTCTTTATAGGATTGTTCCTGCTTTCGACCTGTATCCCGTATCTTAATCGCTGGTTTGGCGAGGTGTGGGGACAATGTTTCTGGAACGAGTATCACATGTTGTGGAACTTTTCGGGATATCTGGGATACCTTGTTCTGGCTCATTATATCAGATTCCATCTAAATTGGGAGCGCAGCAGACGTTTTTGGATAGGCCTTGTGGCTATGGTGGTAGGTGCTGCAATCACAATCTACTCATTCTATGTGCAGGCTGTACCGGGTATTTTGCATGAGACTCCCGTTATCGAGATAGGTTGGGCCTTCTGTACTCTTAATTGCGTTGTGTTAACCTTTGGCGCATTCTTGTTGTTTAGCTGTATTGAGACTGAGAAAGCTCCCAAGTGGATTGAGGATATGTCGAAGATGAGTTTCGGTATCTTCCTTGTGCATATTTTCTGGTTGGGCATGTGGGTGTCGATTATAAAGGGCGATTTGGCGATGTCCTCACCGACAGCTATACCATGTATTACCGTGGCAACATTCATTTGTAGCTATGTAACGATAAAACTCGTGTCGTTTATCCCTGGCAGCAAATGGATTGTGGGATAAGGCAATTTGCCAATTGCAGAGCGGCAACCATTTTGGAAGAAAAATTTGGATAAATAAAAAAGTGTCCATATATTTGCATCCGCAATGGGGGATTAGCTCAGCTGGTTAGAGCGCTTGCATGGCATGCAAGAGGTCATCGGTTCGAATCCGATATTCTCCACGATGGCGATAACAAAGCGGCTGAATGTCAGCCGCTTTTTTTTGTTTGCCGGCATAGTGTGAGTAAACTCCCCATGCCATCAACCCAAAAACTGCGCAAAGCGCGTTTGTTATCGCGTGTAAGCCGCATTGCTCACCTTAAGCACACGGTTGCGGGAATAATAATGTGTTTTATTTTCAAAGGTATTCCCGCTTCACCGAAAACAAGTTTTCGGCGGTCAAATCCGATATTCTCCACGATGGCGATAACAAAGCGGCTGAATGTCAGCCGCTTTTTTTATTTTATCTTGTCTGTTTCGATGACTTTCAGCAACTCCTCGCGCAGGGCTTTGGGAGTGACGTTGTGCCGGATGGTGTAGATGTAGGAGTCGAAGATAAGCTGCTTGATAAGTTTTTCGGGCAGGTCGCCATCGACCCTCACATCGCTCCAATGGCGTTTGTTGAAGTGCCATGCGGGGGTGATTTCCGAGTGTTGGTCCCGTAGGGTGTCGCCAACATCGGGGGTGTGGTGCAATACGATGTGGTCGGCATTATCCATATCGGCACAAGCAAACATGCGACCACCGATTTTGTAGACAAGAGTGGTCTCGTCGAATGGGGTGGACTCTTCAACGGCATGGAGTGACAGGATATATTCCCGAAAGTCAAAAAAATCCATATAACGGTGATTTTATGCAAAGATAGTTGTTTTGGCACATCAATTGCTCGATGAGAGGCAGAATTTGTATCAAAAATCGTTAATATGAAAAAGTTTCTACTCTCTCTTTCTTTGTTTGCCATGGCTGTGGCCGCTACGGGATGTTCGCAGCAGGCAAAATGGAATCACAAACAAAAGCAGGCGATGCGCGAGTCGCTCAAGCAGTATCGCGACATGATTTATCTGCAAGATCTTACCGATCCCGAGTTTGTCATCTTTACCGATGGGGTGGCTCTCGATATCGAGGAGGCCTATCCTGTCTACACAGCCTTTATGGCTCTGCCCGGGCTGAATGATACGATAGATATGTTTGTGGTGACCGAAATCGTCGATCAGCTCGACGCCGACGCGCATAATATGCGCCATATTTATCCTTATCGTATGTTGGTGGCCGAGGGTATATTGCCCGATAAACTCACCCACGAGCAGCAGCGGGAGTTCTATCGCTGTTTTGCCCAAAAGGTCAATAGCGAATATGCTACCGTAGAGCAGTTTGTCAATGCGGTATTGTCGGATACCACCAACGATTCGCAGATTGCCCAGCTCCAGCAGCAATGTGCAAACGATTTGTTTGATTGGGTGGTGGTAATCGATGAAGTTGTAACCGAAGAACCGGCAAATCAAAAATAGATATACGATCACATAATCGTAACATTGCTTTTTCCTAACTACAGCAGGGCCCCCATCCTATGGGGGCTTTTTTTGTGGGGCGTCAATTGTGGTAAAAAGGCGGTTTTGTTTTGGAGAAAAGAAATAAAAGATTTATTTTTGCACCGCAATTCCATTTTATCGGGCTGTTTATGTGCAGTTTTTATGGATTGTCGATGGTTCCGTAGCTCAGTTGGATAGAGCAACAGCCTTCTAAGCTGTGGGTCGTGGGTTCGAATCCCGCCGGAATCACGAGCGCAATATGAAACAAGAAAGCCACTCGCAAGAGTGGCTTTTATTATAAAAGCGACTATGGGAGCTTGCTTACAAATAGCTGCTCTTATAATAAAAGAAGCCGTACTAAGTACGGCTTTCTTGTTTCACAGTGCCGAGGACTCTAAGGGAAAGACGCAGAAAAGCGAAGCGACTGCGTCAATCCCGTTGTAGAGGATGGTAATATTTGTTTTTTGAGTTGCTCCAAGGGAAAGACTTTAGGGGGATGCGACAGTAGAGTAGTGCGAAATCAATCCTGCATGATGATTGCGTTGTATATTTCGCCAAGCCAAATAAATTTGCATTGCAATAATAATTTGCTATATTTGTATGCCGTAATGTGGGTATTACGGCGGTGTGAACGCGATAAATTTAATATTCAATATCATGAAAAAGAGTACTTTTTGGAGCGATGCTTCTCGTGGCGGAGCTATTGTAGGTTTGGCGACTGTCGCTTTGTCGTTGCTGGGAATGTTGTTGCCATCTATGGCTTTTGTATTCAATTTGGCCACATTTGTGGTAACAATCTATCTGTTGTTCTATTTCACCCGTAAGCGAGCTGCGTTGTTCCCCGGTGAAGGATATTCTTATAGCCAAAGCCTTGACTTTATTGTTGCTATGGCAATTTTTGCAGGTATTATAAGCGGCGCATATCAGATTGTTGCAAGCAATTTCCTCTTCCCCGATAAATTTGAGGAGATGCTCACTACCTCAATGGCTACACTCAAGCAGGCGGGCATCTATAGCGCTGATATGCTTGAAAATATGAGTGGTATGATGCGCTCGTATATCTTCTCGCCGATTCCTGTACTTTTGTCAAGTATCCTTGGAAATATCCTCTATTATGGTTTCCTCGGTTTGTTTATATCTATCGGAACAAAGCAGGAACCGGATATTTTTGATGCTGACGATGATACTGACGAGGAATAATGGTTTGTGGCATGAAGCATAAATTGGATATATCGGTTGTAGTCCCTCTATACAACGAGGAGGAGTCGCTCGGAGAATTGGTTGCATGGATTGATCGTGTGGCTGTTGAAAATAATCTCACATACGAGATTGTTATGGTTGATGATGGCTCGTCGGATGGTTCGTGGGACACTATCGAGGCCATAAAGAAAGATTACCCTGCGGTGAAGGCTATTCGTTTTGCCCGTAATTATGGTAAGTCGGCAGCTCTCTATTGTGGTTTTGCCGAGGCTGAGGGCGATGTGGTCTTTACTATGGATGCCGACTTGCAGGATTCTCCCGATGAAATTCCCGAGATGCGAAAGATGATAGTCGAGCAGGGCTACGATCTGGTGTCAGGTTGGAAGAAAAAGCGTTTCGATCCTGCCAGCAAGCGTCTGCCCAGCAAGTTCTTCAATTGGACTGCACGAGTGGTGTCGGGAATTAAATTGCATGATTTCAATTGCGGTCTCAAGGCGTATCGTCGTGAGGTAATAAAGTCGATAGAGGTTTATGGCGAGATGCATCGTTATATTCCGATTCTTGCAAAACATGCAGGATTTAAGAGAATTGGCGAGAAGGTAGTCCATCATCGAGAGCGTAAGTATGGCGTATCGAAATTCGGTATTGAGCGTATGGTAAAGGGCTATCTCGATTTGATTACCGTATCGTTTATGTCGCATTTCGGTCGCTCACCAATGTACTTTTTTGGTAGCTTAGGAACAATAATGTTCCTTTTGGGTGGATTTACCACAGTGTGGGTTATTGCGGCAAAATTGTATAAGCAGGCTCTTGGGCTGCCGTTGCGTGCTGTTACTGATCAGCCGTTATTCTTTGTGGCAATTTTGGCTGTGATACTGGGTGTTCAGCTCTTTTTGGCCGGTTTTTTGGGCGAGCTTATCAATCGCAACTCGTCTGACAGGAACAACTATATGATTAAGGATAAAATTTAATAGTAATGATACAACGTATTCAATCACTCTATTTGTTGGCTATTGCCGCACTAATGGCTGCTGCCGTATTCACTCCTTTGGCCTATTTTGTGGCCGGTGTTGAGGAGTTTGAACTATATGCATTCGCGCTGAAAAACGAAAACTCATCTCACTCAACAGTGTATATGGGAATTATAGTAGCTTTGGCCGCCATATTGCCGTTTGTGACCATATTTTTGTTTAAAAATCGTTTGTTGCAGATTCGTTTGTGCGCTGTTGAGCTGGTATTATTGCTCGGCTCGATAATCTTTATGGCTATATATTATTATTTGAGCAATAGGATGTTCTCGCAGATGGAGTTTCACGCCCAGGGTTTCCGTATTGCGATAGTATTCCCGTTGGTGGCGCTTATTTTGGACTATCTGGCTATTCGTGCCATATTCCACGATGAGATGCTTGTACGTTCGTTGGATCGTATTCGTTAGCGGTTTATGAGCGGTTTTATCGCATAAATGACAAAAAAATCGCACAAAGAGTACAACGATACATATTTATGCTTATATTTGCATTATAATACAGTTGGAACTATGACACAGAATATACATAACTTGTGGTGGTGGCGCTCGTTGGATAGATAGAACAATGGCGTTGCAGAGTTATGTGTGTATATTAAAGTATAAAAATAATAAAACCATTGTTCGCAGTTGAACGATGGTTTTTTACTTTGCTCGACTGTGGATAATGTAGATAGTAAAACGATAAACAATATTAAGGTTATGAAGACAAAGAAATTTGTGTTGTCCGAGAGCGAGATGCCCACAGCATGGTATAACATTGTGGCCGATATGCCAAATAAGCCCTTGCCGTGCCTCGATCCCAAAACAAAGCAGCCGGTTACATTCGAGTCAATGAGCCGCATCTTTGGTGAGGAGTTGGTTAAACAGGAGTTATCTACCGAGCGTTATATAGAGATTCCTGAGCAGGTGCAGGATCTCTACAAAATTTGGCGTCCTACGCCTGTTGTACGTGCGTATAATCTGGAGCGCATGCTGGATACTCCGGCGAAGATATATTTTAAAAACGAAGGTACATCGCCTGCTGGCTCACATAAACCCAATACAGCAATTCCTCAGGCCTATTATAACGCCAAGCAGGGTATAAAATATCTTGCTACCGAGACCGGTGGTGGTCAATGGGGTAGTGCCATGTCGCTTGCATGTCAGTATTTTAATATCGATTTGCGAGTGTATATGGTTAAGGTTAGCTGCCAGCAGAAACCATATCGCAAGTTGTTGATGAATGCGTGGGGTGCAAATGTAATCCCATCGCCGAGCGATACAACACGTTTTGGCCGTGCTGTTCTGGCGGAAGATCCCGATTGTGGCGGTAATCTCGGAATGGCTATTTCGGAGGCTGTTGAGAGTGCATTGGAGCATGGCGATACCACTCGCTATTGTTTGGGTAGCGTGATGAACCATGTGTTGATGCATCAGACCATAATTGGCGAGGAGGCTCTCAAGCAGATGGAAATGGCCGGCGACGATCCCGATGTGGTTATTGGATGTTTTGGTGGAGGTTCAAATTTCGCAGGTATAGGTTTTCCGTTCATTCGTCGTAATTTGATCGAGGGCAAGAAGACGCGTGTGGTGGCTGTTGAACCTGCCTCATGCCCCAAGCTCACGCGTGGAGAGTTCCAATATGATTTTGGTGATACAGCGGGTATGACCCCCATGATGCCAATGTTCACTTTGGGTCATACGTTTAATCCCTCAAGCATCCATGCAGGTGGTTTGCGTTACCATGGCGCAGGCCCTATCGTAAGCCAGCTCTATAAGGATGGTTTGATGGAGGCGCAGTCGGTACAGCAGCTCGAGACTTTCTCGGCTGGAATGATGTTTGCCAACAGCGAGGGAATTATCCCAGCACCCGAGTCATGTCATGCTATTGCCGTTGCTGTGCGCGAGGCTAAAAAGGCCAAGGAGGAGGGTAAATCAAAGACTATCTTGTTCAATTTGTCGGGTCATGGCATGATTGATCTGTATGCCTACGAGCAGTATTTTGCAAACAATCTTATTGATCACGAATTGCCCGAGTCGGAGATTCGTAAGGCGGTTGATCAGCTCGACAAGATTCTGAAGTAGATTCATGGTTAATGCCAATTTAAGGGATGTCAATGGTTGTTGATGTCCCTTTTAGTTTGTTAGCTTTTCTTAGTATATTTGTGTAAAGAATCGTCTATGATAAAATCGATTGAGATATTTTTATGCCTGTTGGGTTTTGTCGTATTTGCCGTTGGCTGCCAGACAGAGAGTGAAGTAGTCCCCAATCTGAGTGTCGTTTCGCAAGGTGGCGCAGATATGTCGGGTGGTACGTTGATTTATGAATCGGAGGGCGGCGAAACCGTTTTCGTTGTGGAGAGCAATGTGCCGTGGACGGTGGAATGTAGTGCCGACTGGATTACATTCTCGCCGAAAAGCAGTGGCGGTGATGCACATGTTAAAATGAGTGTGAGCAAGAGCGAGCAGTCGCGAAGTGCTGTGGTGACAGTAAGTTGTGTTCAGGATGCGTTGCATCGATCGTTTGATGTTGTTCAGCATGTTCAAGCTGATGATGATGAGCCAACCGAACCGGAAGAGCCCGAGCAACCGGAAGAGCCCGAGCAACCGGAAGAGCCCGAGCAACCCGAGCAGCCGTCAAATCCCGAAGAGCCATCAGAGCCTTCAGAACCATCAGAACCATCAGAACCCGAGCTGCCTGAGCAGCCCGAAGAGCCGTCAAATCCCGAAGAGCCGTCAGAACCAGAACAGCCTGAAATACCATCTGAACCTTTAGAGCCCGAACAGCCTTCTGAACCGAGTATCCCCGAAACTCCTGACAATCCCGAAACACCTGAAGATACTCCTACAGATGATACCGTTGTTGTGATATCACAGATGGGGCAACTTTTTGCGGGAGAGTATTATATTGGCGGCTATCCCGATAACGGTGTGTTGCACCTTGCCTCGGGAGGCCTGACAAGCGTGAATCATTGTGACACTGTGCAGTATAGTTATGCTGAAGGCTCGCTGAATGCTTTGGAGGTGGGTAGCGCAGTAACGGTGAGATTGGAAAAGTCAAGTGTCGATAATGGTTATTATCTATGCTTTCATGATGATGGCTATTTGACCGCCACAGGTGTTGGTGCGGGAAAGTTGAAATTTACTGCTGAAAAGGAGGGATATTGGATATTCTCGTCGCATGAAGATGGCGGATTTGAGTTGTATCATTCGCAGTTTAAAGTAAAATTGATTATCTCGCAAAAGGCTACTGAAGATGTCTTACGTTCGATTGCCGATTACGAAGATGGTTGCGGGGTGCTGCTTTTTAGAGTTGGCGAAAATTAGAGTTATGTTCAGTTGGATGCATAAAAGTCTTGCGTGTGTGATAATGGTGTTTTGTGTTGCTATGGCAGCGGCACAAAACAAGCATGTCGTAACTTTCTACAATGTTGAGAATCTGTATGATACCATAAATGCTCCGTATATGGGCGACGACGATATGTTGCCGTTGGCCGATAAGGAGTGGGATAGCAAGCGTTACTTCGACAAGGTTACATCAATCGCATCTGTCATATCCGACATGACATCATTTGGCGATTTCCCTGTTATAGTCGGACTTGCCGAGGTGGAGAATAGGGGCGTTGTAGAAGATATTGCAAATAGTAAGATTCTTGAGGAGGCTAATTATGGAGTATGCCATTATGATTCCGATGACGAACGGGCTATTGATGTGGCGATGTTATACCGTAAAGACCTTTTCAATTTACATGGCTCTTGTGCTGCGAAGGTTGATTTAGCTTCTCCGACAAGAGATATCCTTGTGGCGTGGGGCGAGTTGTGCGGAGAGCCAGCACTCGTTATGATTATGCATTGGCCATCGAGGGTTGGCGGCGTACATCTGACAAGGCCGTTGCGAGCTGCGTGTGCAGCAAAAGTGAGGGAGATTGTCGATTCGGTAAACGCAAAGGCTCCAAATACCAAAATAATAATCATGGGTGATATGAACGACACTCCACGCAATCATAGTGTCAGACGGGTGTTGGGCGCTTCAAACAAAGCCGATTCCGATATTTATAATCCGTTTGCCAAACAGATAGCCCGAGGCTCGATGGTCTATGATGGTCGCTGGTATTTGTATGATCAGATTATGTTGTCGCAAAATCTTATGTCGGGCGATGGTTTGCATCTTTTGACCTCAAAGAAGGGTGGTCGTAGGGTAAAGAATGTTGGCATTCGACCGGCCGGAGTCTTCAGCCCTGCATATTTGCTTGATAGGCACGGGTATCCGCTCTCGACGTACGAGGGCGATGAGTATACGGGTGGCGTGAGCGATCATTTGCCCGTTTATGTGATTATGTGTGGCGGAAAATAAGTGATAAATATTGTGCGAGAATTGGAATAATCGCAGAAAAAAATATATCTTTGTCATATATAATTTAAATTTAAGTCAGTAGAAGATATGAATAAGCTCGTAGCTGTTATTGCAATTATGACTCTGTTGGGGTCGTGTGGTAAACTGATACCTACAAATGGAAGAGTTGATGTAATACCTCTGCCAAATAAAATTGTTGTTGCAGACGGATGTTTTGTATTGAAGAATTCTACCGACATTGCGGTTTCTTTTGACGCTGATGGTATGGATCACGCCGTTGCGTTTTGGGGTGGCGTGATGTCTGATGTATTTGGTAAAGAACTGAAGGTCGTCAATACTACAAAACCGGTTTCAGGTGCGATAAATATTCTTCATGATGGCTCTATGCAGCCTGAACAATATCGTTTGAATGTGCAGCCCAACTCAATCGAGGTGGTGGCGTCAACAGCCAACGGAGTATTCTATGCACTCCAGACCTTGCGCCAAATGCTGCCTATTGAGGCATTTGCGGGGCAGTGTGGCCGTGTGGAGATTCCTGCAGGAGTGATTGATGATAAGCCCTATTTTGGGTATAGAGGGTTTATGTTTGATATGGGACGTCATATCTTTACTGTCGATGAGGTAAAGAATATGATAGATATTTTGGCGATGCACAAAATCAACAAGTTCCATTGGCACTTGACCGAAGATCAAGGTTGGCGTATTGAGATTAAGAAATATCCTAAACTAACCGAAATAGGTAGTATTCGTAAGTCGTCGCCCACAGGTCGAAATACTGGTCAGGATGGTATCCCTTATGGAGGTTTCTTCACTCAAGATGAGGTGCGTGAGGTGGTTAAATATGCTGCCGAGCGCTTTATCACCGTTATCCCCGAGATTGAAATTCCGGGTCACTCTGTTGCTGCATTGGCTTCGTATCCCGAGCTTGGTTGTACAGGTGAGCAGTATGAGGTAGCCACACGATGGGGTGTTGATGACCGTGTAATTTGTCCTGGTAAGGAGTTGGCCTTTGAGTTTTGGGAAAATGTATTGAGTGAGGTTATGGAGTTGTTCCCATCGGAATTTATTCACATCGGAGGAGATGAGTGCCCCAAAACATTCTGGAAGGAGTGCCCTCATTGTCAGGAGCGTATGCGCAAAGAGGGACTTAAAAATGAGGAGGAGTTGCAGGCCTATGTCACTAAACGAGTTGAGAAATTTCTCAATGATCATGGCCGTAAAATCATAGGTTGGGACGAAATCCTGCAGGGCGGTGTAACAAAGAGCGCTACCGTGATGGCTTGGCGAGGCCCCAAGTATGGTATTGAAGCGGCCAAATTGGGTAATCATGTAATAATGTCGCCGAATACCAATTGTTATTTGGATTATTATCAGACTAGTGATATAGAAAATGAGCCTTTGGCCATTGGTGGAAATCTCCCATTGGAGAAGACCTATGCATTGGATCCTTATTTGGAGTTAAACGAAGATGAGCGTAAGTATGTGT
>JAGBIC010000006.1 GCA_017935185.1 Alistipes sp. | reverse complement strand
GGTAAAATAGAGTAGACAACTTCAACAACCCTATAATCAGAATATAGATTCAACTCACAAAAGCATACAAAAAAAGCCCGAGCCAAAACAAGCTCGGGCAAAATTTATGGTAATAATCTATTGATTAAAAATACTGACCACGCAAGTCCTCAATCTCGCTCACCTGATCAAGAGCAGCAATAGCAGACTGAGAAGCAACCATCTCGTTTGTAGACTGCAAACGAACACGCTCGGCCTCGGCAGTTTGTGTCTCCGCCTTATTCACAGCATCTACAACAAATACTGCAGCAGCGCTATAACCCTTAACAGGCTTAGAGAGTTACCCTGCTCGCTCGATGCGATAGCACCAACAACGCCGGGCTCTACAATGAATGTATCGCTGATACCAGAGATACCGGGGTCGCTCATCTTAAGACCCTCGAAATTCTTAACCTCAACACCTGCATTCTTGGCAACCTCCTCAATTGAAGAGCCAGCGAGTTTCTCCTTAAGCATAGCAAACTTCTTCTCGGCGGCCAAATCCAAAGAGATATCGTAAGAAACCTGGTCTACGGGAACATACTCGTTGTCATCAATATTTGTAAGCATGGCAACAACATAGGCATTGCCCAAGTTGAAAATCTCAGAGAGTTCACCAACCTTTGCGCCATAAGCCCAACGAGCAACCTCACGTGAGTTCTCAAGACCTGAGATAAGACGGTCACCCTGTGTAAGACGTGCAACACGAGGTGTAACAGCAGCTGTAGAAGCAGCAGCATTAAAGTTATCGAGTGAGCCCTTGCCATCTACAGAGAATACACTTGCAACATTATGCACATCACGACGTGTTGCAGATGAAGCCTCAACAGGAACATTAACAGTACCAACCAACAAGTGCTTCTTGGCTGCATCTACACGATTAACCTTGATAATCTGAATAGCATTACCAACGTTAATCTTAAGGATATCACCCTTCTTTACGTCTGCCAAATGCTCAGCCAACTCAACAGAGAGGCCAGAGAAAGGCATAACGCCCAAATCACCGCCATTCTGAGCCGAAGCACCATATGCAGAATATTTCATTGCCACGTCAGCGAAATCTGCGCCACCCTTGATGGCATTGTAAAGACTATCGGCCAAATCATTCTCGGCAGTTGTAAGGACAACATGGCTCAAACCCAATGAATCGGGAGCAACCTTTGCATCGATTACGCGAGACATAACCCACTCGTTACCCTTAAGAACAGGACCATACTGCTTACCATCAAGCATAACAGCCTCATCCTCGGCCAACTGAGAAGCAGCCATATAGTTCTCGCCAACAACGCCCATATTCTTGCGAACAAAAGCACGAACATCCTCGGCTGCTGCCATCTCCTCACCGAGGCTCTTTGCCTTCTGTTCGATAGCGAGCATATCCTCATTTGTGGGCTCTACCTCAAATACGGTATAGGTCAACTCGCGCTGGGGCAACTTCTTATAGAGTTTCTTGTGATCATCGTAGTACTTCTGAATCTCGGCCTGAGAAACTTTAACCAACGAATCAGCGATGGTATCATAGGGAAGAACCACGATGCGGCCATTGCGACTCTCATTGGCAGCTGCCATACCTTGCTTAACCTCCAATGCGTTTGCGAAAGTACCAGCCTTAACCAGACCCGCAAACTTACCGATAAGACGCTCCAAAGATGCCTGTGAGTTCATATACGACCACATAGCCTGTGACTGAGGATCTGAACCCATCTGAGTGAGGAACGCAGAGATATTCGCTACGTTATACTCACCTGTCTCAGGATTTGCAAATGCGCTATAGAAAACCTGAGAGGGAATCTCACCGCTGATGATAGCCATACGCTCAGCCTCTGAAATAGAGAGACCCATCTTCTCGAAATCGGGCAAAAGAAGGTGCTTTGCGATAAGCGCCTGCCATGTTGCATTTGCCAATGCTGCAGAAGACTCCTCGGTAGACTCATCTGCACCATTAAAGGTCTTAACTGTTTCATACTCTGACAAATACTCAGTATATGAGATTTTGTCGCCATTGATTACTCCCACCTTGGGGTCGTTGCTACCGAGACCCATCTCGGGACCCAGAGAGATGATGAATGCCAACAATGCCAGAATAATTACAACTGACAGAATGACACCATACTTGGTTCTTAAAGTGTTTAGACTTGCCATAAATTTATTTATTATACTTACTTTTATCTAAATTTGAGCCAACAAAGATAATAAAATTATTCTTATTGACCATATTTTAACCATATTTTTATTACAGCTTCTTTATGCGTGCCAACTCTACGCGTGTTCGAGTAGTACGAAGCACCTTTATAGCAAACTTTTCGGTAAGGATTTCAGTCCCCGAAGTGGGTATGCCATCATAATTGCAGATGATGAAACCCGCGAGAGTATCATATTCATCACTCTCGTCTATCCCCAAATCATATCGTTCGTTGAGGTACTCAACCTCCAAGCGACATGAGAAGACATATTCATCATCTCCAACCTGTTTCTCGACAACATCCTGCACATCGTGCTCATCCTCGATATCACCAAAAATCTGCTCAAGGACATCCTCCATGGAGATTATGCCGGCTGTTCCACCGAACTCATCAATAACAACGGCTATACTCGACTTACGCTTGATAAAATTTTGCAAGAGCGTTTGCAACGGCAGGGTCTCGGCCACACACTCCACCTTCATCATCACCTGTTCGATGGATTCAGGACAAGTAAACAGGCTCTTTGAATTAACATAACCCACAATATCATCAATACTCTCACGCCACACAAAAATTCGAGAGAATTTAGTCTCGACAAATCGACGGGTAAGCTCCTCGATAGATGTGTTAATCTCGACAGCCTCAACATCAACACGCGAAATCATACAATCGCGCACACGCAAATCGGCAAAATCAAGAGCATTTTGGAACAACTTTATCTCCTCCTCATCCTCCTGTTGCGGATCGACTGTATCACCATCAACCAGATCTACCAAATCCTCGCGATTGAAGGTGTAATCGATTGTAGCGCCACTGGTCTTTCGGCCGAAAATGCGGAGAATACCGTATGATATAAAGGTTGTAAATAACGCTATCGGGTATAATATAAGATAGAACAGGTATATTATCGGCGAAAAGAAACGATAATAGAAATTTGGATTATTCTTTACGATTGACTTCGGAAGGAACTCGCCACAAAAGAGGATAACAACTGTTGACAGCACAGTTTCAAGAATCACCGAACCTGACTGCGCCATATTTTCCCACCCGCAAAACGAGGCTACCATACGCAACATAATAGACATATACAGCGAATAGATAACAAGGCATATATTATTACCAACCAAAATAGTGGTGATATACTGCCCCGGGTGACGCTCAAAAAGCTGAGCGATAAAATCAAACATATGATTCTGCTTGCGGTCAATCTCCTCACGCAGGCGATTCTTGCTTAAAAAAGCGATCTCCATGCCGGAAAAGAATGCCGACATAAGCAGCATGATACATATAAGTATCAAGGAGTTTATCAGTTCGGTTGAGTCCATCCTACTACAATAATTATTTTAAGCGCTGAAGTGATTACTGCTCTACAATAGTCGAATCAGCCTCTGCGTCGCTATTTTGCTGCAACTGCGAATCCTCAAGATAGGTTACACCCTTGAGCTTTCGATAGCTCCAATTGGTCATTGATTCATCGCTATCGAATCCTTCGCAATTATATACCTCATCGCCATCCACAATTTTGGAATCGACATTTGAATAGATTGTATGAGTAGCCTGATTCCAAAAAAGCTGCGATGTATATAGTTTACGGCCGTTTGATTGCTCAACAACCACATTGCCTTTTGCCTCCCATAACTTTCGATTCTCATAGAAAATGGCATAATTCGCCACCAATGTTGCAGAGACTGAAGATACAGAGTCAGCCTCATAGGTGGTGATCTTTATACCCTTGCGAAATTCTCGATATGGGTCATGGGCCATGGTATATCCCTCGATCAACGGAGCTTCAAAATGATACGATTTCTTGCCGTTCTCCGACATAGTCATCGACATTTTTTCGCTATACTCTGTCATCATTGACTCGGTATTGACATTCTCTGTAACCTCGGAAGTCGCTTTACACGAGAATAGCAAGATAGCACTCCCAACAAATGGGAGTGCTACCGCTAAATATCGTCTCAGCGAAATTATTTTCATCGCAGAAATTATCTATAACGTACTGTAGTGCTAACACCACTTGCAAAACCACGGGTGCAAGTGTAACGAGCGCCAGCCTGAACCTCGTTGAAGAAGCACTCCTCCTTGGTGGGGAATGAACCGCGATATGCAGCCATCATCTTCTTTGCTGACTCCAAAATCTGAGGCTCTGAGCCAAGCAACTCCACAGCCTTGCTCATAGTGTCGTAAGCAGCCCAGAAGCAAGCCTGACCTGCAAACTCGCTATTTGCAGAAGCAGCATAGCACTGACCCATGATATAATATGCATAACCATTCTCGGCATTGATGTTCTGAATCTCCTTAGCTGCCTTCATGGCCTCGCTATGGTTACCCATCTGCATGCTAATCAAAGCCATACGCACATACAACTTCTCCTTCTCGGCAGCATCGGTCTCGGCAGCCAATGCCTCATTCAAATACTTCATCGCCTTATCGAACTCATTACGGTTCTGGAAACCCTGAGCCAAGAACAATGCAGTTGAAGAAGAGGGCTTTACAGCATAATATTTCTCAGCGGTGTGGAAGAAGAAATCGCTGTTGCAATTAGCACGCGACATAAGAGTAACGGCCTGATTCAACAAAGCCTCATCCTCGGGAGCCTCAGCCAACTTCTTTGAGAAGAGTGCCTCGAGATTCTCGCAGCTTGCAGCACCACTAACACCAAATGCGTTATCGAACTGGCTCTTCATCTCGGCAGCCTCCTCACCCTCTGCGCTGTCAAATACGGGAGAGAAACGATCATACTCGGCGATAATCAATGTAGCATCCGCAACATCATTCTGATAATCCTCACACAAGTTGCTGAAATAGATCAAAACAAGCTCCAAATCGGGCTTACCATTCTTCTCCTCGGTAGCCTTGATAGCCTCGTTGAAAATCTTGCGAAGACCCTCACGATCATCGGGCTTATAGCTCAAATACTCCTTTGCCTTACGATCCAAAATATAGGCCTTACCATACTTTGCATGGTTAGCAAAGTTAGCCAAACGAACATCGTATACATAGAACAAAGAGTCGATATACATTGCACGCTGCTCATCGGTCCCAGCACGATTGATCAAGTTCTTATAAAGCTTTGTTCCGTTGGTATAGATATTCTGTGATGCCTTAGGGCACTTCTCCAACAAAACCTTCAAATAACCTGCGGCAGCCTTGTAGTTGCGGTTGTCTACAGACTCCTTCAAGAACTGGTTGTTAAGCATATTCTGCTTACGTTCCTCACCAGAGCTACCCCAAACAGCATACTTGGGATCGTCATAATTAACCTCCTGCGCTATTGCCGAGAAACCCATCATGGCAAAAGCAACCATCAAGATAAATTTTACGTTTTTCATGTAATCTTTGATATTTAGTTAGTATTAAAATTTATTTCCTTCTGTTAATCGTACTTATAGCGATAGAACCATCTGTCCTCACCAAACATTGTAAGGCCGATAGATATCTTGTAGTAGTTCATCTTAACCAGGCCAACCTTGCTATTGTTGATTATGGTAGTCTTCTCATCGCCACGGCGCATTCCGAACTCAAAACCGACATCAATCGACGAGCGACCGAACAATCGCACAGGGATACCTACACCGGCTGTTACTGCATATTGCTTAACCTTAATATCATTAAAAGTCTGATACAAATCGCCATAGCGGACGCCAACACGATATGCAACACGATTCATAAAGTTACGTACATCTGTCGGGCGAGGAGTCAACTCGAAACCGGCTTTAATGGTATGAGTATCGGTATACGCCACCTTCACACCAGCACCATCATTCTCCAAATATGAAGCATTCTTGTCGCCCCAATCCTGATAAACGTAATCCAATCCTGCACGGATGCGTGAGGTCTGATAATAAACGCCTGCTGCAATCTGGCTCGGCAAACGCAATGGCAGACCGTCCTCCTTATTCTCACGAACAACCGATGCAAGCAGATTGTCTACATACACATATTTAACAACATCAGGAGAGAGAGCTCCACCCAAGTCATATGTAGCACCGATGGTGAAAATATTTTTGCTCGTCATAATGGGGCTCCACATAAAGCCAAATTGGGCCTTAATCTTCGAAACACCGAATGTGTCGACACCCGTTGTTGTCGAATACTCTCCACTACCGGTGATTGACGTGGGAATAGCCTGATAGTTACGGGTAATCTCGCCCCAATAGTAAAGCATTGCAGCTCCTATCGTGAAATTTTTGAACGGTGCCCATCCTGCACCAATCTTAACCTCGGTAACATCACCCTCGCCATTATAGTTATAACGAACGCGACCCACATTGCCTGCCACGCCACTTGATAAATCGTCGTGGAACATGGTATATCCGACATTACTATATGGAGTCAAGCTGAAGCCCACACCCAAACCTTTGGCCAAAGGCATCTGGAATGCAATATCGTGAATATTTACCGAGTTGTAGGCAGTCTTGATTGTAGTTGTCGAAGAACTTGTGTATTTATTTTGTGAATTGCGGAAGTGACCTCCCTCAATTCCAAAATTAAACAGAAAACTCTGACGTGGTGTGTTGGCATAACCCGCCGGATTCAACATATTAACCATAGAGTTAGACCACATAGCCACTCCGGCACCACCCATCGAACGCTGCACCACATTTCCTTGAGTGGAAATTTCGCCAAGGCCATACATCGAATAGGGCGAATAGGTGTTTACACTACTTGTAAGAGTTTGGGCCACCGCACCCATAGGCAACAGCAGTACGGCAACTATAATTACTTTAATTATTTTCTTGTTTAATACTCGCATTGTAATCTAAAATTCTGTTCAATCCGGTAATTACCAAATCACATTTTGCAAATATCGCGTTTTTAATTCTTTTATCAAAAAAAATTGCGTCACCACCGGCAAAAATTATCGATATTTTTGCATTTTTATTATTTATGGCATCAATATAGCCTATAATTTCGTTAGTTATACCCTGCATCACCCCCTGTTCGATGGCTTGAACAGTGGTGCGTCCCATATCCAAAACTTCATCTGTTGCTCGACATTTCGGCAAGCGTTTCGTATAGTCGTGCAAAGCACGAAAACGCATCTCTACTCCGGGAGAGATATTTCCTCCGCAATAGACTCCGTCTGAAACAAAATCGATGGTTATAGCCGAACCGAAGTCCACTATAACACAATCACGGCAACCCAGCACATCAACTGCAGCCACGGCGGCAGCCAAACGATCTACACCCAACGTTTCGGGAGTGGCATAGCTATTACCAATAGGCACATGAGTTGAAGAGTTCATCTCCACAACCCACAAACCGACATCCCGCAAAGAGGCTGCAATTACGGCAGTATCAATAGCAGTAGAGGCTACAATCGCCCTATGCAATTGTGGCCATCGCCCCTTAATGGCTGAAAAATCAAGGCTGTCGACTGAAGCGTATCTATCAAACCACAACATCTCGTTGCCGTTCATAACCGCCACCTTCACAAACGAGTTTCCTATGTCAACTATCAAATTCATCACTCGCCTGATTATAAGTTTCGTAATACAACTACGGCCTCAGCCACATCTTTTACTCTTCTAACGGTCATTGCCAAACGATTATTGTGCTGTTTTAGCACAAATCTATCAGGCTGTGCCGTAATTTTCTTCAACAGATTCATAAAAGTGTCGCTTTTGTAGTAAGGTGAATTACTCTCGCCCACAAAATGGACTATCATAAGACCGTTCTTAACCTTAACGCGCTCCATTCCAAGCCGCACAGCCTCCCAACGCAATCTCACGACATCCAACAGGGTAACAGCCGCCTCGGGCATAACACCAAATCGGTCGATAAGGCGTGATTCAAACGCCACCAAATCCTCTTCGCGACGGATTGAATCCAGTTCACGATACAAACGGAGTTTTTCGGCCGGTTGGCGGACATAACTATCGGGCAACTCTGCCAGCATCTCAATATCGATAAAGGCATCTTCGATATAACTCTCTTGCTTTACGGTCTCGGCTTCAGCGTCACTTAGGCCCTCGACATCAAGTCCCTCGGCACGCAACTCCGCAATAGCCTGACGCATAATTTTTTGGTAGGCCTCAAAACCTATATCGGCAATAAATCCGCTCTGCTCAGCGCCCAACAGATTTCCTGCACCGCGGATATCCAGATCCTGCATGGCGATATTGAAACCCGAGCCCAAATCCGAAAACTCCTCGATAGCTCGCAAGCGACGGCGAGCATCATCGGTAAGCAACTCGTCAGGCGGAGTGATAAGATAGCAATATGCCTTACGGTTACTACGCCCCACTCGGCCACGCAACTGGTGCAAATCGCTCAATCCGTAGTGGTGGGCATTATTGATAATAATAGTGTTGGCATTGGGGATATCGATACCGTTTTCAACTATGGTAGTTGACAACAGCACGTCAAACTCGCCATAAATGAAATCCATAATAAGTTTCTCGAGCTTCTCCGACGGCATCTTACCATGCCCCACCGCAACACGTGCCTTAGGGCATATTCTGGATATCATGCCATGCAACGTGGGCAGATCCTCCACACGATTATGCACCACATAGACCTGACTGCCACGCGAGAGTTCCTCCTCGATTGCATCACGGAATATATCTTCGGAGAAGGTATGCGACTCGGTTACAATCGGCTGACGATTGGGTGGCGCGGTAGATATCACCGACAAGTCGCGCGAACCCATAAGCGAGAATTGCAAAGTTCGAGGGATGGGGGTTGCCGTAAGAGTGAGAGTATCGACATTCACACTCATCTGAGTGAGCTTCTCCTTGGCTGCTACACCGAACTTCTGCTCCTCGTCAATAATAAGCAATCCCAAATCACGGAAAACAATCTGTTTACCAAGAATCTTATGAGTTCCAATCAATATATCGATTTTTCCCGCCGCCAAATCGGCCGCAATCTCGCGGGTTTGTTTGGCGCTGCGAGAGCGATTCAAATATTCCACCCTGATAGGAAAATCGCGCAAACGCTCCACAAACGAACGATAGTGCTGTAAAGCCAATATGGTCGTAGGGACAAGCACCGCCACCTGCTTACCATCGACAGCCGCCTTAAACGCTGCACGAATAGCCACCTCGGTCTTACCAAAGCCGACATCGCCACACACCAACCTATCCATGGGGCGCGTAGACTCCATATCGCTCTTGACAGCCGCTATTGCCGCTTGCTGGTCGGGCGTCTCCTCCCAACTGAACGAGGCCTCCATCTCATGTTGTAGATAGCTGTCGGCCGAGAATGCAAAACCTTGACTTGCCTTACGCTTGGCATATAGCGCTATCAGCTCACGAGATATATCCTTAACGGCTCTCTTTGTTGCCGACTTGAGCTTTTGCCATGCACCACTGCCGAGTTTGTAAATTTTCGGCGGCTCGCTGTCACCACTCTTATATCTTGATATACGATGCAGCGAATGAACATTCACAAAAAGGACATCATTATCCTTGTATACCAGCTTAATTGCCTCATGCACCTTGCCGTTCTGCTCAATTTTTGCCAATCCGCCAAAACGGCCGACACCGTGGTCGATATGCACCACATAGTCACCCATCTTAAGCGAATTAAGCTCGGCAACTGTCATCTGCTCATCACGCTTAATCTCGCCATTGATGCGATAACGACGGTAGCGGTCAAATATTTGATGGTCGGTATACAGGCATATTTGCAAATCGTTATCGACAAAACCTTCATGCAGGGTTACCGACACCGTATCGAAGCCGACTCCGCGACGCCCCATCTGATGGAATATATTCCCCAAACGCTCAATCTGCGCCTTATTCTCGGAGAGAATATAACTTTTATAACCCCTAAGTGCCGCATCCGACAAATCGTCAGCCAAAAGATCAAAATTTTTATTAAACTTGGGCTGTGGCACTGTAGAGAAGCCAACCTCTCTATCGGCAACCCGTTCCTTAAGGTTATCGCGCAACAACATCATACGACCACCCTCCATATCGCGCAGAAGGGTATTACGGCTAGTCATAAGAGTGTCTATTTGGGAAGGTTCCTCCATCTCCCCCAGCATACGACGACGCAAATCGTTCACTCTCTTAAGGGTGTAATCGGCATCATAAAACCAGAATGCCGCATCGCCCGCAAAACGCATGAGCGACACTTTATCGGCCTGATTGCTATTTAGATTGGGGATAATCTCAACACTTTGCACCTTATCATGCGAAAGCTGGCTTGAGATATTAAAACGGCGAATAGAGTCTATCTCATCATCGAAAAAATCAAATCGGAACGGGCGACTTTCAGAGTAGGAGAAGACATCGACAATACCGCCTCGCAACGAATACTGCCCTGGCTCATAGACAAAGTCCACCTGCGTAAAGCCTTGTGCGGCGAGTCGCTCTGCGAAATCCGATATTGAAATTCTGTCACCTACCGACAAGCCGATACTGCTATTTGACATCTCGCTCACACCAACAACCCTCTCGGCGATAGCATCGGCATAGGTACAAACAACCAAATAGCCATCCTTGTGGTGGCGCAACGCATTAAGGGTATTTGTACGCTGAACAACACCCTGAGCATCTTCACGGCCATATATTATCGAACGCTTGTATGAGGTAGGAAAGAAATGAACTCGCTCCTCATCAAGCAGAGCATAAAAGTCGTTAAGCATAAACGCCGCCGCATCGCGATCCTCCAAAACAAAGATATGGATTCCACCCCGCGAACGTATCAGCGCCGCGGAATACAACGAAAGAGCCCCGCCGACCAAATTTTCAAGATGGACGGTGACGCTCTTGTTTTCGTATGCCTTGCACAACTCGCCGAAGCCCTTAGACTTCTCGACAAGGTGCAAAATATTTTCTATACTCTCCATATAATTAGCAACACCCCTATATTAAAATTAAGGTGCAGCCTTTGCCATCAAGGCTCTATTCTATAAGCAACGAGCCAGATTTATCGAGATATTTCACATCGACCATACCCAGGCTCTGATCGGCTACGATACGAATCATCGCCCTATATCGCCACATCCACTTCAGACGTAACGAAATCAAGCCTTTACACAGATATGATGCAACATAAGGGCTTACTCTCAAGCAGATATGACCTACGCCTCTATCTTGTGTGAGGAACTGTATCTGATTCTCGATTTTGCGATCCAGCAACACCGTAGGTTCAATACGCCCTGAGCCGTTGCATGTGGGGCACACATCTGTAACATCCTGCACCGCTACGGGGCGAACCCTTTGACGAGTAATCTGCATCAAACCGAATTTCGACAGCGGGAGAATTGTATGCTTGGCCTTGTCTGAAGCCATGAGTTTCTGCATCTCCTCATACAGCAGCTGCCTGTTTTGGGCTTTATGCAGGTCGATAAAGTCAACTATGACTATACCGCCCAAATCGCGCAAGCGCAACTGTCGGGCGATTTCGGCGGCGGCGGCAAGATTTACGGTCATTGCAGTCTCCTCCTGATTAACCTCGGCCTTTGTGCGATTACCCGAGTTTACATCTATTACGTTCATCGCCTCGGTATGCTCGATAATAAGGTATGCACCTCGTTTGAGCGACACATACTTGGCAAAGAGCGATTTTATCTGTTTCGATATGTCGAAGTTGTCGAAGATGGGAACTGTTCCATTATACAGCTTTACAATCTTCTCCAACTGGGGGTCAATAATTTTTATATAGTTTTTAATCTCGCGATACATAGCCTCGTCATCAACAGTAATTTGTGAAAATGTTGAATTCAGAGAGTCGCGGATTATGGTATTGGCTCTACTCATCTCGCTCATCAAAAGAGCGGGAGCCTGATTTTTGCGAATGTTACCCACTGCCTGATTCCATCTCTCAACCAGCGACAAGATATCTTGCTCGATATCGGCATCGTGAGCTTCTGCAGCGGCAGTACGGATTATTACACCGAAGTTTTTGGGAAGGACATTTGTAGCAATGCGACGCAGGCGCTTTTTAACTTCGTTAGACCGTATCTTTTGCGATATGGATACTTTGTTAGTGAAGGGTACCAAAACCACGTTGCGTCCGGCTAACGAAATATCGGCAGTAAGTCGGGGGCCTTTTGTTGAGATAGCCTCTTTGGCCACCTGAACCATTACAGTTTGGCCCGGCTGAATATACGAGGCCAACTTACCGGTCTTTTCAATATTAGGTTCCAGCTTCATCGTTTCGACCTTAACACCTCGACGACCCGGCTGGCGGCTGTCTACAATCTTCTGTAAAGATTGGAATTGACTTCCCAAATCGAGATAGTGGATGAATGCATCCTTTTCGTGACCGATATTCACAAAGGCCGCATTCAAGCCCGGCATTATCTTCCGTACCTTACCCAAATATATATCTCCGACAGCAAATCCCGTTTGGCACTGCTCCTTGGATAGCTCGACCAAGACTTTATCCTCACACAGGGCTATGGAAATCTCGCTCGGGGTAACGTTGATTACTAATTCTCGATTCATTTTTTAATATGTTTGTAAAATAGGTAAAGCTAAAGGGCATATAAAACACCCTTTAGCTTTCATTCTTACCTACTTGCGAATGCAATGATTCGTCAATTACTTCTTCTTATGACGATTCTTGCGAAGACGCTTCTTACGTTTGTGCGTAGCCATCTTATGACGCTTGTGCTTCTTTCCGTTTGGCATAGTCCTTATTTTTTAATGGTTAATATGCAAAATTATTTCACCTTTGCTACGAAGCTCTTTGCGGGCTTAAAAGCAGGAATATTATGCTCGGGAATGGTAATAGTTGTATTCTTTGAGATATTACGAGCCACCTTGGTAGCGCGCTTCTTGATGATGAAGCTACCGAAACCACGAAGATATACATTATTATTCTCTGCAAGAGAGTTTCTTACATTCTCCATAAATGCCTCAACGATGGTCTGCACCAACACCTTCTCGGCACCAGTGCTCTTGGCAATTTCATTTACGATATCAGCCTTTGTCATAATGATTTATTTTTGTAATTTAACATTTAGTTTTCTTTGGGTCTGCAAATGTACTACATTTTTGATTATTAGCAAACTAAAAAACAATTTTTTTTATCAATTCGCAGATTCCGGAATTTTTGTCATACAATTTTGGCTTTTTACAAGGGCATCTGATTGAATGCCATAGCCAAACCCTCGACAGCCTTATCCAAACCACCCTGAATCTTGCTACCGACCATCATACGCATCATCATATTGAGTTCGGCATGCAGAACCATACGGATTCGGGTGTCGGCATCGCTAACCTCGTGAAGCTGCAACCAAAAAGCGAAATCGACAGGCAGCCCGCCCTCCTGCTGGTCAGATGTGATTTTTATATGCTTATTATCCACACGCTCAACAATACGCAAAGCCACCTTAAAGCCTTTTACCTTAAACGAGCATGTATCCTCCGTAGCACTCCACTCCTCCACTTTATCCTGCAACGCGGGAGTGAGCATATCAAACCTGCTCACAAAAGGAAAGATGCGTCCGACGGGTTTTAATATTTGTTGTTGTTTTGATTCGTATTTCTCCATAATCGATAAAAGTGAAAATCTCCCGACACTATTTAGCCGCTTTATAAGCCGCCACTCCTCGCTGCAAGAAATCAATAAAGCCCTCTACATCAAGGTCATAACCGCGAGGCTCGACAAGAGGTTTGCCATCATCACCCTGCAAAACATAATAGGGTTGTGCATTTACGCCATAGGTTTTGAGCGCATAATATGAGTTGATTTTACCCAAAGTTTTAAGCACCTTACCCGAATCGGTGGTAACCCAATCGGCCTCATCAACCTTGAGTTTGTCATCAGCATACAATGCCACTATAACATATTCATTACGCAAAATATCCAACACGCGATTATCTGCCCACACACGAGCCTCCATCTCACGGCAATTCACACAGCCGTGACCCGTAAAATCGACAAACACAGGCTTACCCACCTGCTTAGCATAAGCTTCGGCCTGCTCCAAATCGAAGAATCCATCCAGACCGTGCGGAAGCTCCAACACATCACCATATTTAACACCCGTTTGAGGGGTTGATGATGATGTCGCAGCAGGGGCCGAGCCGCCAATCACAAAATCCTGACTCTGCATAGGAGGAAGATAGCCCGACAATGCCTTGAGGGGTGCGCCCCACATGCCCGGCAACATATATACCACAAACGAGAAAACAATAATTGCCATAACCAAACGTGTTACCGACAGATATGGCATATCGCTATCGTGCTTAAACTTGAGTTTACCCAACAGATAAAGGCCCAACAAGCTGAAGATTGCAATCCACAACGCAAGATAGACCTCTCTATCAAGCAAGCCCCAATGGTAGGTCTGGTCGGCAACGCTCAAGAACTTCAGACCCAAAGCCAACTCGACAAATCCCAGCACAACCTTTACTGAATTAAGCCAGCCACCGCTCTTGGGCAACTGCTTGAGCCATGTTGGGAACAGAGCAAAAAGGGTAAACGGCAATGCAAAGACCACCGAAAATGCAAACATTGTGATAATCGGAGTCCAGAACTCACCCGATGTAGACTGAATCAACACCGAACCCACGATAGGGCCTGTGCATGAAAATGATACCAGCACCAATGTAAGAGCCATAAAGAAGATACCTGCAAGGCCGCCCTTATCGCTCTTGGCATCGCTGTCATTAACCAGCTTCTCGGGCATAACAATCTCAAACGCGCCAAAGAACGATGCTGCAAAAATCATAAACACAGCAAAGAAAATCAAATTCGGCAACCAATGCGTTGCCAGCCAGTTGAATATGTCGGCAGTAACAGCATCGCCACCAATAAGCCATGTAAGGAAGATGATTATGCCGATAGGTACTGTATAAAGAACCACAATAAACAATCCATACATCAGTGCGCGGAAACGACCACGGGCAACACTACCCGACCCCTTCAAGAAGAACGACACTGTCATGGGAATCATGGGGAACACGCAAGGGGTAAGCAATGCTATCAATGCCCATCCTATTGCACTCAATATATATCCCCAAATTGAACCACCCGAGGCTTTTGCAGCAGCATCGACAACCTTTGCCGGCTCAGATGCGGGGGTTGTTGAGCCAACTTTGATTGAAAAATCTTTTTCACCCGTAACGCAATTCTCGTTGCTGCATGCCATCCACTCGGCCAATACAGTAATCTGAGCGCCCTTGGCACTCTTTATCGTCTGCGAAAAAGTCACACTTCCTTCATACGAACCAATCTCCATACCGAAAAGCTCGTTCATCTCCACATGAGAATCCTTGTCGGCCGTAACTCCGCCAACCAACTCATAATCGGCCGAGGGCTCGAATGTAAATGTTGTAGCCATAGGGCCGCCTTCATACGGGCCCAAATCATACATATGCCAACCATTGTCGACAGAGGCCTTGAAATCAATTCGATACTCCCCATCCGACAATTCGGTAACAGATGTTTTCCATGCCACCGGCTCAATTGGCTGTGCCCATGCACCAAACGACACCAGAGCCACCACAAAAGTTAAAAACAGATGTTTTGAAAATCTCATACTATTTATTATTATCTCATTCATACTGTGACGCATATACTGCGAATCAATCTGCAAAAGTAATGTAAAAAGCAGATTCTTGCAAATCAAGAACCTGCTTTATAACGTATAATCTCCAATAAATGCAATTTTGAAGTGTAAAAATGATTTTATTCTATCTCAAAGACGCGATTTTCACCATCTCCCGACTCAATACGCACAATCATCACATCATCGGGAATCAGAGCCTCAATCTTTTCGGGCCACTCCACCAAGCACAAATCTCCGGAATAAAAATACTCCTCGTAACCCAAATCAAACACCTCTTCAATATTATCTATACGATAGAAATCAAAATGATAAATGGGGTTTGAGTTTCTATCCATATATTGATTCACCAATGCAAAGGTGGGACTTGTAACACCATCCTCCGAGCCAAGATATGCTGCGATGCGGCTCACAAGTGTTGTCTTTCCTGCCCCCATACCTCCACACAAAAGCACCACGTTGCGACCTTCTAACGATTCTACAACGGCACGCGCCACAGAAGGGAGTTCCGACAAGGAATCTATCTCTATTCTCTTCATATTATCTCTTTTTGGGTTTCAAGACTATGTATGGCACTATCATCTCCTCCATCGAAATTCCTCCATGTTGGAATGTGTTGCGATAGTAACGTATAAATTTATTTGCTTCGTTGTTATATACCAAAAAATCCGAATTGTATGCAAATATATAACTTGACGACAGATTTATGCGTGGCAACTGAATATCCTCGGGACGGGTAACCTCATACACCTCTCGAGCATTATACTGCAAACTACGGCCTGTTTTGTAGCGCAGGTTTGGCGAGGTCTCTCTATCGCCTGTAACCTTGACAGGATTGTCGACCCTGATAGTACCGTGGTCGGAGGTGACAATAACCGTATGACCTCGCTCCGAAAGCATGCGCAACAGCTCAAAAAGTTCAGAGTGTTCAAACCAAGAACGGGTCAGTGAACGGAACGAAGCCTCATCCTCGGTAAGTTCACGGATTATATCGGTCTCGGTGCGGGCATGCGAAAGGATATCGAGGAAATTATAGACTATTACCGAAAAATCGGCATCATAGATACGGTTTATATTATCTATGAGTTTGCGTCCCGCCCCGGGTCGTACAAGTTTATCGAAGGTCCACCTGTAATCCTTGCCCATGGTCTTTAGCTGGCGACGCAGAAACTCCTCTTCATATTGATTTTTACCGCCCTCCTCATTATCGTTGAGCCACTTATCGGGCATCATCTTATCGATAGCCAACGGCATCAGTCCCGCAAAAATGGCATTTCGCGCATATTGGGTAGCCGTCGGAAGGATAGCACAATAGAAGTCATCGGTTTCAACATCATAATAACCATGCAACAACGAGCTGATGGCTCGCCACTGATCGTAACGGAAATTATCGATAAGCAAAAGAGTGGTTTTCCGGTGAGAATCGACCTCGGGAATAATCTTTTTTCGCATCAGGGTGTGCGACATAACGGGAATCTGCTCCTCGTCAACCCTTTTGTTGATCCAATTATAGTAGTTGCGGCGGACAAACTTGCCAAACTCCTGATTTGCTTCACTCTTCTGGTAGGTTAGGACCTCTTTAATGCTATCATCGCCCAGCGAAGCTAACTCAATCTCCCAGCCTGTAATTTTACGATACAAAGTACACCATGCGCCAAACGACGATGCCATCTGGCACATCGACGAAATACGGCCAAACTCCGCGCGGTAGTCTGCTGTGGCCTGTTCCGACACAAGTTGTTGAGAGTGAACATTCTTTTTAATCGACAGCAGTACCTGATTGGGATTTACAGGCTTTATAATATAATCGGCGATTTTCGAGCCGATGGCCTTATCCATAATATTCTCCTCCTCGCTCTTGGTGACCATAATGATAGGTGTAGTGGGACGCACATCCTTAATCAAAGGAAGAGTCTCAAGACCCGTCATGCCGGGCATCATCTCGTCGAGAATTATCAAGTCATAAGCCACAGCACGAGCCATGTCTATTGCATCGTAACCATTGTTGCAAGTATCCACATCATAGCCCTTGCCACGAAGAAACAACACATGAGGTTTCAGCAACTCCACCTCATCGTCAACCCATAATATCTTTACCATAATTGGCTGTTTTACTTAAAAAACGAGGAAAACACCTTTTTAATTGTGGGGAAAGAGTCTTTTACCCTTCTTTTCACATCGGCAGGCGCTACCCACTCGGCACCGATTATACCCTCCTCGCGTTGAGGTACAAGCGCGGTTTTTTCTTGTGCACACATATGATACCATGTCGTGAGTTTCAACTCCCACTTGCCATACAGATTATAGGCATGGAGCGTCGTGGCAAGCAATTCTCCCACGCTATGCACCTTCACTCCCGTCTCCTCCTCTGCCTCGCGGGCGGCACAAGCGGCAAAATCTTCGCCCTCCTCACGATGGCCTTTCGGCAAATCCCATCTCTCGCCCCTACGAATCAGAACAATATCGCCATCAGCACACTCCACAACACCGCCGGCAGCCTCCACCCAAACCATCTGCGAAGCAAACTCCAAAAACGAGGCCATAGGGTTATCGCTCAAAACTGCCACACGTTTGTACTCATCAACAAAATTTACTACCTTTGCTTTTGATAATATCTCTTGGTCGTGCCGCACAGCAAACCAACCATGCGGGGCGTGATGCCCAAAGAGTAAAATACGATAACCAAACGACACCACAATTGAGCCATCAGGGTCAACGGGCAGCATAGTTCGACGGGTGACAGCTGATTGATTACCCACGAAAAGAGTTGTATTTTGCAAATGTGATGTCATGTTTTGGGTTTTGTTTTTGCAAAAATAAGAATTTGAAGTTAAACCTCGATAAATTCTATGAAAAAATTAAGTTTTATTATGGCCATGGCAGCTTTTGCACTCGGTTCATGCACCTCACAGCAACCTGTGACACTGGATATCGACAATCAATTAACTCAAGAGGAGATTGCCGCAGCGCGCTTCACCCCTGAAGTTATGTGGAAAATGGGACGATTGGGCAGCGCATCTCTATCCCCCGACGGCTCTTCCGCAGTATATAGCGTAACACGCTACAACATGAAAGAGAACAAAGGTCTTTCGCAAATCTACACCCGCGATATGGTTTCGGGCAAAGAGAGTGTATTGACCGACAACACCTCATCAAACTCCGACCCCCAGTGGAGTGCAGATGGAGAGAAAATCTATTTCATCTCAAACCGCAGCGGCTCAGCACAGGTGTGGAGCATGAACGCCGATGGTTCGGCTGCAACGCAAATCACAAACATAGAGGGCGGCATAGAGGGCTATGGCATTGCTCCTACGGCCGACAAACTCTTCTACGTAAAGAAGGTGCATGCCGCCGACACGAAGTCGTCTGACATCTACAAAGACATGGACAAATCGCAGGCGCGCATCTACGACGACCTTATGGCTCGTCACTGGGACTATTGGGACGAGGGCGACTACAGCCACATCTTCATTGCCGACCTTACACCTGATGGAGCGAAGAACGACAAGGATATTCTTGGCGCGGATGCTGCATGGGATGCGCCCCTTGCTCCATATTTCGACACCGCAGAGATTGCATGGAGCAACGATGGCAAGAAATTGGCTTACACATGCAAACCTCTGACGGGTGCAGAGTATGCCGTATCAACAGACTCGGATATATTTATCTATAATACCGAAGACGGCTCGACACTCAACATCAACAAGATTAAGACCAACGCAGGCATGCGTATCATGGAGTTTGTGGGCTATGACCGCTACCCCGTATGGTCGCCCGACGACTCTCAAATCGCTTTCTGTTCGATGGCGACTCCCGGGTACGAGTCCGACAAAGATCGTTTGTATATCTATGACTGCAAAAGCAACGAGATGAAGGATATCACTCCCAATTTCGACCACAGCGCATCAAATGTAATATGGAAGGATAATGCAACACTGTACTTTCTCTCGGCCATTGAGGGCACACAACAAGTCTGCAAAGTCAACACTTCCGACGCTAAGGTGGAGGTTATTACAAAGGGGGACCACGACATTGCCACAATAAGCATAGCAGACGACAAGTGCCTCGCCACGATTATGACCATCAGCCGCGACAAAGAGCTTTACGCTGTAAACCTTACTAACGGCTCACTCTCACAGCTATCAAACATAAATGCACATGTCTACGACAACGTAAAGATGGGCAAAGTGGAGAAGCGTTGGATAAAGACCACCGACGGAAAAGAGATGCTCACATGGGTAATTCTGCCACCCGACTTCGACCCCAACAAGAAATATCCTACCCTGCTCTATTGCGAGGGCGGCCCGCAGAGCGTCGTTTCGCAAGGCTGGAGCTATCGCTGGAATTTCCAGCTGATGGCCTCGCAGGGTTATGTGGTTGTTGCACCCAACCGCCGAGGATGCCCATCGTTCGGCAGCGAATGGCGCGAGCAGATTTCGGGCGATTATGCAGGACAAAATATTCAGGATTATCTTGCAGCTATTGACACAGTAGCAAAAGAGCCGTGGTGCGACACCGACCATTTGGGTTGCGTAGGAGCCTCTTACGGAGGTTACTCGGTTTACTATCTGGCCGGCAACCACGACAATCGCTTCAAGGCGTTTATATCGCACTGCGGCATTTTCAACTTCGAGTCGATGTATGGCGAAACCGAAGAGTTGTTCTTCATCAACCACGACTACGGTGGTAACTACTGGGATAAATCAAACGCTATCGCACAGCGCTCTTACGCCAATTCGCCCCACAAGTTCGTAGACAAGTGGAATACTCCGATTTTGATTATCACAGGTGAATACGACTTCCGCATCCCCTACACCCAATCGCTTCAGGCGTTCACAGCCGCACGTTTAAAGGGCGTGGATGCCCGTTTGGTAGAGTTCGGCAACGAGGCTCATCAGGTATTCAAGCCTCAAAATTCGATTGTATGGAACAGGGAGTTCTTTGGCTGGCTTGACAAATATCTAAAGTAAGAGATAACACTCATTCAAAAGAGCCGCTTGCCTTTTGCATATTCCTGCAATCGACAAGCGGCTCTTTTATTATAATAGCGACACTACTTCAAACCCAACTTTGCTCTGATACTCTTGGGAATAGAGTTTTTATTCACAAGTATGGAAATTGTCTTGGCTTTTACATACTCCTCTGAAAGGTAGTGGTAACCTGTGCCATTACTCTTTGTACCCCACGAGTTTTTGGTCTTATAATACTTCACGCCATCTTGGTCGGTTGCGATACCGACAATATGCTCCAGATGGTCATCGGTAGTGGTAAAATTCTCAAAACCCTGCTGGCGGCTTTCCTGTGTAACAGTCATCTCCTCGGCTTTAGCCTTAAGACTCTTCTCGGCACCAATCTTCTCTTTGGTATGCACAGCCACATTATGTTTGAAAGCATAGCCCGGCTCGCTCACGTCGCCATCCCATGCCACTGTGTAACCCTCATTTATGGCGTTGTTGATAACTGCTATAAACTCATCCAATGGCAGATTATACATCAAGGCATGATCCCAATTATCGGGCACCTCAACCGGAATCTGCTCGTAGAAAGGATGATGGGTAAAACTTGTCACCTCAATATAATCATCAGCATTAAGTCCCAGACTCTTATAGAAGCTCTCGGCTGTATACTCTTTGCCCTTATAGGTAAATGTTGCAGGCACTTCACCCAAATAGGCATCCAACACACCATCGATAATCTCATCGGGGATAGGCTTCTTCATCTCGACAGCCGTATCGCTCACACTCTTGATCCATCGCGCCAAATCGCCATGATTATGGGTCGGCGAATCGTAATTTATACCGTCGTACACCTCCTCGGGAAGTAAACCGACATTTTTCATCACCCAAGTATACATATGAGCGATACTACCCTGTCCCACATTACCTTTACCTCGGCGGATAACATTATCTTTAACTCTGCGGATGTAGTTATGTCGCACAATAAACATCTCCGAGAGATCGTACTCCCCCTTGCCCATGCGAATCAACTCCGACTCAATGAAAGAGTTGGTGGCAAAGCACCAGCATGTTCCTGTGCTTGCCTGATTTTTAACGGGAGTAGCAGCATTAACCTTCACATCAGTGAATTCATAAACATAGGGCTCGGCAACCGATTCGGCAGCCTCTTGTGCAACAGCAACAGCGCACATGGCCACAGCTAATAATAATGTAGAATAGAGTTTTTTCATGGTTTATGATATTAAATTAACAATCAACCTCGCAGGCAAAAAGCCACTTTTATGCACAAATATATATAATTATTCCAATATTATTCAAAAATCGCATAGGCTTGGTATTGAAAATGTCTTAAAAAAGAGATACTTTTGTGATAAACTTGACAATTATGCGCGAAATTTTCTTTGCAGGAGGATGCTTTTGGGGGACCCAGCACTACCTAAAACAGATTAACGGAGTAGTGAATACCGAGGTAGGCTACGCCAACGGCCACACATCAAAACCCACATACGAACAGGTATATACAGATCTTACAGGGCACGCCGAGTGTGTACTTGTCGAATACGATCCAGCTATCATCAGCCTCGAAACGTTAGCAGAACTATATTTCCGCTCCATAGACCCCACCTCGCTCAACAAGCAGGGCGAAGATGCGGGCACACGATACCGCACGGGAATCTACTACACTGCCGACGAGGATTATCCCATAATCAAGAAGGTTTTCGACCGAGTGGCTGCCATGCACAACGAGCCCTTGGCCGTTGAGGTTGGCCCGTTGGAGTATTTCTATTCGGCAGAGGAGTATCATCAGGATTATTTGGACAAAAACCCCGAAGGATATTGTCATATCCCATTAGAATTGATGGAGATGGCCCGCAGGGCCAACAAAGAAGATAAGTAAATTTAAATCTATAAAACAATAACATCATGAACAAAGAATTGGCATTAAGCCCCAACCTGCTTGTCGCATATCTGGGCAAATCGAACAAGGAGTTCACCAAGGCCGACATCGTTCGATATATTCAGGAGAACGGAATCCGCATGGTTAATTTCATGTATCCTGCCGGCGACGGACGACTCAAAACACTAAATTTTGTCATCAATAATGCCGCATATCTGGATGCAATTCTCACCTGCGGAGAGCGTGTCGACGGTTCGAGTCTGTTCCCGTTTATCGAGGCAGGCAGCAGCGACCTATATGTTCTTCCGCGATTTTCCACTGCATTCATCGACCCATTTGCCGAGTTGCCCACCATCTCGATGCTATGTTCTTACTTCAACAAGGATGGCGAGCCTTTGGAGAGCTCTCCCGAAAATACACTTCGCAAAGCTTGTCAGGCATTTAACAAAACCACAGGCATGGAGTTTCAGGCGATGGGCGAATTGGAGTATTACGTGATAGCTCCCGACACAGGCATGTTTGCAGCCACCGACCAGAAGGGTTACCACGAATCAGCCCCATACGCCAAATTCAATGAATTCCGCACACAATGTATGTCATACATCGCCCAAGCCGGAGGTCAAATTAAATATGGCCACTCGGAGGTGGGTAATTTCACTATTAACGGGCTTATTTATGAGCAAAACGAGATAGAGTTCCTACCCGTCAAAGCCGAAGATGCTGCCGATCAGCTTATGATAGCAAAATGGATTATTCGTAATCTGGCCTACAAGCACGGATACGACATTACATTTGCGCCCAAAATCACCACAGGCAAGGCCGGTTCAGGACTGCACATACACATGCGCATCGTAAAGGATGGAGTTAATCAGATGCTGGATGGTGGCACGCTCTCTGCCACTGCCCGCCGCGCCATCGCCGGCATGATGGAGCTTGCCCCCTCAATCACAGCATTTGGCAATACCAATCCAACATCTTATTTCCGATTAGTGCCACATCAGGAGGCCCCCACCAACATCTGTTGGGGTGACAGAAATCGCTCGGTATTGGTGCGCGTACCACTGGGATGGGCAGCCAAAAGCGACATGTGTAAGATTGCCAACCCCCTTGAAGATGAGAGCAACTACGACACCACCCAAAAACAGACTGTCGAGATGCGTTCACCCGATGGCTCGGCCGATGTATATCAGCTAATAGCAGGCCTGGCCGTGGCATGCCGACATGGATTTGAAATCGACAACGCATTGGACATCGCCGAGAAGACATATGTAAATGTAAATATTCATAAAAAGGAGAATGAGTCGAAGCTTAAGGATCTGGCGCAACTCCCCGACAGTTGCGAAGCCTCGGCCGACTGCCTCGAGAACCAACGCGCCATTTTTGAGCAGCACAACGTATTCAGCCCTGCAATGATTGACGGCATTATTAAACGTCTGCGCTCTTATGGCGACAAGAATCTCCGACAAGAGATTGAAGGCAATCAAGAGGCCATGCTGAATCTGGTACAGCGCTATTTCCACTGCGGATAGAACCAATTATTTTACAACTATAAAAACAGCAAAAACGCTCCCTTTCCAAGGAGCGTTTTTGTTGAATTCTTATATTCTACCAACCCAAATCTTTCATTGTTTGGGGAGCAGGAGTCTTGGGCAGCGGCTTGCGCGACTTGAGCTGCTCGAGGGCAACCTCTATAGCCTTATTAAGTTGCTCATCCTCACCCATCTGCTGCTTGATAGGATCATTATCGATCAGGATATCGGGGTCCACTCCATGATTCTCAACAATCCATTCACCTGTCTTTGCATCAAAATTCGTAAAGAACGGCACACGAACATCTGTTCCATCGATATAGGGCAGAGAGCCGCTGATTCCCACAATTCCGCCCCATGTACGAGTGCCGATAACCGTTCCGATATTATTTGCCTTGAAGCTCCATGGGAAGAGATCGCCATCCGAAGCTGAATATTTGTCTATCAACAACACTTTCGGGCCATGGTGGGTTGCATCGGGGATTGTACCATTACGCTCCTGACCACGATACATTGTCATACGATATGCCTGACGTAACAGACGCTCGATAATCATTGGCGACACATTACCGCCACCATTGGCACGGTCATCAATTATAAGCGCCTCTTTGTCAAGCTGCGGGTAGAAATAACGAGAGAACTCATTCAGACCCTCAGCACTCATATCGGGGATATAGATATAACCTACACGGCCATTTGTAGCCTCCTCAACCTTGCGAATATTCTCCTGCACCCAATTATAGTGATACAAAGGATACTCGTTGCCGATAGGATTCACAACCACCTTACGTGCGCCATCCATTGAGGGTGAACTATTCACCGTAAGCTCGGTCAAAACATTGGCCTTACCAACAAGCAGCTCATAGATATTCTTGACACTTGAGGTCGCAACACCATCGATGGCCACGATGTAATCACCCTCCTTCACATCTATTCCGGGCTCGGCAAGCGGAGAGCGTAACGATGTGCTATAAACAGCTCCGGGGAGAATCTTATCGATGCGGAAATAACCACTCTTATCGTCGCTAATTTCTGCGCCGAGCAATCCCATCGGGATACGTTTAGGCTGGGGCATCTCGCCGGGATTAACGTAGGCATGACCGCAGCCCACCTCACTAATCATCTCGCCGATGACATAATTCAAATCAAGTCGCGTCTTGACATAGGGCAACAGAACCTCATACTTCTTCTTGATGGCTTTCCAATCAAGGCCATGCATATTCTCAAGGTAAAATCCATCGCGGAAAGCACGCCATACCTCGTCATAAATCTGTGCCCACTCCTGTGAATAATCGACATGTGCCACCATATCGCCCATGTTTATCGCATTGCTCATATTGGCTTTGGCTGTCGGAAAGTCACAAACAAACATTTGACGACCTTTGGTAAAGAGTGCCTTTTTGCTTCCGTACTGGATTGAGAACGATGCTCCGTCTGCAACATTCTCCTCTTTCTGAGTCTTAAAGTCAAACACCTTTACGCCTCCTGCACCCGAATACCACAACTTTTTACCATCAGAGTAGAATCCACGGTAAGAGCCGGCCGCAAGAGGTAGTTTTATAAGACGCTGAGGTAAACCATCGGCATCAATTTTCACTGTAACAGGGCCCTCCTCGGCCTTTTTCTGGGCTACCACACCATCGGTGGGAAGCAGAGGCGATGGAGTATCGGCAGCAAGCATTGCCATATATACAGCACTCATACGCGAATAGCTGTGATTCCACTCGGTTTGGCTATAAGTAGGATTAAAATCGCGCGCAGAGGTAAAGATTATATATTTACCATCGGTACTGAATACGGGAGCAGAAGAGCTGTACCAACGCTCTGTTACGGGATACTCTTTCTTTGCCTCCAGATCATAAACGTATACCACGCTCATCTCATTATCAGCACTCTTTGTATAGGTTATCCAACGGCTGTCGGGCGAGAAACTGATTGACGAGAACTCTCCATTAGCATTCTGCATAACAGTATTCTTGCTCTTTGATGCCACATCAACTGCCACAAGGCGATTCTTACGGTCGGAATAGAAGATTTTTTTGCTATCGGGGCTCCAATACAACTGACGGATATAAGTATCGCTACCCTTTGTTAATTGGATAGGCTCACCATTTTCACCCTGCAACCACACCTCGGTCTCGCCTGTACGGTCACTGATATAGGCTATATACTTACCATCGGGACTCCATTTTGCGCCACGCTCATTAGCTCCCGACGTACGGGTAATATTGCGTGTAACGCCCTTGGTGGCGGGCACATTAAAAACTTCACCACGAGCAGTAACGGCAAGGCGGCTGCCATCGGGAGAGAGGCTTGCTGCCGTAATTCGATCTGCGACATTCTTAACTTCAACACGAGCATAGGGATTCTCGCCGCCGAGCGAGATGGTAATCTTTGCAGCCTGTCGGGTTTTGGGATCAAATTTATAGATGAATCCACCCTTCTCAAAGACAATTACACTACCATCCGTACTGGGAAACTTGATATCGAAATCGGTAAAGTTAGTCACCTTTTCGGTCTTTTTTGTTGCAGTATTATAGACAAAGAGGTTCATCACCATATCTCGGTCACTGATAAAGAAAATCTCATCACCGATCCACATCGGGAAAATATCCTGCGACACGTTATTGGTAACATTCTCTACCTTATTGGCTGCCGGATCGTAAATCCAGATATCATCGGCCATACCGCCCTTATAATACTTCCATGTACGGAACTCGCGCATCACACGATTGTACGCCAGACGCTTGCCATCGGGCGAGTAACTGCAAAAGCCGCCCTCGGGCAGAGGCAACACCTTAGGCATGCCGCCATCCTTCGATACCTGCCACAACTTACCGCTGAATCCGTCCCCAATACGGTTACGATAGATTATATTCTCGCCATCGCGACTCCATGTCATGGCAATATTATTCGGGCCCATTCTATCGCCCAAATCATCGCGACTGTTGGTGGCGGTGTATGTAATACGTTTAGGCTCACCTCCCTGACCACTCATCAGAAAAATCTCGGTATTACCATCATACTGTCCCGTAAAAGCGATAGTAGAGCCATCGGGAGAGTAGCGGGCAAACATCTCTACACCAACATGAGAGGTCAAACGTTGTGCCTGACCACCTGCAAGCGGAGCTTTATACAAATCGCCTGCATAAGTAAATACGACCTCCTGACCATTGGTAGAAGGGAAACGTAGCAAACGTGCCTCATCGGCCTGAACCGCAGAGAGCACCCCCACAAACAAGAGGGTTAAAAGCAATTTTTTACTCATAATCGTAAATATTGGGTTATTAAATCTAATATTATCTCCTAACGATAAACCTAATCTACAACCGTGCGATAGAACTTTCAATTTCGCACAAACGGTCTATTTGCAAAGGTATAAAAAATAAGTATTTTTGTAGTATCAAAAGGCCATAAAATAGATAGTGCGATATTTTTACTATTTTTGCGCTATGGATTTCAAACTTGTGTCGGAATATGCTCCCACGGGCGACCAGCCCGAAGCCATCGCCCAACTTATAGACTCGATAGAGGGCGGTGCAAAGCACAGCACCCTATTGGGTGTGACCGGCTCGGGTAAGACTTTCACCATCGCCAATGTAATAAACCACCTTCAGCGCCCCACGCTCGTATTGAGCCACAACAAGACTCTAGCAGCGCAGCTATATGGCGAGTTCAAGAACTTCTTTCCGGACAATGCGGTAGAGTATTTTGTATCTTATTACGATTACTATCAGCCCGAAGCCTACCTTCCCACGACAGACACCTACATCGAGAAAGACCTCGCAATAAATGACGAGATAGAGAAGATGCGTCTACGTACAACCTCAGCCCTGTTATCCGGCCGACGGGATGTGATTGTGGTTTCCAGCGTATCGTGCCTATACGGCATCGGCAACCCTGCCGACTTTCATGCCACATCAATTAAGATAAAGGTGGGTGACGTTGTAAGCTACAAGCATTTTCTTTACAGGCTTGTGGAGGCTCTATACACCCGTACTGAGGTGGAAATGACCCCTGCCACATTCAGAGTCAAGGGTGACACCATAGACATTATGGCAGCATTTGGCGACAATTGCTATCGAATCACATTCTTTGACAACGAGATTGAGTCGATTCAGATAATCGACCCTGCAAGCGGGCAACGCTTCGACTCATTGAACGAGGTTACCATATACCCCGCCAATATGTTTGTTACGACAAAGGAGCGAATAAACACCGCCGTGCAGCAGATATACCTCGATCTCGGGAAACGAATTTCCTTCTTCGAAAAGGAGGGACGCGAGTTGGAGGCCAAACGAATAAAGCAGCGTGTGGAGTACGACCTTGAGATGATCAAAGAGCTTGGTTACTGTCCGGGCATTGAGAACTACTCACGCTACTTCGACGGCCGCGCCGAGGGTACTCGTCCATTCTGCCTGCTGGACTACTTCCCGAAAGATTACCTGATGGTTATTGACGAAAGTCATGTTACCATACCGCAGGTACATGCCATGTATGGGGGTGACCGTGCCAGAAAAGAGAATCTGGTGGAGTATGGATTCCGACTTCCCGCAGCGAAAGACAACAGACCACTGCGATTTGAGGAGTTTGAAAGTATGATGGGGACATCCATTTATGTGAGTGCCACACCTGCCGATTACGAATTGACAAAGAGCGAAGGTCTGGTAGCCGAGCAACTCATCCGCCCCACAGGGTTGGTTGACCCGCCATTGGAGGTGAGAGTCACAATAAATCAGATTGACAATCTGATTGAGGAGATTGACAAAAGGGTGAAGGTGGACGACAAAGTGTTGATTACCACCATCACAAAACGTATGGCCGAGGAGTTATCAAAGTATTTCGACCGAGTGGGCATACGAAACCGTTATATCCACTCCGATGTTGACACTCTGGAGAGAGTACAGATATTGGAAGATTTGCGAGCAGGTCTGTTTGATGTATTGATAGGCGTAAATCTTTTGCGAGAGGGTCTTGACCTGCCGGAGGTCGGGTTGGTCGCAATACTCGATGCCGACAAAGAGGGTTTCCTGCGCAATGTGCGTTCAATAACACAGATTGCTGGTCGTGCTGCTCGCCACTCAAACGGCCATGTAATACTATATGCCGAGCAATGCACCGATTCGATGAGAGTGGCTATTGAGCAGAGTAATCGTCGTAGAGAGAAGCAGATTCAATACAACATCGATAACGGTCTGCTCCCCCGTCAGGCACAAAAGAGTGGAACAGGACAAAGTCTTCTGCTATCTCAGCAAGGCAGCGAGGACAAGCCCAACGTCAATCTTTACGCCATCGAGGAGCAGGATTATCCGGTAGCGGCGGATGTAAACAGCAGCTACGCAACAAGCAATAAGATAGACTCAAAGAATCTTGATGCTCTGATAACAAAGGCACGCGAAGATATGGAACGCTCAGCCAAAGCTCTCGATTTCCTTGCGGCGGCCAAATATCGTGACAGGATGTACGAATTGCAGAAACTCAAAGAGGAGGTAAATCAATAACAAAAAGAGGTTGCAGCCCCACAGGGTTACAACCTCTTTCCATATCATTTATCTATTTATTTCTGGTCAAACCAATCCAAAGTCCAGCTATCCATCCACTCTACAACGGGTGTTCCATCCTCCTTAAATTGTATAGGCAACCAGATATATCGTGCATCAATAGGATGCTTGGGACGCCAGATGTCAGCCATGAAGATAAATGCATCCTTTTTGCCGGGCACCTTTAATATATAGGTACTCTGGCCACCGAATGTAATCTCTGCCTTGGGGCCCACGCAAGGATTGGGATGCTTGGTCCACGGGCCCATAATGCTGGGAGCCGAGTGCATGCGTGCCTCATTGGGATCCCATCCTGTGCAACCTGATGTAATCATCCAATAAGTGCCATCCTTCTTAAAAATCGCGGGAGCTTCATTGTGGCCCGCAGGAGCCATACGGGCATATTTGCCTGTGTGAGATAGGTAGTCGTCGCTCAACTCGGCAATGTGAAGTGTAAGATTCTCCTCTGATGAGAAGATGTGGTATGCTTTACCGTCATCGTCAACATAGAGTGTCATATCGCGTGACATCTGACCGCCTGGCATATCTCGCTTCAGCAACAGACCCTTATCGATAGCCTCATACCACTCGGGAGTCCACCACTTCTCATATTTCTTGGCATCCAAAGCTGCCATCTCGGCCTGCGCCTGCTCATCCATATCGTAAGGAGCAATACCGGGATTTACACGTCCCGAACGAATAAACTTATATGGGCCTTCCGGCTTATCGCTCACAGCCACACCGGCACGAGCTGCAGAGTAGCCCTTACCCTTAAGCTCAAGATGGAACCACATAACGAACTTCTTGGTCTTTTCGTTATAAATAACTTTGGGGCGCTCAATGATTGAGCCGCGCACGATATCACTCGATTCGTCCTCCTCGACAGCCAAAGCGACACCCATATTTGTCCAATCAGTGAGATTCTTTGACGAATAGCACATCACACCCACCAACGCGCTGCTGGTATTGGGGCTTTTATGTTCACCAAACCAATAATATGTACCATCGTGATAGATTACTCCACCACCATGAGCATTTACATGAACACCCTCATTGTCGGGCCAAATCTCGCCCGAGAGGATAGGCTTTAGAGGCTCTTTGGCGCATGAGAACAGGCCAACGAGCAATGCCATCAGTGTGAATTGCAGAAGTTTCTTCATAGGTTAAAGTTTTATAGATTATTTTGAAAATGTAAAATATCTGCCTGCCAAATAGCTATACACAACACTCACCGCCGTAGTGAGAGCCTTCGCCGGCGTAGGCCATATAGCACACACCTCGACAAAGAGTTTAATGCATAGATAATTTAGCAACAACGACCCAACGACCGTAAGCGCGTATCGCATAAGTTGTCGCCCCGAGCCCAGCTCTGTCGCACAGAAGGCCACATTGCGGTTAAGCCAGAACCCCGTAAAAAAAGTTATCGGGAAAACCACAATAAGCGATGCCACATGTGGAGAGATGACCACAAAGCCCAGATCAACGTATCGTTCAGCTACAATATAGTGGTAGATAATAAAGTACCATACCAAATCAAGCAACATATTGCCTCCACCGCATGCTGCATATCGGAACATTGTTCGGGAAAAGATTCTCGACAACGGCCAAACATAAAAAAAATCGATACAGCGACCTATCTTATCGGCAAAACTCATTCTGCGTACTTTGTCACCCACAAATCGGGATAAATATCTTTATAAGAACGTGCAAAAGCATTGCAGTCGCCAACATTCTCACTACCAAAGATGGTGACCATATGCTTTCCCTTGAAAGGCAACACCTTGCAATCGGCATCTTTTATTGCTTTTTGCACCTGTGCAACTGCGCGCTCGGCATTTTCTGGTGTAGAAAACACTCCCATAACCACATAATATGGATAGGACTTGGCAACCGGTTCAACCACAGCCTCTTGCGCAGGCTCGGCTGATTCGGCAGCAAGTGAATCGCTAGGCTCGGCAACAGCAGCAATAGGTTGCTGAATAGGAGCATCTGCGGTTTTAGAAGCACCGACAAGCGAATCGCCCCACATCAGATATGCACAAATGCCCAATGCCGCCACTACACAAACAGCACATATTGCATATAGCCATTTATTGGAACTACGGCGTATAACAAGGGTCTTCACGCCCTTGGGATTTATCGCCGATGCAAATCCCTGATCAACGGCGAAATTTTCTCCGTTGATAGCACCGATGTCACCAATTACGACCTTACCGCCCTCACTAACCTTCGAGAGCCATCTGTCGTATATATCCTGCGCTTGCGCCTGATCACATCCTGCAATATTAACAATCTCCGACACCAAAGACGGGGCCTGCTCACGCTTTGAGAAGCGCACCACATTTCGGGGACCGAGCATTTTACTTGATGATATTTTACGGGCCCCTTGACGTTCAATATAAAGCGTACCCACCTCCGGCATAAAGACTCCTTTGCCACTGATGAGCATATTGTAGATAATCTTGTTAACTTCTCCTACCATTTCTTATGAGGTTTGTTTTTATTTTTCACTTTGGGTTTCTCTATCTCCTGCACGTGGCAAGCAGCATCCTTGTCGGCATTATCTTTATTGGGCAATCCAACAGGGAAACGACCTTTTTTAGCCTGCCACAACATCCAAATAGCAAGCAGCACGAACGGCACGCTCAACAACTGCCCCATATTAAGCAACATGCCGGCCTCGAAATCGCTCTGGTCAACCTTTACCATTTCGACAAATATGCGAGTGAGGAATATGCCGAACAGACCGATACTGAACATCACGCCCGGATGACGGCGCCCCTCATCTTTCTTATAGTAACAATACAACAATATCACAAATGTTATAACATAACAAAGCGCCTCATACAATTGTGCTGGGTGTTGCACCGGCACCTCCGCAACGGGAAGATTATAGTTGCGAACGAACTGAAAGCCCCACGGCACTGTGGTGATATTACCTACAATTTCGGAATTCATCAAATTGCCGATACGCACCAATGCTCCGCCAATCGCCACAGGAATCATGATACGGTCAAGCCACCAGACATAAGGCATTTTATGTTTACGGCAAGTTATCCACATACCCAAAAGCATACCCAATGCCGACCCGTGGCTGGCCATACCGCCATTACGAAACTCGGTAATTATAGCCCAAGGTTTTGTGATGTAATACGAGAATTCGTAAAACATACAATGGCCTATGCGCGCTCCCAAAACAGCTCCTAGAACAATCCACACGAAGCCTGTCTCGACAACCTGCTGGCGAAAGCCCTCACGGCGTATGAATGATGTGAAGAATCGTTCTCCGAGGATGAATGTGACGGCCCACATCAAGCCATAATATCGCAACTCAAAATTGCCTATGGTAAAAATTGCAGGGTCAACATCCCAAACAATATACAGAAAATCGTTAAGCATGCTATCTTATACAAAAAACGGCATACCCCATACGAAGTATACCGGATAGGTTAGTTTATCATTTATTTATTGCCCGCAGAGGCTTTCTTAAGAGTAAAGGCGAAGGTCGTACCGACTCCCAACTCACTGCTAACGGTTATTCGCTCACCATGAGCCTCAACAATATGCTTCACAATAGCAAGACCAAGGCCTGTACCACCCTGCTCACGCGAACGACTCTTGTCTACTCGATAGAAACGCTCGAAGATACGAGGCATATCCTGCTTGCTGATACCCACACCTGTATCTACCACCTCTACAAGTACCTTATCCATCATATCGCGGAACTTGATGCGAGTAGAACCGCCCTCCTTACCATAGTGGATAGAATTGATAATCAAATTTACAAGCACCTGACCAACAAAATGCTTATCGGCCGAAACATTGAACATCGAAGGTAGGGAATCCGCACCGCGTACCGTAAGTTTGATATTCTTCTTTGCCGCCTCAATCTCAAGCTGCTCGGCAATCTCTTTAGCCAACGCCACGATATCGAAATTATCGTTCTTCAGACGGTTCATATCATTCTCGAGCTTTGATATGGTATCCAAATCATTAACGATGTTAATCAGACGATCGATACTCTTCTCGGCACGCTCCAGATATTTGCGATTGATAAGTTCATCCTCCAAACCTCCATCCAAGAGTGTTGAGATGTAGCCCTGAATATTGAAAATGGGGGTTTTCAACTCATGTGCGACATTACCAAGATATTGCTTGCGGAAGGTTTCATTCTGCTTCAGGCGAGCAATCTCCTTATCGTTATCATCGGCCCACGCCGTAAGTTCCTCAGAGATATTCTCGACATGTTTATCCTTCATCTCATCCACAATCTCGGCGGCCTTTACATGACGTGACAAAACCATCGAATAGATAGGCTTCAGCTTATATGCCACATACGATTTCATCATATATAGCGAAAAGATTGCCATCACGGCAAATACAGCCAGCGCAACGCACGCAATCTGCCACCATACAACCCCACATAGCAGCATAACCACACTAACAATAACAGCCGCAACTCCGGCCATCAACAAAGACGCATTTTCTTTTGTTTTGATAATCATAGTTCCTATTATCTTTTCACCCCGCTCCGGCAAAGGTTATTTATACTATAAAATATTTTATCCTAATTTCAAATTTCCAACTACACGATACAAATCCCGAACCTCATTGACAGAGAGTTTTATCACATTATGATTACCATCTGCCGACTCCAGCGTCAGCTCAGCTCCGCCAACCTCGGATTTTATCGGGTACACCTTACGCAAAAGTACATAATTTTCGCATACGACGACATAAATTCCACCAGGAATTATGGCATCCGTGACCGTATGTTTCAAAAATACTATTGATCCTGCCATTATTTCGCCACTCATGGCGACATCATAGCTCCGCGCTGCCAAATCGCACTCCTCCAAAAGCGGAATATTCAATCTGCAACGAGCCTCTGCCTGCGACAATTGCCGAAGCAACTGCCCGCACACATCGCAATCGTAAAATGGGATTTTACCGCCTTTTCCGCCGGCAAACATCTCCCCCTCGCCCGAAAGCAGCCATCCAAGGCTTATCTCGGGGAATTTTTCCACAATGCGACGAGCGAGATTTTGTGAAATACCATTGTGTCCCGCCTTTATCTGATAAAGAGTCTCCGACCTAGCCAAACCGATATGACGCCCAAAATAGTTGACTGACATATTCGCCCAACGAATTACGCTCGCCAATCTATCCCAATTTGAGTTTACATTTGTCATATCCATTTTTTTTTACAATCTTTGCATCGACGGCCTCGTAGTTCAATGGATAGAATATAAGATTCCGGTTCTTACGATGAAGGTTCGAATCCTTTCGAGGTCACAATGCGGGGCGAAGGCCCCGTTTTTCATACATACTCTTTCGCACTATCAAAGATAGTGTTTTTATTTCAAAATACAATCGATTTAGACATTTATAATACTATTTTCGGTGAATTTCACATTCAACTCGGACTCTCGCGGGCAATTTACACCCATTTCGACGCCACAAGCTACACAAAAGACATTTTTCATTATATTTGTGCAATAGAGTTGACAAATTATGAAAATTATTCCCCACAGATTATTACTCCCTATTCTACTCATGCTGCCATGGTTAGTATTTGCCCAACCACGAGTTATATTCGACACCGACATAGATTCAGACGTAGACGATGTCGGAGCTTTGGCCATGTTGCTCAACATGCACAACAACAACGAGATAGAGCTGGCTGCAATTATCGTCACAAGCGACGACCCCTACGCACCGCTATGCGTTAGTGCGATATGCAATTTTTACGGACAACCCGATATTCCCATAGGATTCCTCAAAGGGCAAAAGACGCTCAAAAACCACTCTCGTTACACGCGACAAATAAGCGAGGCATTTTCCCCCACACTTGACAGCCACGAAAAGGCTGAAGATGGAACAAATCTCTATCGACGGATTCTTGCCGAAAGCGAAAACAGCTCGGTAACGATAATCACCGTAGGTCACTTGACATCCCTCATGCAACTGTTACAATCTTCGCCCGATAAACACTCACGTTTTTCAGGCTTAAAACTCGCAAAAAAGAGGGTGAAAAATTGGTACTGCATGGGCGGGAAATACCCTTCCGGCAAAGAGGCAAACTTCTATCGTCCCGACCCGACTTCCACACTTTTCTGCCTGCAAAATTGGTATAAGCCAATCCTTTTTTGCGGATGGGAAATCGGCAATAAAGTACTGACGGGCGGATTGCGAATAAAAGAGACTCTACCCAAAGAACATCCTGTATATCAAGCGTATCTACATTACAACAACTTCGCATCACGCCCCAGTTGGGACCAGCTTACAGAATATCTACTCCGGAAAGAATCTGCCAATTTCATCGAAAAAGTCGGCGATGGCTACTGCGAGGTAAATGAAATCGGCGAAAACCGATGGATTACAGGCAAGAAGAGAGACCGCAAGCATGGCTACATACGCCTTAGAAATGAAAGCGATGCCGAAAAATTAGCAGCCGAAATCGATGCGCTAATGATTGGTGACAAAATCAAGTAATCAAAATAATCTACACACATTGCATCCAAATATCATTTTATGTCGTATATTTGTATGACAATAAATTTTATATGGCAATAGAGAGAAACATGAGAAATATCGAGAGCGATCTCGAATTTGAAAACCGCATAAGACCACAAGATCTTTCGACATTTTCGGGTCAAGACAAGATTGTCGACAATCTTAAAATCTTTATCAAAGCGGCCTTGATGCGTGGTGATTCACTCGACCACGTTCTACTCCACGGCCCTCCGGGACTTGGAAAAACGACACTTGCTAATATCATCGCCCACGAAATGGGAGCGCAACTGAAGGTAACATCAGGCCCCGTTTTGGACAAGCCGGGCGATTTGGCCGGATTGCTCACAAACCTCGATGCCGGCGATGTGCTTTTCATTGATGAGATTCACCGCTTGAGCCCCATCGTGGAGGAGTATCTCTACTCGGCAATGGAGGATTACAAGATAGATATAGTACTCGACAAAGGCCCTTCGGCTCGCTCAATCCAGATTGAGCTTGCCCCATTCACCCTGGTGGGAGCAACAACACGCAGCGGTCTGCTGACTTCACCTCTGCGAGCGCGTTTCGGCATCACCTGTCATCTGGAATACTACGACACCCCTGTGCTTGCCGGCATCATAAAACGTTCGGCAAAGATTATCGACATATCTATTGACGATGATGCGGCACATGAGGTTGCACTCCGTTCACGTGGCACACCACGTATTGCCAATGCCCTATTGCGTCGAGTGCGTGACTTCGCCATGGTAAAGGGCGAGGGACATATCGATTTAGAGATTACACGCATAGCCCTTCAGGCACTGAATATCGATTCGCGCGGCCTCGATCAGATGGACAATAAGATATTGAGTACAATTATCGAGAAATTTAAGGGCGGGCCCGTTGGTCTCAACACAATAGCCACCGCAGTTGGCGAAGAGGCGGGAACAATCGAGGATGTATACGAGCCTTTCCTTATAAAGGAGGGCTTTATCAAGCGAACACCCCGCGGTCGCGAAGCTACCGATTTGGCCTTTAATCATCTTGGGTTCACACCAAAAATCGAAGATGGCTCACTATTTTAACCATAAACATAAAAATTAAAGATGAATATAATGAAGAAAGTATTACTCACCCTACTCACCATAGCAACCTTTACCAATGTTGTTGCACAAAAAGGTGAACCGCAAATTCCTGTATATCCTGCACTGGAGGACGAAAACTCATTCAGCATGATAATGGTCCCCGACCCGCAGAGCTATGTTAAGTTTGCAGCCAACCAGCCTCTTTTCGAGTTACAAACGGCGTGGATTGCTCAAAACATAGAGCGTCTGAATATTAAAGCAGCTCTATTTACAGGCGACATGGTCGAGCAAAATGGCAAAGTAATATCAGGCCCTCTCCCCAACGACTATAATGGGGATCAGACGGGTCGTCAACAGTGGGAAGCAGTATCACGAGCATTGAGCCGCCTTGACAATCGAATTCCCTATGTCGTAGCACAGGGTAATCACGACATAGGCCATATCACGGCCACAGACCGCCACACCATTGCTCCCGAGTATATCCACCCCGAGCGCAACATTAAATTTGAGAAGACTTTGGTTGCCACCTGCCCCAATTGGCAGGGAGTACACACAATGGAAAATTCTGCTTACGAGTTTAAAGACAAGGCATGGGGTAATATTCTGATTCTGACTTTTGAGTTTGCTCCCCGCGACGAGGTGCTGACTTGGGCTAAAGAGCTGATTGAATCGGAGCGATTCAAGAGTCATAAGGTCATCATCTTAACCCACTCATGGCTCCACACAGGCGGCGACCGCATCACCAAAGAGGGATATACTCTGCGCCCATGCAATTGGCCCGAAGATGTATGGCAGAAGTTGGTATACAATTCGAAAAACATCTGCCTTGTGCTATGTGGACACACAGGCAGCGTACCCAAATACAATGATAACAACAAGGTAGACTTTAAGCCCACAAGTTCTTTCCGCACCGACAAGGCTGCCGATGGCAGGGATATACACCAGATGATGTTCAACTCACAACAGGGTGACGGCAATTGGAACGGCAACGGTGGCGATGGATGGTTGCGCATCCTCGAGTTCAAGCCCGACGGCAAGACCATCGGAGTCAGGACCTTCTCGGCACTATTTGCTCAATCGCGTCTGACACAGCATTTGGCATGGCGTACAGAATCATACGACCAATTTAATATAGTAATCGAATAATTATGAAAAAAATCCTCATCACTCTATTAACCATCGGTTTGGCAATCAATTCTTGTCAGCTTATGGCCGCCACACCGAGTATCTCAAACGCACAAAGCGTGAAAAAGGTAAAATTACCGGCCAAAAAGAATAAAAAATACTGGAATCTGATGGCGGAAGGGATGTCACAAGCCCTTATTGATAAGTTCTGGGGAGCCAACTTTGAAGGTTACGCCGACCGCTATTATTTCAACTATGGCAGCAACCTCTCAAACATGACGACCAACCACTATTGGCCACAAGCCCATGCCATGGATGTTATGGTGGATGCGTACCTGCGCAGCAACAAAAAACAATATCTCGATATGTATTCATTATGGTGGGATGGCGCACCCCGTTACAACTTCTCGGGGCGTGACGAAGATCCATGGTGGAATGTATTTGTAGACGATATGGAGTGGATGGTATTGGCACAGATCCGCATGTTTGACAGCACCGGCAATATCGAATATTTCAAGAAGGCCCGCCAAATGTATGACCAATGGATATGGCCGACATGGGGCCCTGAAGATGAAGCGCCATGGTATGGTGGTATCACATGGAAAACCGATGTTGAAAAGTCAAAAAATGCCTGTTCTAATGGCCCTGCGGCGCTTATAGCAGCCCGCCTATACAGATTCTTTGACAAGTCTGGCGTTAGCGGAGGCAAGGCCAAAGAGGAGTACCTTACTGAAGCAAAGAAAATTTTCGCATGGCTAAAAGCAAATCTGTTCAACGCCGAGACAGGTGCAGTTTATGACAACATGTCGAAGAGTGGTAAAATCCAGAAGAATTGGATATTCACATACAATCAGGGAACATTCCTTGGCGCAGCACATGAGCTTTATAATATTACAGGCGACAAGCAATATCTTGAGGATGCAAAAAAGGCCGCCAATTATGTAATTGAGCAGATGTCGAAAAATAGGGGTGCGCTTGATAATGCCACAGATGGTGACGGAGGCCTGTTCCACGGTATATTCTTCCGCTACTTTGTAAAACTCATCAACGAACCCACCCTCGATTTCGACACCCGCAAGAAGTACCATGACTATTTGACCAACCTCGCCACAATCATGGCAGACAACGGCATAAATCACAACACAATGCTGTATGGTGGAAATTGGTGGAAAGCCCCTGCCGATGATGAGAATGTGCAGCTGACACCTCACCTTTCAGGCTGCATGCTTATGGAGGCTATGTGCGTATTGAAGCCTCTGAAAAAATAATTCAGATTAAAATTTATAGCCTCGCTACACGTCGAAGAGCCAAAACGATGACGTAGCGAGGCTTGCTTTATATAAAACCTTCAAATAAATTTGCGGTTACTTACATTTTGTTAGGAATATATACCCAATATTCAAAATGGGTATTCTTTTTATTTTCAGCTACTTAACGTAAGTTAACGAATATTAGTCAGAATACATATGCAATAATTTAAAGATTTTTCTTGTTTTTAATAATTTTTACTATTACATTTGCACCTAACTAATAAAGCTAATTGCGAATTTTATGTATAGCGGTTTGTTCATCATTATTAACCTAATCCTCGTGGTCTTGCGCAGATAACGGGAGAAAGGTTGTATATATATTACTGCTATAATAATATAAAGCCTTTCTCCCTAATAGGAGAGAGGCTTTTTTGTTAGGTTATAAAATGTTTGTCTAACGACAATTATCGTTTTTTATGAAACATAAATTGAGAAGTTCCGTAACGACCGAAGGTCGCCGTATGGCCGGAGCCAGAAGTTTGTGGCGAGCCAACGGAATGAAACCCGAGCAGATGGGAATGCCGGTGATTGGTATTGCAAATTCATTTACCCAGATGGTTCCGGGTCATGTTCATCTGCATGAGATTGGACAATATGTAAAACAGCTCATCGAAGAGCAGGGTTGTTTTGCCGCCGAGTTCAACACAATCGCCATAGACGATGGTATTGCAATGGGACATGATGGCATGCTCTACTCGCTCCCCTCACGAGATATTATTGCCGACAGCGTGGAATACATGGCAAATGCCCACAAAGTGGATGCGCTGGTCTGCATAAGCAACTGCGATAAAATCACCCCGGGAATGTTGATGGCATCAATGCGTCTCAACATCCCGACCGTCTTCGTTTCGGGAGGCCCGATGGAGGCAGGAAATTTCCGTGGCAGAGGTGCTGACCTTATTGATGCAATGGTACTCAGCGCAGATGACAAATGCACCGACGAGGAGGCCGATGAAATCGAAGCCTGCGCCTGCCCGGGATGTGGTTCATGTTCGGGAATGTTTACCGCAAACTCTATGAACTGCCTCAACGAGGCCATAGGTCTTGCGCTCCCAGGAAACGGCACTATCGTAGCTACACACGAAAATCGTAAAGCGCTATTTGCAAAAGCTGCGAAACTGATTGTAGAGAATGCTAAACGTTACTACTTTGAGGGAGACGAATCGGTTCTTCCACGCTCAATAGCAACCAAAACGGCATTCGAGAATGCCATGTCGCTCGACATTGCTATGGGAGGCTCGACCAACACCGTGCTCCACCTTTTGGCCGTAGTACATGAGGCGGGGGTAGAGTTTACCATGGCCGACATCGACCGTTTGTCACGCAACATTCCCGTACTTTGCAAAGTTGCACCCACCTGCCACTACCACATTCAGGATGTGAACCGAGCTGGTGGTATTATGGGCATCTTGGGTGAATTGGCAAAACATGGCCTTATCGACACCTCGGCAGGGCGTGTTGATGCAAAATCACTAAAAGATGTTCTTGACAAATACTATTTCGGTTCGGACAATTTCAGCGACGAGGCACGCAAAATATATTTGAGCGCACCCGCAAATCGTTACAGCCGCGAGATGGCCTCTCAAGCCACATACTATAAGCAGATGGATGAAGACCATGCCGAAGGTTGTATTCGTGACATGGAGCATGCATACTTCCGTGATGGCGGATTGGCTGTTCTTGTAGGTAACATTGCTCGCAAAGGATGTATTGTAAAGACCGCAGGTGTAGACCAGAATCTTATGCAATTTAGCGGCAAGGCTAAAGTTTTTGAATCTCAAGAGCAGGCCATGAATGGTATTCTAGGCAACGAAGTTGAGGCCGGTGATGTGGTAGTCATCCGCTATGAGGGGCCAAAGGGTGGTCCGGGCATGCAGGAGATGCTCTACCCCACCTCATATCTCAAATCAAAACACCTCGACAAGGCATGCGCCCTGATTACAGATGGACGATTCTCGGGAGGAACATCGGGATTGTCAATTGGCCATGTATCGCCGGAGGCCGCATCAGGTGGCGAGATCGGTATCATTCGCAATGGTGACATAATTGACATCAACATCACCGAGCGTAGTATCAACTTAAGAATTTCCGAGCAAGAGCTTGCCGAGCGCATGGCTGCATGGAAAGAGCACAAACCGGCCAACCGCGATCGTCAGATTCCTCAATCACTCAAGGCTTATTCTTTGTTGGTATCATCAGCCGATCAAGGAGCTGTAAGAATTTTGCCCGAAGAGTAATTTTAACAACTACAACCAAACTTTATATGGCAATATCAGGTTTTTCAGATATAGAGACACAAGCGACACTTAAAAAAGAGCTTCCACGCATATCAGGTTCCGAGGCTGTAATACGCTCGTTCATAGCCGAAGGGGTAGACACAATATTTGGTTACCCGGGAGGAGCTATCATCCCTGTATATGATGCGTTGTATGACTATCGTGACAAGCTCAACCACATACTTGTTCGTCACGAGCAGTGCGCTCTACATGCTGCACAAGGTTATGCCCGCGCCACGGGAAAGACAGGTGTGTGTATTGTAACCTCAGGGCCAGGAGCAACCAACACCGTTACGGGGTTGGCCGATGCATTGCTTGACTCTACGCCCGTTGTACTTATTAGCGGACAGGTTGGCTCAAAACTGCTTGGCACAGATGCTTTTCAAGAGATAAACTTTCTGGAAATCACCCACTCTGTAACAAAGTGGAATTGTCAGGTTAAACGAGCAGAAGATATTCCCGAAGCAATAGCCAAAGCATTCTACATCGCATCAACCGGCCGACCGGGTCCCGTTGTGGTGGATATTACAAAAGATGCGCAGGGAGGAATGCTCGATTTTGAATATAAACCCACGCGCTTTATCCGCAGTTATCTTCCATACAAGGAGATTGACATTGACCAGATTAACGAGGCTGCACGCCTGATAAATCTCTCTCGCAAGCCTATGGCTCTCATAGGTCAAGGTGTGATTCTCGGTGGAGCAGAGCAGGAGTTAAAGGAGTTTTTGGAAAAGAGCGGAATACCTGCCGCCTCTACCCTACTCGGATTATCGGCCCTGCCTTCAGACCACCCGCAATATGTCGGCATGCTGGGCATGCACGGAAATTATGCGCCCAACATCAAGAACAGAGATTGCGACCTGATTGTGGCAATAGGCATGCGTTTTGACGACCGAGTTACGGGCGACCCGTCAAATTTTGGAATAAACGCCAAGATTATACATTTTGAGATAGATCCTGCCGAAGTAAATAAGGTAGTATATGCCGATGTGGCGGTATTGGGCGATGTTAAAAAGAGTTTGCCGCTCATCACCGAAAAAATCTCGAAGAGCGATCATACTGCATGGCTCGAGGAGTTCCACGCCTGCTACAATATCGAACGAGAGGATATCATCGAGCCGGCCATCGAGCGACGTGGCGCACATCTGCGCATGGGCGAGGTGGTAGATGCTGTGGCAAGTCAATTTGATGATGCTATTTTGGTGACCGACGTTGGACAACAGCAGATGTTTGCATCACGCTATTTCCGCTTTAAGCAGACCCGAAGCATTATCACATCGGGAGGCCTTGGCACAATGGGATTTGGATTGCCTGCGGCTATCGGCGCAAAGATTGGCGCTCCACATCGAGAGGTTTGCCTCTTTGTGGGTGACGGAGGTCTTCAAATGACTCTGCAGGAGTTGGGTACAATTTTCCAATCGCAGGTAGGCGTAAAGATAATATTGATGAACAATGGGTATTTGGGCATGGTGCGCCAATGGCAGGAACTTTTTTACGACCGCCGTTACTCGTTCACCGAACTGACTAACCCCAATTTCGAACTTATCGCAAAAGCCAATCAGATCAGCTACCGTTGCATAGAGCGTCATGACGAACTTGACGAGGCTATTGCGCAGATGCACGCCACTGAAGGGGCATTCCTGCTTGAAGTACGTCTTGAGCGTGAGGAGAATGTTTTCCCCATGGTCCCCGCAGGACAACCGGTACATGATATTCGTTTGGAATAGAAAAACTACGTAAAGATGGATAAGGAGTTTATTATTACCATATTTTCAGAGAACAGAGTTGGTTTGTTGAGTCAAATCACCACCGTATTTACTCATCGTAATGTTAATATCGAATCACTAACCGCATCGGAGTCTGCCATAGACGGCATATTCAAGCATACCATCATCGTAAAGAACGACCCCGAGAAAGTTGCCAATTTGGTAAAACAGATCGAAAAGAAAATCGATGTATTAAAGGTGTTCTGCTACACTCCAAATGAGGTGGTTTTGCAGGAGCTGGCACTCTACAAGGTGCAGCGCAGCCGCAATGTCGAGGATTTGGTTCGCAAACATAATGTGAGAATATTGGATATTCACGACGACTACATCGTTCTTGAAAAGACAGGGCATAAAGAGGAGATCCGCGAATTGTATCACATGCTCGAGCCTTATGGCGTTTATCAGCTGGTTTGTTCGGGACAGGTGGCAATCATCAAATCTCGCCGCGAGTTACTCGACGAGTATCTTTCACAAGTGAATGAATTAAAGAAAAAAATATTAAACGAATAAGTTAAAAGTATAACAATTATAAAAATTTACAACTATGGCAAAGATGAATTTTGGTGGCGTTGAAGAGAACGTCGTAACACGTGAGGAGTATCCTTTGGCAAAAGCATTAGAGACCTTGAAGGATGAGACAATTGCAGTAATCGGTTATGGTGTTCAGGGCCCCGGCCAGTCACTCAACTTGCGTGACAATGGCTTTAACGTAATTGTTGGTCAGCGTAAAGATTCAAAGAGCTGGGATAAGGCCATTGCTGACGGCTGGGTTCCCGGAGAGAACCTCTTCGACATTGAAGAGGCTTGCCAGAAGGCTACAATCATCGAGTATCTACTCTCTGATGCTGGTCAGATTTCTGTTTGGCCGACCGTTAAGAAGCACCTCACAGCAGGCAAGGCCCTCTATTTCTCACACGGCTTTGGTATCACATATAAGGAGCGCACAGGCATCGTTCCTCCCGCTGATGTTGATGTTATCTTGGTAGCGCCCAAGGGTTCAGGCACATCACTCCGCCGCATGTTCTTGCAGGGCCGTGGCCTTAACTCAAGCTACGCTATCTTCCAGGATGCCACAGGCAAGGCATGGGATCGCGTAATAGCTCTCGGTATCGGCGTAGGTTCAGGCTACCTGTTCGAGACAACCTTCAAGCGTGAGGTTTACTCTGACCTTACCGGCGAGCGCGGAACATTGATGGGTGCTATTCAGGGTATTTTTGCAGCACAATACGATGTATTGCGTGCAAATGGCCACACACCCTCAGAGGCCTTCAACGAGACCGTTGAGGAGCTTTCACAGAGCCTTATGCCGCTGATTGCCGAGAACGGAATGGACTGGATGTACGCCAACTGCTCTACCACAGCACAGCGTGGTGCAGTGGATTGGTGGAAGAAGTTCCGTGACGCTACCCGTCCCGTATTTGAGGAGCTTTACAGCGAGGTTGCATGCGGCAACGAGGCACAGCGCAGTATCGACACCAACTCACAACCCGACTACCGTTCAAAGTTGGAGGAGGAACTCCGCGAGATGCGCGAGACCGAGATGTGGCAGGCTGGTGCCGTCGTACGCAAACTCCGTCCCGAGAACAACTAAAAGATTTTTCACCCAAATATCCGACATGAATCGATAGGTTCATGTCGGATTTATACCCTATAACAAAAGAGTATGAGCGAAAAAGTATATATTTTTGACACCACTCTCCGTGATGCCGAGCAGGTGCCGGGTTGTCAGCTTAACACTATCGAGAAAATTGAGGTTGCGCGCCAGCTCGAGAAACTCGGTGTAGATATCATTGAGGCGGGATTCCCCATCTCAAGCCCGGGCGACTTCAATTCGGTGGTAGAGATTTCGAAGGCTGTAACCAACCCCACGATTTGCGCCCTGACACGTGCCGTAAAGAAAGATATCGATGTGGCAGCACAATCGCTGGAGTTTGCAAAGCATGGCCGCATACACACCGGAATAGGCACATCGACATATCACATCTACGAGAAGTTGCGCATGACACCCGAGACCGTTATGGAGCAGGCTGTCGAAGCGGTGAAATATGCCCGCCGATTCGTAGATGATGTAGAGTTCTATGCCGAGGATGCAGGCCGCACCGACAACGAGTTTCTGGCTCGCGTAGTAGAGGCCGTCATTGCCGCAGGAGCCACCGTGGTAAATATTCCTGATACAACAGGCTACTGTCTGCCAAGCGAGTACGGTGAGAAAATCGCATATCTCAAAAACAACGTCCCCAATATCGACAAGGCCATCATCTCTACACACTGCCACAACGACCTCGGAATGGCCACTGCCAACACATTGGCAGGCGTACAGAACGGCGCTCGTCAGGTGGAGGTTACCATCAACGGTTTGGGAGAGCGCGCAGGCAACACTGCTTTGGAGGAGGTGGTGATGGCCATCAAGTGCCATAACAATCTTGATTTTGAAGTCGGCATCGACTCAAAGCAGATTATCAACACCAGCAAACTTGTATCGAATCTGATGCGTATGCCCGTACAAGCCAATAAAGCTATCGTGGGCCGCAACGCGTTTGCACACTCATCGGGAATTCATCAAGATGGCGTACTGAAGAGTCGCGAGACTTATGAGATTATTGACCCCGAAGATGTTGGAGTAGATCAGTCGAGCATAGTTCTCACAGCCCGCAGTGGTCGTGCAGCACTTAAGCACCACCTTTCGGAGATTGGGTTTAATCCTGAAAATGAGGAACTCGATGAAATATATCAGCGTTTTCTGGAGTTGGCCGACAAGAAAAAGATGGTCACCACGCGCGATTTGGAGGTGCTTATCGGTACAGCCGCATCTCGCCGCCGCATGAGTATTCAGCTGACAGGTCTTCAGGTAGTCTGTGGCAAGTCGAGCATACCTACCGCAACCGTGCAAATCAGTTTCGATGGCGACACTTTCACCGAGACAGCATGCGGAAACGGCCCTGTTGATGCGGCCATAACAGCCGTTAAGAATATCACCAAACGTCGTGTTCACATTGAGGAGTACTTGGTTCAGGCCATCACACGCGGCAGCGACGACCTGGGTAAGGTACACATTCAAATATCGCACAAGGGAAAGATGTACCACGGCTTTGGAGCAAATACCGACATTGTAACAGCATCGGTAGAGTCGTTCATCGATGCAATTTCAAAAATAGCTTAACACAATGAATACGCTATTCGACAAGATATGGGACTCTCACACCGTTCGCACACTGGACGGTGGTTCATGTGTTCTATATATCGACCGACAATATATACACGAGGTAACAAGTCCACAGGCTTTTGCAGGCCTGCGACAGCGTGGCATCGAGGTTTTTCGTCCCTCTCAGGTGACGGCCAGCCCCGACCATAATATTCCCACGCAGAATCAGCACTTGCCCATTAGTGAGCCACAATCGGCCGAGCAGGTTGCCACACTCGAGCGCAATTGTACCGAGCATGGAATCACAATTTTTCCTATCGGCTCTGAGCGCAACGGCATTATCCATGTCATAGGCCCTCAAACAGGACTTACACAACCAGGCATGACCATCGTTTGTGGCGACAGCCATACCTCAACACATGGAGCGCTCGGTTGTGTAGCCTTCGGCATTGGCACAAGCGAGGTAGAGATGGCTTTGGCATCACAATGCATTCTGCAAAGCAAGCCCAAAAGCATGCGTATAAACATCGAAGGCGAGCTTGGCAAAGGTGTTTGCTCAAAGGATATCATCCTCTACATAATCTCAAAGTTGGGCACAGGTGGCGGCACAGGCCACTTTGTGGAGTTTGCCGGCTCGGCAATTCGCTCATTATCGATGGAGGCTCGTATGACAATCTGCAACATGAGTATCGAGATGGGTGCCCGCGGAGGAATGATTGCCCCCGACCAAACAACATTCGATTACCTTAAAGGCCGAGAGTTCGCGCCCAAAGGCAAAGATTGGGATGCAGCGGTAGAGCGTTGGAGCAAGCTACGTTCTGATGACGATGCTGTATTTGACAAGGAGGTTACATTCGACGCTGCCGACATCGAGCCAATGATTACATATGGTACCAACCCCGGCATGGGCACAGCCATAAGCAACACTATCCCTACTACCGAGAAGATGGACGAAGCCGAGAAGGTTACATTCGACAAAGCTTTGTCGTACATGGGATTCAAGGAGGGCGAGCCGATGCTTGGCAAAAAGGTGGATTATGTTTTTGTCGGTAGCTGCACAAACGGCCGCATCGAGGACTTGCGTGCTTTTGCCCACTTTGTAAAGGGAAAGAAAAAGGCCGATTCTGTTACAGCATGGATTGTACCCGGCAGCAAGGAGGTCGAGAAAATGGCTATCGAAGAGGGTTTGCAAGAGATACTACACGAGGCAGGCTTTGAACTTCGCCAGCCGGGCTGCTCGGCATGTCTGGCTATGAACGAAGATAAGATTCCTGCAGGTAAATATTGCGTAGCGACATCAAATCGTAATTTCGAAGGTCGTCAGGGCCCCGACTCACGCACTATGCTGGCCGGACCACTCGTGGCTGCTGCCGCTGCCGTAACCGGAGTGGTTACCGACCCGAGAGAGCTTTTATAAATTGTTTGATAGCAAAAGTTATGAGAAACAAGTTCACAACATTATCTTCGACAGTAGTACCGCTACCCATCGAAAACATAGATACTGATCAGATTATACCCGCCCGCTTTCTTAAGGCCACAACCCGCGAAGGCTTTGGCGAGAATCTTTTTCGTGATTGGCGCTATGACAAGCAGGGCGAGCCTAAGGCTGATTTTGTCATGAACTCACCTATATACAAAGGTCAGATTCTTGTTGCAGGAAAGAATTTCGGATGTGGTTCAAGCCGAGAACATGCGGCATGGGCTATAGATGGTGCGGGTTTTCGCGCCGTGGTATCGAGTTTCTTCGCCGACATCTTCCGCAACAATGCCTTGAACAATGGCTTGCTACCCGTAACGGTAAGCGAAACCATGCTGGCCGAGATATTCAAAGCGGCAGAGGCAGACCCCGCCACAGAGCTTAAAATCGACCTCGAGGCGCAAACCATAGAGATTGTCGGCACCTCAAGCAAGGAGTCGTTCGACATTGCACCCTACAAGAAACAATGTCTGATGAATGGCTATGACGATGTGGATTTTTTGGTTAGCATACGCAACGAGATTGAACATTTTGAACAACGATAAATAATCACCAAAATGAAAGAGATAAAGATTGCCGTTCTCCCGGGCGACGGCATTGGCCCCGAGATTATCGCACAAGCAATAAAGGCTGTCGATAAGGTTGCAGAGAAGTTCAGCTATAAAGTGGAATACACTCATGCAAAAGTGGGTGCTGCGGCTATTGACGAAGTGGGTGACCCATATCCCGAGCAGACACATCAGGCCTGTATGGCTGCCGATGCTGTTCTTTTTGGAGCAATTGGCGACCCCCGTTATGATAATAATCCCGAGGCGAAAGTTCGCCCCGAGCAAGGTCTGCTGGCCATGCGCAAGAAGTTGGGTTTGTATGCAAACCTGCGCCCCGTAAACACATTCGAAAGTCTTTTACATCGTTCTCCGCTGCGCCACGAGCTAATTGATGGTGCAGATTTCCTCTGCGTAAGAGAACTTACAGGAGGACTATATTTCGGCCGTCCGCAGGGCCGTTCAGAGGATGGGAACACTGCTTACGACACATGTGTATATACTCGCGGTGAGATTGAGCGTATATGTAAGCTCGGCTTTGAGTATGCAGCCGCACGCCGTGGCAAGCTTACCGTGGTAGATAAGGCGAATGTATTGGCCACATCAAGATTATGGCGTGAAACGGCCAAAGCTATGGAAAAAGAGTATCCTTCGGTGGAGGTTGAGTATATGTTTGTAGACAATGCTGCCATGAAGATTATCCAGCAGCCCAAACACTTCGACGTGATTGTAACCGAGAATATGTTTGGCGACATTCTAACAGATGAAGCCAGCGTAATCACAGGTTCACTCGGACTTCTCCCCTCAGCTTCAATCGGTACAGGCACATCGCTTTTTGAACCTATACACGGCTCGTACCCCCAGGCCGCAGGCAAAAACATCGCCAATCCCATTGCAACCATACTTTCGGCTGCCATGATGTTTGAATATGCCTTCAACGACATGGAGGCAGGTGCAGCGATACGTCGAGCAGTAGACCTGTCAATTGAGCAGAATATTGTCACCGAAGATATTGCTCCCGAAGGCATCAAGCCCAGTTCGACCACAGAGGTGGGTGATTTTATTGCTGCCAACATTTAATTTAGCGAAAAATGAATAGTCAAGAGAGATATTTTCCTGCGTTGAACGACATTATGTCGGCAGAACATACGTTGGGTGAAATTTTATCACCCACCCCTCTGATGCACAACCGCAATCTGTCGGAGAAATTCGGAGCCGAGGTTATGCTCAAGCGCGAGGATTTGCAGATGGTACGTTCATACAAGATTCGAGGTGCTTACAACAAGATACGTTCTCTATCTCCTGAGCAGATTGAGAGCGGTATTGTCTGTGCGAGTGCAGGAAATCATGCACAAGGCGTTGCCCTGTCGTGTAATAAGTTGGGTATAAAAGGTAAGATTTTTATGCCTGTTACCACACCCAAGCAGAAAATCAACCAAGTGAAGATGTTTGGCGGTGATGCCATTGAGGTGGTGCTTGCAGGGGACACATTCGACCATGCCAATGCCGCTGCCGAGAGAGCTTGCGTTGAGGAGGGCAAGACATTTATTCCGCCATTCAACGACCCAAAGGTAATCGAGGGGCAAGGTACGGTAGGCCTTGAGATTCTGCAACAAAGCCGCACAGCAATCGACTATGTGTTTGTGCCTATCGGCGGAGGTGGCCTGGCCTCGGGCATAGGAGCTGTATATAAGCAAATGTCACCCAGCAGCAAAATCATTGGTGTTGAACCCGCCGGAGCAGCCGGAATGAAACTATCATTCGAGCGTGGCAAGGTTACAGCATTAGACCACATCGAGAAGTTTGTCGATGGCGCTGCAGTACAACGCGTGGGCGATATCACTTATGATGTATGCCGTCAAGTGTTGGACGATATCGTAGTCGTTCCCGAAGGAAAGGTATGTACAACGATTCTGAATCTATATAATTTTGATGCGATTGTAGTTGAGCCCGCCGGTGCATTGGCCATCAGCGCATTGGATTATTACCGAGAGCAGATCAAAGGTAAAAATGTGGTATGCGTGGTGAGTGGAAGCAACAATGACATCGTGCGCATGGAGGATATCAAGGAGCGTTCTCTGCTATACGAGGGTTTGAAGCACTATTTTGTAGTACGCTTCCCGCAACGCGCCGGAGCCCTGCAAAATTTTGTAACAAATGTTCTGGGCCCCCACGATGATATCACATATTTTGAGTATAAAAAGAAGACAAATCGCGAGAAAGGTCCCGTTTTGATTGGTATTGAGTTGCAGAATCCCGCCGACTTCAAAGGTCTTACCGAACGAATGGCCGAGAACTGCATTGACTATGAATATCTTAACGACAACCCCAACCTGTTCGAATTTTTAATTGGTTAACAACTAAATACTACAACTATGAATTTTATAGGCAATTTGATTTGGGTAGTTTTTGGCGGACTTCTGTTATCGCTTGTCTACCTTATTGGGGGATTATTGCTATGTCTTACTATTATTGGCATACCCTTCGGAGTACAGATTATGCGTCTGGGACTATTTGCCCTATGGCCATTCGGCGGCAAGGTTGTCGAGAAAGATAATGCCGGCGGGTGTCTGACTATCTTAATGAATGTATTGTGGATAGTCTTCGGAGGCATTGAGGTTGCACTATCACACCTCACATTGGGAGTTATATTCTGTATAACCATTATCGGCATACCATTTGGCTTACAGCACTTCAAATTGATGATGTATGCTCTTGTACCTTTCGGCAGAGAGGTTGTGAGAGACTAATTGGCGAGCCTTACAATAAAAAACTGCGATTTGATTAAATCGCAGTTTTTTTTATTGTTGCCCAATATCATTATTCATATAACAACTCCATATCATCAAGCAACATCACGCTCTCGGTACTTCCCGTAAAGTAGTCGCCCAAGCGCGAGGCCGAACAGACGATAATGATATTTGTCGGGACAACCGAAGTGGTTGTATAGTTCAGTGGAATTGTTATTTGAGTCCACTCACTCACACTCTCATTCAGCATTAGCTCACCATAGGCTACGACAGCCGGAGAAGAAGAGTCAAAGAATGTTGCTCTATCACGGGTATCGATAATCACCGGACTATCGACTGTACCCTGCACAACGCCATCGGCATCGACACCATACTCGGCAGCGCTCCATGTACCCAAAGCAATATAAATTGAACCCGTATCGGGATCACCAATCTTAAGTGTGCTTCCTGATGGCAGTGAGCCGATACGGTCTACATTGCCACAATTATACTTCATCCATAAACGCAATGCAGTAGGACGAGCATTAAACTGACGACCGAAGCCAACGATACCATTTGTACCGACAGTTCCCACATATTTACCAAGGAACAGGTTTCCGGCAGCGAACTTACCAATACCCGCTACATTAGCAAAAATAGATTCCAAACGGGCGGAATACTTACCCGACGAGCCGGGACGGATATCGGTACTCTTATCGGTAACGGTTGCACCCACAGTGGCTGCTCCGGGATTTCCGGTACCCCAATAAGCCGCATCCTCCGACAGATAGGGACATACAATTTTGCGGATGGTCGCCCACTCCTCGAAACCGCCATTCTGCAACTGCAAAATATCCTCGGTTTTTACTCGATATACGGGCGATGTATTGTCGTCAGAGTAGGCTATTACCTCATACTCTGTGAGGACATCCAGCCCCGTAACCTTGGCCTTAAATGAACCGCCATCGACCTCGACATTCGGCACTTCACGCCACTCTGTATCACCACTCTTTCTATAACGGAAGCCCAGATTAGTATCACTCACACCTTGACCATAAAGCCAAATCAATCGGCCCCATCCGTCAGCCTTGGTAATATCAACCACAACATCGGTAGTTTTTACATACAGACTCCAACGCTCGGTTCGTCCATGGCAGGTGACATAAACATATCGAACGGTATTGAAATTGCCACTATCGATGCCATCAGCCCACTCGTATGTTGAGATACCGTCAGCCGCAAGTTTCAGTGATGTAACTTTAACATTAGAGCGATTCTCGAATCCCACATATGCTGTGGCAATACGCTTATCGAGATCCCACTCGGTATCGCCAATCTGACCTTCAACCGTAAAACGGCGTTCAATAGTCTGCTTGGCCTCGATATGCCATATATAATCTTGGTAAAGAGACAAAACCACCTCGATAGGTGTTCGCAAATCATGAGTTCCCACAACGTCAACCGAAGCTGTTGTTTTGTCGGTATAGCCTACTGAACGAATATTTACATTCTGGATATCGGTAGTCTCGGCAAGATTCAGGGTCACACGCTTACGAACTTCATCAATAACCGGTTCGCCAACCAAGCCATCGGCCTCCAACGATGTGATATAAAGAGGCACAACGGGGTATGGCAAATCGTTCTTGATACACCCTCCCAATCCGACAAGCATCGTCATAAAGAATGTAAGGATATATATGTTTAATCTCTTCATCGCTTCGACTTCTTGTTTTTATTCCACAAATGGATATTCAAACCAAAATTGATATCGGCAAGGTTCAAGCGGAAACGCAATTTCGAGGTATCACGAGTACCGGTCAGATTGCCATTCTCATCATACTGTTTGACAGAACTGTATTTGAATCCTCCCATACCGAATGAGATGGTCGCACATACGTTGGGGAACATATATACGGCCAATCCGGGATTGAACCACAATTTGATGGTCATATTCTTTGAATCGGTATAGGTTGGCTGCTCCTCATCGCCCGAACGGAACGAAAACTCGTTTGAGCCGAAAGCATACGAGGCTTCTATCTCGCTGAATACTCCAAAGCGGCCTGCCTCATCGATAGAGGCATAATTACGCAGGAAGGCACTCATGCGAACGGTATTATTTGCAAGATTCACCCATGGAATAGAGATAGAAACATCATTCTGCTCGCCGAGATTTATATCCATGTTGTCCAACTTACCGCCCATATGGGTATATCCCAAGCGCAGACCTATACTTGTATTATTGGCAACAAAATAGCTGACAAAAGGCGATACCGTAGTAACAAAACCCGATGCATTGATCTGCTCCAAAATGGCGAAAATATCGCTATTATCGCTCGTCAAAGTACCATACGATGCGGTAAGGCCCAGCGCCAACTCGCCTTTGTAAGCGAACACATTCTTGTTTATCTCGCGGTCGATACGTTTGCCGGTTGGCATAAAACGCTTTTTGGTCTGCATCACGTCCGACGCTTTGTCAGGCTGCTGAAGACTAACCATATCACCTTGAGCCACGGCTGAAGTGACAAGACCAAGCATTATTGTCAATAAAAATAATCTCTTCATATCCGCCGCATTATAAATAGAATGAAACACCCAAGCCGACACTCAACAAATTGATCGAGAAGTTCATAAAGCTCGATGTGGTCTTACCCTCCTCAACCTGATTATGCACCTGCTTGGTACTATTAAACTGAACGCCCATAACACCGACACTAACCTCGACAGCCATAGTATTCGATGCAAACGCTATAATTCCGGGACTCACGCTCAAACCCGCCTCAAACGACTCCGAGAACGTACCATTAACGGGATTATCCTGTGCGAATTTCGATTGCGATGCTCCCATAGCCAATTGCACCTCGTTAAAGATTGCAAATCGCTTATTTTTTCCCAAAGGTATATACTGTCGCCAAATAGCGCCCAAAGAATATGAGTGCTTAAGGGCATAGTAAAAATCGGTGGTGAGATTTGTTCCCGTTTCGCTGTCGCCAAGCGATATACTGGCGCTATCGAGGCGCATAAATGTTCTGCCATAGTTAAAACGCAGACCCAACGCCATGTTATCAGTAATCGCATAAGCCAACAACGGACTTGCCTTAACAGTATAGCCTTCGGAGTTTATATCCTCCACAATCAACGCCTTATAGTCGTTATTATGGTGGACTGAATATGATGCCGTACCGCCAAAAATCCATTGTCCCTTCGGAACAAAGACATTGTTACGCTCCACCAATCCACGATTTGAGCGTCGTTGCTCAATCTGTGTCAGGACAGAGTCGGGAAGTTCTCTATCAACACTTCGCCTCTGTGCCACAGCCGAAAGCGTAGCACAGAGAGCAAAGCATAATATTATGATATGTTTTATACGCATCAAGTAAAGCGTTTAATTTCGGCACAAACCGTGCCTGAAATTTAATATACAAATTCGATATCGTCTACGTACATATAGCTGCTGGTACTACCTGCGAAGTAGTCACCATAGCCTGATGCAGCGCACGAAATTACCAGATAATTGGGAACTACATCCGAGAATCCTGCGCCCTCGCGATAGGTGATGGGAATCTCGAGTTTCTGCCAGCCATTATCCGCACCACTATCCTCGGCAGTGATTACACGGTGCCACTCACCATAAGCAATCACATTACCCTCGGCTGTATTTGCGGTTTCGGTGGGGTTAACGAAAGTAGTTGTATCGCTAGTATCAACCGCATGGCGACCTGTCCAATTACACAACCAAACATATATTTGGTTCTTATCGCTATCGCCCTTCTTTACATCGCCACCTGCATAATCGCAAGTACCAACCTGACCCTTGTACCAAACCACAAGTTTCTTGGGCTTGTAGACAAACTCATAAGGCTGGCCAAAACCGATAATTCCGTTAGTACCGACTGTCTCAAGATATTTTCCAAAGAAGATGTTACCCGCTGCAAATTTACCAATTCCCATGAAGGCAACATACTGCGACTTAAGATATGCAGAGTATTGACCCGTTGAACCCGGGCGCACATCGGTAGAGTTTGTAGTTACATTCGTATTAAGCGTAGCCGAACCGTGGTTTCCGGTATCCCACCACTGTGTGGTAGTATAAGGCAACAACGGTGAGTCACCAGCCCACTCTTCCAAACCTCCGTTGGGAATCTGGGGAGCTGCGGGAGTTGAGAATGTAGAGTTGGTTGCAGCAATATTATCCTTGCCGTCATAACGCCAATAGTATTCAAATTCGGCCTGACCATCAACCGGAAGTTTAACCTCCCACAAAGCATCGTTCGAAGATGATGCCGCAGCCGCAATCTCCTGCCAATCGCCGCCATCCTTACGATAGACAACCTTGATATTCTGTGCGGCGCTGTTGGTTACATAAGCCGAGAGGTATGCATGGCCCTCCCACAACTTCAGCACTCCGCTATTTACGCCCTCACCGAGATAATCTTGAACATACTCTGCAATGGCACCCGCATCATCGGTAACAGAGACAATATACTCATTCTCACCGGCAGAGAGTTTCTCCATAAATTTAGGCAACAACTTAATCACCCACTCCTTGTCGCTTACCACATCGATAGCGACACCATTCTCGGCATCGGTAAAGGTGGCAGTGCTGCGTACAGAGGCCGAAGAGACGCCATTCACCTGATCAGAGGTGTAGGTGGTAATCGTTGAGCCATTCTTAACCGACACCTCAGTGATGGCGTTGATGGCCTTAACATTATATGCAACCTCGCTTGTAGAGTTAAGGTATGCAGTTTTGTTGACTACCTGCGCACCATCAACATCCGAGAATTGAGGCTCGGGCTTAAAGGTGGCAACATTGTTATACTCAGTAGGATTCTTGTCAACCGTAATATCGAAGGTCATATAACCGCCCAAATCGGGAGAGTACTTGACGGTAATTGTGTACATATAACCCGCCTTGAAGCCCTCCGACAGAGTTTGCACAGCCTCCTTTACAACCTCCTGATGATTCTTTGCAGGAACAGTTCCAGAGAAATGCCATGCAAAAGAGGTCGCACCCTCCTCGGGAGTAAAGTAACCAATCTTTGTCTCGGTATAGGTCAAAGAGGGAACACTCTTCGATGTCACAGCAATGGGATCATAGCTATCATCAATGGCTACCACCACCTTGGCATCCTCCATATTATCTGCAACGCTCTGATCAAAAACAACCTTAATCATTGAGTTGCTGGGACGGCATGTTACCTCAATAGTCTTATCCGACATATTCTCGGCAACAGTAAAGTCGGCACTACCCTTGTAATAGATTTCGGTGAAAGAGGCCTCGCTTTGATCGCCGCCGCTGACCTCGACACGGTAGTCACCCGCCAACAACCAGATTTTCATGGGATTCTGGCTGTCACCGATAATCTCGTCATAAGTATAGAGGCGCACCAACTTTTTGGTCTCGGTTGCAGTATCCTTATTGCTCACCTGAAAAATACGGAATGTGAGCTTATCGTAAACCGCTGCAAAGAGATCGGTAGCACTACCGCTACGAACAGTGCCGTTATTTAGAGCAAACGAAACAGCACCCTCGCCTTCGTGAGAAACAGATTCCTTGCTGCAAGACGTGGCAAAACACAATGCCACACATGCTATAATATATAATATCTTTTTCATCATCACTACTTTTTACTACTCAATGGTAATCTTTACTGTCTGCTCGGCTACATTACCCTCGTTATCGGTCAAAGTAACCTTAAAATCGGTATCGCCTTTGAATGAGCCCATCATGCCCATAAATCTTGTAATATCAAAACTCAATTCGGTTTGATCCTTAACATCCTCGCCTACGGGGAAGCCCATACCTGCCAATGAAGGGCCAAGCTCCTCCTCTGTTGGCTCAAGGGTACTAGGATCAATCTTATATCCCGGATCTACAAGGTCAAAACTATTCGGCATACCGATAGCATTCATACCATCAGACTGGCCCAAACGACCACTGACAGTTACAACAAGGTTCTTCACGCCCTTTTCCGCTGTCATATTGATCTTAATCTTAAGGTCGTCGGTTACCACATAACGCTTGGTGATGTCCTTACCCTCCCAAACGATATTGGGATCAATAACGCCACCCGATGTGATATCGAGAGTTACGGTAGTGTTATTCTTCTTCTCGTCGACAACGGTGATAGTAAAGGTATGCTTGCCGTTGTAATCAGCCTGCAACTGCTCCATCAAACCCGCAAGGTCGAATGCCACCTCGGTCTGGCCCAGCGCACTGCCCTCGGGGAATCCCCATGTCTTAAGAATAGTCTTCTGTAAGGTCTGCAACTCACCCAAAATATTCAATCCTGCATAATTGGTATCGTTTGCAACCGACACAGCGGCATCCATGCCCATCGATGAAATAAGACTCGCAAGCTCGCTATTGTTAGATGAAGCTGCAACATATATCGCTGCCATGGGCTGCTTGGTCGAGATTGTAAACGGCGCGCCGCCAACCATACTGCCATTGCTGTCGAACATGCCATCCGACAAAACAATAGGCTGTGCGAGATCCTTGTCGGCCCACTCGATAACGGGAGCGTCAGAGATATCGGGAATCTCCATCTCGCTCAAAGCGATTGCATAAGTGCTCTGTGTAACATCAATCTGCTCGTTATATACCCATGTTTCAACAGTAACAACGAAATATACTGTACCCTCGGTACCGTGATCTAACTTAATGCTCACCTTGCGCCACTCGCCAATCTTTGCGTTTGACACCACGGGCAATTTCTGAGCCGAAATCTGGCTTCCCACACCCGGAGCACCACCATAAATCGTGGTGAGGTAGAGGTTCAAAGGCACACCGTCATTAGAAGCCTGCGGCTTGAGGTAGGTGGGCGCAACAGCATCGTGACCCTTGGTAAGCGCTGTCTTGTCGGCATAACCACCATAGGTATGCTGGCTACGATTAGCCTCCTCGATACCCTCCTCATCCAAACGAACAAGCACCGATGTGCTGGCCGCATCGATAACCTCGGCCAAAACTGCATCGAAGGTTACTGTTACCTTGATACTTGACAACTTACACTCAACCTTTGCCTCGGTTGCAGTACCTTTTGCCAGAGTCACAGTTGTATAGCCCTCATATTCGGGAGTGTCAGATACATTCTGTGTTTCACCCGAGAAGGCCTTTACGGTGTAAGTTCCGACGGGCAGCTCGATACCTGTTACGGTATGATTATCATCAATCTTATGATTAGCAACATAATCATCGTCCTGAGTCCACTCGCCATACTTAAACGACTTTACAACATCACCGGCCGCATTGATAATCTGCACGGTATAATCCTCAATTGCCGTATCGGCAGCACGGGTAGCCGAACGAGCGCCCTGCGGCTCTACTTCGCCCTCGCCAACCTCGCTATCTACGGCCACGGTAATGGCATTGCCGCCAAATGAGATATAACCCATCTGCTCGGCCTCCTGCCCTCCTTGGCCCCAGTCGATTGACTCATCGACACATGCGGTAAACGACAACATCGCAGCCGCAACCAAAAATAACTTCTTCATATTATAGTATTTTATTATTTACGCACTAATTATTGCCCATTACAGCATCATCGTTGAGCTCCTTGGTAGCTACATTGATAACCTGAATAGGCTCGTTGGTGATGGTAATCTCTACTGAAACATTGTCGGCAGCATCGACATCAAACATATAGGTGTAGATTGTCTGCTGGGCCACCTCGTTGCCCGCCGAGCCGTCACGGCCAACAGCAGCAAACTCCACTTCGGGAGCTGCGATATTGGCAGTGGGTTTCTGCTTCTTTGCCTTACCGGTGATAGTAAAGCTCTTGCCATCGCCGGCCAATACAAAGAAAGGCTTGCCGGCATTGCCATTGGTGTAGTTTACATCAAAAGTTGCACCTGCGGCGGTGGTGAGCTTCATCTCGGCACCATTCTCGAAATAACCCTTGAAGCTATCGGTGAAATCTATGCGAACCATAGCCTTTGCCATAACAGCGGTAATGGGAACAGCCTGATAGCTGCGAGCTATTACGTTAAAACCTGTCTGACCATGGAAATACGCGGCATCCACACCCTCGGTGGTGGCATTGCCCCACATAACCTCGGCCGCATAAGGACCACCCTCGGCAAGGTAGGTGCGGCGTGAATCCTTGTTATAAGCCCCAACCGTACCCGAATACTGGAAAGGCTCGGTGTGAGCAGGATCCTGCGACTCGATAACCAAAGTCAAGTCATCAGCACTTTCGGGAAGCGTAATTCCCAATGAACCCAATTCGATTTTGTTGTCGGCGCGGGTCTCAACGGTGAGCTGATGAGTAGCATCGAATGCTACAACGCCCTTGCCCTGCGGCATATCGCCGGCGCCGTCATCCTTGGCACAGGCTGTTACCAACCCCGCAACCATCAATAAGCAGTAAATCTTTTTCATTTTTTTATAGGTTTTTTGAATTTTATTGTACAATTGAAACTTTGATATTGTCGATAAACATCCATTGATTACCATTTGATATAAATCCACCTTCTCCAGTTCCTCGAATCATCCACGACAGACGATAGGTGTTTTGACAATTATTTATTTCATATGAAGTGCTTTGTGTGACAGAAGTATAGGAGCCATCGGTTGATATCGATGGGATATACGAACTAACCTCAATATTTTCCCACGCATCTTCATCTGACGAGAAAGACCCCGTTTTTCCTTTTATCAAACCATCAATTTGCGTATAACCACAAACGGCACGAGGAGAGTATCCTGAATCTCCATCACGTCCGCCACTATAATTAAATGACACTTGGACCTTTACGCTTGCACCATTTTTTAAGTTTGATAATTTTGGTGAATCTAATCGTCCATAAGTATGAGTGTATCCCCATACTCTATCCACACGCGAACCTACACGAATAGAAGCACCTGCACCACCTCCCGTTCTTGCTCCAGACCACCCTGAAGACAAACCATAAGTTGCAGCGCTCAGATCATAGGCAGTAACAGTTGTACCCTGTGCACCTGTTTTATCGTCTCGGCTATAATCTTTAATTGTACTAAAATCCTCCTCAAACAAATATGGGGTTGCAACAGCATGTGCAACATGATTGCCTTGTGTGGCAGACGAAGAGAATGTACGGCTAACCTTTTCGGGAACAATAGCATGTGCCGACTCATATTTGATAGCAGAGGTCGAATAGCCCTTAAACGATGGCAGCTGGTCGGGGAATACTCCGAACGAGAATTTACCGTTTGCATCAGGAGTTACGCTACCTATACCATGCACATAATAACAGCCCGAAGGGGGTGTGATATGCAGATGTGTGACAGGCTCACCGAGTTTGGTGTGGTCTACCGTAAAATCGAAATATGTCATTTTGCCCGCACTTTGCGGAACGGTGACCGTCATTGGGGTGATATGCCCCGCCTCGCATGCAGCAAAAGCGGTTGTGGAGATAGGACTTGAAATATTACCCTGCTCATCCTCGAAACGCAAATCGACTCTGGCATTGCCTACATTCATGGGCAGAGTCATAACCCAAAACTCATCACCAACATTTTTGGCAGTAGGGAACTCGACCGCAACCGCATTGGCGGTGTTGGTATATGTCAAAGCCATGGTCGACATATCGACAGTGATATCGCCCACCATAGCCACATTTGAACTCATGTTGATATAGACCTTTTTGATAGGTACATTCATCAAATTTCGGCCCTCGGGGATTGTAATACGCAACGCATGCAGCTTATGGGAAAAAGTTATGCCCACATCGTTAAGCGGCTCGGGCGTTTCATAGCTGTTGTCGCAGGTTTTAAGGGCATTGCCGCTTGCAGCAGCGCTATTGGCCGCAGTGGATTTGGCCACCATAAAGTCGCAACTGCCATATTTGCCATCCTGCACAGCGGGAAGGGTGTATGATATGGTATTGCCACTAACCGAAGCGGTATGGGGATAGACAGCGTAATAGGTGTAATTGCCATCGGCCATAGTCTGATTGGGAATACCACGGAAGAAGCTGCGACCCGCAGTGGTGGTAGAGACCCAATAGGTAAAGTTGCATGGCTTAAAAGCATCGCTGCCATCAGCATTGCGGGCTATCAAAGTAAAACGGTCGCCCACCTGCCAAAGATGATTCACTCCATCGGCTGCCAACGCTGCACGAGAGCCCTGCTCTGACAATACCAAGCGGACCTCACCTGCCACAGCCTCAACTGAATCTGAAGGAGTGACGGCATCCTCGGAACGATCCTCGACACACGAAATCGCTCCGACGATGGCGATAAGAGGGAATAATATTTTTAGATAAAATTTCATACTTGATTCCGATTAGGCATTCTTTCACCTTTATATATTACGCGCAAAAATAGGGATTTCCGCAGCCCATGGAAAATAAATTCAACAAAGCAGGGCATTTTAATCATAAACAGCCGATTTTTATCAACGAACAACAAGGCATCCGCGCCAATTTTCAATAAAAAAGTGGGGTCGCCGACAACTCGGCGACCCCACACAAGCGGTTATAATCTTAATTATAAGGCGATTTTAAAGATGCACTTCTTAACATGGCCCTCGCCCAGCATAGGGGCATGACCATCCTCGGGATAGAGGATAGTGAACTGGCCTTTTGCAACGGTATAGAAGCATTGGGGAGTGTCGGTAAAGAACTGCACATCCTTCTCGACATTAAAATCGGCCTCGGCATTGTTGCATGCCGATTTGGGACTCCAACCGAAAGTCTCGTCGGGGCCATCGAGCAAAAGCTGGATATCGATATACTTGCGATGCAGCTCTATACGGGCCTTGCTACGCTCACGCAAATCAACCTCCTGAACATTTACAAAAATATCATCGCCATCAATATCGTGACGACCACACTCCAAAGCGGCCACATCGTGGCTCTCGATGAAGTCAAACACCTTCTGGAAACGGGGGTGCAGGGCAGCGTACTGCTCCTTGTTTTTTAAAGAATCAAGTATCATAGTTATTTGGGTTAATTGGTTTTACCATTATATCTCAGTCTTACATACAACGGATAGTGGTCGGAATATAGCAACCTGTTATCTATTACACTATCTTTTAACTCCGGCGTCGGCACAGCATGCCGATTGCCAAATACGCGAACCATGACAGTATCGCGGTTCTGACCACGCCCGACAATCTGTTCCTCCAATCCCCATGAATCGACAACCTCATATGACAAAGGCTCGAACTCCTTGGAGCTCATCACATAATCTATGCGCAACATATCAAAAAATCCGCGATAGGTATGCGAATAGCCTCGCCCAACACGGCGAAATGCATCGTGCATGTTTTTACCAATAGTACGGTAGGTATAGGATACGGGAGTGTCGTTAAAATCGCCACATATTATGGTGGGATAATCCGACATTCTCATAAGGAAAGCAAGCGTGTCGGCCTGCTCGGCTCGCAACTGATTGTTCACCGTAAGACGGTTTACCATACTGAGAATCTTGCCCACGCTATCCGACTCAAGATATTCGTGATTCTCGATATAATTGCTATCGTCACGACGGATGGCTGTGGAGTGGAGATGCACGTTATAGACTCTGATTGTATCTTCTCGAACAAGCAGATCGGCCCACACGAAATTCTTCATACTATCGATTCGCTCGGCCTTGATAATCGGAAAACGGCTGTATATTGCGGGGCTCAACTCATGACGCGACACCGACCCGGGCATAGGTTTTAGCTTCAGGGGCTCAAGCAACGAATCGACATTATCGCTGAAACCCATCTCCTGCAAACATACGATATCGGGGTTCAAGGCACGAATAATTTCAACAACAGAATCGATACAACGATTGCCGTTATCATCAATAAAACTGCGCACATTGTACGACATGACCTTTAATGCCGACTTATCGTATCGTGGCCGCAAATTTGGCTCGGTGTATACTCGCCGAAATTCGATCTTGTAAAATAGCGAAAGCTGAAACAGCCCCGCCAACGAGAGTAGTATCATAGGAGTTGCCACCCACGGCCGCCAACGGATTATCCAATAGATAGTTACAGCAGCCTGTGCAATATACACGAAGGGCGCAACCAGCCCCAAAACCGACAACTCGTTGCACGAACGCGGATCAAGAGTCGGTAAAAGAAGTATCAGAAAAAATGTGGCAGCTACAATTATGCTCACAAAGGCCATGACCACATCGAATAGTATGCCCAGCGCCGAACGGTGCTGGCCACGAGTGGATCCATATGTTGTACGATAATATTCGCTTGCCATAGCCTAATGCCGATTAAAAGAAAATTTTTCGTTGCTTGCGCCACCAATAGAGCAGAGCTAGACCCCACAACATACCTCCCAAATGGGCAAAATGGGCAACTCCTGCCTGATAGCCTGATATACCGAAGAACAACTCAAGAAGTCCATACGCCACTACAAACCACTTGGCTTTCATGGCAATGGGAGGGAATAGCAGCATAATTGTATTATTGGGATGCAGCACTCCGAAAGCGAGCAACAATCCATAAACAGCACCCGAAGCGCCGACAGTAGGCACTCTCAACAATGGTATTGCGCCATACTCACCCACAGCACCTATTGCATGCGCATACTCGGCATAACCCACGCCTAACTGCAACAGCGCAGCTCCGACTCCGCAGACCATATAATATATGAAAAACCTCTGCGAACCGAGCTCTATCTCCAACTGTCGGCCAAACATCCATAAAGCAAACATATTGAAGAAGAGGTGCGAAATGCCGCCATGCAGAAACATATATGTAAAAATCTGATAGCTATGGAAAAGCGGACTCTCGATATTAAACAGTGCAAAACGGCTTATTATCTCATTGCCAAAAGGCAACAACTCAGTAGCCAACAATGCAACACAGTTGGCAATTATAAGATTCTTGACCACAGGAGGGGTCATTCTTTGTTGATATGATGCGTACATTATATTCTCGTAAATAAGTTATCCCAAATAGGCTTTCAATTCTGCAATAGGTATCTCAATCATAATCGCCCGACCGGATGGGCTAAAGCTAAAGTTTTCACATTCACACAAGCGCTGCAACAACTCTTTGGCAAGGTCATTGTCGAACACCTCCACCCTACTTCCTCTGATTGCGAGAGCCTTGACCATACTCTCTCGAAGATGCTCTTCCAGTGAGCCTTTCACCTCGACGATGCGTAACAAATCGTATAAAATGGTATCGATATCGACACCCGCGAGCGATGGTGGCACACCCAAAAGTTCGACATTATTCTCACCGGCAAGCCTCAACTCAAAGCCCAACGCTGCAAACTCCACTTCGTGCTCGGCAAGCAACGAATAATCATCAACCGAAAGGGTCAACCTCTCGGGGAATAGGAGCTTTTGGGTAGCAGCCGAATGACCGATGGTTGCCATATATGAATCATACAAGACTCGCTCTTTGGCTCGGCGTAAGTCTACAATCATTACTCTGCCGGCATTGATGGCCATAGCGCAATCACCGCTGATGAGCATCACATCAGAAAAACACATCTCATGCCCCACAAGGCTCTGTTGAACTGCCGAGGGAATAAACACCAAACTACTATCTGACAACTCCTTCTCCTCGGCTCCCTGCCCACCAAAAGCATTTGAAGCAATCTCACGGAATCCACTATCGGCAACGACATCAGCCCCTGCATCCAACGAGAAACCCGTATCGGCACCCCACAATACATCTCGGAATCCGTCATCGTGTTTTACGGCACGGGGTGAGCTATGAGATGGCTCCTGCGGTAAGGAAATATCGGCAAAAAAGCTTTGGCCTTGCGACTGTAACGATATTGAACTGTCGATATAATCCTCTCTGAAGGGGTTGTAATCATCGTTGCTGGCGCTCTTGGGCTCGGCATAGATTGTATGTGGTTCACCCAGAACAGGTATCTCGACAGCAACACTATTTTCAAAATCCATCATCGCCACGCTGCCACTCTTTGCAAGAGTGCTTCGCACCGCCGCCTGAATAATCTGATTCACATCATCGTGATCGGCAAATCGCACCTCGGTCTTATGCGGTGACACATTTACATCAACACGATCGGGGTCTACGGTGAGATAGAGGAAATATGATGGCGACTCGTTATCGGCAATAAGCTTATTATAGGCACTCATTATCGAACGATAAATCTGTGGAGAACGGAAATAGCGGCCATTAACAAAGAGATACTGCTCAGTATTCTTTTGCTTGGCTGCAGCCGGACGCCCCACATATCCTTTTATTTTGACAATAGAAGTATCGACATTAACCTCTAAAAGATTGCTCTTAACATGTCGTCCTACAACTCCTATAATTCGCTCCATGAGTGAGCCGGCAGGCAAAGTAATAATCGGCATATCGCTCGACATAAGTTCGCAACGTACCTGCGGATTACACATGGCCACGCAACGGAAGGCCTTTTTGATAGCCAGCACCATCTTATTGCGATCGCCGTTGAATTTACGGCGTGCCGGAGCGGTATAGAAGAGATTACGCACAAGAAACTGCGATCCGGCTGGGCACATCGTCGGAGATTGAGAGATAAACTCTCCACCATTTACAATAGTCACCGTACCAACCTCGTCCTCCGGTCGGCGAGTACGCAGCTCCACCTGCGCAACGGCTGCTATAGAGGCCAGAGCCTCGCCTCTGAATCCGAAGGTTTGAAGACGATACACATCGTCAAAATCCCGAATTTTGCTTGTGGCATGCCTATCGAAAGCCATACGGGCATCCATGGGTGACATACCGCAACCATCATCGATGATCTGAATCAAATCAAGACCGGCATTGCGGAAATTGACAGTGACCGACTTTGCACCCGCATCAATAGCATTCTCCATCATCTCTTTAACTACAGATGATGGGTTATCAACCACCTCGCCGGCGGCAATCTGATTCGCTACAATTTCGGGCAAAAGCCGTATTTTATTCTCCATTGTCAATTTAGTGGGCCTGATGGCAGAAACTACTCTTCAATAATCTCAATTTCATCGCCCTCCTCGTAATCGTTGGGCACTATAATCAGCGGAGCATATGGATTAAACTCCTCATACTCCTCCAACTGCTGTTGGTGTTGGCGACTTGCAGAACTATCGTTATGCGCCATATCAAAAATTGCTGCAATGCGAGGTACGAGCATATAGACAAACACTGCCAACAACATAATAGCCACACACATAGTCCACATTTTCATCTTACCACCGCCATTATTTTTGTTGCGCTGCAAAGTTTTTGCATTTCGGGCATCACGCTGCGCTCGGATATATTTTCCGGGGGTGTATTCACTGTTATCGTCCAATCGTTCACCACGCAACTCGGCACGACGTTGTTCACGCGCCTCCTTTGCAGGGTCGTAATAACGTGGAGTGTAGTTAAATTCGTTGGCTCGACGTTTATAAGGTGTAAACCATCCCATAATTTTAGCTTTTAAATTATCTAAAGAAACTCTTCATGCGCTCAAAGATATTCTGGCGCTCAACGCTCTCGGCCTTTTTGAAATGGGGCATAGTTGAGAGTTTTTCAACCAACTCACGCTCCTCCTTATTCAAGCTATCGGGGATTGTGATATCAACCACAATCATTATATCGCCGCGGCCATAACCATTCACATCGGGCAGACCCTTTCCGCGTAAGCGTAGCACCTTACCGGCATGGGTTCCCGCCGCAATCTTAATCTTGGCACGCCCATCAATGGTAGGCACCTCAACCTCACCACCCAAAATACAGGTAGTAAGAGGCAAATTAAGATTATGGATCAAATCATTGCCATCTCTAACCAATTCAGGATTATGCTCCTCCTCGATCATAACCAGCAAATCGCCATTTATTCCACCATGGCGTGCAGCATTTCCCTTACCTGAAACAGTAACAGCCATACCCTCGCCAACACCGGCAGGAATCTTAATCTCGACAACCTCATCACCACGCATAACGCCCTCACCAGAGCACTTATCGCACTTATCGGTGATAACCTTACCTGTTCCGCCACAAGTAGGACATACGCTCTGTGTTTGTACTCGGCCAAAGAATGAGTTCTCAACTCGTGTTACATAGCCCGAGCCGTTACAGGTTGAACAAGTTGAATACGAGTTGGAATCCTTTGCACCGCTACCACCGCACTTGTCACATGCAATCGTTTTACTGATCTTAAGTTTCTTGGTTGTACCGTTGGCTATCTCCGATAGAGTAAGTTTTACCTTCACTCGAATATCCGATCCTCGGTTCACACGACGGCTGCCGCCACCGCCGAAGCCGCCAAAGCCTCCACCAAAACGGCCACCAAAGATGTCGCCAAACTGCGAGAAAATGTCCTCCATAGAGAATCCGCCACCGCTAAAGCCACCAAAGCCGCCACCGGCAGCACCGCTCATACCTGCATGACCGAACTGATCATAGCGAGCGCGCTTGTCGGGATTCGACAACACGTCATAAGCCTCCGCAGCCTCCTTGAATTTCTCCTCAGCCTCCTTGTCACCCGGATTTTTATCGGGATGATACTTGATGGCAGCCTTACGATAGGCCTTTTTTATCTCATCAGCGTTGGCGTTGCGCTGAACGCCTAACACCTCGTAATAATCTCGTTTTTCTGACATTGCAACTTACTTTTATTCTGACAACTACTCGCCCACAACCACCTTGGCGTAACGCAAGACCTTATCACCCAACATGTAGCCACGCTGCACAACATCTATGATTTTACCTTTCTTGTCATCGCCTGCCGCAAATCGGGCCACAGCCTCATGGAAATCGGGGTTGAACTCCTGCTCCATTGCTTCAATTTCAACAACATTCTTTTGACGCAGAGCCTCCTCGAACTTGTGCAACACCAGCTTCTCTCCCTCGCGCAACGAGGCTATATCATCGCTCTTCTCGGATGCCGCCACGGCACGATACATATCATCCAAAACCGAAAGCATCGACTTGATAACATCGGCTCCACCACTTGCGACCAAATCCATCTTCTCGCGCAAGGTACGCTTACGATAATTATCAAATTCGGCCTGAAGGCGCATATATTTATCTCGCCACACGGCAATAACCTCCTCCGCCGAAGGTTCTACAAAATTTTCATCAGCACTATTCTCTTCAGCCTGCGGCTCTTCAATTTTGTCATCATCTGACATTGTGTCAGCAGCATCCTGCTCCTGACCTGCCATATTGTCGCACGGAGTCCCTTCGCACGAAGGATAACCATCGCCATCCTGAAACCCTTGCTGCTCTGCAACATCCTGATTCTTAATCTTTTCTTCAGTCATATCAAATATTTTATCTTATTCTTCTAATTATATAGCGCAAATAATATGCCCAATCAGCCTATTATAAATATGGTAGGGCGCTTGGCAATTTCAGGAATTCCCATCCGTTGCCACTCGCCAACGCTGCGAGTTACAATCAGTTCATCGGGCGACGTGATATCGCACGCAACAGTGAGTTTGCTCTCTTTGGCACAGGTCTGCAATATCTGCTCCATGAGTTTCACGTTGCGATATGGAGCCTCAATGAATATTTGCGACTGATGCTCCGCATGAGCACGACGCTCCAACATTTTGAGTGCCTTTGCCCTTTCGGGAGGCTTTATGGGCAGATAGCCGTTAAAGGCAAACGATTGGCCATTTAAACCCGAGGCCATCATTGCCAGCAGAATAGATGAAGGCCCTACCAATGGTATGACTCTGACACCCTTGCGATGACAAGCCTCGACTACCAATGCTCCGGGGTCGGCTACTCCCGGTACACCCGCCTCGGAGATAACGCCTGCCGAGCGTCCCGCAAGAATGGGTTTTACCATACTCTCGATAGCAGCACCAGCCACGGTATGTTCGTTAAGTTCGACAAATTCCAAATCGTCAATACGCCTCGAAATCTTAGCTTTCGACAAAAAACGACGAGCCGAACGAATATTCTCAACAATGAAATAATCAAGCGAATCCAATATCTGTGCATTGGCTTGCGGCACCACATCATACACCTCGGTAGAATCCGAAATGGGACACGGAATCATATATAGTACTCCTTTATCGGCCATCACTCCCTAACATAAATTCGTTTCACACGCGCCGACACCGAGGTCATAATCTCATATGAGATAGTACCCAACACACGAGCCATATCATTAAGATTATTTCCTGCCGCTGCCGAGAAGATAACAACCTCATCTCCCTCGGAGACACCACCCACATCGGTCACATCTATCATACAACTATCCATACATATTCGCCCTACCGTCGGGGCCGCGCAACCAGCCACAAGCATCGACCAGCGGCCTTCGCCCAGATGACGATCCAATCCATCGGCATAACCTATCGGAATTGTGGCTATTACGCTATCTCGCTCCAAAACCTGCGAACGGCCATACCCGATTGCCTCTCCCGCCTTGCGATTACGCAACTGCACTATACGTGTTTTAAGCGTGGTAACCGGCTGTAATTCATCATTCTCGCAATATCCATAGCCATATAAGCCAAGGCCCAGGCGGCACATATCGAACGCAGCCTCGGGGAACCGTTCTATTGCGGCAGAATTGGCCGTATGGCGAAGAATTTCATATGGCAATGCCGAGGCAAATCTGCTGCTTATCTTATCGAATAACGCTATCTGCGAACGAGTAAAGTCATCCTGCGAAGGGTCGTCGGCACATGATAGATGGGCAAAAACGGTAGCAACTTTTACACTACGGTTTTCCTTCAACTCACACAATAGCTGCTCCACCTCCTCTTCAAGGAATCCAAGGCGATGCATTCCTGTGTCAAATTTGACATGGATAGGATATGCGTAAGCGCCATATCGTTCTACGCAATTTGTGAAATCGCGCAACGAATGAAAACTGTAAATTTCAGGCTCAAGGGAGTAGGTTATCATCTTATCATAACTACCCGCATCGGCATTAAGCACCACGATGGGCATTGTTATACCCTTTTCACGCAAAGTGATACCTTCATCAGCAAACGCAACTGCAAGATAAGCTACACCAAGGCGTTGCAGGAGTTGAGCAACCTCTACATCTCCCGCGCCATAGCTGCTTGCCTTAACCATTGCCACCAGGCGATGATTGATGGGCAGGAATCGCCTAAAATAACTTATATTGTGGGTCATGGCATCCAGGTTGACCTCCAAAACGGTTGTATGACTCTTGCGCTCCATGGCATGGCACAAACGTTCAAAATGCGAGCGGCGATTGCCCTTCAACAAGACCGTTCGTCCTGCAATGTCTTCATCTTTCAGCTTGCGCAAAAGATCTTCGGTATGCTCATAAAATTGCGCCGTCGATGCAAATTTATCGGCATGGGCCATAATTCGTGGGCCTATACCATATACCATATCAACGCCCACATTTTCGACAAGCTGCGCCACACGTGAATACAATTCTCCATCAGACATACCACTCTGTAGAATATCGGAAATAATGGCTACGGTCGGGCCACCCAAGGCCATACCCCGCAAAGTATCAAGGGCTATAGCCAAAGAGTTGATATCGGTATTATATGAGTCGTTGATAATAGTTGAACCGCAAACACCCTCCTTAACCTCCAATCTCATAGCCACATTGGCAGGCGGCAGAGAGACTTCATCAAAGCCCAACACACGACAAAGCGTCTTTACTATTTGGGCATTGGAAGTAATATATCCTTCATGGGGGATATTATCGACATGGCAATCGGCTGCATCCACCCTCTGGTAAGATATGGGGCAAGCCTCTATATTGGCTGCGAGCTCCGAGTAGGCCGAGTGGTATATCAAGGTTTTGGCACTGGTGGCAAGGCGTAATTTCTCGGCGATTTTCTGAGATAACGATTCAAAATTGCTCTGGTGAGCATCGCCAATAGATGTCACAACAACAATATCGGGACTGATCATACGCTCCAAACGCTCCATCTCACCAACTTCAGAGATTCCTGCCTCGATAAGTGCAATATCCTCATCACCCTGCATCATCAGAAGTGACAAAGCCACACCCAACTGTGAATTATAGCTCATCGGCGAGACAAACAGTTTTACCGACGACGGTAAAGCCCGCGCAACCCACTCCTTGACAACAGTTTTGCCATTCGAGCCGGTTATGCCGACAACAACTCCTTTGAAAGCATTTCTATATACCAACGCCAACTGCTGCAAAGCCGCAATAGCGTTCTCGACAACGATATATCCTGCATCCTCACACTCTATATCGCAACCGCGCTCCACCATGAAAGCCCTGACTCCACGCCCATACATATCGGCAATAAAGTTATGGGAATCATAGTTTGCACCCTTCATGGCAACAAACATGGCTCCGTCACAAATGGCACAAGCACGAGAATCGGTAACAACAGATGTAATCTCCACATCCTTGCCCGACAATTCTCCATGGCATATTTGCGCTATCTCCGATAAACGGTATCTCATCACTGCTTTAAGTTTTCAGTTATCTAACTAATCTCTATCCCTTAATCGTTACGGAATCTCACAACGGTAATACCTGCTCCGCCACGATCGGCATGTTCATCAGCCACCGTCGCAACCTCCTTTATTGAGCGGAGATAACGACGAATCTCCTCTTTAAGGGCACCCGTACCCTTACCATGCAGAATGGTAACACCCCCTACACCTACCATAAGGGCATCATCCACCAAATCCTGCACAACCTCGAGAGCCTCTACCGCTCTCATACCTCGGACATCGACACTATCTTTAAAATTAAGTTTGCGCGACGATATATCTACCGACAAAACGGTTCGGGGTGTGGTGGGTCGCACAGATTTTTTATACTCGGCATTTGACACAATCTGCAACATATCTTTATCGACAGTTGTAAGGATTTGCCCAAAGGCAACCTGCACCTTTCGACCCTTGACACTCTGCACCACACCGAGAACCTGCTGGCCGTTTATTCGCACCTTACTTCCCACCTCCAATGGTTTTGGAGCAGGAGCGACCTCCTCTTTTTTCACCTCCTCGGTCTCGCCACGACGACGTTTATTCTCCTCACGGCGTGCTTTGCGACGCATCAGGCGCTCCATCTCGCGCTCAACATGTTCCGAATCAAACGATGAATTATCGCTCTTGTCTACTTCGCTACGGAAATCGTCTAACTCACGACGAGCCAAACGGGTAAGTTCCTTCTCGGCCTGCGCCTCCTTAATTATGCGGATGGTATTTTCAATTTGGCGATTGGCATCGGCAATCAGTTTTTGAGCCTCAGCCTTGGCCTTGCTGATTATCTCTTTGCGCTCCTCTCGGATTTGCTCAAGTTGCGAGGCATAGTTTGATTCCAGCTCCTCAACCTTGCGGTCGGTTTGACGGATACGATCACGCTTTTGCGACCAATAACGGCGATCTCGCGCAATTTCACGCAATTGTCGTTCAAGGTTGATATGGTCACTACCCGCCTTATCGCTTGCCACACGGATTATATCCTCAGGCAATCCTATTTTTCGGGCAATTTCGATAGCAAAAGAGCTACCCGGCTTACCCTGCTCCAACTTAAACAAAGGACGAATATTCTGCACATCGAACATCATTGCGCCATTGGCAACACCTTCAGTTCCCGTTGCGTAATATTTTATATTTGAGTAGTGGGTGGTAATAACACCATAACATCCACGCTCCAACAATCTATCCAATATTGCCTCGGCAATAGAGCCTCCGATGACAGGCTCTGTACCCGAGCCAAACTCATCGATAAGCACCAAAGTACGCGGAGATGCCGCCTGCAACATATTCTTCATGTTGACCAGATGCGAAGAGTAGGTCGACAGATCGTTATCCATCGACTGCTCATCGCCTATATCAATGCATATATTGTCAAAAATAGGCAACTCGCTCATCTGCCCCGCGGTAACGGGGAAACCACACTGAAACATATATTGCACCATACCTGTGGTCTTCAGACATACCGATTTTCCACCGGCATTCGGGCCTGATATAACCAATATATGTCGCTCCTTATCCAACTGCATATCAAGTGGCACAAGCTCTTTTTTCTCCCTACGCAGCGTTTGCGCCAGCAACGGATGAAAAGCATTGTGTAATACCAATCTATCATCAAGCGACACCACAGGCTTACCTGCTCCATTTTCGATAGCCCATCGTGCTTTGGCGCGCACAGCATCAATATCGGCAAGATACTCTCCCGCATAAGCGATAGGTTCGGCATCGGGACGAATCTCCTCGGTGAATTCCGTAAGCAATCGCACAACCTCTCGACGCTCGGCATATTCCAGCTCCTTGAGAGCATTATTCAACTCAACAACCTCGATAGGCTCCACATAAAATGTACGCCCTGTGGCCGACTCATCATGAATAAAACCACCCAGCTTACGCTTATTTGCCGCCGTAACGGGAATTACAGGTCTACCCTCTCGAATTGATATCATTGCATCAGCCTCGACAATTCCCGCACGCTTGGCATTCGCCAGCACCTGTTGCAGACGTTTGGCAACCTGACCCTCGTGGTCACGAATGGCACGGCGAATCGAAATAAGTTCGGGGGATGCACCATCACGAATATTGCCGTCATCATCAATGAGCTGATTTATTCTACGGATAATATCCGGAAAGACACACACATTCTCACTACGCTGCCGCAATCGAGGATATTGTTCATCGGACTTACTTGTAACATATCCGACCATATTCCCTACCGCAGTAAGAGCCTGCCGAAGTGTGGCCACCTCCTCTGTAGTGAGGAAAGCACCCTGAATCCCAATTTTTGCCATAACGACCTCCATATCGGGATATTCATCACGCGGAGCATCGGGATCGAGCATAAGTAAAACACGCATCTCGTCGGCAATATCCTGACGCCACTCAATCTCGGCACGAGAATTTGAGAATTTCTCCTGCTCGATAATCTGACGTGAGGCCTGCATACTGCACAACGCCACGACCTGCTCACGCAGGCGGTCAAAACCTATCTTTTGCTCGAAATTGGCGGGGTAAATCATCTGCTATTATTGATTATTGGATTCAATAGCGCGTAGTTTTGACTTTGCCTCTGCGGCCTCCAACTCAGCCTGTCGCTCGGCAGCCTCATCGGCACGTTTGATGGCTTTTTTCTCGGCCTTAGCCTTGGCCTTTTCTGCTTTCTTGGTAGGATTAGAGCCAAACACCGAAATGTTTATATAACGATGGGGATTCTCCTTCAAATCAGCCAACAACGACGAAAGGTTATCACTTGCAGCCGCAAGATTATCATACAGTTGCGGATCATCAAGAAGTTTTCCAACACTTCCCGTATGGTCATTAACGGCTAGAAGCATTTTATTAAGCTCGCCAACGGTCTGCTCAATTGTATTTACAATATTTGCCTCGGCAAGTTCAGAAGAAAAATCGTTCATATTGCCAATAATCTGCCCAACCTGATCGGCATTATCTCCCAAACTCTTCGAAAAATCGGTAAGCGACGCCAAAGCCTGCTCTAAATGCGCACGCTCCTTAATAAGCATATTGTTTACATTGCCGGTAATACCATCAACATTCGACACAATACCACTGATATGGGCAGTATTCTCTGCCATAAGGCTATTTATGCCATTCAGAGTTTGAGTGAGGTTGTCGATAACAAGCCCAACCTTTTCCATCATTCCGCCAAGTTCATCGCCGGCCATAGAGAACAAATCAACTCCCATAGCTGAATTTATAGTACCCTTATTAGGCAGATACTCCGCAGCATTGCCATACACGATTTCAACAGCCTTGCCACCCATGATGCCGTCATTAAAAATCTTGGCAACAGAATTAACGGGTATGCGGAACTGTTTATCGACTGATATCTCAAGCTCTACACCTTTTGCAGGATCCTCATTAAGAGTAACGGCTGTCACCGAACCCACCTTCACACCGTTAATCAAAACATGCGATGCTGTCTGGAGACCTCCAACCTGCTGATAATAGGCATAATAAACATTACTATTACCAAAAATATCCGACCCTTTTAGGTATCGAACCACGCCCCAGCCGACAAGCAATACGGCTACGGCAAAAATTCCGACTTTAATCTCTCTTTTCATATCATCTATCTTATTTCTACCAAATTATTGTACCACTCGACCTCCATCATAATGCACAACAAATGCACCTTTGAATGTCCGCCGCACCTCCGAGAGATGTTTTTGAGCCTCGGCACGAGTGGCATAAGCACCATAACAATATTTATATTTCAGCACACCCGCCCCTTCAAAGCAACGAACCTTGCCACGATAACTTTTAAATTGCGAGTCATTGATATTCACACGCTTATCTGATGCAAGCAATTGAATGGCATACCCTTCAGACGAAGTTTCATCAGCCACAGCGGGTTGCGCCACAATATTTGGGGTTTTATCTTTGAGATCGCGTTCGACTTCAGTCGGCTTCAGCTCGGCAGGAGTACTTTTTTCTGCAACATCAACCGATAGCGCCGGTGCAGGAACAATCTCATCCGACACAACACCCGAAAGTTTATTTATATGCCCGGCATACTCTTTTACAGCATCGCACAAAATACGGGCATAATGATTCTGCCCCTTCTCGGAGTTCATAAATGCCAACTCCTGTTTGTTGGTCATAAAGCCTAACTCGGTAAGCACGCTCGGCATATCGGTAGCATAAAGCACCTTCAGCAATTGCCTATGCACTCTACGATTCACCCTACCGCCTTTTTCATAATGCGATTGCATTATTCGCGCCATCATTTCACTGTATTCGCCATATGTAAATTGAAGATTTTGAATATAGGCGCGTACCATCGCAGCAGTATTCTCGTCCGACATATCGATAAGTTCGTCCTTATTGTTGTTATACAAGACGCTTTCGTTATACTGTGTCTCCTTCTCGCTCTCTCCCATAATGATGGTCTCGGCGCCACGCACTGATGTAGATCGTGCTGCATTGGCGTGTATCGAGATGAAGAAATCGCCACCTGCCTTGTTGGCAATATTGGCACGTGCCGTCAAATCATCATTCAGGGTCTTTCCCAATGCCTTGTCGGTAGTACGTGTATAGACAACTTTAACACCAGGCAACTCCTTCTCGATTAAAGCCCCGAGCTTCAATGCAACCTTGAGATTGATATCTTTCTCTTTGACCCCACCATAAACAGCCCCGGGGAACGAAGCACCGCCGTGGCCCGCATCAATGACAATAACTTTGACACCTGCCTCGTTATTTTGAGCAAGCAAAACGCTCCCCCAGATAGAGGAGATAACCATCATCATTATGCAACAGACTAAACGAATCATAAAAAACAGGCGATTTATTGGTGGTAATCAATAAAAAAACGCTATATTTGTCGGTTAAAATATGCGCCCGCACGCCCATGCAAGGGGCTTTTCGGGCGGGTTTGCCGACTTGTCGGCAAAGTTACGAAAAAATATTGAGATTTTGGGTAAAATTAAGGTTAAATATCTCCTTTCGGTAACAGTTGTGTTACTTATGGTTCAATTCGCGTTCGGAATTGCGCCTGCAATGCGTTTGTCGGCCGAGTCGTACTTTACCACAGCACAAGAGCAGGACACCACACGACGCAATAATCGCCGCGCGCGACGTGCCAATAACGCAATAAGACCCGACAGCACCGACACCATTGCAGCACAAGCCTCACTACAAGCCATAGTGGCCGACAGCATCGCCACCGACACCACAAAGAAGGCAGGAGCAACGCTGGACAATATCATTACGGGTAGCGCAGCCGACTCTCTCTATTACGATATGCGCAACAAGATGGTATATATCTATACCGAAGGCGATGTCACATACGACAATATGAATCTGAAAGCAGATTTCATGAATATAAATCTCGACTCAAAGAACATCTACGCCTACGGTCGTACCGACACATTACAAGATGGCACAGTCGAAGTTATCACACCCTCATTCACCCAAGGCGAAAGCACGATGAATATGGATACCATCACCTACAACATCAAATCACAACGTGCAAAGGTCAAGGGTATTCGTACACAACAGGGCGACGGATGGCTTATCGGCCACAATGTAAAAAAGATGGAGGACAACTCTATCAACATTGCAGATGGTATGTATACCACTTGTGAGCAGACCGACCACCCACACTTCTACTACTACATGTCGAAGGCCAAAGTCATCACCGGCGACAAGGGCAAGGTGATTATGGGTCCCGGCCACATCGTTATCGAAGATGTGAGCATCCCTTTCCTCGGTCTTCCCGAGGGATTCTTCCCATTAAGTTCAGGCCCGAAGTCGGGTATATTGATGCCTACATATGGAGAGGAGGCTCGTCGAGGATTCTTCGTGAGAGGACTTGGATACTACTTCACATTGAGCCAATACATGGATCTGGCGCTAACCGGAGGATTCTACACCCTCGGCTCTTGGGAGGTGCAAGCCGTATCGCGCTATGTCAAGCGTTACAAATACTCCGGCAACTTCAACTTCGATTTCTCGAGCATTCGTTCGGGTGACAAGAACGACCCCGACTTTGTCAAGCAAAACACTTATCGTCTGCAATGGACCCATTCGCAAGATGCGAAAGCCAACCCCGGATCTACATTCTCGGCATCGGTAAATCTGTCGTCGAGCGGTTATAGCAAATATTCGGCAACCTCACTCAACGACATGCTTGCAACGCAGACCAACTCTACGATTTCATACTCAAAGAATTGGGCAGGCACACCATTTTCGCTTTCGATGAATATGGCGGTATCTCAGAACTCGCAGAGTCAGGACATGTCGATTACCCTGCCCAACGTATCATTCAACGTATCGAAGTTCTTCCCCTTCAAACGTAAAGTAAAGTTGGGTAAAGATCGCTGGTATGAGAAGATTTCAATGAGCTATTCTGGAAAACTCACCAACTCGGTATCAGCTAAAGAGGACAACATCTTCTCACGCGAAACGCTCGACAAGATGCGCAACGGAGTACAGCACAATATTCCTATCCAAGCATCATTCAACGTTTTGAATTACATCAACATAACCCCCAATGCCAATTATAGCGAGCGCTGGTATTTCAAGAAAATAGACCAGCAATGGAATCCAGAAACCAACATGGTCGAAACCCTCGACCCCGAATACGGATTCTATCGACTATACGACTACAACGCCGGCGTTTCGCTCTCAACAACCATATATGGCCAATGGGAGGTCAAGGAGAAATACAAAAATTCCAAACTGAAGGCATTGCGCCACACAATCACGCCTTCGGTAAGTTTTGCGTACGCACCCGACTTCAGCAACCAAAAATATGGTTACTATCAAACCGTACAGAGCGATTCAACGGGTCGCACAACGGTATATTCGCCTTTTGCCAACAATGCCTACGGCACACCCTCGGCAGGTCGCAACATGGGCCTAACGTTCTCGCTTTCGCAGAGTCTTGAGGCAAAGGTGGCCAGCAAACGCGATTCAACAGGAATAAAGAAAGTTAAGATTATTGATGATTTAAGCCTAAGTGGTTCATACAACTTCCTGGCCGACTCAATGAAACTCTCTACCATATCAATATCTCTGCGTTCGAGTATTTCCAGCAAGTTTGGCATTAACCTACGCGCAGTACTCGACCCATACGAAGTAACTCCGCAGGGAAAGCGCATCAACAAGCTGACATGGGCTCGTGGTAATCTCGGCCGCATAATGAATACCGGATGGAGCTTTGGATACTCTTTCAAATCGCGAGATTCATCGACTCCGGCCATAAACGACATTAACAGTATTCCTCCGGAGTACACCAACCCGTTCTATGACCCATACGGCTTAATGGACCCAGTATTACGAAGGCAATACATGGCACAAACGTATTATGATTTCTCGTTGCCGTGGAATTTCGGATTCAACTACAACGTGAATTATAGCGTCAGCTATGTAAATAACGGCACGACAGGAATTAAGCGCAATATCACTCAAACCATCGGTTTCAATGGAAGTATAACATTCTCGCCCAAAATGGCTTTGACATTTACGGGCGGTTACGATTTATCGACCAATAAATTGACCACTTCGTCAATAAATATCACCCGCGATTTGCATTGCTGGCAGATGTCATTTTCATGGATACCCTTCGGCTACTACAAAAGCTGGAGTTTCCACATAGGTGTTAAAGCCTCATCGCTCAAGGATTTGAAGTATGACAAGAGTCAATCTATTTACGATAGATTCTATTAAACAATTATTGCAAAACCATCTACAACCATGAAAAATCTACTGAAGAACATTTTGAGTATCGTACTCGTTGTAGTATTATACACGCCTGCCGCTTCGGCGCAGACCGACGACGGCGTATTAAGGATTCTGGCTATCGGAAACAGCTTTTCGGATGATGCCACCGAGTATTTGCCCGCATTGCTGGAGAACCTTGATGTGAAAAACGTGGAGATCGCACGATTGTATGTCGGAGGTTGCTCGCTCAAGCGCCACATGGAGTTCTACGACAACAAGGAGGCGGCATACACATTCTATCACTCGGCAGCAGGCGAGAACAAGTGGAAAAAATATGAGAAACCTGTCACCATGCAATATGCACTACAAATGGGCAAGTGGGATATAATCACCATGCAACAGGCATCCCACGACTCTGGACAATATGAATCCTACCAGCCGCATCTGCAACGCCTGATTGACGTGGTAAAACAGGCTCAGCCACAAGCTCGTCTGGCTTGGCACATGACATGGTCTTACTCGACCAACAGCACACACGGCAGCTTTCCCCGCTACGACAAGGATCAGATGAAGATGTATAATGCCATTTGCAACTGCGTTGAGCAGCTAAAAGCCGACGCCGACGAAATAGATATCATCATTCCTTCGGGCTCTATGATACAATCATTGCGAGCATCAGCCGTTAACAACACCCCATTCGACCTCACCCGTGACGGTTACCACATGGGGCACGGCATTGGCCGTTACGCCGTGGCATGCCTATGGTATGAGGCGCTTGTAAAGCCCTACACCAACCGTTCGATGAAGGGCAACACGTTACGTGTAAGCAAAGGCTTGGTTGCTGTAAGCGACATTGTTGCAGCTTATTGCCAGATTGCAGCCGAAACAGCCGTGCGCAAGCCTATGGAGATTTTCCCGATAAAGGGTGCAGAGAAACTCGCATCAAAATTCTCGGACAATATCGACATCATACAATAACACCACAGCCCCCTATGGCAAGTTTCCTGCAAATTGAGAATATAAGCAAATCCTACGGCGACAAAGTGCTGTTTCGCAACATCTCGTTCAACATAAACGAAGGTGACAAGATAGCTCTCATTGCGCCCAATGGTACAGGCAAAAGCTCTCTGCTTAAGATTCTTGCAGGCATCGACTCATCTGACAGAGGTGGCGAGGTGAAATTCATGAAGGATATAAAGGTCGCATTTCTCGACCAGAATATTGACTTCAACCCCTCAAACACACTCTTCGATGAGATATATTTGCGATTGGGCGAAACATACGAGGTTATTTCACGCTACGAAAAAGCCATAACTTCTGGCGACAACAACTCCATCGAACATGCTATGGCCGCCATGGATGCCGCCGACGCATGGAGCGTTGAGCAGCGTATCAAGCAGGTGCTGACCTCGATGAAGCTATCGCGCATGGATCAGCCTATGGGTGAGCTATCGGGAGGAGAGGCCAAACGCGCAGCCATCGCTCTTATGCTGTTGCAGGAGGCCGACTTTTTGGTTATGGATGAGCCAACCAATCATCTTGATATCGACATTATCGAGTATCTGGAAGGCTATTTACAGAAATCGCGTTGCACGCTCCTGATGGTCACCCACGACCGCTACTTCCTCGACAATGTCTGCAACACGATATTTGAGTTGGACAGAGGCGAACTATTTACCTACAAAGGCAATTATTCGACATTCCTCGAAAAGCGTGAAGAGCGATATAACAACATGCAGGCCAACATAGACAAGGCACGCAATCTGCTTCGCAAAGAGTTGGAGTGGATTCGTTCAACTCCGCAGGCCCGCACAGGCAAAGCGCGTTACCGTATAAATGCTTTTTATGATCTGAAGGATAAGGCTTCAGTATCGCTTGCCCGCAAAGAGATGTCGATTGATGTTGCCACATCACGTTTGGGCGGTAAAATCATAGACTGCACCGACGTAACATTCAGGTTCGGCGACCGCATCATGCTAAACAACTTCTCATACAAGTTTTCTCGTTATGAGCGTATCGGAATTGTAGGCAAAAATGGCGCAGGCAAAAGCACATTCCTGAATCTGATGACAGGCGACCTTGTAGCCGAGAGAGGAACAATCGAGCGCGGTGAGACATTGCGCATAGGCTATTATCGTCAGGATGGAATTTCATTCAAAGCCGGTCAAACAGTTTTTGATATCGTACACGACATAGCCGAAACGGTGACGACCGCCGATGGCCACACTATATCTGCCACATCAATGCTGAACAGATTCTTATTCCCGCCCGAGAGTCTCAACAAACGAGTCGACATACTGAGCGGTGGCGAGCAGCGACGCCTGTATCTGCTCACGGTATTGATGCGCAACCCCAATTTTTTGATTCTTGACGAACCCACCAACGACCTCGATATTCTAACATTGAATATTCTGGAAGAGTATCTTGAGTCATTCAAGGGGTGTCTGATGATTGTCTCTCATGACCGTTACTTCCTCGACAAAACTGTCGACCACTTGTTTATCATCCGAGAAGATGGCAACGTAAAGGATTTTGTAGGGCATTACAGCGAATATCGCGAATATATCAAAGAGGAGGAGGCCGAACAGAACCGTCAGGCCAAACTCGCTGCCGAGAAATTGCAACAACATAATAAACCACAGACCGAAAAACCTGCAACCACACGCCGCCGCAAACTTTCATTCAAAGAGCAAAAGGAGTTGGAGAGTCTTGAGAGCGAAATACCCCAACTCGAACAGGAGAAAGCCAATCTGGAGCACTCTCTTTCATCGGGAGTCCTCTCTCACGATGAGCTTACCACTGCGGCAGCACGCATAGGGGAAATTATCGAGCTTCTCGAAGAGAAAGAGATGCGCTGGTTAGAATTGAGCGAAATATAGCAATATGGAATTCCGCACCATCATACCTATTAAACCTCTAGACAAGAGTATCGACTACAACAGCTCGATTCTCTCGTTAGGTTCATGCTTTGCCGACAATATGGCAAAACGGTTATCGAGGGTGAAATTTCATATAACCGCCTCCCCTACCGGCATACTATTCAATCCCGAATCAATAGCTGACGCCATAGAGCGTTTTGCCTCGGTTGCCGCCGGCAATGTAGCCATGCTACCCAAGCAAAGCGACTTAAGCAAAGGGGGTGACAGATGGTTCAGCTATGATTTTCACTCGTCATTTTCCCACTCGGATGCCGACATGGCACTTGAGAATATGGTACAAGGCGTAAGAGCCGGAGCCAAAGCTCTCGACTGCGCCGATACGGTTATAATCACATTCGGGTCTGCGTTTGTATATCGTCTAAACAGCAATAACAAAGTTGTGGCCAACTGCCATAAACAACCGCAAAAGCTATTCACAAAACAACTCTTAACGGCCGACGAAATCGCCAACCGCTATATAGCTCTCCTAAATGGCCCCTTGGCCGGCAAAAGCGTCATTTTCACAGTGAGCCCTATTCGCCACATAGGCGATGGAGCAGAACTCAATTCCTTGAGCAAAGCCACCCTGCGCGTTGCCATAGGGATGATAACAAGCAAAGTTAATAGGGCATATTATTTCCCATCGTACGAGATTATGTATGATGAATTGCGTGACTACCGTTTCTATAATCACGATATGATTCACCCGTCAGATATTGCCATCGAGTACATCTGGCAATGTTTTGCAAAGGCGGCATTCACAGACAAAACCCGCCAGACCATTGCCGACATAGAGCACATAATAAAAGCCGCCGAACATCGCCCCACTGACCCACAGAGTGCGGCTCATCGTCAATTTTGCGCTTCGATGGTTAAACAGATTGAAATTATGGAGTCGAAGTGTAACACAATCGACCTACACAAGGAAAAAGAGTATTTTAATACATATTTATAAAAAAGTTAGTAATTTTACAGCCTCAATTCACCTGATATGAAAAATGCATATATACATATAATAATTCTATTAAGTCTGCTCCTATTCGATTTTCAGGCATCAATGGCTGCCGAGCAACCACGACTTTTGGTAAATATTGTTGTGAGTTCAATGCAGGCCGATGACCTTGAACGATATGCCGATAATATGACCAACGGTGGATTTAAACGCCTGCTGAATGGAGGTGTATATTTCTCAAACGCCTCATATGACTATATGCAGACCACGACTCCCGTATCGTTGGCGACAATTGCAACAGGCGCAATGCCCTCAACACACGGCGTGGTGGCAGACGGTTGGTTTGACTACGTTGCAAACAAACGCATATCGCTTATTGATGACAGCAAAGAGCAGAGTGTGAATTACAGCGGTGGTACCGGCACATACTCACCCCGCAATCTCTCGGCACAAACTTTGTCGGATGTATTGGCGCAGAACAATGAACAGAGCCGTATAGCATCAATTGCCATAGATCCGCTGTCGGCAATAGTAATGGCCGGCCACAAAGGCGATGTGTATTGGATGGAGACACTCCATACGGATTGGACCACATCCACATATTACAACAAGGAGTTGCCTGCATGGGTTTCCGAGTACAATCGCAGCGACAAAAACATGGAGCACAAGATCAAGCGCTGGAGTCTGCTCTTCCCTTATGATAATTATCGCAACACTCAGGTATCGTGTATCGAGGGGCTGCAAAGCAAAAAAAACAAGCGCATTGACTTTATGGGAGATGCGAATTCTAACATAAAACTCACATTGAGTGACGATTATGATCAGATGTGCTACACCCCCGCAGGAAACAGTGCCGTACTTGCATTTGCCAAGCAACTAATATCTACGAATGGCATGGGTACCGACGAAAATCCCGATATTTTAAATATTGTTCTCGATACTCCGCGCAAGATAAGCGAGCGTTTTGGCCCCGAGTCGGTGGAGTATGAGGATATGCTATATCGTCTGGACCGAGATTTGGAGACATTCCTATCATTTGTAATGGCACAGGTCAGCGACCAGAAACATGTAGTGGTAACCATAACCTCCGACCACGGCACAAGTCCATCGTTCAACTCACCCAATTTGGAGCAGGAGCGATTCAATATCCGTCAGGCAGAGGTGATTATCAATGCATTCATAGGTGCAAAGCATGGCAACGGGGAGTGGGTTTTGGGCTGCATTGATCGTTCGATATATCTCAACCACAATCTCATCGACGAGAAAGGTCTTTCACTAACAGATATGCAGAAGGATATCGCCACATTTGCCATGCAGTTGCGAGGCGTTTCGCACGCCATCGCAGCAGATGCATTGCGCAGCAGTTTCTTCGGTAGCGGATATGGACGCAAGATACAAAACGGCTTCTATCCCCGTCGTTCAGGAGATGTGATTCTGAATCTCATGCCCGGCTGGATAGTTGAGCAAGAGCAGACCCGCTCGGCATCGGGCTCGCTCTACCGTTACGACACACATGTTCCCCTCATTATTTGGGGCGGAGGATTGAACGCGCAAAAACGCCATGATAAGGTGGATATGACCGCACTGGCGGCAACCCAAGCACTTATGCTGGGCATTAGTATTCCATCGGCGGCCGAAGGCGACGAACTTATTTTAGAGTAATGATTATGAAAGATAGTATTCAAGAGGTAATAATCGAGGAGTTCTCGATTTTTGATGAGTGGTTAGACAAATACGATTACCTTATCGAGTTAAGCGACAGTCTGCCGGCAATTGCAGCCGAACATCGCACCGACGAATATGTAATCAAGGGTTGTCAATCCCGAGTTTGGGTAGACGCCCGCATTGAGGATGGCAAAATATACTACTCGGCCGACAGCGATGCCATAATTACTAAAGGAATTATCGCACTGCTCATCCGCGTGATGAACGGACGCACCCCTCAAGAGATTCTCGACATGGAGCTATATTTTATCGATGCAATAGGATTAGGCGACAATCTATCACCTACCCGAAGCAACGGATTACTGTCGATGATCAAACAGATGAAAATGTACGCTCTGGCATTTAAGGCCAAAGCATAATTGGATAAGCGATGACACCCGAAGAGATATTAAAGGTTGAGCATGAGATAGTTCTGACGCTCAAAAATATATACGACCCCGAGATTCCGGTAAACATCTACGATCTCGGCCTAATATACGAGATCGAATATGATCCCGAAGGTGTAGCCAACATCCGTATGACGCTCACCGCCCCCAACTGCCCAATGGCCGACATTTTGGTGGAGGATATAAACACCCAGGTAAAGAAGGTTGCAGGCGTGGAGTCAGTAAATATTATTCTAACCTTCGAGCCGCCTTGGGACAAGAGCATGATGAGCGAGGAGGCGTTATTGGAGTTAAATCTATTGTAAGCAAGTAGCATGCAAGAGAAAGAACAGATAATCGAACAACTGAAAGCAGGGGCCTCATACTTTGCTTGTGGTGGTTATTTGGCATCTTTAGATTCGTTGCACCGTACAGAGATTTACCACTCTCTCGGTTATGAGCGTTTGGAACGCAAGAACAACGACATTAACGCTTACTTCGAGGAGCTAAACAAAGATTGGCCCGCCACTTTTTACATGATGCTACTACGCACAATGGGTGGCATGGACAACAAAGAGGCATTTACCGCTCTCGCGAGAGTAGTGCCCTATGCTGCCATCTTGCGTAAGAAGGGCTCCCCACAGAATATTGAAGCCATGTTAATCGGGTCTTCAGGATTACTCGATTTATATCCTCATGACGAATATATTCTGAACCTAAAACTCAACTACGAATACCTGTCAACGAAATATTCGTTTACGCCCCTCTCTGCATCGCAATGGAAGCTGGAACGAATATATCCTAACAACCATCCCATCCTGCGGCTCTCGCAAATTACCACTCTGCTGGCATATACGCCAAATATCATGGATCGTATCTTGGAATGTCGTACCGCCAAAGATGCACACACGCTGTTCGCGGTCGAAACCCAGCCTTATTGGAAAGAGCACTACACTCCGGCATCTGCCAATCAAAAAACGGCTGCCAAACGCTTAGGCCACACAAAAAGTGATTTGCTCGCGATAAATCTGGTGGCACAAATGCAATTCGCATATGGAAGCTATACCGACAGCGAGAAGTTACGCGCCAGAGCATTGGCTCTATTGGAAGATATAAAAGCAGAGGCAAACAGCATCATCACCCGCTGGAAAAGATATGGGCCATTGGCGTGCAATGCCTTCGATAGTCAGGCTCTTCTTCAACTCACATTCGAATATTGTCAGAAAGAGCGCTGCGGCGAGTGCCCCGTCGGACGCAGGGTAATACACACGATGCTCAACAAGACGATGTAATAAAATCTACGCCCTCGACAATTCGACAGTTGCGAGGGCGTTCTTATCATTGACGCCAACATCATACAGAGCGTCATTTGCGAGAGTTAGAACATATAGGCAGCGCCTACATAGAAGTTGCGATTGTGAATTTTCGACTGCGACATCTTCGCAATATTTATCAAACCCCAATCATAACCCACATATATGCGGTAGTGGTCAAACATCTGAACACCTGCGCGCAATCCCAATCCAAAATCAAATCGTTTGAGAGTCTCCGACGAGAAGCTATCGGGCGAGGTGTCAATGTCGGCAATATCGACAGGTTCTACCGAAGAGTTTACGCTCAACTTGTCGCTACCAAACAATCCCACACCCAAATATGGGCCAAACGATGCAAAAACGCCCCACTCGCTACTGCCAAACATATACTTATAGCCTATATGAATAGGCACTTCAAGATAGTAGGGACGAGCTGTATAAGAGGCCGTTCCGCCCTCTATAGCAGTGTCATACTTAGCTCCTTTTGAGCTTAACAGGGCTTCCATATCAAAGTAGAAACCATCGTAAATAAACGGAGCGTCCATCTCCATACGGAAGCCGGCTTTAAAGCCCAATCGTGAATCGGTATCAAGCGACAGCCCGCCTGCGCTAAAATCGTAATGGCTGAAATTAAGGGCTCCTGTGATACCATAACGCAACTCTTGCGCCGAGGCCACAGCCGAGGCAAGAAGTGCAACAGAGAGTAATGGTAAAAACTTTTTCATAATAGTTTGTATTTTTAATAAATCCTCACAAATGGTCATACAAAAAATATGCGAAACCCGAACAACATTTTTCTTAATTTAACCATTAAAAATTCTTACCTTTGCAGAAAGATACAATTTTAGCTATGAAACGTATAATTTCGCCCTCGATGTTATCGGCAGATTTCGGCAATCTGGAACGTGACACAAAGATGTTGGAGCAGAGCAGTGCCGAGTGGATTCATATTGATGTGATGGATGGTGTTTTCGTGCCAAACATCTCATTTGGATTCCCCGTAATGAAACCTATTCGCAAAGCGACAACAAAAGTTCTTGACGTGCATCTGATGATTGTTCACCCCGAGCTCTATGTCAAACGATTTGTTGAAGCAGGTGCCGATTATGTTACTTTCCACTACGAAGCCACCGACGACATCGACGGATGCATTGACGCCATACGTAAGGCCGGAGCAAAGGTCGGCATATCGATAAAACCTGCAACCGAAGCCGATGTGCTCAAAGATATTTTACCGAAGGTAGACATGGTGCTTGTGATGAGTGTAGAACCCGGATTTGGCGGGCAATCATTCATTGTGTCATCGCTTGCCAAGATCAGCCGTCTGGCAGAGATGCGCAAAGAGCAAGGTTTGGAGTTCCTGATTGAGGTTGATGGTGGAATATCAGCCAAAAATTCCGGAGCAGTATTTAACGCCGGCGCAGAGGTTTTGGTAGCGGGAAGTGCAGTATTCGGCGCAGAAGACCCTGAGGGTGAAATCGTAAAAATGTTGCAATCTTAAAAATCGTAGACTGCGGTGATATCGTTAGACAATTTAAATGTAAGCTACGGAGGGTGGACCCTATTCGATAATGTATCGTTTTTGATTAACGACAAAGACCGTATAGGTCTTGTCGGCAAGAACGGTGCAGGCAAGACCACATTGTTACGTATCATCACAGGAGAACAACAACCCACCGAGGGTGCCGTAACAATAAACGGAGAGTGTAGCATAGGTTACCTCCCTCAACAGATGCGAGTTGCCGACACCACCACTCTGAAAGCCGAGACCGAAAAAACCTTTGCCGAGGTTCTGAGGTTGGAAGCCGAAATCGGCAGGCTCACTGCCGAGATAACCGAACGTACCGATTATCAAAGCGAAGAGTACGCAGCACTATTACAGAAACTCAACGAAGCGCAGGATCATTACCACATTTTAGGTGGTGACTCACGCGAGGCCGACATCGAGAAAACCCTACTCGGACTAGGTTTCAAGCGTTCGGATTTCGACCGCGCGACAAGCGAGTTCTCGGGAGGATGGCGCATGCGCATCGAGTTGGCCAAACTGCTTCTGCAAAGACCATCGATATTTCTGCTCGATGAGCCAACCAACCACCTCGACATTGAGAGTATCCAATGGTTGGAGGAGTATCTGAAAAATTATAACGGAGCGGTTCTGTTAATTTCGCACGACAGGGCTTTCCTTGACAATGTCACCACCCGCACAATTGAGTTATCTTTGGGGCATGCCTACGATTACAAAGTCCCCTACTCGAAATATGTAGAGTTGCGTGCCGAGCGCCGCGCACAACAGATGGCCGCCTACGAAAATCAGCAGAAGATGATCGAGAAAACCGAAGAGTTTATCGAGAAATTTCGCTACAAGCCCACCAAAAGCAATCAGGTACAATCACGCATAAAACAACTTGAGCGATTGGAGCGCATCGAGGTTGAAGAGGAGGATTTGGCCACGCTCAACATTAAATTTCCACCCGCACCCCGCTCCGGACAAATAGTTGCCGAAATCAAGGAGGCAGGAAAAGCCTTTGGAGAGAAACGAATCTTCTCTGACGCTACAATCACAATCGAACGAGGGCAGAAAATCGCCTTGGTCGGTCGTAACGGTGAGGGTAAAACCACAATGGCACGTATGCTTATCGGCGAGCTGGAGGCCACCGAAGGCACAATCCGACTCGGAGCAAATGTAAATATCGGATATTACGCACAGAATCAGGACGATTTGATGGATGGTGAATTTACCGTCTTCGACACTCTCGACCGAGTTGCTGTGGGTGATATACGGACACGTCTACGTGACATTTTGGGAGCATTTCTCTTCCGAGGTGAGGATATCGACAAAAAAGTAAAGGTATTATCGGGCGGTGAGCGTTCACGCTTGGCCATGGCCCGCCTGATGCTCGAGCCCTACAACCTGCTGGTGCTTGACGAGCCCACCAACCACATGGATATGCGATCGAAAGACATCCTGAAACGTGCGCTGCAAAAATACGACGGCACAGTGGTGGTTGTATCGCACGACCGAGATTTTCTTGACGGCATGGTCGATAGAGTCTATGAATTCCGTGATGGTGGAGTAAAGGAGTATTTGGGAGGCATATACTATTTTCTTGAGAAACGTAAAATAGAATCATTACAGGAGATTGAGCGTAAAGACGCACCTGCAACAAGCCCACAATCTCAAGACAGCTCACAAGGCAAACTCTCATACGAGCAGAAAAAGGAGCGCGAGAAGCTACTGCGTAAATTGCGCAAAGCTGTTGAAACCATCGAAGAGGAACTTGCCGAGGTGGAACAACAGATTGCAGCATACGATGCGAAGTTTGCCAGTGCAACCGAATATAACGAGGATGACTACAGTGCATACAATGGGCTAAAAACCCGTTACGACCACCTTATGCACGAATGGGAAAAAGCAAGTTACGAATTAGAGATAACCGAACAACAATAAACCGAACAACAATAAACCAACCAAAGTAAAAACCACATGAAGATCTCTATCCACATTATCAGTGCGCTAATTGCCTGCATGACTTTTTTATCGGGCTATGCACAAAGTCCCTCATCGCTCAAAGATGCGGCTAAAGGAAAATTCCTTATCGGTACAGCTCTAAACCACAATCAAATACTGGGGCACGATACGGCGGGCATCAAGATTATAAAAGAGCATTTCAACGCCATCGTGGCAGAAAATTGCATGAAAAGCCAGCCTATCCACCCGCAACGCGACAGATACAGCTTCAGTTTGGCTGACAAATTGGTTGAGTTTGGAGAGCAGAACGATATTGTCATTACGGGGCATACCCTGATATGGCACTCGCAACTTCCCCGTTGGTTCTGCCATAACGAGGACGGTTCACTACGCAGTGCCGAGGAGCTGAAGGCTATCATGAAAGAACACATTTCAACTGTTGTAGGCCGATACAAAGGGCGAATCAAGGGTTGGGATGTTGTCAATGAGGCTATTATGGAGGATGGAAGCTATCGCAAATCACCATTCTACCAGATTCTGGGCGAGGAGTTTATCCCGCTCGCATTCCAATATACCCACGAGGCCGACCCCGAGGCCGAGCTATACTACAACGACTACAATATGTGGGCCGAAGGCAAGCGCAATACTGTTGTCAAGCTTATCGGAGAGCTTCGCAAGCGCGGATTGAGAATCGACGCAGTCGGCATGCAAAGCCATATGGGTATTTCAAAGCCCAACCTCACGGAGTACGAAAAGAGTATTGAGGCTTTTGCAGCTGCCGGTGTAAAAATTATGATGACCGAATTTGACATGAGCGCCATACCGACCGAGAGATTAACGGCCGACCTGGCAGAAGGCGGTGCTGATCCTGCCAAAGCCCGTAATCCCTATGTAGATGGTCTGCCAGATGAAGCCTATCAAAGATGGCACAGCCGCATGGAGAAGGTGTGGGAGATTATCATGCGACACAGCGACGATATTACGCGCGTGACTTTTTGGGGAGTTTGTGATGGAGACTCTTGGCTCAACAACTTCCCCGTAAGAGGACGTACCGACTACGCCCTCCCCTTTGATCGCCAACACAATGCCAAACCCATTGTTGGGCGACTCATAGAGATGCTAAACAGCAAGTAAAACAATAATTTGATATATGGCAAACGACATTGTTTTTGGTATTCGCCCTGTGGCCGAAGCCATCCAGACAGGCAAGCAGATTGAACGACTCTACATTCGCAAAGGCGCTGAAGGACAACTCATGAGCGAATTGCGTGATTTGGCTATTCGCCACCGAGTTCGTATTCAAGAAGTTCCCGTCGAGAAACTCAACCGGCTCACCCGCCTTAATCATCAGGGAGTTGTGGCACAGATTGCACCAATAGAGTATGTGGAACTAAACGACATTATGGAGCGTGTTCCCGATGACGAAACACCTTTGATTGTCTTGTTCGACGGCGTTACAGATGTGCGAAATTTCGGGGCAATAGCCCGTTCTGCCGAGTGCGCAGGTGCACATGGCCTTATCACTCCGCTAAAGAACTCTGCTCCCGTAAACTCGGAGGCAATGCGCTCATCGGCCGGGGCATTGAATCGTATTCCCGTATGCCGTGTAGGCTCAATACGCAACACTCTAAAGGCATTGCAGGCCGAGGGGTATCAAATTGTCGCAGCCACAGAGAAGAGTCGCAAGCTCATCTACGATGCCGACATGCGCAAGCCCACGGTAATTGTTATGGGTGCCGAGGATACAGGCATATCAAAAGAGGTTTTGAAACTGTGCGACGAGCAGTTGGCCATTCCGCTTATCGGTTCAATCGAATCGTTGAACGTTTCGGCAGCAGCAGCCGTAATGCTCTTCGAGGTGGTACGCCAGCGTATTGGAGAGTAATCCGCAGAAATGAAATCCATTTATCTCCATCCACATTTGGGAGAGATAGTGCTATCATCCACCAGGCGTTCCGTACGCATATCGCTTACGGTTCGCCCTTCGGGTGAAGTACGCCTTTCATTTCCACCATACGTTTCGCAGAAAAAGGCGTTAGCCTTTCTGGAATCCAAAATTGAATGGGTGGAGAACTCCCGCCAAAAATATTCCACCAATCGCAAGCCCTACATTTACACTTCCGAGCAGATTGAGGCCTTACGCACTGAGGCTAAAGCGTTTTTACCCAAACGTACCGAGGAGTTGGCGACGAAATTCAACATCAAATACAACAAGGTTACTATTCGAGCCACACGTTCCAAATGGGGCTCTTGCACACGCCAAGGCAATATCTCGTTGAGCCTGTTCCTCATGACGCTCCCCGAACATTTGCGCAATTATGTGATTCTGCATGAGTTGTGCCACATCATTCATTTCAATCATTCACCCAATTTTCATGCTCTACTTGACATCTTAACACAAGGTCAAGAGAAGGCTCTTGCACGAGAACTGCGAAACCATTGCATCGGAAAGTAGCACAAAGAATCAATCCATATTTGCCAAAATAAAATTTTATTCCTATATTTGAGTTATAGGATCCCCCTTTTCGGGGATTTACTCATTTTATAACTTCATAAAAACAAACATTATGACAAAAGAAAATTATGTAACGCCGGAAATCGAGATTATCGAAATCAGTGTAGAACAAGGCTTCGCCACGTCTGCCACTCCAGCAGGATGGGGCAACGGCAATTTCTAACACCTCTATTTTCCAACCCAAATCGTTAATATTATGAAGAAGATAGCAATATTTATAATCATATCAGCAGCATTTATATTCAGCGGCTGTACCAACAAAGAGTCGGGAATATACAAAGGACTCATCACATTACAAGCCTCACAGAATGGCTCACGAGCAATATTTGACGGAGAAGCAACCACATGGGAGGATGGCGATGCATTGAATGTGGAGTTTATTGACGAAACCTCTTCTCAAAATTTGATTTTCACAACCTCCGATTCCTCGCAGGGGATATTCACAAGCACTTCATCGGCAGAACTTTTGCAGCATAATTATTATGTTATTGCCACATATCCGTTATCTTCAACCTCCCTACACCCGGCCGAAAGAAGTGCAATGGTGACTGTTGGAGATGCCACACAGACCCAAATCGACAATAACGACTCTTCACATATAGCATACTTGGATGCAATGTATGGTTCTACCACAGCTATGCCTGACGACATCCATTTAACAATGAACCATACCGCATCGGTACTTAAACTCAACATCACCAATGCCACTCAAACCGATATTGCAGCCATCCAATCAGTGAAGATTACAGCGCCACAAGGCATTTCGCTTTCAGGCGATCGCACGGTTGATTTTTTAACTGGGAATATAAGCGGTAGTGATGGAAGTAATACTATCGAACTAACCATCGATAGCGAGGCAACCTACTCTTCAACAGAGCCTTTTATCGCATGGGTTGCCGCAGCGCCGTTTAGCATAGCGGCCGGAGAGGTTTTGAAGTTTGTAGTAAAGGCCGATGGAAAATCGTATGAAATCATAAAAGATTTCAACGGCGCAAAATGCGACTTCGAGGCAGGTGTGATTATGGAGACCACATTAGAGCTATCTGCCACCACACTTATGGCCAACGAGAAGAGTGTAACCGCCACATTCTCTGACGAGAACGGTTATCCTGCCGAATTCCCCGATAAGGACACAACAAGCGCAATAAACGGCACATATAAATTTGGCGATTACAACTATACCTTTGCAGGCATCGTGAATATGTACTATTCATACGGCGGATTGAGAATCAACTTGCAGAAGAACGACGACTACGGCACAATAGCCTTACCCGTAATTGATGGCTATGCTCTGACAAAAGTTATAGTAAAGCTACGCGACACATACAGCGAACGACAATACAAAATCGCCATCACCGATAGTGAACTTACTCCCGTTGAAGGTGGTGGGGCTAAAGCCAATTTGAGCAAAACTATGACATACACTTTGACAGGTCTCAACCCCGCAACGCAATATTATCTGCATGCTTATGTAAAAAACTTTACGGACACACAACAAGCATGCGACATCACATCCATCGAGATGACATACTCGCTGCAATAACTTTGTTATTGATGTAAAATCAAGCCCGCCTCCACGAAAAGGTGGGCTTTTTGTATATATTTTGATTAAATAAATGTTAAATTTAGCCTCACAAGGGTTTCCAGAGCTATATTTGGCAACTTTTCCAAAATGTTTTTCGTAACTTTGCGGCCGAATTCAACAATTCTGCAAATCTATGGCTAAAATCGTTGTCGGACTATCAGGTGGAGTGGACTCGTCAGTGGCCGCCTATCTGCTTAAGGAGCAGGGGCATGAGGTCATCGGTTTGTTCATGCGCAATTGGCACGACACAACCGGCACGCTGGAGGGCGATTGCCCATGGTATGACGACCAAGTGTTTGCAGAGTTGGTGGCCAAACGACTCGATATTCCTTTCCGCTTTGTAGACCTTTCGGAGGAGTACCGCAAGCGTGTAGTGGATTACATGTTTTCGGAGTATGAGCAGGGACGTACGCCCAACCCCGATGTTCTGTGCAATCGAGAGATTAAATTCGATGTTTTTCTCAAGGAGGCACTTAAGATGGGGGCCGATTTTGTAGCGACAGGACATTATTGCCAAAAGGCGGAGCAAACAATTGACGGCAAAACAGTCTACTCGCTTTTGGCTGGTGCCGACAAAAACAAGGATCAAAGTTATTTTTTGTGCCAGCTCACACAAGAGCAACTGAAATATGCTCTGTTCCCGATAGGCCATCTGCAAAAACCCGAGGTGCGCCAAATTGCACAGGAGCAGAAGCTCGCCACAGCAAAGCGCAAGGATTCGCAGGGAATATGCTTCGTAGGAAAGGTTGATTTACCCGTATTTCTACAACAGCAGATCGCTGCAAAGCAGGGCAACATTCATGAGATTCTACCCTCATGGCGCGGATATCAGAATATGCCTACCGACGCTGATGTTGAGACATTGGCACGCCCGTTCAGCTACACCGTGCGTGACGGCAAAAAGATAGGCACTCACAATGGCGCACACTTCTACACCATCGGCCAGAGAAAAGGATTAGGGATAGGAGGGCGCAAGGAGTCGCTGTTTATAATTGCTACCGACGTCAAGGATAATGTGATATATGTTGGCGAGGGTGACAATCATCCCGGATTATACCGCAAGGCTCTGCGCATTTTGCCACAACAGATTCATTGGGTAAACACAACAGAGTATATGGAGGTGGGTGAATCACGCCGATATATGGTAAGAATACGTTATCGCCAACCTTTGCAGGCTGCTCAGCTGATACAACGCAGCGATGGTCTTTACATACTTTTTGATGAGCCACAACGCGGAATTGCAGCCGGACAGTTTGCCGCATGGTACGACGGAGAACGTTTGGCCGGCTCGGGGGTAATCGAGAAATAGGTATGCAGCGCACATTGCTACTCACATTGCTCTTTCTGGCTGCAATCATGCAGGCCACAGCCCAACAAAGAGGGATGTTGGGTATAGGGTTTTATGATGTGGATAAGTTGTACGACACCTTATCCTCACGCTTTTACAATGATAGCGACTACACACCTGAAGGAAGGCTGAAATGGGACGACAAACGATACCGCAGCAAGATTGAGAAAACCGCCCAAGTGATAGATTCGATGCATCTTCATGTGGTTGCGTTATACGGCGTGGAGAATGAGCAGGTGGTGCGCGATATTGCTGCGGCGTGCGACAATGATTATGCCTACATTCATCGCACCAACGATTACAATAAAGGGTTGGATTTTGCCCTGCTCTATTTTGCAGACAAATTCTTTCCTGAAAGGTGCATAAGATGGAGCAACGCCCTGCTCGTTGATGGCACTGTGGGTGATGAACCAATAACAATTATAGTTCAAAACAAGTCCTCTTCAATCGGCGTTCTACTCAAGGAACGGAATTTGCTCGACACGACGAGGAAAATTGTAATTTTAGGTGCGCCCAACAAATTAAACCTCCAGAAGTATGGTTTAACCGATGCAACAGCCACAGCCGAGAAGGCCGGCAGAGGAAACAGGGTTGTAAACAGAGGTTGGCAGATGTATTCACGCATATTTACCAACATCGAGAATATTGTAAAATGTGATTCATACGCCCGAGGATGGTTATTGAATTCGCAAGGGACACCACTTGCCACGTATGACAAGCAGAAATATTATGACGGGTATTCGTCGCAGCTACCTGTTTACATATATTTCGACAAAATATTTGCATATTAGCAAAAAAGTTATAATTTTGTTATTTACTACAATTTGAAGATAATAAATCAAATAGAATTGTCAGAATCATAATATAAACTAATAAAAAACACCAAATTTTATGGCAGATGTAAAACGTGTCTACACCTTTGGTAACAAAGAGGCCGAAGGAAATGGAAAAATGAGAGAGTTGCTCGGCGGTAAAGGTGCAAACCTTGCAGAGATGAACCTAATAGGTATCCCTGTACCCCCGGGATTTACCATAACAACAGAGGTATGTGCAGAGTATTACAGCAAAGGCAAAGAGGCTGTTATCGAGATGTTGCGTCCCGAGGTTGAGCGTGCAATGAAAAACATTGAGAAGCTTACCGGCATGCAGTTCGGCGACAAGGAGAAGCCTCTTTTGGTTTCTGTTCGCTCTGGTGCTCGCGCCTCAATGCCCGGTATGATGGATACAATCCTCAACCTCGGTATGAATGACGAGGCTGTTGAGGCTGTTTCAAAGCGTACAGGCAACCCCCGTTTTGCATGGGACTCATATCGTCGTTTCGTGCAGATGTACGGTGACGTGGTACTCGGCATGAAGCCTGTATCAAAAGAGGATCAGGATCCCTTCGAGGTTTTGATCGAGGAGCAGAAGGAGAAGCGTGGTATCACCATGGATACCGACCTTACCGTTGAGGATTTGAAGGAGTTGGTAGCTGCATTCAAGGCTGCCGTTAAGGAGCAGACAGGCAAGGACTTCCCCACATGCCCTTGGGAGCAGTTGTGGGGTGCTGTATGCGCTGTATTCGGCTCATGGATGAACGAGCGCGCCATCCTTTATCGTAAGCTCAACAACATCCCCGCCGAGTGGGGGACAGCAGTATCTGTTCAGGCAATGGTATTCGGCAACATGGGCGAGAACTCTGCAACAGGTGTTGCATTCTCTCGTGACGCCGCTACCGGTGAGAATATCTTCAACGGTGAGTATCTTGTAAATGCACAGGGTGAGGACGTTGTGGCTGGTATCCGCACTCCCCAGCAGATTACTATCGAGGGCTCACGCCGTTGGGCAAAGGCACAGAACATCTCAGAGGAGGATCGTGCTACAAAGTACCCTTCACTCGAGGAGGTTATGCCCACAGTTTATGCCGAGCTTAACGAGATTCAGAACCACTTGGAGGTATACTTCAAGGATCTGCAGGATATCGAGTTCACAATTCAGGACGGTAAGCTTTGGATGTTGCAGTGCCGTAACGGTAAGCGTACCGGCGCCGCTATGGTGAAGATTGCAATGGATATGTTGCGCGAAGGTCTTATCGACGAGAAGACCGCTGTATTGCGTTGCGAGCCCGCCAAGCTGGATGAGCTTTTGCACCCCGTATTCGACAAGACTGCAATCAAGAATGCAAAGGTTATCGTTAAGGGTCTTCCCGCATCTCCTGGTGCTGCAACAGGCCCTGTTGTATTCTTTGCCGAGGATGCCGAGAAGGTTTTGGCAGAGAGCGGACAGAAGGCTATCTTGGTTCGTATCGAGACCTCGCCCGAGGATTTGAAGGGCATGTTGGACGCTGCCGGTATCTTGACCGCTCGCGGTGGTATGACATCACACGCAGCCGTTGTTGCCCGTGGTATGGGTAAGTGCTGTGTATCAGGTGCAGGCGAGCTCAACATCGATTATAAAGCGCGCACCATCAAGGTTAACGGCTATGAGATCAAGGAGGGTGATTGGATTTCACTCAACGGTTCTACCGGTGAGGTTTACCTCGGTCAGGTAGCTACTCAGGATGCTGATTTGAGTGGCGACTTTGGTCAGCTCATGGAGCTCGCTGGCAAGTATGCCACAATGAAGGTTCGTGCCAATGCAGATACTCCTCGTGACGCAGCTCAGGCATTCGCATTTGGTGCCGAGGGTATCGGTCTTTGCCGTACCGAGCACATGTTCTTCGAGGGTGAGCGTATCAAGGCCGTTCGTGAGATGATTCTGGCTGACGACGAGGATGGTCGCCGTGTAGCACTGAACAAGTTGCTTCCTATGCAGCGTGGTGACTTTGAGGGTCTGTTCAAGGCCATGAAGGGCTATCCCGTTATCGTTCGTCTGCTCGATCCCCCCTTGCATGAGTTTGCCCCCAACACCGAGAAAGAGCAGCGCGAGATGGCAGAGGAGATGGGTATCTCATATGAGAGCGTTGTAGCAAAGGTTGAGTACTTGCACGAGGTTAACCCCATGTTGGGTCACCGTGGCTGCCGTCTGGGCAACACATATCCCGAGATCACCGAGATGCAGGCACGTGCCATCATCGAGGCTGCCATGAATGTAAAGGCTACAGGTATTGATGTTAAGGTTGAGATTATGGTTCCGTTGGTAGGTAACCACAAAGAGCTTCGTTACCAGAAGAACATCATCGACCGTGTGGCTAACGAGGTATTCTCAGAGCGTAACGACAAGATCGACTACTTGGTAGGTACCATGATCGAGGTTCCCCGCGCAGCTGTTACCGCCAACCAGATTGCAGAGGTTGCCGAGTTCTTCTCATTCGGTACAAACGATCTTACCCAGATGACTTTGGGCTTCTCTCGTGACGATATCGCAAAATTCTTGCCCACATATCTCGACAAGGGCATCTTGAAGAATGACCCCTTCCAGATTTTGGATCGCAACGGTGTTGGTCAGCTCGTTCGTGAGGCTGTATTCAAGGGCCGTGGCACTCGTCCCGAGTTGAAGTGCGGTATCTGTGGTGAGCACGGCGGTGAGCCTTCATCAGTAGAGTTCTGCCACTATGCTGGTTTGAACTATGTAAGCTGCTCTCCTTACCGTGTACCTATCGCACGTTTGGCAGCGGCTCACGCAGCTCTTAATCAGAAATAGATTTAGGCTCTAAATTTATATTCCCAAAGCGTTTCTCATACGAGGAACGCTTTTTTGTTTCATAAGCCCCAATGTCTTAACATTTTTTCTTCATCAACATATCTTTATTTAATAATATTTTGTTGTAATAAAATATATTTCCTAATTTTGCTAATAATTCATCAACCCAATAACAATTAACAATTATGAAGACTTTTTTCAAACTCTTTTTCATCAGCATGGGGCTATTACTGATTGGTTGTAGCACCCCTGAGAAAGATATATTTGTCGAAGCCGAAAGCATGAACGATCATGGCGGTTGGGTTATCGACCAGCAATCAATGGTGACTATGGGTTCTCCATACTTGATGGCTCACGGTTTGGGTGTTGCCGTCGAAGATGCTACTACAACAATCAATGTAGAACAGGGAGGCCGATACAAGATGTGGGTACGCACCCGCGACTGGACTCGCCGTTGGGGCAGAGAGGAGTCTCCCGGCCGTTTCGAGGTAATCATCAATGGGAAAGCAGTGAAAAAGGCCTTTGGTACCGAAAACGAGAATTGGCATTGGCAGGATGGCGGCATGGTTCGTCTTAAGAGCGGTGCGAACACCATCGCCCTGCACGACCTTACAGGTTTCAATGGTCGCTGCGATGCAATATATTTTGCAGCAGACAAAACCACTACTCCTCCTGATGGCGGCGAGGCATTGGCATCATTCCGCGTTGAGAAGCGTAGCGCAGTTACTCCAAAGGACATGGGTGAGTATGATCTTGTTGTTGTGGGTGGCGGTATTGCAGGTTGTTGCGCTGCCGTAAGTGCCGCACGACTTGGATGTAAGGTTGCAGTTGTCCATAACCGCTATGTATTGGGTGGCAATAACTCTTCAGAGGTAAGAGTGGGTCTATCAGGTTTAATTATGCAGAAGCCCTACCCCAATTTGGGAAATCTTATGGACGAGCTTGGTGGCGTAGGTCACTGGACTAACTACGAGGCAAAGAAATATCCCGAGATGGAGCGCAGCAAGCAGATTCTCAAGGTATTGAAAAAACACCCCGAGAAGATTCAACACAACGCAGGTCACAAGTCAAATTATGAGGATGAGAAAAAATTGAACCTGTTGCTGGCAGAGAAGAATATCACCTTAATTCTCGGCACCCACGTCACACGCGTTGAGAAGAATGGCTCAAAGATTGCAGCCGTAATAGGACAAGAGATCACTACAGGCGAAGAGTGTATCGTTCGCGGCAAGCTCTTTGCCGACTGCACAGGTGATGGCGACGTAGGTTATTTGGCAGGTGCCGACTACCGCATGGGACGCGAGAGCAAAGCCGAAACCGGTGAGCCTCGTGCTCCAGAGAAGGCCGACTCGCTGGTGATGGGTACATCGGTTCAATGGTATGCCGAGGATTGTGGCAAAGAGTCTACATTCCCCGAATGTCCATGGGCACTGCAGTTTGACGAAAAGACATATCGCCCCATCACACGTGGTGACTGGAATTGGGAGGCAGGTTTGAATCAGAACCAAATTACCGAGATTGAGTACATACGTGACCACGCGTTGCGCGCAGTATACGGCAACTGGGACTACGCTAAAAATCGCAGTTCAAAGAAGGAGAAATTCACACAACAAGAGTTGCAGTGGGTGGCCTACATCGGTGGCAAGCGCGAATCTCGCCGTTTGATGGGCGACATCGTTCTTAAGGAGCAGGATTTGCTTGAGAGTAAGCAATATGACGATGGAACCTTCACCACCACTTGGGATGTAGATTTGCACTACCCCAAGATTATAGAGGGCTTTGAGGGCGAACCGTTCTTGTCATACTGCAAGACCGAAAAGATTAAGCCCTATGCTGTTCCCTACCGTTGCCTCTACTCTCGCAATGTGGACAACCTATTTATGGCAGGCCGAAACATCAGCGTAACACATGTGGCACTCGGCACTGTCAGAGTTATGCGCACAGGTGGAATGATGGGCGAAGTTGTGGGTATGGCAGCCTCTATTTGCAAAGAGAATAACGTAATGCCTCGTGGAGTTTATCAGCACCACTTGCCCAAACTCAAGGAGTTGATGAAGCAAGGTGTAGGCCAACTCGGCTTCCCTGAGGCAGACAATTTGTAGACAAATTTGATCAAAGATTACAAGCCCTGCTAAAAATAGTGGGGCTTGTTGCTTTTATATTTTGTCGATTGACAATAAATAGCTATCTTTGTTGGATTTAGCACCCCACCTTATGGTGGCAACATTAAAAACAAAGCATAAAAACATGGATATTGTAAGTAAAGTTATTAAACTCCTGTTTGGCTCGAAGTCCGACAAGGACCGCAAGCAGATTGAACCTTACGTTCAGAAAATCAAGGATATATATCCTTCGATAATGAAACTTTCAAACGACGAATTGCGTGAGCACAGTGCTGCGCTCATGCGTCGCATCGCCGATTTTATTGCCGCCGATGAAAGCCATATTGCAGAGCAGAAGTATCGTCTTGAGCACGACGATATATCTCTGAGCGAAAAAGAGAAGATTTCGAAGGATATCGAGGCCACCACAAAACGTATAGACGACAAAATCGAGCAGCAGCTCGACGAGATTCTGCCCGAGGCCTTCGCCATCATGAAGGATACAGCCCGCCGTTTTACCGAGTTTGACGTTGTGGAGGTTACAGCCAACGATTTCGACCGCAACCTCGCAGCCGATAAGGATTTTGTCACCATTGAGGGCGACAAGGCGCTTTATGCCACCCACTGGATGGCGGGAGGCAACGACCTTAAATGGGAGATGGTACACTACGATGTTCAGCTCTTCGGCGGCGTGGTACTCCATAAAGGTAAAATTGCCGAGATGGCCACAGGTGAGGGTAAAACTTTGGTAGCAACCCTACCCGTATTCTTGAATGCCTTGGCACGCAAGGGTGTTCATGTGGTAACCGTGAATGACTATTTGGCACGTCGTGACTCGGAGTGGATGGGCCCGATGTATGAGTTCCACGGTTTGTCGGTAGATTGTATCGACAAGCACCAGCCCAACTCGGAGGCTCGCCGCAAGGCATACATGGCAGATATTACGTTTGGAACCAACAACGAGTATGGTTTCGACTATCTGCGTGACAATATGGCCTCTTCGCCAAAGGATTTGGTACAGCGCAAACATCACTACGCGATTGTCGATGAGGTCGACTCGGTATTGATTGATGATGCTCGTACTCCGCTCATCATCTCAGGCCCCGTTCCGAAGGGTGATGATCAGTTGTTTGAGAACTATCGCCCCTCTATCGAGCACCTTTACAACCTGCAAAAGAATATGGTAACAGCTCTTGTTGCCGAGTCTCGCAGGCTCTTTGCCGAGGGTAAGCCCGACGAGGGCGGTGTGCTCCTGTATCGAGCGCACAAAGGTCTTCCCAAATATAAGCCTATCATCAAATTCCTCTCTGAGCAGGGTATCAAGGTTCAGTTCCAAAAGACCGAGAACATCTACATGCAGGACAACAACCGCCGCATGCCCGAGATTACCGATGACCTCTATTTCGTCATTGACGAGAAGCTCAACTCGGTAGAGCTCACCGATAAAGGTCACGAGGAGCTGTCGAAATATTTCCACGAAGAGAAATTCTTCGTTCTACCCGACATCGGTCTGGCCGTTGCGGAATTGGAGAAGAGCGACCTCTCGGCAGAAGAGAAGGCTCAAAAGAAGGACGAGGTTATCAACGACTACTCTATCAAGTCGGAGCGAGTTCACACAGTCAACCAGTTGCTTAAGGCCTACTCAATGTTCGAGAAGGATGTGGAGTATGTTGTGATGGACAACAAGGTTAAGATTGTAGACGAGCAGACGGGTCGTATTTTGGATGGCCGCCGTTATTCAGACGGTTTGCATCAGGCAATCGAGGCCAAAGAGCGCGTCAAGGTCGAGGCTGCAACCCAAACATTTGCGACTATCACCTTGCAGAACTATTTCCGCATGTATCACAAGTTGGCAGGTATGACAGGTACTGCCGAAACCGAGGCTTCAGAGTTCTGGAACATCTACAAACTCGATGTGGTTGTCATTCCCACCAACCGTCCTGTAATTCGCGACGACCGCGAGGATTTAATATACAAGACAAAGCGCGAGAAATATAACGCTGTAATTGAGGAGATTGTTCGACTCGTTGGCCAGAAGCGCCCTGTTTTGGTTGGTACAACCTCGGTTGAGATCTCAGAGCTATTGAGCCGTATGTTGAAGTTGCGTGGAATAAAGCACAACGTGCTTAACGCCAAGCAGCACCAATTGGAGGCCCAGATTGTTGCCGAGGCAGGTCGTTCAGGTCAGGTGACAATTGCAACGAACATGGCAGGTCGTGGTACTGATATCAAGCTAACTCCGGAGGTTAAGGAGGCCGGAGGTTTGGCCATCATAGGTACAGAGCGCCACGAGAGCCGTCGTGTGGACCGTCAGCTGCGTGGTCGTTCAGGCCGCCAGGGAGATCCGGGTTCTTCACAGTTCTTCGTATCATTGGAGGATGATTTGATGCGTCTGTTCGGCTCGGAGCGTATAGCCGCCATGATGGATAGAATGGGCATCGAAGAGGGTGAGGTTATTCAGGCCTCTATGATGACCAAAGCTATCGAGCGCGCACAGAAGAAGGTTGAGGAGAACAACTTTGGCATACGTAAGCGCCTGCTCGAGTATGATGATGTTATGAACTCGCAACGTGAGGTAATCTACACACGTCGCCGCCACGCATTATACGGAGAGCAGATCGAGATCGACCTCAACAATATCATGTATGACTTTGCCGAGGGTTTTGTTCAGGCACACGAGGATATGGATTATGAGTCATTCTCATTCGATTTGATCCGAGAGGTGGCATTGCAGCCATCATTTGACGAAAGCAAATACAACTCTGTGAAGCCTCGTGAATTGGTTGAGCTGATTGTTGCAGACCTACATACACTCTTTAGTCGCCGCGCCAAGGCTGCTGCCGACACTGTTCGCAAGACAATGGAGGTGATTTATGAGGACAATAAGCACAACATGGATCGTATCATCAACTTCCCGCTTACAGATGGTCACTTGGGATTCCATGTACCTGTTGAGTTACAACGCTGCAAAGACAGCGATGGGGCCGAGATTTACAAGATGTTTGCCAAGATTGTAATGTTCACCACCATCGACGATGCATGGCGCGAGCATTTGCGCGAGATGGACGAGTTGCGCCATAGTGTACAAAATGCGACTTATGAGCAGAAAGATCCGTTGCTCATCTACAAACTTGAGTCTTACAACCTCTTCTCAAAGATGCTGGAGAAGGTAAATCGTGATACTTTGGCTGTGCTGAACAAGGCCTATATACCCGTTCGTGAGAACAATCCCGAATCGGTACAGCAGGCTCGCCAGCAGAAGGCGAAAGTTGACGTTAATAAATTACAGGCTTCACGCATGGCTGCTGCTGCCGCAGCCGGTCAGGGCGACAAGAGCAAGCCGGCGCCCATAAAAGTAGAGAAGAAGGTGGGACGTAACGATCCTTGTCCTTGCGGTAGTGGCAAGAAGTACAAACACTGCCACGGCAAGATGTAATACAAAAGCTAGGCTAAAAACAACCAAACCATGAAGAACAATCACAAACTACTGGCAATCATCGCATTGCTTATCGTTGGTATCGCAGATATTAACGATTCTAACGCACAGGCTCAAAAACAAAAGTACGACGTAGCAGCTTTTCTATACCCCGCATACGCCTCTGACGATGTTAGATTGCGCCCATTCTGGCCTATGGGCATAGGCGAATGGGAGACGGTAATGACCATGCAGCAGCGCAACCCGGGTCACTATTGGGATCGCAAGCCCTTGTGGGGGTATATCAACGAGGCTGACCCAAAGGTAATGGAGATGGAGATTGAGCAAGCCACCAAGCACGGAGTGAATGTCTTTATCTTCGATTGGTACTGGTACGATGGACGACCCTTCATGGAGACTACGCTCAATAACGGTTTTTTGAAAGCCGAGAATGTTGACAAAATGAAGTTCTACCTGATGTGGGCCAACCACGATGTTCTGAACCTTTGGGACACACGTCTAGCTCGCTACAACGAGAACAACGTTATCTGGCAGGGCAAAGTAGACCGCGAGGAGTTTGAGAAGATTTGCAAGCGCAATATTGAGAAGTACTTCAAACACCCCCAATACTATAAGATTGACGGCAAACCTGTGTTTATGGTTTATGACCTGCCCAACCTTATAAACGGATTGGGCGGCATCAAGCAGACCATCGATGCACTTGCATGGTTCAGGAAGGAGGTACGCAAAGCGGGATTCCCCGATTTGGAGTTACAATTTGCGATGTGGTCAATAAATCTTAATTACAGCGGATTGGATGCCGGCAAGAGCGAGAATCCTCAGGATGATTTTATAAAAACGCTCGGATTTAACAGTGCCACCCACTATCAGTTCGTACATTTTGCGAATGTCAATCGTGATTACGGTGAACTTATGAAGGATGTTGAGAAGGAGTGGGAGCGTATTGACAACAGCTATTCTTTCACCTACTACCCCCACGTGAGTGTAGGATGGGATAACAGTCCTCGTACTGCTCATAGCGCTGTAACAAAGAACAATACACCGGAGGCCTTTGCCGATGCTCTGCGCAAGGCTAAAGCACAAGCCGACAAGCACCCCGAGCGCACACCGCTTATCACCATCAACAGTTGGAATGAGTGGACCGAGACAAGTTATCTGCAACCTTGTAATGTTTATGGTTACGGTTACCTTGAAGCTGTAAAGAAAGTATTCATTGATGAAGTAAAATAGCTATGGGCTACGAAGAGGAGAAACAACGACAACTCGACATGCGCTACCTCCGCATGGCTCGCATTTGGGCTGAAAACTCATATTGCGTGCGCCGTCAGGTGGGTGCACTTATCGTAAAAGATAAGATGATAATCTCAGATGGCTACAACGGCACACCCTCTGGGTTTGAGAATATCTGCGAAGATGAAGTTACGGGCAAGACAAAGCCCTATGTTTTGCACGCCGAGGCCAACGCGATAACAAAGGTTGCCAAGAGCGCCAACAACTGCGACGGCTCAACATTATATATCACTGCCGCACCCTGCATTGAGTGTTCAAAGCTCATTATTCAGGCGGGCATCAAGCGAGTAGTATATTGCGATGATTACCGTTCAGAGGATGGCCTGAACCTCCTACGCCGAGTAGGTATAGAATGTGTCAAACGAGAAGAAGAGTAGGTCAATCTCCACACATAAACAAACAGCCGCTATGGGACTCCATAGCGGCTGTTTTTATCGAAACATACTAGAACGGAAGATCATCGGGATCATCATTTACCGCCGGCACAGCCTGAGGCTGGGCAGCAGCCTGCTGATACGCCGGCTGGGCGGGTGCAGCAGGAGCGCTCTGCTGGTTGTCACCACGACGACCCAACAACTTGAGATCATCTGCCAAAATCTCGGTGCTATAACGCTTGATATTATCCTTATCGGTCCACTCACGAGTGCGCAGACGACCCTCAACATAAATCTGGCTACCCTTGCGGACATATTTATCCACCACTTCAGCCAAACCACGCCACAGGGTGATGGTATGCCACTCGGTGAGATCGGTACTCTCATTTGTCTGACGGTTATATATACGCTCGGTTGTTGCCAAACGTACTCGGGCAACCTTCACGCCCGACTCGGTGGTACGCACCTCGGGGTCAAGGCCTACATTACCTACTAAAATAACTTTGTTTATCATGATTTATTGAAAATTAGTTACATTACTCTTTTACTCCAACCGTCAAATCACCCAAATGCACCTTGCCCTCCAAATCATTTTTGAGTGTTCCGAGGAAATCATCATCAGAGCCCTCGATGAACTCCAACTTTACAGGCTGATAGAACAATCGCTCACGAATAATTGCCGGCACACGATTACTGCGGCGCAACTTCACGGCATCCTTCTCGGTGGTGAGCAACATGGCATCCGGATGCTGCTGCAACGCCACTGCCACTTCGTTTACATCCTCCAACGAATAGATATGATGATCGGGGTATATGAATCGAGCCACTACCTTAAACGCCCTACGTACTCCGGCCAAAAAAGCCTTGGGATTGCCTATTCCCGACATAACGACCACCTTATCACCATATTTAAGTTTACGCTCCGTAGGGAACAAAGCCATTGGCTCGGTAGGTATAACACGAGTAAAATAGACCTTCTGATATGCGATTTTATGCAAATCCTTACGCCACATACGCTGCTGCAAGGGCTGCATATCGGTGGGGCATTTGGTTACTATAAAATAGTGGGCACGATACAGCGAATCAATTTTATCGCGTAAAGTACCTGCCGGCAGATAATCATCTTCATAGAACGGTCGGGTAGAATCAACAATAACCACATTTATACGGGCATCAACATATCTATGTTGGAAGCCATCATCCATGATTATGAGATTTATTTCAGGGTGATCCTGCTGAATACGATGAATAGCCTCGGCGCGCTTCTCACAAACGACCACAAGGGCATCAGGGAACTTCAATTTTATCTGCAACGGCTCATCCCCGACATCACGATACGAGGATTTTGCACTCACCTCCATATACCCTTTCGTGCGGCGGCCATATCCACGTGACAACAAAGCTACGCGATAATACGATTGCATATATCCGAGAATCATCTCGGCAGTGGGAGTCTTGCCCGTTCCACCAACAGTTATATTACCAACACAAATGATTGGAATATTGAATTTCTCGCTCTTAAGCAAGCCGCAATCAAACATCCAATGGCGAATATATATCGCCATTCGATATGGGTACGACAACAATTTGAGCAAAAACTTCATAATAAAATATTGTGTTTGGGCTGCGACTGTATAAATAAGTAGTTGATATAATTATACAATTCGGTCAAAGATAACCATTTATTTACAAGATTCCAACCCAATTTGCGTTTTTTTATCATACCGAGTCAATAATTCTAAAATATTACCGTTCAATTATAATAATTTTCACTACTTTTGTAATGTTATGAAGAAGACATTTTATCTCCCTATTTTGTTGCTTTTAGCATACATAACAGCCTGCTCATCCAATGGCGCTCCCGCCGAAGAGGAGCAAAGCGTAGAACCTCAACATACTATCCTTTACGGCATAATTGCCGACAACTATCGTACCGAGAATGGCATAGTCGGCAAGGGCGAAACATTGGGCAAGATTTTGTCGAGATACGGCATTAGTGCCGTAACTATCGATAAATTGGATAAGGTCTCGCAAGAGATATTCCCTTTGCGCAAGATTCAGGCCGACAAGCCCTACACAGCCTTTATTGCTGCCGACTCGACTGGTGGCGGGAAGCTTGATTATCTGGTTTATGAGAAAGACCTGATTGAATATGTAGTTTTCGGCTTCAAGAATGACAGCATAACCGTAACCACCGGTCAAAAAGATGTTACTATTCGCCGTCAAAAACGATCATCGGTGATTGAATCATCACTGTGGGGTGCCATCATGCGTGACAGCCTACCCTACGCTCTCGCAGCCGAGATGGAGGAGATATATCAGTGGACAGTGGATTTCTTCGGCATACAGAAAGGTGATCACTTCACCGTTATATACGATGAAAAACTGATCGACACAACCCATGTCGGTATAGGCCGCATTTGGGGTGCGAAGTTCAACCACGGAGGGAAAGATGTATATGCCATCCCATTCAAGCAGGGCGACAAAATCCAATACTGGGAATATGACGGAGCTTCACTACGCAAGCAGCTGCTGAAAGCTCCTCTTAAGTTCACCCGCATCAGTTCTCGTTTCTCGCGTTCAAGGCTTCACCCCGTACATCGCGTTTATCGTCCACACCTCGGAGTAGATTATGCAGCACCAACAGGCACTCCCGTTCATGCGGTAGCAGATGGCGTAGTAACCTTCAGAGGTTGGGGAGGTGGCGGCGGCAACACCATAAAAATCAAGCATGCCGGTAACCTCATTACAGGATACCTCCACTTGAGCCGTTTTGCTAAAGGCATAGCTGTCGGCAAACGAGTATCGCAAGGTGATTTAATTGGATATGTGGGCAGCACAGGAACATCAACAGGGCCTCACCTGGATTATCGTATTTGGAAAAACGGCACCAACATCGACCCCTTGAAGGTTCCACAGGAGCCCGCCGAGCCTATCTCGCAGCAGAACAAGGCTCAATTCGAGCAGGTTCGTGACCGAATTATTGCCGAGCTAAATGGCACTGCGTCGCCCGACATGATTATCACCGACTTGGAGAATCCCTTACAACTACCTGATTCCACAAGCACCGAAGAGAAGGAATAGCAATGGAGAAAAAAATCGAACAATTCATAGCAAAACATCATGTGCTGACTCTCGCCACAACCACAAGTGACGGAGCACCATACTGCTGTAATTGTTTCTATGCATACGACAAAGCAACACAGGCGTTTTTATTCACATCGGACACAACGACCCATCATGCTAAAATGATGGTAGAGAACCCCAAAGTTGCAGCCTCGATTGTCCTTGAGACACGCATTGTAGGCCGCGTGCAGGGATTGCAGATAACGGGAGAGATAATACGGGCCACCGAAGATGACAGGCTCAAATATATCAAACGCTTTCCTTATGCGGCAGTAGCCGATTTGACATTATGGCGCCTGCAGGCCGACTTCATGAAACTTACCGACAACACACTTGGATTTGGCAAAAAACTGATATGGCAAAAAGAGGAGTTATAATAGTTGCCGGAGGTTCCGGACGCCGCATGGGAGCATCTCTGCCCAAGCAATTTCTCATGTTGGGGAATCAGCCCATTTTGGCCCACTCGATAAATATCGTACATGAGGCACTACCCGCAGCCGACATTGTTGTGGTGCTACCGCAGGAGCATGTGGAGTTGTGGAAGAATTTATCGGCCCGCTTCGACATAGCAAACCACAAAATTGCCATTGGTGGCAGTGAGCGTTTTCACTCGGTAAAGAGTGGAATTGAGGCTTTGGATAGCGACGTCGAAATGATTGCTGTTCACGATGCGGTACGCCCCTTACTGACAAAGAAGATGATTATCCGCTTAATGCTAGAAGCCGAAAAATGTGATGCAGTAATCCCCGTAGTAGCACCCGTTGACTCATATCGCATAATGAATGAGAGTGATTCGGAGATAGTTGACCGTTCAAAGTTGCGAATCGTACAAACCCCGCAGGTATTCAATGCCAAAGCTCTACGCAAGGCCTACGAACAACCATTCTCTACAAAATTCACCGATGATGCATCGGTCATGGAGGCTGCCGGTTATCATATAACATTATGCGAAGGTGAGCGCCAAAACATTAAAATAACAACCCCCACCGACATGGTATGGGCCGAAGCCATAATAGCAGGAGATGAAACGCAACTTTAAATATAGCAACAACCGTCGTACGATAATCACATCGATACTTATTCTGCTGCTATTTGCCGCAGGAGCCACATTGCTGTATCTGCTCTATAAAGGCGGTTTCTTCTCAGCATGGTTCGTTTCACTCGTTCTGGCACTCATAGCATTGATGGTATTGTCAATTCCCCGTCGTATAGTTATTCTGGACAACACTCTTGAAATTCAATGTGTTTCGGATATCACAGAGATAGATCTTCGGGAGATAGCCTCGATACGCACAATCGATCGCAAGGCAATGCGCTGGGTTGTACCGTTATTCGGCGCAGTCGGATTCTTCGGATACTATGGGAAGTTCCTTAACATAAAAGAGATGGATATCATCACAATCTATGCTTCGGAATGGGATAATTTTGTCGAGATAACCGACATATATGACAGTCGCACATATGTTTCGTGTAGCCAAGCCGACGAAATGATAAAGACAGTAATGCACCTACGACAAGAGCTATCAGAGTCGGACGATTTTACACAGCAGCGGTAATTGCGCAACCCCTACTTTGCGTCACTTCTCTACCCTAACGCCACATCAAGAATCATCATCAATGCAAAACCGAATGCCACACCTATCGTTGCGATATTCGAATGATGACCCTGCTGCGATTCAGGAATAAGTTCCTCTACCACAACATATATCATTGCACCGGCGGCAAAAGCCAACAAGAATGGCAATGCAGGCTCGAGCCAATCTATCAACAATATGGTTACCACTCCGGCTATCGGCTCGACGATTCCCGATCCGACTCCATATGCAAAGGCCTTCCAGCGACTCTTGACGCTATCTTTTATTGGCATTGAAACAATAGCCCCTTCGGGGAAGTTTTGAATGGCAATACCAACCGATAGGGCCATAGCTCCCGCAAGTGTAATTCCTGCACTCTCGGCAAGAGCTCCTGCCAATACCACACCCACAGCCATACCCTCGGGGATATTATGAAGCGTGACAGCCAAAAAAAGCATGGTAGAGCGCCCAAAGCCCGACTTTACGCCTTCAGGCTCGGCTGAGCCTGTATGAAGGTGAGGCACCAAACTATCAAACAGCAACAAAGAGAACATTCCCGCAAGGAATCCCGCAGCAGCAGGCAACCACGCCACGCCACCTCCCTCGGCGGCCATGTCGATTGATGGGATAAGCAACGACCATACCGATGCCGCCATCATCACCCCCGATGCAAATCCCAGCAATAATTTTTGCAGCCATGGCACAATCTGGTCGCGCAACAGAAACACCATCGCAGCGCCCAAAGACGTTCCAACGAAAGGCAACAGCAACCCTACGGCAAGTTCTTGATACATAATATACTACTTTAGTTTCTCCAAATAATCAACAAAAACGGTAAAATCGGAATGAGAATCGACAAATTCATCGTATGAGTGTTCATTATCACCCTCTTCCGGTACATCCGAAACCATCTTTACCACAACTACGGGAACACCGAACAGAGCCGCAGCCTGACATATAGCGGTAGCCTCCATATCGAAAAGACCCTGCTCAATACCATACTGCTCCTTGATTTGAGCGATAATCTCGCCATTGACAAACGAGTCACCCGTCCAAACCGCACCTTCATCGCCACCAAGTAACTGATATGGCTCTGTTAGTTCAGGCACAAAGTCGCCCGGGATACGGCAATCATGGTAACGTGCCACACTCGGAGCGACGACATCTCCGCGGCTGCGCCCCAAAGCCGATGCTGCATAGCCCACTACGGCAATTCTATCATACTTGCCGCCACGCACAATAGCGCACGCTGTGTTTGCAGCAGCAAGAGCCTTGCCAACGCCACAGCGCACAACATCATACTCATGGTTAAGATCACAACCCTGAAATGCTGCGCGCATATTTACATACTCGCGCTCGGTAGGCGTTATTACCAAATATCTCATTACAGCTCGCTGTTATATATTGAACCTATACCCTCACACTCGGCCTCTTCGCGAGTATAAAGTTTTCGCAAATAGGCGGCCATAGCTTCGTTGGTACTCTTTACGGCAAACAATCCGGGATTACCACACTGCACCTCATTCAGGCCAACAATATCCTCTTTAGACTTCAAAGGGAAGGCCTTTTTATAAGCTCCGGCCAATGCTGCACGAATTTGCTCGGCAGTGACATCATTCATAGTCGACAGATAGAATCCGGTTTTGCAACCCATGGGACATAATGATACAATGCTACCTCCGATATGCTCATCAAGACGAAGATAATAGGCCATAAGATGCTCAATAGTATGAACCACACCCGAATCGAGCGGAGCATGATCCATTGGGGCACAGAAACGCAAATCCCATGAATGAACGGCAAGTTGCTCATTGATTGTATAGACCGATCTTAAATATAGACCCTCTCGTAATGTTAGATGATCGACATCGAATGACGATACCACTGATTTTTTACTCTCCATATTATTTATGCTATTTTATTATCTATTCACTTTTGGGTGGTTTTCGATCAAAGAATGGATTCTTTGAAGATGCACTCAACGGGATTGCAAAAATTAAATCTGCACCCTCAATAAGATTCAAGCGCTTAGCTGCCCAACCCGCCGAGAACAATACTCTAGAGTCGAGTCGCAAATCGGCCACAGTCGAGCATGCCGAACCGATGGCTATGCCCACATCGACGCTATTCATCACGCAAGGAGTGCACTGCGGTTTCTGCTCGCACGTCGCGTAACCGCAATAGCCACAATTCAGTCCACAGACAGACTCCACCTGAGACGTTCCGATAAGTATCACGGCATCGGCATTAAGAATATTGGCGGCATCGCGCAACAAAAATTTCATACCCGACTCGGCACTCATCTCCACCATGGTACGCGAGAGGCATTCGATATGCTCATCGGTTACCATCACAATCTCGACCAGATCCCTGCCCTTTGCCTTGGGGGCCGTGCGCGCCGCAGTCATCACCGCCTCTGCAAGTGCTCGTACGCTTTGGCTACGCAATTCTCGTTCATCGTATATCATAACTCACTATTTATGGTGTAAATTTACAATTTTTTGTAAAGACTCAAAACATTATATCCCATTTATATGCCACAAAAGCCAAAAAATATTCTCGTCCATTGGCGCATTTTTTGCTCGCTCATCAAAAAACTTAATACTTTACTTGCGCCATGGACAGAATCACCATTTACCAATTCACCGACCCCGTATGCATTTGGAGTTGGGGTAACGAGCCCGCAATGAGGGCAATAGATTATCTTTACGGAAATAAAGTGGAGATAAAATATATTATGGGTGGCTTAGTGGAAGACATTGTTACACTCTTCGATCTCAGAGGCAGCCGACAAGAGATAATCGAACAGGCAAATTGCACAATTGCAGCCAATTGGCTGGCGGCATCACAACGACATGGAATGCCTGTAAACTGCAAAGACATGTCGCTTTACAGTGAGCGTTATCCATCAAGTTTTCCTCAAAACATTGCCTACAAAGCGGCAAAAAGGCTAAATCCCGATGCAGCAAAACACTTTCTGCGACGCATTAGAGAGGCGACATTCATTGAGAGCAAACGAACCTCCCAAATCGATGTATTGATACGCCTTGCTGTGGAGTGCGGCTTCAATGCTGCAAAATTCATCGATGAGTACACCACCGGCGAGGCACAGAACGATTTTATGCAGGACAGAATAACATGTCGTCGCAACGGCATAAGCGGATTCCCGTCATACCTGATTCGTCGTGAAAACACCAACATAATTTTGGGTGGCTACCAGAATTTAAGCACATTCCACACAATTATCAACCGCCTGTCGGCCGGTAAAATCAAGCCTCGTAAGATTGGGCCTTCAATAGCAGGCATATGTGATTTTGTAAAACGATACACAAGTGTATACCCCATCGAAATAGGCACTACATTCGGGCTTGATCGCCAACAAACCGACTTGATGATTCAGCAACTGATTAAAGAGCATCACATCACGACCATACCCGCCGGCAATGGAATAAAGATACATGCGAATAAGCCACATGAGCGCGCCAAACAACACGCCGCAACCAAAATCCCCTATGCTGGGAGAGAGAAAAGCAACACCAAAACTGAGATTAAAACGCCTGCTGAAGCCAAAGAGAAGGTCAAGGTATGATTATCCTTTGCGCAAAGATATTATCTCAGAAAGATTGGCGTTAAAGCCATCGGCGTCTATCAACTCCTCGATATTCAAATGCATACGATAGCGCCAATAGTGGTTAGCGTTGGCTGGGATATTTATTCTCTCTGCGGCAAAATCATGTCGACGCAACTCCTCGTCTACGGCAAGCCAATCCTGCAAAGGTAATATTGCCAATATTGAGCCTGAACGCATATGACGTTCAACAATGAGTCGAGCTGTAGCAGGTGAACACACCTGCTCGGCCTCGCCCTCCAGCGACAAGACCTCACTCCAATAACGCTGTGTCATGGCCCTATCCTCCTGCCACCACTCTCGCAAGGTAGACATATCGTGTGTAGAGGTAGAGGCCACAGAGAGATACGGATAGTGTTCTGTTGCCCCAAAAGCCACACCCATCTGTTTGGGCATACGCTCAATTTCAAGCGAGAGGATTTGCTGTTCCGCCATAAAATCGGGCACACAGGCAGGTATCATACCCAAATCCTCACCACACGTAAGCATTGAGGTTGCAGACATCAATCGGGGTAGGCGACGCATGGCATTTTGACGCCAGAAATCATCATGACGATGATAAAAGAACTCCTCGTAGAGTTTTTGGTAAGCATCCCGCTGTTGCTCATCCAACGCCCTGAATGCTTCGGTTCTAAAGCCCTCTATACGAGGAACTACACCATCAGAATATGGATAACGAACAAATAGACAATCATTTTCAGGATTACATTCATCGTAAATGGCGACATCATCCAACCCACATGCAGCCAACTCTGCTTCAGAAATAGGCAGTGAAGGATTGAAGTGGCCAACGATAGCACTATCGGCGTTGCGAGGCACCTCCCATATACGGAAAAATCCCAAAATATGGTCTATACGATATGCGTCAAAATATCGTGCCATCTTTTCCAGACGGCGACGCCACCACGCATAATCATCCTCGGCCATTTTCGACCAATTATAGGTCGGGAATCCCCAATTCTGTCCATCGACGGCAAAAGCATCAGGAGGGGCACCTGCCGACATGGTCGTATTATACAATTCGGGGGCGCTCCACACATCCACGCTCGTTGGTGCCACACCAATTGGGATATCGCCTTTCAAAGCCACACGATGCGAGTGGGCGAAATCTCTGACACGCGATAGTTGGCTATCGAGGATATACTGCACAAAGCAATAATAATCAACCTCCGAAGCATGTTGTCGGGCATACTCTTCCGCCTGCACAGCATCGTATTGCGACAGTTGCGGCCACTGTAAAAAATCACATGTCGAAAATTTATCGCGAAGCGAAGAGTAGACCGCATAGGGCAAAAGCCACTCATGGCTATCCTCATAAAATAACGAATACTCATCCGACGCCAACACCTGACGACCACAGATGTCATACAACGCCCTCAAAGCCTCCTCCTTAAGCCTTATTGTAGCCTCATAATCGACTGCCTCATAATTATTCAGAGTCGCAGCTCTGTCGGCAAAACCCGCCAGCAGAGATTGTATAGCCTCAAGCGTTTGCTTATCAACACATTGCGACACAAGAGAGAGTGCATCGGATATATTGGCATAAATGGGATGGAGGGCAAATGAGGAAACTGCATTATAAGGATACGAATCACGCCATGTTCGTGTAGATGTGGTATCATTAACAGGAAGCAGCTGAATGACCGACATACCCACTTGCGAAGCCCAACGAATCATAGGTATAAGACTCATAAAATCGCCGCAGCCCCAATCGTGCGTGCTACGCAGCGAGAAGACGGGTATAGCCACACCCGCACCGCGCCAACGCCTTGAGTAGTTACGCAGACGAAGCCCCTGAACAATGAGTTTTCGGGTATTGCCATATTGGAGCAGGCGATTATTACCCTCTTCATAATATTTCACACGCCCACTTTGATCGACAACCACAAATTTATATTGCGAACCCATAGCCTCACGAGGCAATAAAGTGCTCCAGACACCCTCGCGCTCCGACATGGCCACACATTGCTGCTCATTCCAGCATCCCAAACAACACTTCTCACCCAAAACCGCCAAAGACTCTTCTGGCGACAACATCGGGGCTTCGACACTCAACAAAACGCCCTCGGCAAAATCTCTATACAGCAGTGATTTATCGTTACGCTGAAAAACTCCCGCCGTAAAAAGCGATGAGCAGAAGACCTTTTCGACCGTTCGCTCATACCAACTATCAATGATTGTAGCGCCATCGTAATAGGCCTTGATACTATGTGCAGGCTCATCCTCCCCCCGAAGCAACTCTCCAGCATCGGAACGCAACTCATAGCAATATGATTCGCCTTGAGCCACTTCACACTCGATGCTCCAAATACCACCTCCACAATAACACATCGGACGACCTTTTTGGTCGCCGATGATGATATAGATTGAAGATTTTTCAGGAGCGAAATACTCTATCTGGAATGTTGCTCTCATAATCTAGCAAGACTACAAATTTAGAAATCTTTACCCTCAAATACGGTTACACCAGACGATACCGCACCCGTATGCTCCTTATGTTTGGCATTGAAAGCATAACTTATCGACAAAACAATATTGGGATATTTGGGTCGAACGTGGGTTACAGACTTAAGCGTGGGGGTCATACGATAATTATTGTATTTTGCAGTGTGGAATACATCGTGCATAACAATCGAAGCCGAAATCTTATTCTTGAACAACTGCTGGCGGAATGCCAAATCGAAGTAATAGTAGGCCTCCTCGCGACCCTGCGTAAGCACGGTCGGGCCAACAACATTGGCATCAAACTGCAAACGAGAGGTGCGACCCAACGTGAAATTATTTATCATCGAGGCGCTATAACTTACGTTTGATGCGCTTGTAGAACCTTCGTAATCGGCTGTAAACTTATAATCAAACACGCTACCATTGATAGTAATATTCCACCAACGCGTGGTCTTAACCCTTGCACTCAACTCGGCACCAATAGTACGGTCGTTACCGGCATTGATCAATGAATCGAGTGTAACGCCCGGCTCATAGGCCAAACGCACATACTCTCTCACACCGCGACGATGACGATAGAAGCCTGTTACTGCGATGGTATTCTCCTCGGCTATGGTCTTACGGTATCCGACCTCGGCAGAGTGAATATACTCGGGATTGATATCGGGGTTACCTATTTTCTTGGTATAATAATCCTCGTAAGTGATATACGGCTCAAGTTGGTGGATACCCGGTCGGTTAATACGGTACGAGTAACCCAGCGAAAAGACATTATTTCCCGGAGCTGCATACTGAAGATGGGCTGATGGATATAGCTCGGTACGCTTAATATGGCGATTAGCGCCCTTGACGCTGATATCGAGGTGGTCGATATTGTGGTCGGCACGCAAACCTGCATCAAACGACAACGGGCCAAAACTATCGGTCAGCATTGCATATGCCGAGTGAATCTGACGGCGATAGAAGAATGGCGCCCTCAAATCCTCCTGCCACTCAAAATCATGCATCTCGCGATCCCAATATTTGATGTTATATGAACCATGTTCGCTATATGAGGTGTATTGATATCCCACTTCGAACTTACCCTCAGGGCGGTAGTTAAGTTCATAATTAAGTGAGCCGTCAAAATCCCAATGGTGCTCCTTTTCATAACCACGAGTACCCTCATATCGTTCACCCGACAGGTTGAACATATTACTCTCGGTATACTCCAAAGCATAACTATCGTGACGCAGACGACCCAAAAGTGAAATCTTATCGCCTCTCTCGTTCAGAGTCCATGTATAGTTGGTTGACAATTGATAGATATGCTTCTCGTTTGAATATCGGTCATGGCTGTCATAAATATTGTCGTTTATAACATTTGTGCCCTGCATGCGATGCTCGTCATACGCCATATCGCCACCTCGCGAATTTTTGGTAAGACCCATCTGGTACTCCAGCATCAAATCATGGCCTTTCTTGCTATACTCCCAGCCAATTCGACCAAGGTGGGATGCGCTATTACGGTAACGCTCACCAATTGATTGTGATGTAGTTGTGAAATCATCAACAATAGTGGTCTTGCTCTGCTCAAATTCACTCTGGGTTTTAACCTCGCTACTTGCCCAACCGAGATAGAAACGGTTAGCGTTCTTCTTATGGCTGACAAGCACATCCGCATTCCATGCGCCGATAGTACTTAGCGACAAATTAACATTACCGCTAACACCCTCGTCGTCGTGACGTTTGGTGATAATATTTATGATACCTACATCTCCATCGGTCTTGTAGCGAGCTGACGGAGTGGTGATAATCTCGATATTCTCGACATTGTTTGCCGCAATCTGCTCCAGAGCCTGCGTACCCTCCAATGGGCTCTGCTTGCCATCAACATATACCAAAAAGCCTGTACTACCTCGGAACGAAACCCCACCCTCGGCATCTACTCTTACAGAGGGGGTAGCATTGAGAATATCGACAGCCGTACCGCCGGCCGCTGCAAGGGAAGCCGAACCGCTGATACTCTGACGATCGAGTTTATATACGATTTTACTCTTTTCGCCCGTAACAACGACCTCCTCCAAGCCTGTTTCAACCATTGCTAATGCAATGGTACCCATATCAATAGACTCTTTACCAAACTGCATGGGCTTGGCAACATATGGCTGATAGCCTACCAACAAAACAGACAAGACAAACTCGCCCTCACGCACTCGGTCGATGACAAACTCACCATTTTTCACAGTAGTGGATGCCACAGTGTTATTATCATTATCTGTGATTACCACGTCAGCAAACTCAACCACCTTGCCCGTTGCCGCATCGGTAACACGACCTTTCACCGCAGGAGAGGTTTGAGCATAAGCTCCTGCAAATGCCACAATGGCAAACAGAGTAAATATAAAATGCTTCATAGGACTATCAATATTCGTTTTGGTTTTTTATATAGCTTATTGATCATGCAAATATAAGAAAATCTACTACTATTTCAGCCTATTATAACAAAAAAATAGGGCCATACGGTTGATATGGCCCACAAAATCTCTTACTGCTGCTTATCTAATTACCTCCGGCAACCACTATCATGGCCAAACCGGCAATAAAGAACAAGAACATAATGGCTAATAACGCATTTGTTTTACTGTCGCTACCCTTAAACTCTTTCCAGATAAATACGCCCCAAATAGCGGCAATCATAGGAGCTCCCTGACCCAAGGCATAAGAGATGGCAGCTCCGGCCTTACCAGCAGCTATATAACTGAAGGCTGTTCCCAAGCACCATATCGCTCCGCCCAACACTCCGACAAGGTGAGTTGACAGAGAGCCTGAAAAATACTCTTTATAGCTAACAGGCGCACCTACAAACGGGCGACGCATGACAATGGTATTGAACACAAAATTACTCAACAACACACCTATCGAGAAGACAAAAATCGCAGAATATGGGGTGAGCATGCCTGCAGTAGGCTGTTCGAAATTATCCAAGTCCATGGCTGCCGCCACAAAACGGTAGAAGAACGACATCAACACTCCGGCAATAATTGACAGAATGACACCTTTGCGATTCGAGGCACTCTCTTCTCCACCTTTGCTCATACGACCCGATGCAATACCGTTACAAACAATGGCAACAACGACTAATGCAACACCAATAAAGAGTAACATAGGATCACCCTTCGGCGCGCCAATATAGTTAATTATAACACCCAGCACCAAAGCCAGACCTACGCCCAACGGAAATGCCACAGACATACCCGCCAGCGACACAGAGGCCGACAACAGGATATTTGAAGCGTTAAAAATAATACCACCGATAAGCACGCTGAGTATCCCTTTGCCATCGGCCTGCATCAAATCCTCAACAAAAGGACGGCCCTCACTACCCATACTGCCCATGGTAAATCCGAGCAACAACGTAAAAAGTACCATACCGATAACATAGTCCCAATAGAACAACTCGTATCTCCAAGTCTTTCCGGCGAGTTTCTGGGTATTACCCCAAGAGCCCCAGCACAACATGGTTATAAAGCAGAAAATGACTGCCAGCAAATAACTATTGACAATAAACATAGATTTATAGATTTAGATTACTACTTTTTTGCTTTAAACTCGTTTATCTCGGCACGAGTGGGTGCTGCCGGCTGCGCACCCATACGGGTCACGCTGATTGCAGCTGCCACATTGGCTTCACGAACAGCCTCGATTAGGCTCTTACCCTCTGCTATAACACTTGCCAACACACCGCTATAAGTATCGCCAGCAGCAGTGGTATCGACAGCTTCCACCTTGCAGGCATCGACACGCATAATCATCGAGCCATCGTAAATGAGCGAACCCTCGCTACCCAAAGTGATAATAACATTCTTTGGGCCCATGGCATATATTGCTCTGATTGCACGGTGGGCACTCTCCATATCGGTGACATTGATACCCGAAATTCGGGATGCCTCACTGCGATTTGGCGTTATGAGAAAGAGATTCTTCATCAACTCCTCACTCAAAGGCTCGGCAGGTGCTGGCGCAGGATTCAGAATCACCTTAACGCCGGCCTCGGCAGCCATACGAGCTGCATACTCAACGGTAGCAACCGGACACTCAAGTTGCATAAGCACAACATCGGCATGACGAATCTCATCTGCCGCAGCGTCGATATCCGTTTCATTCAGATGCATATTTGCACCCGACGCAACAACGATGCAGTTTTCGGCAGCGCTATCGATTGTAATCAATGCCACTCCCGACGGGTGCTGTTTATCGACAAAGACATAGTCGGTTATAATACCATCCTGTTTCATTCCCTCTCGCACCGTAGCACCAAACATATCGTCGCCTGTTTTGGCAACAAAGACTACTCTATTGCCATAACGTGCCGCCGCAACCGCCTGATTAGCGCCCTTACCACCGGGGTTCATAAAGAAATCACCACCAAGCACCGTCTCGCCGCCAGCCGGCAGATGCGAAGTCTTTACAACCATATCGGTATTACTACTACCTATAACTACAATATTCTTCATATTATCAATATTATATCATTTTATCAAAGATAGATTATAATTTTCACATAACAAAAAAAGCAGGCAACTTTTATGCCTGCTTTAACCAATTTTCAGCCAAATTATATTATATCAAACGCAATGTTCATCATGTTTGTAAAACTCGTCTGACGCTGCTCGGCCGAACAAGCTTCGTGCGTGACAAGCGAATCGGATATTGTGCATATACACAACGCCTTATTTCCGCTTCGCGCCGCATTCATATAAAGAGCAGCAGCCTCCATCTCGACAGCCAGCACACCCATCTTCTGCCATGCCTTCCAACCCTCGGCATTATCGCCATAAAAGACATCACTCGAAAGAATATTACCAACCTTATAACGGATACCCATCTGCTCGGCCTTCTCAACCGCAGCTCTGGCCATATCAAAGTCGGCAATCGGAGCATAATTTCCCGGGAGGGCATACTGCGCACTGTAATTCGAGTCGGTACATGCCCCCATACCTATTACCACATCGCCCAGCTTGAGCGTTGGGTCGTAAGCACCGGCAGAGCCTGTTCGAATGATACTCTTAACACCATAGAAATTATACAGCTCATAGGTGTAGATACCAATCGAGGGCATACCCATACCATGCCCCTGCACCGACACGCGCTTACCCTTATATGTTCCCGTGTATCCAAGCATTCCTCTTACAGAGTTATACTGCACAGGATTTTCAAGGAAATTCTCGGCCATAAATTTGGCTCGCAAAGGGTCGCCGGCCATGATTACCTTCTCGGCAATCTGACCCTCGATGGCTCCAATATGGGGAGTGGGAATGTTTGACATGGCAAAATATGATTATAGGTTATCCTTCTCAATATCTTTGAAATAGCGGTAGGTGTTTACCTTCAACTCGCCAACTGCGGGCTCATCGCACACCAAAATACCTTTGGGGTGCATCTGCAATGCTGTGATGGTCCACGCATGAGATACCGACCCCTCTACACACTGCTGCACAGCACGAGCTTTCTTATGGCCCAATGCCAATACCAGCACCTGCTTGGCATCACACACGGTGCCAACACCCACTGTCAATGCTCGCTTGGGCACTTGATTAACATCATTATCGAAGAAACGAGAATTTACGATGATGGTATCCTCGGTAAGGGTTTTTACTCGCGTGCGTGACGAAAGTGATGAATAAGGCTCGTTGAAAGCCAAATGTCCATCCTCGCCAACACCTCCAATAAAGAGGTCTATACCTCCCGCAACAACAATACGTTTTTCGTAAGAGCGGCACTCCTCGGCCAAATCCTCGGCATTACCGTTCAGAATATTTACATTCTCGGGCTTTATATCGACATGCGAGAAGAAGTTATTCCACATAAAAGAATGGTAGCTCTCGGGGTGTTCCTCGGGCAAGCCGACATACTCATCCATATTAAATGTTATAACATTTGAAAATGACACCTTACCGGCCTTATTCAACTCAATCAGTTCGGCATACATTCCAAGCGGAGTCGACCCTGTGGGCAAACCCAAAACAAAAGGTTCGCTACTCACCGCAGCCTTGGCGTTAATCTCTGCTGCCACATAACGCGCCGCCCAACGCCCTGCCTCGGCAGAAGTATTCTCTATAATTACTCTCATAAGTTGTTTGATTAAAGTGTTTTTACATCCAATTTGACAAAGACCTCAATGGCCTGATACTCCGCCATGCCCAAATCGTCATATTTGCGGGCCGTACTCTGTGTACGCTCCTCGGCACGCTGCCAGAACTCACGGCTGTCATCGCCGGGGAAGGGAACAATATCCTTCTGAGAAAGGTGGCGGTAGATAGCATGGCGCTTTTTAATCAGTTCGTCGGGGCTCAAAGGAACAGCCATATCTACCATACCTATCTCCCACTCCATCCATGCTCCACGATAGAGCCATATAACGGTTTCGTTAAGCCATGCCTCACCTCTGTCGCGCAAACGGCACACAGCCTCCATAACAGCCTCGGTGCATACACGATGAGTTCCATGAGGGTCAGCCAAATCTCCCGCCAGATAAATCTGATGGGGACGCACACGCTGCAAAAGTTCAATGATGATCTCAAGATCCTTTTCCGTACGTTGGCCCTTCTTGATTCCGCCTGTTTCATAGAAAGGCAGATTCAGGAAATGGGCATTGGTATCGGGATTAAGACCAAACGAACGCACCGCAGCACGAGCCTCGGCACGACGGATGGCGCCCTTGATGTTAAGCAAAGCTCGTGGCTCGGGCTCTCCCTTGCGTTTGCCTGCAATGATTTGACGCACCTCCTCAACACGATCACCCATACCCAGCTCACGAGCTGTATCGAGATTCTGGATTACCACATCATCATGCACTGCCACATTACCCGATGTTTCGTAGGCTACATGGACATCATGTCCTTGCTCCACAAGGCGGATAAATGTTCCACCCATAGATATCACATCGTCATCGGGATGCGGAGAGAAGATTATAATACGCTTCGGATATGGAGCCGAAGGCACAGGGCGCGTACTATCGTCGGCATTTGGCTTACCGCCGGGCCAGCCTGTAATAGTATGCTGAAGATCGTTAAAGACCTTGATATTTACATCGGCATATGACATCTGCACAGAGTCAAGCATCTCGCCGAGAGCATGCTCGATATAATCTTGATAGGTAAGCTTAAGGATAGGCTTACCCACCACCTCGCACAACCACACAACAGCTTTACGCACCATGCGCGGAGTCCAATCGCAGGGACCAACCAACCACGGAGCGCGCTTAACGGTCAGCGACTCGGCCGCTGGAGCATCAACCACAGCCTCAATAGAGGGGTGATTTTGCAACAATGATGCAGGAATAAGGCGAGTCGCATCCTGCTCCACCACACGTTGAACAACCTCAGCCTTACCCTCGCCCCATGCCATAAGCACAATACGTTTGGCACTCATAACGGTATTAAGTCCCATGGTGATAGCCAACTTGGGAGTATTGTCAATACCAAAGAATTGACTCGACTGCACCTTTCGAGAGTGATATGTTAGCTGCACCATACGGGTTACCGATTTGGCATACGAGCCCGGCTCGTTAAATCCAATCTGGCCCTGCTCACCCATACCGATAACCATCAAATCGATATTTCTTGCCTTTTTGTCATACTCAGCACAATATGCCGAAACCTTATCTACCGGCACTGTGCCATCGATGATATGAATATTATCGGGTTTAATATTTACATGACTCAGAAACTCTTCATGAATACGATAGTTGCGGCTCTGCTGCTCGCTTGCCTTAATGGGGTAAAACTCATCGAGACTAAATACCTCAACATTCTCGAAAGAGACCTTCCCCTCTTCATAACAACGCACCAACTCATGATACACACCTATCGGTGTACGTCCTGTCGTAAGACCTAATGCAAAATTACGTTTTATACCATTTGCAGCATGACTGTTTATGGCATCAATGACAAGATCGCTGACATATTGAACAGCGGCACTCTCATCATCGAAAATTGAGGTGGGAATTTTCTCGTAACGATGGATAATATCTTTGGGGATACCCTCCAATCTCAGCCCACCATCCTGTGGCAAAGAATATCGATTGCTCATATATATAAATTTGAATGTTTACTCTTTTTTTGACCGTAAAAAGCATGATACGTCAATGCAAATTTACAAATAAATTCTATTCTTGTTTATATGATTTCAAAAATATATTTTTTTTGCCATATAGACCCCTCTTTTTAGAAATATTGTTCGTATATTTGCATAAATACATTGTTTAGACAAACAAAATACAACAAAAATAACTGTATATCATGAAGAAAATTTTAACCCTCATTGTATGCCTAGCAGCTACAATGGCCACTTACGCGCAGACCGAGGTTATTGCACACCGCGGTTTCCATGCCACAAAGAACTCGGAGCACAACTCTCTTTCATCACTTGCCAATGCTCAGGAGGCAGGTTTTTATGGTTCAGAGTGCGACATCAACGAAACTGCCGATGGTGTTTTAGTATCAATTCACGGTCCAAAGCATGGCGAGTACACTGTTCAACAGACAGATTACGCCACATTGCGTGCCAAAAAACTCAAGAATGGTGAGATTATGCCCACATTCGAAGAGTATCTTATTCAAGCAAAGAAAAATACCAACACAAAACTCATCATCGAGATTAAGAGCCACGACACTCCCGAGCGCGAGACTCGTGTAGTAAAGAACATTCTTAAGATGGTGAAGCGTTTCAAACTTAAGAAAGATGTTGAGTATATCGCTTTCAGCAAGCATGTATGCGACGAGCTTGTAGCCTACGGCCCCAAGGGTATTCAAATCGCATACCTGAACGGCAATATGACTCCTGCCGAGTGTAAAGCCCAAGGTTACACAGGCATCGACTACAACCTCAAGGTTATGAAGCAGCATCCCGAGTGGATTAAGCAGAGCCACGATTTGGGCCTTACAGTCAATGTTTGGACTGTAAACAACCCCGAGGATATCAAGTGGTGCATCGACAACAAGGTTGACTACATCACCACAGACAACCCATTGGAGGTAAATCGCCAGCTCGGCAAATAGCAATGCTTCTGCTATCCAAATATCATCAGAGATAACCCTCTGATAATATTGGGCAGGTCAGCCGACGAATAAAAAATACCGACGAAAAGAGAATGATATGAGTTATTCTTTTTTCGTCGGTATTATTTTTCTACCTTTGTGCGACAACCATACACTGACAAACAGTGCCGACATAAAATTTTAGACAATGAAGCCAACACTCCTCAAATCACTTTTTGTTGCGGCCTTAGCAATCGCTTCAACAGCATGCACAAAGCACTTTATAACAGATGCCGAAATCCGCAATGATATCCACGAAAAAGTTCTCCAGCGACAATCTCGGTTCACCCATGGAGATATATTTGCCATCTTCGATAAGGATTTATCACTTCAGGAGCGCGAGGCCATGGAATTTCTATACGCTTCGATGCCATCTGCCGACATGGGCGATTATGAGGGTGAATATTTCCTCGCAAACGTTCGCAGTTCGCTAAAAGCACGCAACGAAATGGCTTGGGGAGATGATGTTCCCGAGGATATTTTTCGGCACTTTGTACTCCCTGTAAGAGTAAACAATGAGCGGCTTGATGATTTCCGTATGATCTATTACGACACCCTCAAGATGCGTGTCGACGGCCTATCGCTGCACGATGCTGCACTTGAGGTGAATCATTGGTGCCACGAGAAGGCCACATACATCCCATCCGATGCCAGAACTTCATCACCTATGGCCACCATACTCACCGGCGAGGGGCGCTGCGGCGAGGAGTCTACGCTGACCGTTTCTGCCCTGCGTGCAGTAGGTATTCCTGCCCGACAGGTATACACTCCCCGCTGGGCCCATACCGACAGCAATCATGCATGGGTCGAGGTGTGGATTGACGGCAAATGGTACTTCATGGGTGCATGCGAGCCCGAGCCCGAGCTAAATATTGCATGGTTTAACCAGCCTGCCACACGCGCATTGCTTATGCACACACGAGTGAGAGGCGACTATTCAGGGCCGGAAGATGTGATTCAGCGAACAAATTGTTTTACCGAGATAAATGTCATTGACAACTACGCCCCCACACGCCACTCGACAGTTACCGTTGTCGACACAGAGCAGAAGCCCGTGGCCGGAGCAACGGTTGAGTTCAAGATTTTCAACTATGGCGAATTCAATTCGGTTGTCCAACTCGCCACCAATGCCGAGGGCAAAGCCTCAATACATATGGGCTTAGGCGACATGCTCGTATGGGCCTCACACGAAGGACGATTCGGGTTCAGCAAACTCTCCGGCGAGCAGGTCACCGTTGAGTTGAGATATAAGGATGGCGATAGTTTCTCATTCGCAGAGGATATTACGCCTCCCGTCACCGGTGACATTCCCATAAAATTAACCGACGAGCAGATTGCCGAGAACAAACGCCGTCTTACAATTGAGGATTCTATTCGCCTGTCGTACATTTCGACCTTTATGACGGCCGAGCGTTGCGCAGAGTATACCCCACAAGAGCAGAAGATTCTTATTGCATCAAGAGGTAATTGGCGTAATATAAAGGCTTTTATCAATTCAAAAAATGGTACTGAACGCGCCAGAGCTTTGGCCCTGCTGAATAATATCTCGGGCAAAGATCTGCACGACACTTCATTGGAAGTCCTTAACGATGCACTAGAGTCAACACCTACGGCAGAACTCACTCCAACATATTGCCAATACATCCTCTCGCCACGCATTGCTCATGAGTTCCTGCAACCCTACCGCAATCAAATACGCGATGTGTTGAGCCATGACATATCTGGCAATCCATCGGCAGCTCAAATAATATCGTGGTGCAACGACAATATTGAGTTGTGCGATGATGACAACCCGATAAATCTGCAAGCCACCCCTGCCGGAGTGTTACGGTTACGTGCTGCCGACAGCAATTCCCGAGATAGATTTTTTGTTGCTGCCTGCCGCACATTTGGCATTGCAGCGCGACTTAACCCTCAAGATCAGCGCCCCGAATACCTACACGATGATGAGTGGATAAAGGTAACTTATGGTAATGCCGTATCGGAAAAGGCAACAGCCAAAGGCTTATTGACAATCACATATGACGCAAAGAAAGTTCCCACTATTTCACACCCTGCATATTCGTCGCATTACACCATATCACGCATTGAGAACGGACGTTGCCAAACACTCAACTTCGACACAAACCTTTCAGCCGACATGGGCAACTCAACAGCAAATCTCTTTGCCGAGAAGATTGAACTTGACGAGGGTTTCTACATGCTCACATCGGGCAATCGAATGGCCAGCGGCAAGATATTGTCACACAATGTAAGTTTCCGTATCGAAAAGAACAAGGAGTGCAAAATCGAGCTTATAATACGCTCCGCAAATGATGATATAGGCGTTATCGGCTCGATGGATGCCGAGAAGCTGTATTTGCCCGAAGGTGAGAGTTCGGAACGTTCACTGCTCTCGACCACCGGACGTGGCTATTTCCTTCTGGCCGTCATGGGCACTACCGATGAGCCTACAAACCATGCAATGCGAGGACTTAATTCGATAAGTGGCGATCTGAAGGCGTGGGGTCGCCCGATTATCGTTCTCAACTCTTCGGCAGAAGATGCAAAGAAGCTAAATCGCAATATTATCACATCGTTGGGAGTTTCATATGGAGTGGATGCGAACGGCAAGGTAAAGCAGATGTTGTGCGAAGGCTGCAACTCGACATCAAAGACGTTACCCGTAATTGCAATATGCGACACATTCGGCCGCATAGTCTACTTCTCACAAGGTTATAACACCTCGGTAGGCGAGCAGATTAAGGGAGTAATACACAAATTGGAGTAATTTTATTTCACCACAAAACATCAACACAAAAGCGGAGTTTTTAGCTCCGCTTTTGTGCATCATTACTTTTTTTACAACTCAACACCCATCTCTTCAAAACGCGCCGCTGCATTAAGGAAGTGAGCCGTTATCCAAAATACCGTCCAACCCTCGGAATAGCCGCCTCGCAACTTATAGACATTGCTCATATCTCCATGCTGTGCAAAGTTGGTCTGCTGAAGTTGCTCACCCTGCGAACCATAGGCGTTTGTAAGCTGGAAGCATGTTCGATACATCACTCTTGCCAACATATACAAAGCACAACTCCCGCCTAACGATTGCCGTTAAGCGGGAGTCTGCACTATTTGTATAACATACTATTACATCTTCTCGAAGCTCTCTTTGCCTGCTCCACACAAGGGGCATGCCCAATCATCGGGCAACTCATCAAAAGATGTTCCGGGGGCTATTCCATTCTCGGGGTCTCCCTTAGCAGGGTCGTAAACCCATCCACAAGGTATGCAACTATACTTATCCATAATATCAAATTTTAATTGTTAATAATTTCATCTTTCTCTACTACAAAAGTAATACACAAATCGAATAAAACAACCCCAAAACGATAAAAAGAATTTACCGTGCTATAAGCGCAACTTATCCAGTCACCTCACACGCAAAAAAAAGACTACAACAAAGTGCAGTCTTTAATAGTACGAATACTGAGTCTTGTTACCGCCAAGCGGATTTTGGTGCTGGCTACTCAGTAGCCGAGGCTGTTTTTTACTTTATGCAAATTATTCCAATGTAAGTTCACTAATCTTAGTAATCTTACCTCGCTCAACAGTCAATTTCTTACTACCGAGGTCAGAATTGCTAATGTATTGCAATTCAGTATCATCATCAAGCTTATAATCGAGGGCAATAACTGCATTAGTACAAGGCAATACAGGAATGAATACTGAAGTAGCTGTTGATTGATTCAAATCAATTCCTGTAGCCGATTTTAGTTTTACATAATTGAAACCACCACTTGGCAAACTGATAGAATAATCAGATACTGGCATATTAAAAGTACCTCCCAAATTAGTATAATCAGTAGCAGTTATCATTATTTCTTTCAATTTTTTACCAGCATCCTGAGACTTAACCGGAATTTCTACCATACCAACAATATGCGTCATTGTAGCAATAGTACCATTTGCATCAGCAGTAAATTCAGTTGATACCATTGGCATATTGCTAAACATGTCACTAATTTCACGAGTTTGCTGAACATTAACTTTAATACCATCACTAAATTTAGTCAGCGATGCATTATAAACTGCAATATATTTTTCGCCTGCTTTTAAAGAACTTGAATTATTTCCAGGTTTAAATGTTCCACTTGAAGCATCGTATTTGAATTCTTCATTTGCCATTACCTCTGATGCTGTTCTCGATACATAAATCACATCGCCATCCTCCCAAGCGAACTTCAAACCAGCGGCGCTGTGTGATGCGCTTACGCGAGTATCACCCTCGAAGCCAATCTTAATCTCCGATACATACTTTACCTCCTCCTGGGCTGCATCATCCTTGCTGCAACCTACGGCTGCCAACACTCCGGTAGCAGCTAATAAAAACAAAAACTTCTTCATTGTTCTTCTGTCTAAAATTTGTTACTACCAATTGTTACCACCATAAGGCATATCATCAATACCTGACTGGGCAAAGCCCTGCTCTACTACTACCTCGAGTACCTCAACCTCGGGTGCTAAATAAGTTTTCTTCTCCATAATTGTTTGTTTTTGTATTGTTATTAGTGAATGTATAAACAAAAAAACGCTCACAGCAGGGCACAACAAAGCCCACGCCGAGAGCGCGTTAAGTCATTTTCGTATAATTTACTGATTATCTGATAATTAAGCCATATAGGGGGGGGGCAATATTACGCCATACTCATCGCGCACAACCGACGAATACTCACGTCGTGCGACTGTTGCGACAGAGCCGACAACAAAACCGATATTTTCCTTATGGCGTAACATCTTTTTGAATTGAACGGAGTTATTACCCCTTATACAACTATACAAAATTATAATTTTTATTCTCAAAAAGCAATTTTTTTACACAAAAAATTTGGGGTAGCACAAACACGCCACCCCAAAAATGTAATCTAATATAAATATAAACTATACCAAGCCCGAGAAACCCATAAAGGCCATAGCAAGGATAGCGGCGGTGATAAGAGCAATGGGATTACCCTTCAACGCTGCGGGTACGCCATCCAACTCCAGACGCTCGCGGATACCGGCAAAAATCACCAATGCCAAAGCGAATCCGAGCGCAGTCGATACTGAATAGGTAAAACTCTGAAGCAGGTTAAACTCCTTCTGAATCATCAGAATTGCCACACCCAATACTGCGCAGTTGGTAGTAATCAAAGGCAAGAAAATACCCAATGCCTGATAGAGAGAGGGTGATACCTTCTTCAAGACAATCTCAACCATCTGCACCAAAGCAGCGATAACGAGGATGAAGACGATGGTCTGCATATACTCAATATGCAACGGCACAAGGATAAAAGTCTGAATAGACCATGCCACAACTGCTGCCAATGCCATCACAAAGGTTACGGCTGCACCCATACCCATTGAGGTCTCTACCTTTGACGAAACGCCAAGAAAAGGACAGATACCCAAGAACTGTGCAAGAACAACGTTATTTACGAAGATTGCACCAATAATAATTGCGAAATATGAAAGCTCCATAACTATTTCTTTGCAAATTTGTTAAACAAAACCATCAGATAACCCAACACAAAGAATGCACCGGGGGCAAGCACAAATACCAAAGGCATATAATCGGCAATTCCGAATGAATATCCGAAGATAGCTCCACTACCAAGCAACTCACGAACAGCACCGATAATTGTAAGCGACAAGGTAAAACCAACGCCGATACCTACACCATCGAGTATTGAATCCAAAGCACCATTTTTAGACGCAAAAGCCTCGGCACGACCCAAAATCACACAGTTTACCACGATCAAGGGAATAAATACACCCAGACTTGCATAGAGCGAAGGAACATAGGCCTGAATAAGCATCTGGATAATGGTTACAAACGACGCAATAACCACGATAAATGCAGGGATACGCACCTTATCGGGAATCAAATTCTTGATTAGCGAAATAACAAGGTTCGACATAATCAATACTGCCATGGTAGCTACACCCATACCCATACCATTTATGGCCGATGTGGTAGTACCCAGCGTGGGACACATACCAAGCACCAACACAAAGGTGGGGTTATTCTTTAGGATGCCACTCAATACAATCTGCATCTTATTCATTGTTACCTCCTTCCTGGGCCTCTGCGCCCTCCTGATTATCATTTGTTGAAGTAGCTCCTGACACGCTGTCGGGTGCACTCTTTGCACCACTTACAACCTCAAATGCCTCATTAGCACGCTCCACAGCCTCATAATAAGCTCGTGATGATATTGTTGCAGCGGTAAGCGCATCCAACTCTCCACCATCCTTCTTTACAGAGAATGACATATCATCGGGATCTTTATCCTGAATACTGCTGATAAGCGCATTACCCTCATCACACATCTTTGTACCCAAGCCCGGAGTCTCGGCCTGCGACAATACGTTTACATTAAGAATCTTACCCTCGGGCGAGAATCCTACCATCAAACGAATAACGCCACCAAAACCATTCTTGGTCATTGACTCGACAGCATAGCCTACAATATCTTCACCACTCTTTGCAGTGTAAATCTTGATGGCCATATCGTCGATAACCATATCATCGGTCTCGTTACTCTCGAACTGTGGCAATACATTCTCTACAGCCTGCTTGGTAGCCAACGCATTGGCCTCGGCAATAGCATCTGCCGTAATCATGTTTACTGCTCCCACACCAGCCGAAGCTATGAGTGTGATAGAGAACAGAACGGCAACCATATTAAAAAGTGTACTCTTCATATATCTGTCCTCCTTATTTTTTATTCGATGTTAAACCAAAGCGGCGAGGCTTCACATATTTGTTGATAAGAGGTGTAACAGAGTTCATCAGCAGGATTGCGAACGACATACCCTCGGGATATGCACCCCACAGACGAATAATCATAGTGATTACACCAATACCAACACCATAGATAATCATGCCCTTCGGGGTCATAGGCGAAGTCACATAGTCGGTTGCCATAAAGATAGCTCCCAACATAGCACCTCCGGCCAACAGATGGAATGCAGGCATCGCATACAACAACTCGCCACCACCGGTGAAGGCGGCAACAATAAATGCAAATACTGCCATAGAGCCCAACACAGCAACAGGAATATGCCATGTGATTACTCTACGCCACAACATATATATACCACCAGCAAGAAGAGCCAAAGCCGCAATCTCACCCATAGAACCGGGCATTGCACCTGTAAACATATGAAGAAGGTTGACATCGCCCAACTCAACAGCTCGGGCCTTCAATGCTGCCAAGGGGGTAGCACCAGCAAAAGCATCTACATAATTACCCATAGAGGGCTGGGGGAATGATGTCATCTGAACAGGGTAAGCAATAAGCAGGAATACACGTCCCACCAACGCAGGGTTGAAAGGATTGTGACCCAAACCACCGAAAGTCATTTTTGCTACGCCGATAGCGACAACCGAACCGATAACGATAATCCACCACGGAATATCTGACGGGAGGTTGAAGGCGAGCAAAACACCTGTAAGTACTGCCGAAAGATTTTGGATAGTAGAGGCTCCACCAATCAAGAATCTCTGGATAAGATACTCAATCAAGACGCAACTAACAACAGCAATAGCTGTTACACGCAGCACGTCTATGCCATATACCACGGTCGACACTGCCAATGCCGGCAAAAGAGCCAACAGCACATCACGCATCAACGATTGTGTTGACTGCGGGCTATGCACATGAGGCGATGCTGCAACAAAAAATTTATTTGCCATATTTTTACTCTTTTATTTTCATTATTTCTTGGCTGCATCTGCTGCTGCACGGGCACGAATAATACCCATAACAGTCTGCTTGCCCAATCTTACATAGTCCAGCAATGACAGGCCCGCGGGACATGAATACTGACAGCAACCGCACTCGATACAATTGGTTATATACTCGGCCTCGAGCTCCTCCCACATATGTTTCTGTGTAAGACGGATAATCAAGTATGGCTCAAGACCCATAGGACAAGCCGATACACACTTGGCGCACTTGATACAGCTCTCGACATTGACACGTTGTGCCTCTTTGCCACTATAAATGGTGACACCTGAGCAACCCTTTGTTACAGGAGAATCGATATTAACCATAGGACGACCCATCATAGGGCCACCATTAACAACCTTAACATCGCCCTCGGGCAGACCACCCGCCATCTCGATAAGTTTCGAAATAGGTGTACCCATACGGGTGAGCAGGTTGCGAGGCTCTTTGAGCTCCTTACCTGTGATAGTTACCACACGCTCGATGAGGGGCTTATTCTTCTGAACAGCCTCATATACTGCCACTGCGGTAGATGCATTGCAAACAACCGCCCCTACATGAATAGGCAATGCTGGAGGAGGCGGCACCTCACGACCTGTGATGGCGGCGATAAGCTGCTTCTCACCACCCTGCGGGTACTGAACCTTCAGAGGTGCTACAGAGACAACAAACTTCTCCTCCTTGATAATCTTATTAAGATTGGCAATCGCATCGGGCTTATTATTCTCAACACCGATTACAGCCTTCTCAACACCCAACGCCTTCTTAAGAATCTCAACACCAACCAAAAGCTCCTTACCACGCTCCAACATGGTACGGTGGTCAGATGTAAGATAAGGCTCACACTCAACACCATTTATAATAAGGTATTCGGCCTTGCATCCATTGGGGATTGAGAGCTTAACATGAGTGGGGAATGTTGCACCACCCATACCTACAATACCTGCGTCTTTAATTTTGGCGATAATAGCCGCTGAATCAAGATCACACTCACGCTTAATCTCGGCAGAGCGATCAATTTCTGGCATCCACTCATCACCCTCGCGCTTGATGGTGATCATCATCTGACGCAACCCCTGACCATTCACCTGCATATCAACTGCGGTAACGGTACCCGAGATAGGTGAATGAATATTTGCCGACATAAAGCCTGTTGCCTCGGCAATAAGCTGACCGGTCAAAACCTTATCACCCTTTGCCACCTTGGCGGTAGCGGGTGCGCCAATATGCTGTCCGAGCGGAATATTGACGACGTCAGGAAGCTCCAACACCTCGATAGCCTTGGTGTTGCTCCATTTTTTATTATCCGACGGATGAACTCCGCCTATGGGAAATGTCTTCATAATCTCTCAATATTTATTTCTGCTCGTTTATATTCTCTTTATTCTCGACTGCGGGTTTAGCCTCAGCTGCAGGTTTGGCAGCAGGAGCAGCAGCGGGAGTCGCAGGCTTTGCAGCGGGGGTCTTGGGCTCCTTGGGTAGCGGATCCATACCCTTAAGCACAATTGCACCTGTAGGACACTCGTTCACACACTTACGGCACAACTTACACTTATTTGAATCGATATATGCAAGGCCATTCTCCACAGTAATAGCATCGAAGGCACAAACCTTGGCACATTTACCACAACCGATACAACCAGCCTTACAAGCCTTCATTGTAACAGCACCCTTGTCTTTCGATACGCAGCTTACATACACAGCACGATTCTTCGGCCACTTCTTGCGCAACTCAATAATCTTTTTGGGGCAAGCAGTAACACATGCGCCACAAGCTGTACACTTGTCGGGATCAACCTCGGCAATGCCTGTTTCGGGATTAACCTTGATGGCGTCGAACTTACAAGCCTCAACACAATCTCCATAACCCAAACAGCCATAAGCACAGCCGGTCTCGCCGATATAAACCGTAGAAGCCACTGCACAACTCTTTGCGCCATTATAGGTGTTTGTACGAGGGCGTTTGCTGCACACTCCGCCGCAACGAACAGTAGCTACAGTAGGCTCTTTTTCGGGAGCTACCTTACCCAATAATGCCGCCATCTTCTTCATACACTCGGCACCTGCAACGGGACAATAGAGAGCCGAGATATCATCTTGCTTAACCATAGCCTCAGCCATAGCACGACATCCGGTCAATCCACAACCGCCACAATTGGCACCAGGGAGCATCTTCTCCAACTCATCGATGCGGGGATCTTCCTCAACCTTGAATTTCTGTGCAACGAAATACAAGATGATGGCAGAAAGGATACCCAACACGCTGAGCGTCAGGATAGTAAATAGTAATACCGTCATTTTGTTTGTTTTATTATTATGAATTTTATAATATTTTTAACTTTATCCTGGGTAAAATAGAGTACAAAATAATAGAGAGCTATGCCCCCTATTCCTGCTAATACCGCCATACCTTCACTCAAGCCGACCATCAATGCGCCGACCATCAAGAGAGTTAATACTAAAAAGGGTAACACATAGGCCATAACGACCGATTTAGTACCCATGGAGCGACTCTGCAGAGCCACCTCAACCTCTTCTCCAACATTATATTGTGATGCATCAGCCACATCAACTTCCACAATTTTATCGGCAGATTCTCCAACCCCGCATACACCTCGAGCATGACACTCGCTGCATGCACTATTGACAGTAATACGCACATAGACCTTACCGGTTTCTATGCGCACAACCTCGCCAAAATGTTTTACCTCCGCCATATATCGCTCAAATTTTAATAGCCATACTTATTCACCAGCGGGAACAAGCACTCATGACGGAATGAGCAAGTAGACAGACGCAACACAGGAGGATACTGGTAACGCTTCTTGACATTCTGCATTACCATCGAGTGAATTTTCTCGACAACCTGCGAGTCAAAACCTGCATTTATAATCTCCTCACGATGCTGCCCCTCCTCAATCATACGATACAGAATGGCATCCACGACTTCATAAGGAGGTAGGATATCGCTATCCTTCTGATTGGGACGCAACTCGGAAGTAGGCTCCTTCTTGAGTATATTTTCGGGGATTACATTATCGAAACGATTATTTATGTAGCGTGCCACATCGTAAACCTCACTCTTATAGAGGTCTCCCGTAACACTGAAAGCTCCAGCAGTATCGCCATAGAGAGTACACCAACCGAGGGCATTTTCGCTCTTATTCGAAGAATTGAGCAATACATAATCCTCTTTATTCTGTAACGCCATGAGCAATACGGTACGAATACGCGATTGGATATTCTCCTCGGTAGCATCGAAAGTAGTTCCACCGGTGACGGGCTTTAGGGTATCCATGATAGCGGTATACGCCTCGCTGATGGGCAACACGCTATACTCTATTCCCAAATTCTCGGCCAACAGTTTTGCATCCTCCACAGAATCATCCGACGAGAACTGCGACGGCATCATCAAGCCCTTGACATTCTCACGGCCCAACGCTCCTACTGCAAGACAAGCCACAACAGAAGAGTCAATACCTCCTGACAGACCTACACAAGCACGCTTATATCCACTCTTATGGAAATAATCACGCAAACCCAAACATGCCGCCTCATATACCATGCGGGTGCGGTCGTTATATGATGTATAGGGAACATCGAAAGCCTTATTCTCGGCAAGCGTATCGAAAATCTGGAAATCCTCCTCGAAACTCTTCATAAGCAGCTCCACCTGTCCCGATTTGTTCATAATGCCAGATGTGCCATCATAAACCAAATCGCCCGAGCCACCCACTTGATTGATGATAATAATATTTCTGCCCTCGGTAAAGGTAAGGCGGCGCATTGTCTCCAAACGACGTGACAGCAAGCCCTTACCATAACGACGAGAGTTTACGCTAACAACAAAATCTGCATCAGCCTCCAGCTCATTGAGCGACGAGAGGTCATCACCCACCATTATGGCAATTTTGCATCCTGTGATATCAACAACCTGATAACCTGAACCTGCAACGATATAACCCATATCTCGGCGGGCCTTCAGATATTGTTTTTCGACAATAGTGTCAATACGACCGTTTCGCAACACCGCAGCGGCGCTAACAGCACCTCGCTCGGTAAGATATGGAGAACCCACAATAGCTGTAATACGACGACAATGCGATGCAATCTCTTCCAAAGCCTCCTCACACATTGTAAGGAAAGTTGTCTTACGCAACAAATCGTAAGCCGGTGTACCGCTTACAGCATACTCTGCAAACAACACCAAATCGGCGCCTTCTTTTTCGGCACGACAAACGGCCTCTACGATACGGGCACAATTGCCTTCGATATCACCAATAGTGTAATTTAATTGGGCAAGAGCTATCTTCATTTTCGATAACGATTTACGTTTACCAATTTGCCGCAAAGATAGTCATAATTTTGCAAACAAAAGCAGAATATAGGCGATATTTTACAAAAACGATATTACATATCGGCCCAACCAACGGCTTTAACAAATTTCACTTGCGCCACAACACTTATAAACCGCTTCATATGTACGCACAACTGCCATTTCCACAACCGCAGAAAGACCTACCGCATACAAAAAAAAGAGCCTGCCAAACAATTTGCAGGCAAGCCCTTTTGTTGATAGTTTAGTATTTGGGAGAATTATTCTGTTTCCCAAGCAGGGTCGGTAATAGCAGGCAACAGATATGCATAACCGCCCTGCAATGTATCCGAAGTAACACCTGTCTTTGTGTAGTAGTAGGTATCAGTGCCATTACTCAATACGAATACGAGTTGTGAAACCTCCACATTTATCACAGAAAAATAGAATGAAACATCACCACCATACTCCACACCTGTAGCATCTACATAATTGGCATATGAACCCAAACCAGTGTCTAACACAAAGAGATTTCCATCTTCCTCATGAGTAATGTTAATACCCTCATCACTACCGGTTTTATCAGCAAAAATACTCATCTTCCAATTCTCGCCAGTCAAATCTTTAACCGACACCTGGATATCGTTTGGACTATTTCGTTCCAAAACAATTGTACCCAACTCTACGGTAGTACCGTCAAGGGTATATGTTCCACCATAAATCAATTGCTCGCCACCCTTATATCCATCCAGATAGGTACCACCCATATGGTCATTGTATGAGCCCAATGTAACCTCGCCAGGATGATGAATAGCAAAATATCCACAGCCACTCTTAAGACCACTTTCGGGCATACTTTCAGTATCTGACACCCAGGCAGTTCCGTTATACTCAAGTGTCAAAGTATTCACGCCATTTACAATATCAAGCAGACCATCTTGACCCTTGAATACTACCAAAATCTGGTCACCAGCTTCCCAACCAGCCTTCACAGCACGAGAGCCATTATCAAAACCAGCCTTATCGGCAACTGCAAAGTTTACTTTTATCTTGTTGTCAACGACATTATCATCCTTCTGACAACCCACAAAACCCATAACTGCCAATGCCACGACAGCCATTAAAATCTTTTTCATCTTTCGTTTAATTTTTATCGTTAGACATTCAGTTGATTAAAGAGGTATTTCATCACCCGGCCATTTGGGATAATCTCCTCCTGATAGTGCAAAACCTGCCTCCACCTGCACCTCCAGTACCTCAACCTCGGGTGCTACATAATTTAATTTGTTCTCCATAATAGTTTGATTTATTAAAGTTGATAACTAATAGACACGACAATTCGCCTCGCACGTTAGAGAATGCGAGGTGCTCAAAATGTAAATAGCTGATTTATAAGAGCTTATATAATAGGGGGGGGGTGCATAAAACTATATCGGACATCAGATAACGTCCGATCTCACAACTAAACATATGTGATTTACACCCCATAATTTACATTGATTATTTTACAAAAATATACTTTAATGTTCAATAAAACAAATATTTATGCAAAAAAAATCTTTAAACAAAAAAAAAAGTGGCTCGACATCCCTCCTCAAAGCGGTAAGCGGGACTCGAAACTCGTGCAAGCACGAGCTGCTCTATATTTACACCCCCGACCCCTGAAAGGGGCGATAAGGGTCACGGGTTCTCGTCGGCGGCAAATAAAAAAATGGCGCAGTTCCCTGCGCCATGAGCGGTAAGCGGGACTCGAAACTCGTGCAAGCACGAGCCCCTTTATAT